>JAPDQK010000007.1:94689-136590 GCA_034505955.1 Candidatus Zhuqueibacter pondensis
CGGACCGGCTTGGTCGTTATCGGGTGCTGCAATTGGGCTTTCTCATTTTCGCGGTCGTTTACGCCGGATTCGCTCTTTCATCTGCCGCGTGGTTGATCTGGCCGCTGTTCGTACTGTACGGTTTTTATGCAGCCATGACAGAAGGCATAAGCAAAGCCGCGATTGCCGATCTCGTGACGCCAGAACATCTTGGCAGTGCCATCGGACTTTTTTATATGGCAACAGGTCTGGCGATGCTCATCGCGAGCAGTTTGGCGGGATGGTTGTGGAAGGAATTTGGCGCCCCGGTGACATTCGGTGTTTCAGCCACAATGGCCACACTGGCCGCGCTTATCATCGGCGGTGATAAAAGAAAATAGAAGTCTCCCCACCGACATGCGCACTGTTCTAATACTCAAGAAGATTCCCTGCGGGCGTAGCTCTACGAGCCGTAGGCCCACGGACGCAGTCTTGCAGAATGACATCCGTGGGAATCATCCATTCCACCAGCAAGTGAGGCATTACTGCTGTTGCTGCTTTTGGTTTGGCCAAAAATCTGAGTCAATTTTTTTCATCATTCAAAAGATACCGGCCGGCCTTTGCGCAAAAAAGAAAGCCCTCTTCGAATCATTCGTTGAGGGCTTTTCTATGGGTGGAAAGCGGAGAGGTGATCTCCGGCTTTTTCACTAAGAACGTTGGCCGGTTAGACGGTTAACCATTTTGTGTTGGGGAAGTGTTCGACGACAAAATCCATTCCACGGCTTCTTTCAGATCTGCCGCGATAAAATCGGCATCGACATTGCCTTCGGCAAGTGTCTCCTCGCCATAACCGGTGCGCACCAGGATTGGCGTGAGTCCGGCCGCGCGCGCTGCCGCCAAATCACTCGTGCGGTCTCCCACCATGAAACCCCACAAAGGCAGATTCAACTCCTGAGCAGCCTGTTCCAACATTCCGGTTTTGGGTTTACGGCAAGAGCAATTGTCCTCCGGATGATGGGGACAATAATAAAACGCGTCAATATGTGCACCGTGCTTTTCCAGGTGCGCTTGAATGGCGCGATGGATTGCGTGAACTGTGCTTTCAGGAAAAAAGCCGCGCGCCACGCCGGATTGGTTGCTGATCACGATGACCTTGAAACCAGCGGCATTCAAGCGTGCAACCGCCTGTTCCGCGCCGTCGATGAAAGCCATGTCTTCAACCCGATCCAGATAGTTTTTCTCTTCGATCAGGGTGCCGTCACGATCGAGAAAAACGAAGAGCGGTGTTTTGTTGTCGTGCCAATCAATCATAGATTGCTGGTTGGCCGGTCGCCGGTTGGCAGGGCAATTGGCAAACCGTCAACCTCATCCAATTTAGTCAAGTGGCGTCCCTGCACGAAGATCAATACCCGAACAGCTCTCGTTCGATCATCTCCATCCAAATATGACCGATCAGGATGTGACATTCCTGGATGCGTTGGGTGTCTTTGGCCGGGACGAGCACTTTGTAATCGACCGCGGCCGCGAGCTTGCCGCCATCATTGCCGAGCAAACCCACTGTGATCAATTCTTGTTTCTGCGCGACTTGCATGGCCGCGAGCACATTTTCCGAATTACCGGAGGTGCTGATGCCGACGAGAACGTCGCCGGGAAGGCCGTGAGCTTGCACTTGTCGGGCGAATATATCTTTAAAGCTGTAATCATTGCCGACAGCAGTCAGAATCGAAGTGTCCGTGGTCAAAGCCAGGGCCGCCAATGGCCGGCGCTCGCGACGAAGGCGGCCAACCATTTCCGCTGCCAGGTGCTGTGCATCCGCGGCGCTGCCGCCGTTGCCGCAGAACAGAATTTTTCCACCGGCGCGGATTGACCGCGCCAGCTCGAGTCCGGTTTCGAGAATCTCGGGGATGCAGCTTTGCAGCAAAGCATTCTTGACGTTGATGCTTTCTTCGATCACGTCGCGGATGAATTGTTCGGTCTGGTTCATCTATGACTCTTCTCCCTGAAAAAGGGTGCCTCCTCCACCCCGCCGTTCCCTGTTTCTTGTCATGATGCGGGGCGGAGCAAGCGACACGATAAATATTCATTGACCAATTGGAATCAACCAATCTTTTTCCCACCAGAGGCGCAGGAAAAAACCGGTATCTGTTTCATGGGCGCCGTTGCGATGAGCAAAATTTCCATACCGCGAGTATTGTCCATGCGCCGACAGGAAAAATCCCGGGCGCGGATGCCAGCGTGCTTCGAGACGCAGATGCCAACTTTTCTCCACCACGCCAGTGGGAAATTTTTCGCGATAGCCCTGCGCTAATGAGTAGTGCTTGAACGACTGGTCGAATACTGAGTCGATCCGGCCTTCGCCACGTCGCAGCAGCTCCGTGGTGAAATTGAGCTGCACGTTTGCACCGGCATACATACTGGCGTGTAACAGCCAGCGATCAAAATCGTTGCCGAGGAAATGAGCAATCGGCCGATGGCGGTGCAAAAATTTTTCCCACGCAACGAGTGTGTTATAGGTACGATTGGCAACCCGTGTGTATTCCAACCCGACGGTTGTTGCATCCAGGCTCACGGGATCGGCGATTTCGATTCCAACAAGACAGGCAATTTCATTCGGCTCCAAATCGCCGCGCCGGGTCTTCTCAATTTGCACATCGTCGACCAGCAGTTGGCCATAAAACTCGACGCGCGGTCGCAGGCGTGCCACGAAATCCACCACGCCCAAAGTATTACCGCCCTGGTTCTTGCTCAGTTCTTTCTCGTTCAGTTGCTCGCCATGATAAAAAATGAACGGATTCAAATAATACCATTCAAAATTGTGATGGGGTCCGCCATGCAAAACCATTTGCGTGACGGCCAGACGCAGCCGATTTTTGACCAGCTCGAATTCACCGCGGCCGGCAGCCAAATAACGCTCAGCAAAATCCACATTGTATCGCGCCACCAGGGAATCCGGCAGCGGCATGCGATCGAGCCTGGCAGCCAGATAGGTCAAACGCAGCCGGGGCCAATCGAGTTGTGCGAGCAGGTGATCCATTGGCCGCGAATGATCCGAAATCAGCAGGGTGGCGTCCCGGCCTCTGCCCCACCAAACAAAGTCACGCCCGAATTTAACCAAATATTTGTCAAAATGCAAGAGCGCGTAAGCCTGCTCGGAAAAACCGGTAAAGCCACGCCAGCGTTTGCCGATATACTGCGGATCATCACCAAGCTCCTGATCCATATTGATCACATTGAACAATGCCAGATGCCGATCCGGAAAAATTCCGAGATGGCTGCGCACGGCCAACCGGGACCGCACATTCTCGTGGTTCAATCTTCCAGTTTTCTCGATGATACGCCATCCTGCCTGTATGCGCGGCTGCAATGCGTTGGGAGTAGCCGTGAGCGCACGCAATCTTTGCAGCCAGAATTGCTGGGCGGTGCTGTGAGCCAAAGGTTCGGCACTGTCCGACATTGCCGCAATTTGTTGATAACTGAATGGCAGGGTCAGCAACATCGTACCAGGCAACCGCTGCCGCAAACCGAGCTGTTGCAGATATTCGTACGCCCAATGATTGGTGGGGAGCGTGGCGAGCTCTTGCGCTGGGAGGATTTTTACCATGACCAACACAAGCAAGATCACGCTCCAAACCCAAACAGCCTTGCCATGATCACTGTGCCAGCGTCCTGCTGATTGATTTCTCATTCTTTTCATCCTTGAACTTCTGCTTCTTGCCTCTGCATTGCGACGCCATGCGGTTTCTGCACAAGCCGTGCCCGGCCATTAGATTCGTGATGGTCATGATCACGAACCGGCCTGCACGACCGCCACGGCGGAAGCCAGGGCGCGAAAAGAGACGGAGCCGGGCCGCGTTGATTCAGCTCCTTGATGAGCTTTTCATATTTCGCTGCCGCAATTTGCAAAGTAAAATGTTGCTCGAAATAGCGCCGGGCGCGCTGGCCGGCTTTTATTGCCTCGGACGGGTTTCTGATCAATTCCCGCAATTTTTCGGCTATGGCATCGGCGTCATGATCTTCGTCAAAATTCCACCCGCAATTGACCTCACGAATCAAGTCAGTCAATTCGCACGGCTGGCTGGCCAGGCCGAGCAGCGCACGGCCGCTCGCCATGTTGGTATAAATTTTCGAGGGGACGCCACAACCGATGACTTCACGCTCCTGCGAGACGACGGCCACATCCGCGGCTGCCAATGAGTGCTCCATTTGGGTACGCGGCTGGTACGGGAAGAACAGCACGTTGTGCAAACCGCGAGCCTTTGCTGATTCCACCAGCTTGTTTTTTTTCGCGCCTTCACCGATGAATACAAAACGAATCGGCGCGTCCAACATTTTTTCTGCGACGTCGAGCAAGATTTCGAGGCGCTGGCGCCAGCCCATGTTGCCGGAAAAAAGCACGACAAATTTATCATGGAGCTGATGCTGTTGCGCAAATTGGCTTTCGGTTTTGGGCAGAACGTGAACGAGATTGGGATCGCACCAATTGGGAATGATGATGGTGCGTGCGGCAGGCCAGCGCGCCTTCACGGTTTTTTCCATATAGGTGCCCAAACAGATCGCATAGTCCGCATGGCGCAGGGCCCAAGTATTTATGCGGCGCCACATACGATCGATCAGACTGCCCGGCCGCAGCATACCAACAGCGCAGGAAAGCTCGGGATGCAAATCATAGAACAACGCGATATATCGCTGGCCCTTGAGCACTTTCATGAGCGCACCGATGATATGCGCCATCGGCGGATTGGTGCCGATGAGTAAAGGGATGCGACGCGGCACAAAAAGCGCCATAGCAGCCATGGACATGACGCCCCAAATCCAGTTCAGCGCTTCACCGAAGCGATTGGTGCGCGCAAAAGGCAGACGTGGCGCGCGCCAGATGTGCACGCCGTTGCGCTTTTCCCGCCAGGGCGCTTTGGGCGCATTGGCAACATAGCCCGGCGTCATGGTGCACACGCGTACTTCCGCACCGCTCGCCAAAAACTGCTTGACCAATTCCTCAAAAAGCTGGGCAGTGGAGCTGAGGTCCGGTGCATATTGCTCGCTGACGAGCGCGAGGCGCCATTGGGCATGATCGTGAAGTTTGTGTGCCATCTGAAATTTATCAGCGTTGCATCCTGAATCAACCAATCAAACCATCACACTCAAGTTGTCAACTCGTGATTCAATAAGCGTTTTTATGCACCAGGCCGTTGGAAATGGTCTTCAGGATGATTTTCAGATCAAAACCAAAAGACCAGTTTTCGATATAATAAAGATCATGCTCCACACGCTTGCTGATCGAGGTGTCGCCGCGCCAGCCATTGACCTGCGCCCAGCCGGTGATGCCGGTTTTAACCTGATGCCGCACCATGTACTGCGGTACTTCGGTTTTGAATTGCTCGGCAAAGAACGGGCGCTCCGGGCGCGGCCCGACCACACTCATGTCACCCTTGAGCACGTTGATGAATTGCGGCAATTCATCGAGACTGGTGCGGCGCAAAAATGCGCCAAAGCGTGTGATGCGGGAATCATTCGGCCTGGTCCAAATGGTGTCGCTGTCATGCCTTCTCGAGACCCGCATGGTACGAAATTTCAACATACGAAACGGCCGGCGATTGGCGCCCACCCGTTCCTGCGCAAAAAAGATCGGCCCGGGCGAGGTCAGCTTGATACCGAGCGCGATGAGCAAAAATAACGGCGAAAGCAACACCAGTGCCAGACTCGAAAACACAATATCAAAAATCCGTTTACCGAGGCGATAAGCCAGGGAATCGACCGGGGTAAAACGCGCGCTAATCAGCGGCAAGCCGGCAAAATTTTGAACGCGTGTGCGGGGCTGGATGAATTTGAAAAAATCCGGTACAATGTCGGTGGGTACGCCTTCGCGTTCGCAAATCTGTACGATGTTGGAAATCTTGCGGATTGCCTGAATCGGCAGCGCAACGATGACTTTGTCAACCCGGTAGCGTTCGACGATTTCGGCAACGGTGAAGGTTTTGCCGAGAATCTCAAAGCCGCTCTCCTGGGCAAAGGCGCGGGCATCCAGATAATCATCGAGAAAGCCGACGATGCGATAACCCATTTCCGGATGTAGATAAACGGCATGGGCGACGCGCATACCCAGCTCGCCGGCACCAACAATCAACAGGCGCCGGAAATTGTAACCACGCCGCCGAACAATGTGCAGCACGGTGCGAATGAGGACTCTTTCGGCGAACAGGAGGCAGAAATTCAAACCGCCGAAGAGTATAAAAGTCAGGCGCGAAAAGGAGGTTTCCCGATAAAAAAAAGTGAATGCCGAAATGAACAGGACGCCGAAACCAATGCTCAAAAAAAGCGGTTTGGCATCGGCAAACACCGAAGCGCTGCGGCGCGGCGTATAAAGTTTGAAAAACATGAACAACGTCAACCAGAGTGGCAACGTCAGGCCGAGAATGATCAGATAATTTTCAAACCTGGGAATCTTGATGGCCGGCAGCCACCCGGAATATACGCGCAACCAGAAAGCGCCATAAAATGCTGCCCCTGTGATTGCCAAGTCGCCAATGGCGAGAACCGTTGTCAGCAAACGTGCGTGTTTTTTAAACATGGCAAAAAGTCAAAGATGTTGGTTCAAGGATGTGATTTGCCTTGTTGATTCCACATTCTCAAAACATAAAATAACCTGGTATCGGTGTAACTGTAACCGTGGCAGAATTATTGTTTATCCGATTGCCAAAAAGATCGTACCGCTCGGAACGAAGCAAGGCTTTCGGTAAATTGACATTTTTTTCTCGTTTCGTTGTCCAGAGCATGCCAATATTTTTACCGTCATACCGCCGGAATTGCAAAAGAAAAGTTTCGGGATCACCGAGGTCGAGACGTCGTTCGAACTTGGCATCACCGAGCAGTGCCACCAAAGTCAAATATGCCAGTAACGCCGGTTTGGGAGCGGCGATCCAATTTTCCTCCAACATTCCATAGACATCCGGGCCGCGATCGATGCGCTCGCTGTCTAAGGCATAGGCAAAGAAATATTTCACTCCGGCCATTTTCAACAAACCCGTTGCCCGCACCAGGTATGCTGCTTGCGACAGCTCGCCGATCGTACGCGGCGGCGCCGGCGGATTGTAGGCGATGGCATCATTGACCGTGTCTTTCCCGGGATAGCCGAACTCGGTGCTCCACAGTTGTGGCGTGGACCCCTGATGTTCGGTAATGAGCGTACGGTAATCATCGATTTTCTCACTAATGCCGGTTTCTTCGGGCGAAGCCAGAGAATAGGGATGAAAAGCAAATGCGTCCAATCGAAGATTGGGCTGCGCATTGATGACCGCCTGGACAAAATTGCGTGTTTCAGGTTTGTAGATCAAGGTGACAGAGTAACCAGCGACTTGCGCATCAGGTTGCACGGCTTTCAATTCCTCGGTTGCAGCAGTGAGCAACGTGGCATAATCCTGCGGCGTACCGTCGAAATATCTTGGCAAATTGGGCTCGTTCCAGATCTCCCAACAGTCAATGTCATGCCGATAGTGCGAAACGACGCTGCGAATATAGTTGCGATAGGCCTCGAGCGACTGAGGCATCTTGTTCTGTGTCAGCCAATCATTCAGCTTGGCCGGATCAATCGCCCATTTGGGTGTGAAACACAACTTGCCAAGGATCGAAAAGCCTTGCGTGCGGAGAAATTGCACCAGGGAATCCGGCCATTGCCATGCGCCGGGCTTGGGTTCCACGAGGTCCCAATGCAGAAGTGCCACATTGCGCAGGAAACGGACGCCGGCATTTCGCAAAATCGGCAATGTCGCTTCCCAGTTCACGGCGTTGAGATGCAGGCCCCATACCGGGTTGCCGCCGTCGGCGCGCGGAAGCTGTTGATTCATGGCTGCAAGCGGCATCTTGTCACTTTGAATCAATTTGGAATTTTGATCGCGGAGTTCCCAACGCACTTCATAGATGTCGGCATAAGGCATCTCAAACTGCAGCCGTGTCAAATAAATTTGGCGTGGCGCCAAATCGATTTGGGCGGTTACTGGTTGCTCAAAAGCATTGAGTCGTGCACGCTGGCGGGCTGACCATTGCAATTGACGCGCATGAGTCGAATGATTGACAACCCACAAAAGTGCTTCGGCACGGCCGGTTGCCGGATAAAACGTGGTCGCTGCGGGAAGCGGTTGCAAGACGGCTTCAATTTCCGGGGTCAGCGTAATCAGCCGGTCATTTTGCAAAATCTCGACCTGGTCCAGCCAGTAGATGGCCGGATCGGACAATTGCACCGCAAAGCGGTAATTATTTTTTTCCGCCGCGGGCAGTGCGCCGGTAAAAATGATCTGGCTCCAGTTTTGATCACAGCGAAACTCTTTTATCAACGGCTTCGGTTGTAATCTGCCGCTGCGCATGCCGTCTCTGGAAATGTTATTGAAAATACGCAGCGCGGCCTTCGCGCCGGGCCGGTTGCTTTTGATCCAAAGAGAAAAAGAAAAATTCCCACCGTCCGACAAAGTCACCCACGGGCTTGCCAACAGAAATGAGCTGCGGGAAAACCGTTTGGCTTTTTCGAGGTCGACTTTCAGCGCCCGGGAGCCTTCGTAAACGGACAAGGAATCCGAGCTCACCTTCGCGCCGATCATTTCCGCGGCAATGACTTTCCAATGTGCCTGGCCAAGCTCGAATCCGGGATTCATGATTCGAGTTTGTGGCTGAATGCAACGCGGGGCACGCGCCCCGACCGCGCCCGGCTCTTCATCCGCAAACAAATTGCAACCGGCGACTAACAAGCCGATCAAGAAATAATAGAATGGCACGATAGTTATCCGAAATAATCTTGCATTCACTCTTTTTCACTCTTGTGCTTTTATGACTATGCCCCGATGCCCACGCACACGAGCATTACGGATCATTTTATCACCAGTATCCGCCGTTCTTGTTTCAGCGAGCCGGCTTCAATCCGATAGAAATATACTCCGCTCGCGAACTCAACTTTATTCACAACCACGCCGTGTTCACCCGCTGGCAATTCTTTCTCCAACAATGTCGCCACTTGGCGGCCCAACGTATCATACAATCTCAGCCTGACATGAGAACGCTGCGGCAGCGAGAAGCGAATTATGGTTGCCGGAGCATGATCGGACAACCGTACAGGATTGGGATAATTCTGATACAATGAAAAACCCTTGGGCGAAGCCGGCAGAGTATCTTTGACCAACGAGATCAATTGCAGATGCTTTTTCAAGGTATCGATAATCGTACCATAGGAGGAGTTGTTTATTTGATTCTCGAGCTCATAAGGATCACTGGTTAAATCATACAGTTCCGCACGATCGCCTTTGTTTTCCACATAGACAAATTGACCCGTGTGAATGGCAAAGTAGGGCGGTATTGGCAGGTTCTGAGACCATCCTTCAATCAACAGCTCGTTCCGCCAAACATTTTTTCCCTGCAGGAGTGGCACGAGCGAACGTCCATCCACCTCCGGTGGTATCGGCAGACCGGCAAGCTCATAAATTGTCGGCGCGAGATCGATGTTGGCAACCAATCTTTCCTCCACCACCGGACCTCGCACCAATGGCGGGTGGTACAACATGAACGGTACCCGGCTGGCCGATTCATATACTCTCAACTTCTCGGTAAGACGATGCTCACCCCAGAAATAGCCATTATCCGAAATGTAAATCACCATGGTGGTGTTGAGCCGGCCTTGTTGATTCAGTAAAGTAAGCAGAGTATCAACCGCCTGGTCGAGGGCGTTCAAGCTCCGAATTTGATTGCCACGCAACGCCTCGATCGTCTCGATGCGTACGGGTGTCAAGGGAGAAAACAATGTTTGGAGCCACAGTGGTTTATCCGCGACGTCCTCTTCGTTGAAGTTTGGTGGCCGGTTCGGCGGCAGATCAGGGTAGAGCGTTTCATCACCGGGAGCAGGGGTGGCCGGTTGATGCGGTGCATTGGGAGCAAAAACCAACGCAAAGGGTTTCGTTTGTTGTGCCGAATGACTCAAGAATTCCAGTGCCTGGTCGCGAAATATGTGCGTGACATATCCGGACTGTTTGCGCCACGTACCGTTGATGTTCAGTCGTGGGTCTGTATAACTGACGCTCCCTCCTGCATGCGATGCCCAAAAATCAAACTCCGGCCGGGGCGAACCATCCCATGAATTCAGATATTTGCCAACCAGGCCGGTGTAATAACCATTCTCATGCAGATGATCGACAAAGGTCTTGAAGCGCAGCGGGTCTTCATTGACGCGCACGCCGTGGTTGTGCGCATACATGCCCGTGAGTATGCTGGCGCGACTCGGGCAGCACAGTGGCGTGGTCACATAACCGTGTGTAAAGAGAACGCCTTGGTCGATTAAACGCCCTTTGGTACGCGGCATAAATTCCATGGTGTCGTGGCGCTGGTCATCGCTGATAATGATCAGGAAGTTGGGACGGCGCGTCTCCCGGGCCTGACTTTTGGCGTTTTTAACGTTGCTTGGAGGCAGAACTGAAAGCATGCAACAAAAACACAATATTCTCAAAGTTTGCATGGATAATTCGAGAAAATGGAACAACAGTTATGTCGGTGTTACTTCATTACAATGATTTTTTGAGTGCGTATCTGTCCTTCGGCCTCGAGTCGAATGAAATACAATCCCTCCGGCAAATCCTGCGCCGAAATCTCCAGGCCATGCCAGCCAGCGGTTTGGAATTCATGAAGCAGCGGCCGTACTTGCTGTCCAAGAATATTGTGCAGCGCAACTGTCACTTTGCCGCTGCCCGGCACATAATAAGCAAACCAGGTCTGACGAGCAAATGGATTCGGGTAATTCGGCCGCAGTTGCAGCTGTCTCGGCACAAGCTCGGTATTCTGGGCATTCAGGATTATTGGTTCACTCACCCAGATGGGACTTGACCATGCCCAGGACTGGCGGTAAGCGCCATTGGTTGGATCCCAGACATCGGGTTTCTGTTTGGCGCGCAGATAATAAATCGATGCGCCAGAATAAGTGCTGTCGATAAAGCTGGTGATTGCGCGTCGTCCTTCTCCTCTGATCAATTTTATGATTTCAAAGCTGGGATGCCCATTCTTGTACGGACGTGAACGGCCATCCCATCGCAAGACTTCGACGAAATCAAGATCCTGAGTACCATGCACTTCAAGCTGAATATTCGGATATTTGCCACGAGCCAGCTTGATCTGCGAACCCATGAGATAACCATCGATGCTAAAGTGCACAATCATGCGCTGGCCGGTGGTGGCATAGGTGCGGCGTTTTTTCAAAGCGTCCCAGACAGCATCACGAGTCAATTCTCTGGCATAAACCGCAGTCAAGCCAAAACATTCCAGTCCCGGACGCGACGAATGGTCGTCACTCGAGGCAATCACCCCCAGCGTTTCGCCGGCAGCCCAGGCGTCCTGAGCATAGTGTGGGCCGCTCGTACAGTCCTGAAGACCCCGCCACAACGATCTGTAAGAGAGCGGATGCTCAGGAGCATACCATTCGCTGGACCCATGGAGTGAATAAATTTCAATGAGTGGCCGCAACTTGGAATTGGAAAACCCCTGGCCGAAACTCACCCACGGGCCAGTGCCCAGGTCAAGATTCCGGACAACACCGGTATGGTGCGGCACCGTCAACATGTCAATGCCCGCAGGCAGCATGGTGTCTTTCAGTTGCCAAACCTTTTGCACCTGCGGATAAACATCATCGGCGAAGACCGGAATATCCGGAATGCGTTCGTCCGGTGCGTTGAAATAAATGTTGTGATGGCCCGAGGGTGCACCGGCACTGAATTCATAACCCGGGAAAGTCACAAACTTCCCCGGCTGGTGGTACCGAATGACTTCGCGTTTGGTCGCCTCCCATTCCTGCGCGGTAAGTCCGCCATGCTCCTTCCAATCATTGCTGGTATGATCAGTGAGCGCATAAAAATCGAGGCAGGCAACGTCCCGTGCTTTCAAAAAATTATCCCGGCCATGGCCATCCTTGCTGAAGCTCGAATGGCTGTGCAAATCACCCCAAAACACCTGATAAAATTGCGACTGCAGCGCAACTTTGACCGGATTCGAACGCACGTTCCAGAGGGAATCCGGGGTCTTTCCAATCGCGCGAAGCTCAAGGTAATGGATGCCGCGCGTCTGGAACCGTACCTCGAGGTTTTTACGGCCGCGATCGCTCGGTGTCAAGTCCACTGTTTTCGGGAATATCGCGGACAAGTCGGTCGCGGACAACGCGATCGTTCCCACAAATGAGGTCGCCAAGTTGTCATAATAGTCACGGACAACGATTTTCAAAGTGGCCGGCGTGTCGATCTGACTCGAAGTGGGCAAATATCCGTACAACCGATACGGAGCGAGCGGTCGTATTTCGATTACCGGTTTTTGCGCAACTTCCAGATAATTTCCACTCCCATCAAGATCATAAGCCACCAAGATGGTATCCACATAGGCAGTCGGCGAAGGGAGTAGGCGTCCCTTGGGAGGATTGGCGCCAAAAACCAGGTGGATCGTATCCCCCCTGGACAAGGCTTGTTGCTCAACGAGTGCCGTGACCACCCAGGCGTTATTATCCCACTCCCACGGCACCTGCGGATCCTTCATCCATTTTATGTAAGCGATGGTGACGCTGGCTTTGGAATTGGAAGTGTTGGCTTCAACATAACCAGCCAGCTCCGGATTGGTATTTTGAATCTTGTTAAACCCGCGACCAAAGCGAACTTTTACGCCACCGCCAACAGCCATGCGGTCCGCCTCCACAATGAGCGATACTCGCCAGGTGCCGGGAGTTCGCACCGAGGCAACAGCAGGAGTAACGAGCGCACGAATCCCTGCAGCACTTGCGTTTTTTCCCAAAAAGAGCGCGAGTATCATGCTCAAAAAAATCATGAGGGCAATTGGGTGAAAGTGAATGAATGAATTTTCTTTAGTTTCGCGTATGCGCATAACAAAAAATTGCATTCAGGGTTATCGAATTAAAATGACTTTTTTCATCCCCACCTGCCCTGCCACTTCCAGACGAATAAAATATATTCCTTCGGCCAAATTGCGCGCGGAAATCTCCAGGCCATGCCAGCCGGTAGTCTGAACTTCATGAAGCAGCCTTTGCACACGCTGGCCGAGGACGTTGTAGAGTGAGATTTCCACTTTGCCGTCGCGCGGCACATAATATGTGAACGAGGTTTGACGGCTGAACGGATTCGGATAGTTCGGTCGCAACTGCAATTGCTGTGGCGCCGGCTTGGAGCCCGACGTATCGAGTAATTGCGGAGCGACAACCCAGATTGGGCTTGACCAGGCCCATACCTGGCGATAAACGCGTTGATTCAAATCCATAATATCGCGCTTCTGCTTGGCACGCAGGTAATAAATCGATGAGCCGTCATACGTGCTGTCGACAAAGCTGTCGACGACACGGCTACCTTTCGCCTCGAGAAACCGGATGGTTTCAAAGAAAGGATGCCCATTCTTGGTCGGACGTTTGCGCCAGTCCCACCGCAAAACTTCGACGAAATCAAGATCATCGGTGCCGTCCACTTGCAAATTGATCTTTGGATACTTGCCAGTTTCCAGCTTAATCTGCGAACCCATCAGAAAATCGTCAATATTGAATTGCACAATCATGCGCTGGCCGGTGGTGGCATACGTGCGGCGTTTTTTCAACGCGTCCCACACAGCATCACGCGTCAATTCTCTGGCATAGACCGCGGTCAAGCCATAATATTCCTGGCCGGGACGCGATGAATGATCGTCGCTCGAGGCAATTACACCCAGCATTTCACCAACTGCCCAGGCGTCCTGAGCATAATGCGGGCCGCTTGCACAATCACGCTCTCCCTGCCATAACGACCTGTATGAAAGCGGATGCTCCGGAGCATACCATTCACTGGAACCGTGGGCGGAATACATTTCAATGAGTGTTCGCAACTGGGGATTGGCAAACCCCTCGCCGAAACTCACCCATGGTCTGGTAACCGCCTCGGAATGCCAAATAACTCCGGTGTGTTGCGGAATCGTCAACATGTCAATACCCGCAGGCAGTACGGCATCTTTCAGCTCCCAAACTTTTTGCACCTGCAGATAGATATTATCTGCAAAAACCGGGATTTCCGCGATACGGTCGTCCGGTGCGTTGAAATAAATGTTGTGGTGGCCGGAGGGCGCAACGGCACTGAACTCATACGCCGGGAAGGTCACAAACTGGCCTGGTGCGTGATAACGAATGACGTTACGCTTGGTCGCCTCCCATTCCTGCTGGGTAAGACCACCGTGCGTTTTGTAGTCATTGGAGGTGTGATCGGTGAGCGCATAAAAATCGAGACACGCCACATCACGCGCCTTTCGAAAACTGTCCCGGCCATGTCCATCATGGCTGAAGCATGAATGACTGTGCAAGTCACCCCAATATATCTGATAATATTGCGGCTGCAGTGTGACTTTCACAGGATTCGAGCGCACCTGCCAGAGGGAATCCGGGCTCATTCCCAGTGCACGAAGTTTTACGTAATGCACGCCCCGCGTTTGAAATCGAACTTCGACGTTCTTCCGGCCACTATCGCTCGGTGTCAATTCCACTGTTTTGGGCAAAATCGCCAACGAGTCGGTCGCGGACAGCACCATCGTCCCCACGAACGAGGTCGCCAAATTGTCATACTCATCACGGACCACGATTTTCAAAATTGCCGGCATACCAACCTGACTCGTGGTGGGCAAATACCCGCGCAACCGGTAAGGCGCACGCGGTAGAATTGCAATCAGCGGCTTCTGCGCCAGTTCCCGATAAATTCCACTTGCCTCAAGATCATAGGCAACCAGCACCGTGTCCACAAATGCTGTTGGCGACGCCATCAAACGCCCCTTGGGGGGATTGGCACCGTAGACTACATGAATCGTATCACCTCTGGACAATGCCCGCTGCCCAACCATTGCCGTGACGACCCAGGCATTCCGATCCCAGTCCCAAGGCACCTGCCTGTCTCTTTGATCAATGGAAGTGATCGAAACCGTGGCCCGTGGATTCGAGGTCGAAACTGTCACGTAATTGGGTGAATTGGGATCTTCATTCTGAACCTGGGAAAATCCTTTCACGAAGCGAATCTTCAAGCCGCCACCAATGGCCATGCTGTCTGCCTGTATCACAAAAGACAGGCGCCAAGTACCTGGTGTGCGCACCATTGCCGTTTGCGGAGAAATGATTGTCATCATCGCCTGTTGTTTTTTTGTCTGCGCCATAATCAGACCAAGCGGGCATATCAGAAAAATCACTCCGGCGATCATATGAAATAAAATGACAGACCTTCTCCCATGCTTGTGGCCGTCCAAAAATTTTAACGTGTTCAGCGGCATCCAACCGCCTTTAACATTCATGAGCTTCTGCCATCCGGTCATCATCGGTCACCTCCGTAATGCGCGAAGAAGAATCGACCCGGGTATGTCTGTTTTTGCAACCATATTGGTTCAGATTTTTGGCGGCAATAAGCTGATGGTACAAACTCATCATCCGCTGATAATGTTGCTCAACATTGAAATGTTGGTACGCATGGAGCCGCGCTCGTGCGCCCATCTGCTGCAAACGACCGGGCTGTAACATCAAGCTCTCGATTTTGTGCCGCAGATCGAGCACATTCCCGGGCTCAAACAATTCCCCAAACTCAGGCGCCAGCAGCTCCGGAATGCCGCCAATGCGCGCGCCGAGAACCGGGCGTCCCGCGGCCAATGCTTCATAGATAACCATCGGTGAATTTTCGTACCATTCCGAAGGAACGACGACCAGGCTGGCATTCGCCAGTGCCTCTGAACACGCTGCCGGAGTGAGGAAATCGAGCAGTTCAATGTGATGCAATTGGCGCTCGCCAATGATGCGCTTGAGATCGTCCATGGCATCGCCTTGACCGGCAATTTGCAGACGCAAGGCACGCAGAGGTGCCATGGCTTCGATGAGTGTATGGACACCCTTGTGCCGGGAAAGACGACCCAAATAAAGCACCGTATTGCCCCATGGTCCAGGACGGGCGAACGATTTTTGCGGCTCGTCGATCGTATACGGGATGTGCACGATTTTTTGCGCCGGCATGCCATGCTCGAGCAGCTTATCCCGTAAAAAAATACTGGGTGCGATAAAACGATCCACACGATTCTCATACAGGCCGAGGGTGCGATGGATCACCTTGGAAACAAATGCCAACGCACTGGTTTTCGCATTGTTGTTATAACAGCGCTTGCGGATGATGGAAAAGAGCGAATCTTTACAGGCTTCGCAGATCTTTCCGTTCGCTAAAAATTTGTTATTGGCACACACCGGTTGATAATCATGCAGGGTTTGCACGACTGGAACACCATGCCGGCGCAATGGCTCGAAAATCGACGGCGAAAGCTGGTAAAAAATATTGTGGACATGGGCGACCTCGGGTTTGGTCGCGGCAATCAACGCCTCAATTTTTTCCCTGGCCTGCCAATTATAAACACCGTCGCAAAAGGCGCGCGCCTGCAGGTGCAACCCGGCGGTCAAATAATTTTGGTATGTCAAGGAATTTTCAACAAAATAAGCCTCGTGTTTCGAGGGAAAGTTTTTCGGATGACGCGTGGAAAAAGCAATCACCTCATGACCACGGTCGGAAAGAATTTTCGACAGCAAAAAATAATAACGATCGGCACCACCGACGATATGATGATATTTGTTGATCATCAAAATTCTCATGATCACCAATCCAGGTCCTTTTCATAGCCGAGGCGAATCAGGAGCTCACCGGCAATTTCTTTCATAAGCTGCTTGTGTTCCGGCTCAAAAACCTCCCTCCAACCGCCGGATCCACCTTTGCGAAAGGTATGTGAGTTCTCGGGAACAATGTTTCGCTCAATCATCCGCAAAATTTCCTCATGATTGCGCCGGGTGCCGGTGATGTCACCATAAAAAGCCAACATCCGGTGCAGACACGCCTGACGCCTTTCCGAGGTCAATTCCTCATATCTGACGACACAAACCTCCTTCTGATCGAACCATGGCAGGAAAGGCCTGAAGCGCTGACCGATGTCCGGAAAGTAAAAAGGCACCGTGCCCGCAGGAATGCCTTCAATCGCGCAGCGGATGCGTTCCGACATGTTCGACAGCTTGTGCGCAAAGTAGTGATGCAGCCGGTGGTATTTGTGCATAAAAGTCAAATAATGCACATCGGACACCACGACATCCCGCGGGTCTCGGATGATCAGATAATGCACGCAGCCTTTTGCACGCAACGCCTGATGGCAGGCCGGACTATAATGCAAATGCGCGGCCACCAGCTCGCCAGGCACAATCCAGCTGATTCGTCGCAACAGGGTTCGCTGGCTTCTTTCCTTGAAGCGAATCGGTGGAATGGAGGCGATGAACGAATCATAATTTCTCGTGCCGGGAAAAGCAGAAAGGACTTGCTTCAGTAAATGCGTGCCGGACTTGGGAAACGAATTCGCCAGCAAGCAATGGGGCGGCTCGCCGGACTTCAGCAATGCAACACCGAACCGAGGCACTTGTTTGAACAGAGAGAGCGACTTTCGTACCAATGGGTTCTGCTTTCGCAAACGAGCAAAATAGCCTGTCACCATCTCGCCACTCCTGCCAGTTGGTACCTGCTCGCTGGCACGTAATTGATTTTCTCCACGACAGCCCGTGGCTTGCGCAGCGCCTGCTCGCTGATTCCAAGTGCTGAGCCAATCAGCGTCATGATCAGCGGCCATTCGCATGAATTCAACATGCCGACATACCACAACATCGCGAAGTAAAGGCCAACAAAGCAACCGATGAATCCGATCAGATAATCCATGCCCTCCCGATGCATTTCCATTTTGCGACGTCGAAGCGCTTTTAGAATGCGCAGCAGCGGCCATAAAATAATGATCATAAACAAGACGGCGCCCACCACGCCAGATTCTGTCGCCACGATCAGATAAATGTTATGAACCGTGGCGGTGAACCACTTGGGAATAAATGGATTGCTTTCCAGGATCATGGCTTTGGAGTTGCCCAATCCAACTCCCATCCACAAATTGCCTTTCATGACGACCAACGCACCATTGACCAAGTCGCTGCGGATGTCATAACTTTGGTCGGCAAAGGTGATGCCGATTCGGGCAATCACCATCTCTGACACCAATTGGAATTCTGTGGTAAAAAAAGTATAGACAAAAACCAACAGCATCGCCGGGATGAGCAGATATCCCAACCAGCGCTGCCAACCCGCCCACGGGTTGCGGTAACGGTGCTCAAAGAATACCACAGCGGCAACGCCCAACAAAAACGCCATCCAGTTGGCACGTGAAAAAGTCAAAATCAGAACGGTGGCGCAGACGAACCACCACAAAACGAACGGCACTCTGAATTTGTTGCGCTCATCGAGTGTGCGCGCCTGCAAGAATGGCACGAGCATGACCAGCCAATTGCCGAGATAGTTCGTATGCTCGAATGTGCCTTGTGCCCTTGTCACACGTTCGTTGTAAAATATCCACGCCGAGTGATGCTCTTTTTTTACCCCAAAATATTGCTTGACGACCCCGATGCTGGATTGCGTAATGGATTGCAGGATGGCCAAAATCGGTTGCACGACCAGGCAAAAACCAATGGCAAAGAAAAGCACTTTTTCCGGTATAAAACTGCCGACCGTGTGCCGCATGTAAAAAATGATCAAGTACGCGCGAACCCAATAAAGCAGCCAGTTCACACTAAGGTCAAAATCCTTGCCGTGCAGCGAGGTGATAAACAGCCAGACATAAAAGGCCAGGAACACCAAATCAAACGCCCCAAAAATGAGCCGGGTCTGGCGAAAGCACACGCGCAGATATAAGCAACAATACAAGAGCAGCAACGGGAAATCAAACAAATATATGCTGATGCCGGGCACGATTTCCATCGACAGCGGCACCATCATGATGGCAAAAAACAAAAAGAAAAAAAAGATTTCGACTCGTTTATCCATATCCGTGTTATGCTCGAGAAAGCACGAGATTGTAAATCTGCGCTGTTCTATCTGCAATGACATTCCATGACAATTCTCTTTGCGCCCAAAGGTTCGCATTCTTTCCCATTTCGTGCCGTCGGATTTTGTCGTTCAACAGCCCGATAACTGCGCGCGCAAAGCCGTCCTCATCACCCGGCCCCACCAAAATACCGGTTTCTCCGTCGATAATGCTTTCATTGAGGTCACCCACATCAAATGCCACCACCGGTTTGCCAAAGGCATACGCCACGGGAATGACGCCGCTCTGGCTGGCTTCCTCATACGGCAGCATGACCACCGCACTGCGGCGAAACAGCCGTTCCACCTCATCATCCTCGATAAAACGATCATAAACCTCGAATCCCGGTTCTGCTTTCAACGCGGCCACCGTGCGTCGAACTTTGGCACTGGCAACGCGGCTGGGCAATTTTGTACGCCTTCCTGCCACGATGAATCGTGCCGTAGAAAACACCGCGCGAACTCTGCGGGCTATCGCGGCGAGACGATGAATGCCCTTATTGGGGCGCAGCTCGCCGAAGAATAAAACGATATTCTCTTCTTCGGAAACCTCGGTGTGCCGATTCCGATTGTATACCGCAAAAGTGCCATGCCGAGTGATTGATACTTTGCACGGTTCTACTCCAGCCTCGAGTAAAACCTGCCGGCTTTGTTTGCCATGAACGATCAAATGATGCGCGCTTTGCCAGGCAATCCGTCGCGTCAAGAAGGAAAAGAATCCTCCCATGCCTGGGTGTGGTGCGGGATCATGCTCGGTGATGATCAGCGGCCAACGGCGCGCCAACACCGGCCAAAGCCCGAACGTCCATCGAAAAGCATTGCCGGAGGTGTCATGCACGAGAACCGGTTGAAAATTTTTCACCAGTTGAAAAATTCGACGGTACACGAGCGGGTTGGGCGCTCCCAAAATTTTATTTTTGCGAATCGCGGCCACTTTCAGGTTCGGATCAAAGTCGAATTTGCGCATTTCTTCGGAAGTAACAAGCATGACCTCAAAATGCCGGCTCATGGCATTGGCGAGCAAGGCGCCATAGTATGCAATACCGCCTGGTTTGGGTAGCGCCAGAATGGCGACTCGCGCCTGGCTCTGCAGCCTGCGCTCCCGCCATTTTTCGGCAGGTTTTTCGGCGGTCATCACCATCACAAATAACCCAAGCTTCGCAACCGTGCTTTGATTTCTTCCTGTTCGCTTTTAGTCAAGATCGTTTCGCTGACGTGCTCAAAGGGTTTGGCGGCGTATTCTGGTGCATACGGAGGGGTCGCCAGGTCGAACCATTCCGCTCTCACGACGCCGTCCATATGCTGCGGAACAGGAAGATGCATCCAGTATAACAATGTCGGTGCCAAGTCCTGAAGATCAACCACGGTCGAGGAATGGCCATTGTTCCGCTTGCGGACATTCGGGCCGGCCAACAGATAGATGCCTTCCGGTGCATGATGACCGATGAGTGCCTCGTCGTCTTTGACCTGCGAAAAAACCTTGCCACTCCGAAAATAGGTCTTCGAAGCGAAGCTGTAACCGGGCATCGGCTCCACGATCAAGTCGGGAAGGCGTTCAAGCGCCTCCCCATGATAAATTGTATGAGCCCGGTGAATGGCGCGAACAATCGGTGCGCCGGTCTGGGGATCCCGCCAGTCCTGCAAGCAATTGAGGAGACGTTCAATATTGGCGGCCGACGCTTGACTGCCGAAATAGAGATAGCCCCAAAACGAGCTGAAGGCCCATGCCACCGATCGCTTGCGATCGATCATCTGCTGATTGAGTATGCGTGCCAAGGTCGCATGCGTCGACTTGCTCAGCAAGCGTTTGCGCAGATGAAAAACGTCAATTCGGCGCAACAGCTCAGCATAGCGCTGCCATGAGCTCAATGGCGCGTTTTGCGCCGAAAGGAAGCCGCGTTGATAAAGCCAATGGTTGAGTTCCACCCGTGTGCGCTGGCGCTGAAAACCGTGATCGGAAACCACCACGCGCAGTGTCTCCGGCCCCATGGAGCTCGCAGCAGCCGCGAACAACTTCCCCAACATCGCGTCGAGCGGCACGAAAAACTCGGCTGCCAGTTTCCGATACTGCTCCTGAGAAAATGCCGGATGCCCGGGATCAAGAAATTTCCAAAAAGGATGCTGCAGAAAATCCAGGCATTGGAACTGAATGAAAGCAAAATCCCAAGGTTCGCGCTGCAAAAGATAGAGCATCGCCTCGCCACGACTATGGATAAAGCGTCGCATCAAATCAAGGAAATCCTCCAGATTCGTATGCAGCCCATGTTGTTGCTCCTCCTCGTACAACAGCGGCCAGGGATAACCAAGATGGCGCTCGATTTCATCCTGCAAGCTTGCCGGGTAAGTAAAAATGGATCCACGATTCGGTGTCGGCAGGCCGCTGATCAAAACGCCATTGAGACGCGGCGGCGGATAAGTCATCGGCAAATCGACCACGGCAACACGCAAACCCAATTCACTCAGAATCTGCCAAAGCGTCGGCACAAGCAAATTCGTGGCGTTGACGATGTAGGCTTCTTCATCTTGACGATTATACCCTTGAAAATCAAAAATGCCATGCTTGCCGGGATTGCAACCAGTCATGAAGGTGCTCCACGCGGCCGGCGTAATCGGCGGTATCGTGGAATGATGAATACCGCTGATGCCTTCGTGTGCAAGCGCCGTCAGATTGGGCATCGAGCCAGCCTCCATCAACGGCTGCAAAACCGTCCACGTGCCGCCATCCAGGCCCACGCAAAAAACTCGACGTTTCCTATTCACAGTCATTTCGGTGCGTAAGATTTATATCAAACGTTAATTTATTTTTGATTTGCGCCAGGATCTCACGATCCTCTTTGTCAAGACAAAATAAAATTGTACCGGCCATATAACTCGCCATGAAGACCCATATTTGCATCCAAACGCCAATCGGTGCCGTCAACCAAGTTATCATGACTGTCACCATGCACACCGCAATAAGCCTGAGGCTCAAAAGCGAGTAAGGGAAAACACCCAAAATTTTATGCAACAACACCAGGCGCGCGAGGTTGAGCAAAACCATCGCGATGCCAGTGCCCACAGCAGCGCCAATGGCGCCGTAGGGTGGGATGAGCATGACATTGAGAGCGATCATCACCATCGCGGCCAGAGAGAGGCAGATCATCTCAAATTTTTCCCGGCCCACCATCATCAGAAATTGCCCGGCTGATCCGACTCCGGCGTCAACGAGTGAAGCGAGGGCAATAATAACCAAAACCGGCGCACCACTGGCAAACTCCGGGCCGAAGAGGCGCAAGATTTGTCCCGCAAACAGGCAACAAGCGAGACAAATCGGTGCGGTAACGAGCAGAGACCATCTCACGATCATGCGGTAATACCGCACCAGCCCTTCGCGATCACCGGTGGCATGCGCTTCTGCAATCACGGTGCTGAACATCGGAACGAAGGAGCCCATGGCCACGGTCTGAAAATCGGCCACGCGAAATGCGGCATGATAAATGCCGACTTGTGAAAGCGTCGTCAATGCGCCAATCAGCAACCGGTCCACCTGATTCATCGCGATATCGGAGAAGCGTGCGATCCAAACCGACCGTGCTGATTTGAGCACTTCGCGGGGCCGTAATCGGGAACGTTCATCCGGTGCCGGGACTGGTACTCGTCGCCACAGTCTCCACACGCCAATGAGCATGGTGATGAAAATGCTGACATACAACGCTGCCAGGGCCAATTGAATCGTCAGCGCTGTGAAGCAGACAATCGCGGTTACGATCACCATCAGCATCACCGGCAACAACAAATTGCGATAGACGGTTTCTGCTGCGATGTCACGAAAGCCGCGCAGCACGAAGGGAATCCATCCCATCACCACCATGCCGGGCAGGGCGATGGCAACGCCGAACAAGTATGGAGCGATCTCGGGTTTATTCAACCAGTGTTCGGCAATCTGCTGCCGGAACCAATATAGGCTCAGACCGGCAATTACTGTCACGACGCCCATCACCATGAGCGCGAGACGAATGAGGTCACGAATCTCAGCCGGCCGGCGATTCGCTCTGGCAATGGCAATATAGCGCACCGTCGTTTGAGTGAATCCGCCGTGGCAAATCGAACTGAGAAAATACAGAATGGCATTGCAGTAGGTATAAGTGCCAAACGCGTGCAAACCCAGTAAATTAGAAAGAACAACCTGCATTAAAAAATTCAAACCACGCCCGAGAATGGTGCCAACCAGGACAATGCCGCTGCTCCGCATCAAAGTCGTCGATTTGACTTTTACCGCGGCAGCACCACCAGTCGGCGCATCTTGAACGCTGTTATCACCGGACCATGCCGCTTTGACCGTGGGCGCTGTTTTAGTCGAAGCTTGCACCTGGCTCACTCAAATCTGGCTTGTGCATTCCTCGCGCCGTCTGTTTCGCATTTCTGTATGTTGACGAGTAGAAAAATGCCCTCGAGGTTCGTAGCATATTTTTTCCTGCAAAGACAACTAAAAACAGGCGGAATCAATCTCGGCCTTTGAAAACGAAACGTTTTTTGATTCCTTCGTCTGTAACGAGACTTTTTCAAAATTTTGTTCAGCATGGCATGCACCGCCCCAGCCACCATTACAAGCGGCGGTCTGCCTCCTCTTTGTTGGCAATGTACCAGGCGATCGTCTTTTCGAGACCGGCGCGTAGAGAGGTCGGCGGCTGCCAATTCAACACCCGATGCATCTTGGTGATGTCGAGAATTTTTTTCATTTGGCCATCCGGCTTACTGGCGTTCCACCGAATCGTGCCGTGGTAATCAACGACTTGCATGATCGTCTCGGCAAGCTCTCGAATGCTGGTTCCCGCACCGGTCCCAATGTTCATCGGCTCAAGATCATCATACGTTTCCACGGCACGCAGAATGGCCTCGGCACAATCCTCCACATAAAGGAATTCACGGATGGGCCGGCCTGTGCCCCAGACTTCAACTTCCGGCGACCCATTGAATTTTGCCTCGACAAACTTGCGAATGAGCGCGGCGACGACATGGGAACGATCCGGGTGAAACGTATCCCGCGGTCCGTACAAATTGGTGAGAATCAAATGAATGCTGTTCAGTCCGTATTGTCTCTTGTAGGCGAATGCCTGAATGGCCATGATCTTTTTGGTCATGCCATAATTCACCACCGTCTCGTGTGGCAGCCCATTCCACAAATCTTTTTCGGACAGCTCGTTTTCGAGATCGCCGGGATAGGAGCAGGCGGTACCAATCTGGACAAACTTTTCAATGTCGTGCTGGCGTGCGGCTTCCATGAGATTGGCGCCCATGACGAGATTCTCGTAGTAGATGCGGCCCGGATAAAGCTGATTGATCCAGATGCCGCCATAATAGGCGGCGCAGTGAATCACGATCTGAGGTTTGAAGGTCGCAAAGCATTCCCCGGCGGCTTCCAAATTGGTGAAATCAAACTGTTTTTTACGAGGCACAAAAAATTCACAGCCGGTGTTTTTCAAACGATCCACAATATGGCTGCCGAGAAAACCGGCACCACCGGTGACGAGGACACGTTTATTCTTCCAAAAACTCAAGGCACACTCCGTTATTGGTTGTTTTTGCATTGACCGCTGCAATGATTTATCATGGACAGCGCAAGGGCACGGTGAATTCGATTTCCATTTGAATTCCTGCACGCTTGGACCCGAGGTTCATTGATAGCCGAACCGATGATTCAGCCATTGGGCCAGCAGTTTGAAAGTCAGCAAGCGTCTTCTGGAAAGTTCGGTTCGCCAGGTTTCATCCAGACGAATCACCAAGTCTTTTTGAAAGCGCCAGCGACTGCCGGAAATGTTGTGGTGAGGAACCTGGGCACCTTTCAACATACCTGGGCAATAATCGATTTGTAAAAAATCACACAGTCGTTGAATCGTTGCGACCGGAGCTGCTGCAAATTCCTCATATTTGATCTGGCAAGACCAGGTCGCGGGCAGCAATTTGCGGAGGCGAGATGACAAGGTATTCATCAAAATCCAGCGATAAGAGGCGCGCCAGGCATTGAGCGGCAGCATCCATTTGTCATCACCTTGTGCGGACATTTTCATGCGCTTACTCGTGGAGTTCAAAAAAGCACGCCCGTCCCGGACGAGATGGATGATTTTGACGTTGAAATAACCGGACAAGCACAGGTAAAACAAACGCAAAGGATTTTTGGAGGAATCCAGTACGATCGGTTTTCCGGAGACATCACGCACCGCTTTAAAAAGCTGATAGCTGGCCCAGCTATACTGTTGAATACTTTCCTGCGACAGGAGCCGTAATCCGGTGTAAATCTGTAACGACGCAAACAGTTTCTGCAGAGGGTCGGATACCGGCGAGACAGCGACCTGAATCTGCTGCTGTCGCAAGTGTGTCATGACGGCTCGCCAAAATTCACAAGTATCAAAGGGAGCGCCGCAGGTACAAGTGAAATTATTCGCCTGCCAGCGGCCGTGATACCAAACTTCACCAATACTGATGATGGCCGGGTGCGAGCCCAGCACCAAATCCAAAAGTGTCGATCCGCTGCGACCACAACCGACAATGTAGATGAGATCAATCTTTTCTTGTGGCGACACCACCGGCCGCGAAACAGGCGGGGCGGGCAGCCCAACGCGCCAATCCTTAAACATTCGAGTACGGATTTTTGATGTCAATGACTTGATAAGCATTGATCAACTCGTCAATCCCCTGTTCCACCGAGATGGTGGTTTGAAAACCCGCGCGATTAATCTTTTGATAGGAAACCTGGTAGTTACGTTGATCTTCATCCTTGCCGACGTCGGCATAATGAAGATAAAAATCCACCCGTTCCCGGACGAGACTGGCAATGGCCTCTTTGCTATAATTCATACTCTCGGAGCCGACGTTATACACGTTGTCGATCATGCGGTCAATATTCTCCAACGCAAACATGAAGCTGCGGGCCATGTCGATGACGTGAATGAAGGTGCGCTTGAAGGTCTTCTCGTAAACGATGAGATTGCGCACTTTGACGGCCTGGTAAACAAAATCATTGATGAGCAAATCCAGGCGCATCCGGGGTGAAACGCCGAAAGCGGTCGCAAAACGGTAACAAATGACGTTGCCGCTCTGCAAGAGATGCTGCTCGGCCTTGGTCTTGGTGGTGCCGTAAATGGTGAGGGGGTTGAGGGGCGTCTCTTCCGTGCACAACTCACCAATCAGCGCGCCATAGTTGGAACCGGTGGAGGCAAAAATAATCGGCTGATGGCGGTCGCGATTTTTCTCCAGAATTCTTGTGCCAAAATAATTGACTTCATGCGCCAGCTGTTCATTCTTCTTGCATGCCGGATAACCGACAATCGCCGCCAGATGAATGATGGCATCAATACTTTTCGTGGCACGCCGTACCGCGTGCTCATCAAGAATATCGCCTCTGAGGAATTCGAAGTGCGGGTGGCTGAAAAATGGCAGCAGACTCTGGCCGCCATACATCAAATTATCGAACACCCGGACGTGATGGCCGGAAGCCAGCAGCCGGGGAACGAGCACAGAGCCGACGTATCCTGCACCGCCGGTAACGAGCAATTTCATGGTTGCGGTCTCCTGTGATGTGATGTGCGTCCGCCTGACGCAGTATCCGAATGGTACTCCATGTGCATTGTCCTGTCTTTGCTACCCGCCTCACACCAAGGCCACCCCACCCATGTCTGCCGATACTGGCAGATGCGTTATCTTCAAAATCGTTTGTGTCAAACCGCCATCCCAAAACTCCCTGTGCTTGCGTCTGTCCCCTGACCCGAATGAATGGCAACATTTCTCCAGGAAGTCATGGTCTGCCGGACATCACTTGCAACTGGGCCTGTTGCAGCAATTCGCTGTCTTCAGCAGTCAAATGATTCCGCCAATCGCCCGCCACACCACGACGGAAGAAGCTCTTGTTGTCTTCGTTGCCTCTCGTTCTGCCACCGGTCATGTTTTCAAACCGGAAGGTTTGCAGCGCTTCCCTGACCATTTCGGGAGCAGGATGCAAACCGAGGGATTGCAAGCATCGCGCAAGATACCCTTCGCCTTCGGCGAGCAAATTTTCATAATGCATGATCGCGCCAGCATGCTGCTGCCAGGCTCGCACGTGCCTTTTCCAATCGGCAATAAACCATTTTATTTGCCGTTTTCTGCCCAGCCAGCGCAGCACTTTATGCTTGATTTGATTTCTCAACGTCGGTGCCACATGCGCGATATAGTAGGAATAACTCACAAAAACATCGCGCGGGTCACGTTGAATGTAAAGAACGATTCCATTAGCGAAGGGGACTTGCTGCGGCAGTTTGTGCGTCTTTTGCACGGCATAATAGGCCTCGGGTGATTCCCGGTCACGACGACCCCGCAACGCCCGGTCAACCCATTCCTGCTTCGGTCGCTTTCCCGGTGCATCGAAATCAAAAAACGGAAGGTTCAGCACATAAGAACAAAGATAACTGACCCAGGTATTGCCGCTTCTCGGATATCCGACCACCCATATGGAAGGTTTTTCCATAACAGCGTTCATCGGTTGTCCGCCTTTGTCATTAAATTCGCTACTTTCTCTGCCGATACAGCGTTTGGTCCACAACGCCAATCATTTTATCGACATCGAGCTGGTTCGCCAAAAAGCTGCTGATCCTTGTTGCCTGCTCCCAAGGATTTGCCAGGACCTCGCTATAGTGCACGTAAATAACCGCCATGTTCGGTTGTTGGGCCAACCAAGCTTCGATTTCCTCCAGATGCCTACTGAACAAATCTTTCAGTTTTTCGTCGTCAATGGTGTCGACTGGCTTGCCTTTTCTGATCAGCATTTGCCTCTGAGAAGCCAGGATTTCTTCCATCTTGCGACGCATAAAAATGATTTTATAGTTGTAATCCGGCGGCAGATGTCTGAGTAATTCCGACACCATTTTGATGGCCTTGCCTTTTGTTTCCACCAACCAGGATTTGTCATGCGGAATTTGCTTGACTTTTTCAAATTCATAATAGCCTTTGGGGTTATCCTCATCGGCAGCGCGAATATTGTCGGTTACGACCGGCATTCCGCCGGCTGCCAACATTCTCATCATCATGGAGGTGCCGGAGCGTGGCAAGCCTGAAACAATAGTGACGATATCCTTTTCCATTTGGTATGACAATCTGAATTCGTATCTGGCGGAAGAATCTTTCAGTTTCAATATGCCCGCGCACGTTTTTTAGTCTTGCGCTTTCTCTCGCCGTCTTTGCCGTAGTAATAGTAGTGATAGTAGTAGTAATAACTGCCATACATGCTTTCCACGCGCACGCCATTCAACAACGCACCGAGAACACGCGTTTTGACATTGGTCAACAGGGTGTGCGCCCGAAATGCAGCTTCGCGGTCGGTTTGTCCGGATTTGATGACAATGATGACGCCATCGAGCTGGGAGCTGAGCACGGCCGCATCAGTGACTGCGATAATCGGCGGACTATCAAAGAGAATGATATCAAATTTCTGCTTCATTTCTTCGAGCGCATTGTGCATCGCGGTTGAGCCCAGTAATTCCGAAGGGTTCGGTGGCAGGGTGCCGCAAGGCATGAGATAAAGATTTTCAATTTCCGTGTTCTGAACCGCCTCGTCAATGGTGGCGCGACCGACAAGCACATTGGAGAGTCCGACCCGGCGGTCAATATTGAAAATCGAATGCAAAACCGGGCGCCGCAAATCCGAATCGATCAGCAGAACTTTGCTGCCCATCTGCGCCACGGTAATGGCCAGATTGGCCACCGAAGTCGACTTGCCTTCTCCGGGACCCGGACTTGTTACTAACAGAGCTTTGAGCTCGCGATCAAGCTTGGTGTATTGAATGTTGGTGCGAAATGTGCGATACGCTTCGGAGATCGGTGATTTCGGTGCGAAATGGGTAATGAGACGCGATACCAGCCTTCTGGTCTCCGGATTATCCAAGATGCCATTTTTGCCGTTCATTGCCGATGGTAAAATTTTGATTCGCTTGATAGCCTCCTGCTCTTTGATCATGGGGATGGAGCCCAGTACCGGAATGCCGAGTTTTTCGACATCTTCGATCGTTCGGACCGAATTATCCATGTACTCGAGTAAAAAGGTCAGCCCGATCCCGAGACCGAGGCCGACAATAAAACCGAGGAAAAGATTCAGTTTTTTGCGCGGACGGACCGGCTGTTTCGGCGGTCGCGCCGGGTCGATAATTCGCACCTGGCCGAGCTGTCCAACTTCGGTGATGCGGGATTCTTGATATTTCTCCTGCATCATCAGATAGATTTTTTCATCAGCCCGGGCCGCGCGCTCGAGCCGCGCCAGCTTCAGACTCTTTTCCGGCAGCGATTCCATCTGTTTGTCATAATCATGAACGATCCGCTTGAGCGCTTCGACCTTCGGTTGCAGCGCTTGCAGGTTGGCCTCAATCTCAATTTTACGCGCCACTAAATTTTCGCTGAGCGCCACCGGATCCAAAACTTCAACGGCTGCCAGCTTGGCAATTTCTTCTTGAAGCTGTTTTTTCAGCAAATTGATCTGCTCCTCGTATTTACGCACCTGCGGATCGTCGTCGCGATAAACGCCTGCATTGATCAAGCTGGCAATATAGCTCGTGCGCTTGCCTTCAAGTTCGCCGATTTGTCTTTTCAGCCCCTCGAAGTACGGGGTCACCGAAATATTGTTGAGATCAAAATTCTTCTTGCTGCGGTCGAGCTGCTCATTGATGTATTTGAGACGCTCACGGTTGGAGTTGTATTCAGTAAGGGCGGCATTGTAAAGACCTTCAAATTCCGCGACATTCTTGATGAGCTCCTCCGTCTCATGCGGCAAGGCCACCACTTTTTCGTTTTCCTGGAAGTTTTTTAGTGCTTCTTCAGATTCCGTCAACTGATTCTGCACGATTCGGAGTTGCTCGTCGAGGAAGTTCTTGACTTGGCGTACCTCTTCCTGGCTTTCGAGCCGATTTTTTTCACTATAGGCGGTGGCGAGGGTGTTGGCAATGAAAGTGGCTTCTTCCGGTGAGGCACCGGTCACCCGAATCTCGATCATATCGGTGTCCCGGATCGGCGTAATTGCCAACTGCGACTGAAAATCTTCGATAATATCTTCAATGGTATGTTGTTCCACCGTATCACTGCGCAATCCCACAAGATCGCGCACCCAATGACCCACGTCCGCCAGCAGTCCGACCGAACGATCCTCATGCGGGTTCAAGAGCACCAACTTATTAGCCAGCTCGGAGGCTTGCAGGCGTTTCACCACGGTCTCTGCGAGAGTCCGGCTTTTCAAAATCTCGACCTGATTGTTGATCATGGTCTCTTTTTTCATGAAACTGCCGATGTCGAAAATGGTTTGTTCCACTCCTTTATCTTCGATCATGAGTTTGGCAGTCGCCTCATATTCCGGCGTGGCGGTGAAAGTCACATAAACGGTTATTGCCATCACCAGCAGAAACGTCGTGGTAATAATCCAGCGGCCCCGGTAAAAAATGCGGAAATAATCCTTAAACGATACATGTCGCTCTTGCAACTCTTCCATGGATGCTCTCTCTAACGGTATGTTGAAAAATCCTGAATTAGCGAGTTATCTGACCAGTGAGTTGTCGCCAAGACCATGCAGTCCAATATCCGAACCTAAGCCTTAGCGTTCGGCCATGGCTACCCAGAAATATATCTGTGCAAGAACTGCAAATTTGGAGGCAAAATCGATTACTTTGCCGAGAAATTGCAGGGTATTGCCAGGCACAACAATCGTATCACCCGGCTGCAGTTCGGGGATCAGCGTTTGCCGGCCGGTTTCGAGATATTTTTTGATGTTGACCTCAATAACCTGCTGGGCCTGGGGCTGCATCACATTCAAATCCGTACTGCCGGCGCGGCTCGCCAACATCATCTCGCGGTGGTTGGCGCCATCCTGGGTGTGTGAGCTGCTGACGCCAGAGCTCGTACTGCGAATGATTTTGACCTTTTTGATCTTGGCTTGTTCCAGTGGTCCGCCGGCAAACGAGATGAGAGAAATGAGATCCGTATCTTTGGGTACCATGTATTGACCGGGCTTGCGAACGAATCCCCAAATGTTGACTTTGATCAACAGCTCATCCTGTTCGCCGAGGTAGTATTGCGCGCCGCGGTTGCGACCCGCATCTGGTTGCTCCTGTTCGTCTTGTGCGGAAGCGAAGGCAGGAAAGTAGAGGGATAAAACGATGAGCAGAAATAAACACACTGCTCCCTTGCCGAAATATCGCATAGCTTTTCACCCATAGGTTGAAGTTCATGATCGCCGTGCCGTCCATGGGCGAGGCGAAACCGGCGTCGATGGCCTGCGGCCGGAGGCGGTTCTGCGCCGTCGACAACCGGTCAATTGACATGGTTAGCTTGTAACCAAGATACTATATAACGACAAGAGAGGTATAGTGTCGAAAATGTTTACGAAAATTTAACAACACGTTATTCAATCATTGTAGTTTGCCACATTTATTCACTCGCAGCCTGCGGCCGCAGGCTTGCGCTGTGGAATTATGAGCGCTGAAATTCGCCAATAGTTGACAAATCTTCCCAAGTTGAACTATTTACCGAACGCAATTGAAAGAAACAAGTCGTTAAAAAGCTCCATTCACCCAATTACTGTCCGGCTATTGCCTCGATCAGGCATTTCCGGTCACCTCCTGCACAAACTTTTTCATCTTCTCATAATGAGAGCCCGGCCAGTAGATTTTATCGCAGACCGGGCAACGCACGAATTCGTCAAATTGCTCTCTCACCTTCGGCGGCAACTGATGAGTGATTTCATCTTTTGCAACTTCCTGGAGCGGGGTGTTGCAATCCAGGCATCTCGAGAAAGGTGCGACAGACTTGAAAAGATCAAACCGCTTCAGCACTTCGAGCAGTTGTTTCTTTGGAGAGGTTTCGCGAACATAGCAGCCATGAGTGACAAGCGCCCGTTTCAAGAGATTGCGATCTTTGGTAAGCAAAATGCGTTTTCCCACGCTGGAAATCCTGGCAAGTTCCTCGTCAGTAAAATTGTTGCGGTAAATCGTGTCGAAGCCCAAAAGTCTCAAATGATGGGCGAGCTTGCCCAGGTGCACATCAAGAATAAATTTGGGCTCACGCAAGGGGCGCGCTCGCAATTCGGTCACCGCGGAGATATCCAAAGATTCAAAAACCGGATAAACACTGACGCGGTCATTGTCCTGAACAATGTAGGAGAAATCCACGGCCCTGCCGTTCACCAGGATCAAATCGACTTCCGTGTGCGGCACCCCAATGGCCTCGATCATATCCTTGATGGAAGCCCGATCTTTGAAAAAATGAACGAATGTCGTCTTCTGTTTTTCCGGAGGCAGAAAATCGTTGAGCTCCTCGTAGAAACGAAAATGCGCTTGCATCACGACCAAGGCTTAGATGTATCGCTTGAACTTGAAATAAAAAAACATCCCGATCGCTACCAGCACCGAGACTATAATCGTCATATAAAATCCGAATGGATGCTTGCTATAGGGAATGACTTCAAAATTCATTCCGAACAGGCCGGTGATGAAGGTAAGCGGCAGGAAAATGGTGGAGATCAGAGTCAGCGCGCGCATGATTTCGTTGAGGCGGTTGGAGCTTGACGAGAGATAGGCATCCAACGCCATCATGATGGTGTCACGCTGGCCTTCTGCAATTTCTGCATACCGGGAAATCTCATCGTAAACATCGCGAAAATAAGCCTTGAGCTCGGCGGGAATCAGGCGAAATTCACCCCGGCCCAGGCGATTGATGACATCCCGTTGCGGGCCGAGAATACGCTTGAGATTGAGCGCTTCCTTCTTGAATTGAAAGATGCGATCAAGCACGCGCGGGTCCGGCTTTTTGATGATGATCTCTTCGATGTTGCTGATCCGTTTTTCAAACGCTTCCATCGCGGGGGCATAATTTTGCACGAGATTATCCAGAAGTTGATGCAGTAAAAAGGCTGGGCGGCGATCCAACGGAACCGCACCCTCTTTGAAGCGCAAGCGCCATTGGGTCATCGTGCGCAAGGGCTGATAGTGAAAAGTCAGAAGAAATTGCGGGGTCAGGAAAATGTCCAATTCGGTGGTGCGGAAAGTACTGTCGCTTTTGCTGTAATCGACGCCGTGAACGATGATATAAAGATAATCGCCATAATCATCGATTTTGGGATCCTGATGTGTGGCGATACAATCTTCAATGGCAAGTGGGTGAAAATTGAAAATTTCCCACAAAGTTTCTTCCTCGCTTTCGGTCGGATCTTCAAGATCGAGCCAATACAGCGTGCCCTCTTGGAAAGCTTGACGAAGCGTGGCGATTTCATTCCCAAGCGCCACTTTTCCGTCGGAGGTGTGATAATAACAGTGAAGCATGTCCGATCATTCAAGGTAAAACCGGCCATCCCCGTCGGCCAACCGACGGCTGCGGGCATGGCCTGTCACTACTTCAAGTACAGGTCATCTTCCACTCGCAAATTCGACGGAGTTTTTTGTACAAATTCTTCTGCGTCGAGCGCAAACAAGGGACTAACTTCGATGCGTGCCTTCAGGTTTCCATCGGCATCACGCGGGACTGTAATTCCCGCCTGCTCCAACCAGCCGGCATAAAATTCGCACAAATCATGCCTGGCAGTTTTGGGGGAATCTTCACCGGTCGCGTTCTTGACGGCGCTGAACTCGAGGCAGCGCTCGACTTCGAGCAACACCGCCTGCCTGGCGTCGCTCAAAGCATCAAAAATGAATGTCTCAAATTTATAGCCGTTTGGTTGTTCCGGTCGAATGAACCTGCCATTCATATCAAAGTAGGGAATCTTTTTATGCGCGACGTGCCAGGGAAGTTTTGTCCCGCCCCGCACTTCACGGGCCACAAAATCCACTTTCAGAAGATGGATGGCCAAATTGCCGGCATTATATTTCAACGTTCCATCAGGGTTGCGCGCTTCCTTGTCGGCGTTGCTCAGATCGCTGTACTCAATCACCTTGAGCCGTCCGGCGTTTCCCGAGGTCGGATCGACGAGCTTGCCGACCACACCCACTCGTTCGTAGGGGTCGCGCTTGCTGCAGACTTTTGCGCTCATCTCCGCATTGGCTGCAATGTGATATCCGATAAACAACGGATCACACAATTTCAACAGTACGTTGTCAACTTGAAAATAGAAAATTTCCTGAATCCCACGGCGCTGCATATCCGCCAGTGCTCCGCTTTTTTCCAACGCCGTAAGCGTGCCACCGTGGCCGTTGGGGTTCATAAAAATATGATCCGGTGCATCGAGAATGAGCTTGCCGTTTTCATCGATGGCAGGCATCATCTCCTGCTCGAAAAAGAAGATATCCTCTGGGGGATAGCCAAACAGTTCATTTTGCTCAAAAAAGGCGCGCGTTTCTCCGTCATTCGTGTCGCTGGTCATGATGTACCAGGGAATACGGGTACGATAGCGGCGACTGGTGGCGATCAGTTTTTCCGCATGAAGTTGAAACAGGCTCTTCTTGCTTACCGGCCCGATCGGGTATGCGCCTTTGGGCTTGTCGAAATTTAGTCGCGAGGCCTGGCCGCCAGCAACCAATACCGCTGCAATCTTGCCAGCCCGCAGCATCTCTTCTCCGAGCGCCGTCATCTTTCGAGTTTCTTCCGGATGCGCGCGTTGATGCGCCAGCGTAATGATGGCAGCCGGCTCCAGGGCCGAAGTATCGTGAGGTGTCTTATTCAATATATATTGGCGATAAAGCCAAACGATCAAATCGAAATCAATCAAAGACAATTGATGCAATAACTGCTGGCGTGAATGCTCTGATAATTTATCCCAAAAATGTAATACGTGCGCATGTCCCTTGGCCCTGACGCGATCGAGCAGGGTCTGTATTTGATCATGCCGAATTCCTGTCATGTAGCTGTCTTCTCCCGTTGCTGGTGTGGACAATTGAAATCTGCTGAAGTTTTGAATAAAAAGCAATATGAATTTGTTGTGGAGCGTTTGTCATGTGGCTATGGCAAAATCGCCACAATGAGCCGGGCCGGTATTTTTGTTTCATCGTAATTTTCGAGAGCTTCATTGGATGTCATACGAATCAAGCGCCAAACCAGGCAAGGCAATGAATAACAACACCAACAGAAGCCGCTACAGGCTGCAATTGGATTAAGTAGTTACCAACATATTCCATGAATTGCCGACACATGCCACTATCGTGCCTCGATTCAGAAAGATGGTCAGGTGGCAATCTTGTTGCGGCGGAAGCGTGACCATCAATGCCCAAAAGCCGCCTTTCATACCGAATCAACAAGGGTGCCCTGGTCCTGAAACCACAAATTCGGTTAACCCCGATAATTCACGTAGTGCGTAAATCGACAATACTCTGCTGTTGGTTCAAGCCTGAAAATGTGGCGCATGAATTATCGGGGTTAAATCAAGCCGTCAATGTCTGCGAAGACCAGAAGTTTGCCGGCATGCCAGCGAGAATATGAGTTAGCCACTCCGTTTTTTCTTCAAACGATCGATTCGTCGTTGTAAATACGGCGAAAAATAACCGGCATAGCGCTCCCAAAGCTCCGGTCGCTTCCAGTCGTTGCCGGTGATCTTGCCGCGACAGCTCGGCGTGCCGCAAGCACATACGAACTCGTCATGGGGGCCGCCGTCAGACATGGCATAATCAAGGCAGACTTCCTCGCCGGGAGCAATGTCGCGCATGGCCACCATGATGATTTGGCCGCTCATTCCGGCATTGGGTTCGCAGGAATGATTGACGAAATCCGCCGGCTCATCTTTGCCGCTGGGAACCAGATACAGGCCCTCTTCAATTTGGAGACTGTGCTGTTGCACGCGGGTCGGCTGCTTGGCGAATTCTTCCGCCGTCATTACGTCGCCGCCCCATGCCACCAGCACTTCTCCAGCGTGAATTGCCTTACAGGCGAAGACGCCAAAACCACCCTTGTCGAGATGCGGCCTGGCTTCTAATTTTGGAGAAAGATACGCGGTGGGTCGGTCGGAATTTTTCATAATGTCTATATTTAAACACAATTCATTTAAATGTCAAGATCAAATTGATCAGACGTATCTTCCTTCGTGTATATAAGGCAGCCTCGATTAAATCGACCCCATTACAGAAACCAGAACCATAATTCGGAAGTCGCTGCTCAACCAATCTCTGCACAATACGGCCTGAACAGTCAAAGAATTCCAATTGGTTCCATTACCAAGTAGACGGGAAAGTGAGATGGACTGGAAATCGAGATAGTTGGGGGACTTGGCACGTTACACTTTACACGGATAACGTGCCGAGTATTCTCCTTTGGGGGACAAAGAAAGATTTACAAGGCGTTACCATTGAACGGCGCGAACGGGCAAAGTTGGCTCAACGCAAGCACCACCTCGGGGATTCAGCAATCCCGAAGGCATGACTACGAAATGGCGCACCCTGGGAAAATCGATGCAAACGATCCACGATATAGCTCAGGTTAAAGGTCACCGCTGCGTTTAGTTGAATTCTGAATCCTCTACAATTGTGAATATTTCCCGCCGGCCAGACTCCACCAGCGGTATAAACTTCTGGTACCACTCGCCCCATTCTTCTGTGCTGAATGCACGTTTGAGAGCTTTTTCGTAGTCAGCCAAGCTCTCAAAGATGCTTTCCATCACCAGGGTGTAATACGAACCGGTCAGATCCGTCAGCACACGCCTGACGTTGTAGCCGAATTTGTTCTCGATAGCGGCGCCTTCTCGCCACAGCGCTTTGGCTTCTTTGCCCTTGCCGAATTTCAATTGAAAAATATCGCGTACTAGAATCATGATTGCCTCTTCCATTATCCTCGTTAAGGTTAAAATCTGACTGCGATGTCATTCAGGAGGCCTGCGGCTGTAAGCCTGCGGCCGTGGGCTACTCCCGCAGGGAATCTTTTTCCCATCAAACAAGAAGTCAATTTTCAAAGTGTTTATTCAATGCGGAAAAAGATTCCCTGCGACGTAGCCTGCGGGCGCAGTCTTCCAGAAAGGACCGGCCAGGGTCATTACAAGACAACTAACGTGATATGGATTTTATTCCCGTATCACACGCCGGAACCGGATCGCCCAGACCCATGGATTCCGTTCCCAGGTCATGCCGCGCTTGGCGTTGACCTCGCTCCACCATCGGGCAAAGCCGGCGCGATCCATTTCCGCAGTCAATTCGGACTCTGGGTCACGCCACATTCCACCCTCGTCCGCAATGTCTTCCTGACTGATGTCTTGAATGCATTGCACACGTACCTCGATGATTTCAAGCGTCAAACGAGAAGCCCAGCGCGGCATCTCGCGGGGAGAACGCCACGTTTGCCCGTAATCGACCTCATTTCGTTGGTCGGAAAGATCAAGGTCTCCATCCGCCTGATAACGGAGGTGGCGCCGGGCCAATTCCGGCTCATGCGTAATATCGATATCCGCGCGAGTCACCCATGGCTCTCGCACCCACAGCCGATCACCAGGCTTGCCCAATGGACACCAGTCGCTTTGATGGCCTTGCCCATTAATAATCCAGATGAAACGGCCTTCATCATCGGTACCGGTGATGATCGCACCCTCCGGAGGTTGTGGATCCAAAGCTTGGCGTAATTGTGTCTTGCGGCCGCGGAGAATGGCGCGGATGCATCCGATCGTCAAACTGATTGGTCGATAGATCGGCTCGCGCCATTCTGCATCAAGACCTTCCAGTTTATGCTGATTGCGCACTTTGGTTTGCTCTTTGAAAGAAAGCCCGACATATTCAAACACGACGGAATCTTGAGTATAAGCAGACTTGCCTGGCGAATGCAGTCGAGGCAAACAGCAAAAACAAAGAAAGATTTCACTCGTCAAAATCGAAAACAACGCACAGGAAACTGATCACCCTTTACTGTTTGCTGCCAACTGATTCTTATTTTAACATGATCATTCTTTTCGTCAACGTCGTGACCGTCTGTTTGGGCGAGGTTGCCTCCAAGCGATAGAAGTAGACGCCGCTCGCCACGCGCTGGCCGGCGCGATCTCGTCCATCCCAGCGCACGGCGTGCTCTCCGGCGCTCTTAAAACCCGACTCCACTGTTGCCACGCGGCGACCAGCGAGATCGTAGACGGCTAAATTAACCTCTCCGGCAAACGGCAGCGTGTAACGGATCATCGTTTCCGGATTGAAGGGCAGACGCCCGAAGGGATTGGGATAATTTTGCTCGAGCGAAAATCGCCGCGGCTCCAACAACGCGGTTTCCTCCACGCCGGTCGTTACATTCACATAACTGACTTCCGCACGGATAAAGTAAGTGCCATCTCCGAGGTACCAGTCCGGGATGCCAAAAAAATCGGTGTAAATAAGATTGATGCCGTTGGTTGCCGTCGTATCCCAACCGATAGCTGGCGTATTGAAGCGATCCCAAAACATGCCAGCAAAAAAATCGCCGTAGAGAACAATGTTATCCGAACTCAGGTCGAGGAAATTCCAGCCGACACCGCCGGGGGTGGCGTAGCGGAAAGTGTCCGGCAGTACCGGTCCATAATAGTCCGCTCCGAAAGTATAAAAAGAACCATTATTCCCGCCGCCGGGCACCACATCGATGGAAAATATGTGGTACCAGAATCCTTTCAGCTTGGCTGGCGCTGCCGGCGGTCGGAAATAGCAGGCGACTCCTTCATTGAGGTCCTGGCGATTGGAGAAAATTCCGTATTCAGGGGTGCCGTCGTCATAGCCGAGGATCACATCAACGTTGCCGCCGCCACCGAGGATCTCAACGCGTAACTGATACGGGTTGGCATCGGTCTCGTATGGCGACACGATGACATAGTAGGTTCCCCCTGGTACGCCCGTAAGCGCGATATGCTCGGCGGCAGCACCAAATTGTTCAGAAGCGCTCAGCGTATCAACTTGATTGCCAATGAGTTGAACGAGATACAGATCAAAATCAGCCGGCACCGCCAGATCTATGCGGAGATCAAAAGTGGATCCGGTCACCACTTTGTACATATCCACATCGGTATCTTCGGTGAGATAGCCTTCATAGACTTGCGCGGAGATTACCGGACCGTAGGCTTGCGCAAAATTGTCGTTCGGCTCGTAAGGATCAAAGGTCGTCTGTCCGGTGCCAGCATTGTAGAAGGCGCTCAGAAACTCATCCCATTGGGTATCCTTGGGAAAATCGACTTGGGTCACGCCGCTGGCGTATTTCGGGTCAAAAGCGCTGGCCGGCGGGAAATAGATGGCTACTCCGCGCGAGCTGCCATGTTCACTCTCCGCATAATTTTCAATAACCAAATTGGAGATGGCGTTTTTCAAACTGTTGGCCGCGTTGGTAATCGCGGTGTTGGAAACCCGCGCCGCCACCCCATCGGCAAAATGATATAGATCGCGGTGTTGATTCTCGTTGAAATTGTTGGCATTGGCGAAAGCTTCTCGAGCCTGCGACCAGACAGAATTGTCATTGATGATCGCATTGGCAAAATCATTGACGCCGGTGATCACCGCATTCAGTTGCGAAAGATCGAAAGCGGATTGCGTTTGGTTGTCACCGTTGCTGTTGCGGTAAAAGTCGCCGTATTTTTGCACAATCGTACGCGCCAAAGTTGCCGCAGTCATATTCGGATTGGCTTTGAGCGGCGCCAGCTGGAGATCATAAGGCCAGCCGGCTCCAGGTTCAGTTTCTTCGGATCCCACCATATAATTGGCGTGATTGCGAATCTCGTACGCATTTTCGAGCATCGCCATCAGACACGCATCGTAACCGATGATATCAAAAGTGATGCCACTGGCCTGTAACGCTGAGGCCACTTCGTTGCTGCTCAAAAAATCGTTGTCCGTATCATCATAACAAATATCTTTATTGCGGCCCCAACCGGCTCTAAAAGGATTGCGAAACGCCAGACCGGCGCCGGTATGGTTCTGATTGGCGCGAATGCGGTTCGAAAGCAAACCGACTTGGGGCGGCAGCGGTGCGTTCAGCACTTGCAGGCCTCGGTTTTGAATATTGCGATTGCGCCAGCCACCGCCATGATCCCATAGTACCAAACAATAATGCTGAGCCGGGAAATTCTGCCTGGCCCAATTGATGAAATCAATCAACGCCTGCGGATCCCCCATGTTGGCTTCGCCAAGATTCTGCAACACTGGCGAGGTCATAGTGGTAGGATTATTGTCTTGAATGATGCGATAACGTCGCGTGTCGGACCAGTTACCGTTACTGGCATCATATTGAGGCGAGCGATCAATCTGCACGACAATCTGAACGTCGGTGCTTGATCCCACCATCTCCATTTCATTGAAATCCTCGATACCGGCATCTTCGAGATTATTGTCGGCATCCAGATAAACCATGAAGGTCCACTTGGCTTGTTGGGCCTGGGCCGGCGACTGCATCGCACTCGCAAACAACAGCAACAGGATAAATAAATAGCGAACTGCTTTCATCATTCTTACTCCGCGTTAAATGAACAGTTGCTTGGTACAGAATTACTTCAAAATTTTGCCGCTGATAAATTCAAGGTATACTTTCTTTTCCTTGGTTAGCCGGACAGCAGCCCGCAATTGCACACGGTGTCCAATCTGTTGCATGTCGGTGGGATCGAGTCCCGCCGGCCGGCCCGCGGTCACATACACGCAATCCTCGCCATTTTTGAATACCCAATCGCTGCGCGTGATTGCGTTACTGGCATTGGCCGGAAAATGGCAATCCGCACCGCGCCAACCCAGAAAAATTCCCTCCAGTTCAACCGCTTGGTCTACATATTGATCGATCCTGTTGCAAATCCAAGCGATGGGTAACGGCGAAGGAGGAGCATGCTGCGCACCGCGTTTGGTACCGCAGGCTGAGAAAAAAAGACAGGCGATCGCCACGAATTGCCATTTGGTCATCACGTTGCCTCTATTGAATGGAAACCCGATTTTTATTGTTCTTGCAAGCCTTCATGGGCAGGAAATGTTTCCACTTCGTGCTGTACCGGCTTGACCGTGCGCAAATATTTATAGATGGCACGCAAATCGGCATCGGTCATTTCCGCAAACATCGTCCAGGGCATTACCGTGTTATCGCCGCCTTTCTCGACGGCAATATGCTTTCCAGTCGAATCGGCATACGCTTGAAACGGTCGATGAAATACGCCTCGTCCCACGCGCCAATGCCGGTGTCCATATCCGGCGTAATGTTGGCCGAGCGGACTGTGGCTCCCCACGGAAAGTGAAACTCCTGGCCGCCGGCGAATTCCATTCCGGGAAGCGGTTGGCCTTTGTCATCAACCGGCGTATGGCAGAATTGACAGGCGGCAATGGTGTTGAGATACTTGCCATACGCCAGCGTATCGGCAGGCGAAGGATGGGGTTGGGGTTTGTAGGGTTGGGGCATCGTGCGCACGATCAAATTCAAGGGGAATTTGAGTTTCGATTTCGGCACGTCGTTCGGGATGGGCGCCAAAGTCTTGAGATAGGCCACGATGGCATGGGCATCTTCTTCCGATAAGTGCGCATAGAGCGGATAAGGCATCATCGGGAAAAGCGCATCTCCCTGTTTGTTGACCCCGGAAACGGTGGCGTGCAAAATCTCGCCATCGGTCCAGTCACCAAGAGCCGCCGGCGTGATGTTGGGAACATAAAGCGTACCCACGGTTTCAACAAATTCCGCGCCGCCCTTGCCTTCGGTGCCGGGCGTAATGGGTCCGGAATAATAATCGAAATTGCGGGTGGAATGGCAATCGATGCAGACCGTCACATGATTGGCCAGATATTTACCCCGTTCGATGCGCTCGGGAGTCGGTTCAATCGTGAGATTTGGCGCCGGGCCAACCTTGGGAAAGGCCGAGGTAAAATAAATCAAACCTGCAGCAACAACCACTACCAGAACAATAATGACTGCGCCCAAAATCTTCAACAGCGTTTTCATCTTGTGCTCCTCCTGATAAAGGTTATAGTTTTTTGCGTCGAAAGACTGGCAGGAATTTCATATACGTTAACAAGTTTTCTGAAAATGTCAAGAAAATTCTGCGTCCGCCTGTAATGCCTCAGTTACGGGTGGAGAGAAATGTCATTCCGTAGGCTACGCCCGTAGGGAATCTTGTTTCTAACCAGCACTGTACTCAGCCTGAACAAGATGCTTCCAGCATGACATGCATGACATG
>JAPDQK010000008.1:0-129818 GCA_034505955.1 Candidatus Zhuqueibacter pondensis
GACCTCTTGGGGTGTGCATCTAAACCGGTGTAATACATGGTGAACCTCCTTTCGATGAGTCAATACTTTTGTCTATGAAATTAAACAAATTGTGCAGAAGATTCACCATACTTTTTTACCACTTCAGTTTTAGTTAAGGCGAAGTTCAGAGGGCTAAACTCTTACCTGATTCGTTAAAATTCACCGAAGAATTTGACGACTGCTGCACGATCCCCGACATCCTCATAGCCCAACTCCGGCGCGATTTCAATCAGCCTGATCACCGCGGCTTTCAGAATTTCCTTTTGCCCGAGTGCTTCCGACTTGGCAGCTAGGTGTTTCCAGAAATTATCATTCGCATGATCCCGTTGCAAGATAAAAAAAAGATGGCGAAAATCTTTTCCCAGAAAATCGTCCTTTTTGAGTTGCTCCGTTAGTCGTGATAGTGTGAGCTTGTCCACGAAAATATCCCAAGGATTTCCCAAATACAGGCTGAGCTGATATTCCCGGTGGTCAAGACGGACCGTTTGTGCAAAGGGCTCCTGATGGCGCAACGTCTCATAAAAAAACTGAAAACGCGAGGGCCGATAGATATAATCGACATTCGCCCAAGTGCGACCGAATGACCACATCACGTGCAGGCATTCCAGCTCGTGGGTGCGAATCATTTCATCATCGATCTGTTTAATCTTGAGACCGGGCGCCTTCATGGCGTTCGCAAAGCCTTGCAGGGTTTCCGAATCGCGAAAGAGCAGGTCAATATCCCACCAAGCGAGATAATGCAGATAGTTCTGCATCAACAGCACGAGGGCACCGATCAATATGAATTCCGGTGCCTCTTTGCTCTGCCGGCTCGAAAGCTCCTCCAAGATCGCCAAAAAGTTATGGCGCCGCTTGCGATCAATGAATTCAAACCACGGCGCATTTGGGTCGAGGTTGCGGTGCATTGGCGAATGTCACTTTATCCTTGCGCTTCCTATTACTTGCAACTTGCGAACTTGCAACTTGCTTCACTTCTTCACCCGCCGTACACTGTTGCTGCCGCATTTCGGACAGGTGCGTTCTTCAACCACTTTTGGCGAGTACATGGCTTCGTATTCATGTCCGCAGCGCAGACATTTGAATTTGCCTTTTTCTTTGGGCTCGGGCATACCAGCTCCTCAAGACCGCCAGATGATGAATCATCAGGCTAAAAAGTGAAAGACGGCTAAAGCCGCCTGATTTGGATTTAGCCCCGTTTATGGGGCTTCCATCTTTGAGCTGTGGGATTCATTCCATAGCGGACTAATTCCTCAGCGCCTTCCCGGTTTTTAGCATGTGTGCAATGCGATCCTGCGTCAATTTTTCGCCGCACAAACTGACGAACGCCTCGCGCTCCAAATCCAAAATGTACTGCTCATCTACCGGTTTTGTCAGCGAGGCTTTTTCACCGCCGGTGAGGACATAAGCCAACTTTTTGCCGATCAGGAGATCATGCGCAGAAATCTTTCCGGACTTGAGGATTCCGTCCATCGTGTTCTCAATGGCCAGACGGCCGCCGAGCCCGGGCAGATAAATGTCGTCACGGTAAGCCGGCGGTTGGTAATCTTTTGCCAGTTCCAAAACCGCCTGCTTGGCTTCGTGGAGCAAATGCTCGGGATTGACCACGATGCGATCGTCTTTGGTGAGATAACCCAGCTTGATCGCCTCGTGCGCCGAGGTCGAGACCTTGGCAAACGCAATGGTTTCAAATGCCTGCTGCACCGGCGGAAATGGCCCCGGTCTTTTCTTTTCCATCGCTTTCATGGCATTCAACAGCAAACGCAAATCCGCTCCGGCGCCGGGGATCAGACCGACACCGACTTCGACGGAGCCACAGTAAAGCTCTGCGGAGGCGACGATTTTGTCTGCACCAGCGCAAACTTCATAACCACCGCCGAGGGTGAGATTGAACGGCGCCGCGACCACCGGGAAGGGGCCGTGCTTCAGATTCTGCGTCACATCTTGAAAAGCCTTGCTGATCGCTTCGATGCCCTTCCAATTCTTGGCTTTGATCAACTCTAAAATGAGCGCTAAATTGGCACCGGCGGAAAAGTTTTGCCCCTGATGTCCGATGACCAACCCGCGGAACCCTTCTTTGACGACAACTTCCTGCGCCGTGAACAGCATGTCGATCATCGCCGCATCGATGGGATTCAGCGCCGGCTGGAGTGGGCTGTGAAATTCGACGCAGGCCACACCGTCGCCAAGATCAATGAGGCTGGCCGACCAATTGCGCCGGATTTCGCGACCTTGCATTTTTCGCAGATCGAGAGAGATGGTCTTGGCTTTCTCGGGCATTGGCTGCGCTTTTTTCGCCGCCAAATCAAAATACGTTCGGCCTTCACGAGTGGTTTCGTAAAATTTTGTTCGCCCGGAATCCAACATCGCGCGCACCCACGCCGGTACGGGTTTGCCTTCTTTTTCCATGCGGCGGGCGGATTTTTCGACGCCGATGGCATCCCAAACTTCGAACGGACCAAGCTGCCAGCCGAAGCCCCATTTCATGGCGTTGTCAACATTGACAATATCATCGGCAATTTCGGGAATGCGGTTGGCGGCATAAATCAGCGTTTGGGAAATTTGCTCCCACAGGAATTTTCCGGCACGGTCATCGCTTTCGACCAGCGCTTTGATTTTATCGCCGACGGCGGTATATCCTTTGGCCACGCGATAGCCATCAAAGCGCACCGGTTTCTGCGGGCCATATTCCAACGTGGTCAAATTCAAAGAAAGAATGTCCTTGCCGACTTTTTGATAGAAGCCCTTCTGAGTTTTCTGCCCCAACCATTTGTTCTCCAACATTTTTTGGAGATAATCCGGGATGGCGAAAATATCCCGCGCTTCATCATCGGCGCCTTTGTCATAAGAAGTTTTTGCCACGTGCACCAACGTATCCAGCCCGACGACATCGGCGGTTCGGAAAGTGGCGCTCTTGGGACGGCCGATGATCTCCCCGGTCAATTGATCCACTTCTTCGACAGTGAGATTCATTTCGCGCGCCAACCTCAAGGTGAGCATCATGCCGAAAACCCCGATGCGGTTGGCGATGAAGTTGGGCGTGTCTTTGGCATAGACGACGCCTTTGCCGAGCACGTTTTCACAAAACGCGGCGATGAAATCCACGACCTCGGATCGAGTTTCTTCACCTTTGATCAGCTCGATCAAGCGCATGTAGCGTGGCGGGTTGAAGAAGTGCGTGACCAGAAAACGCTGCCGCAAATCCATTGGCATCTCTGCCATCATTTCTTTGATGGAGAGTCCGGAAGTATTTGAGCTGAGGATGGCCTCGCTTTTCAAAACCGGTGCAATCCTTGCAAACAGACTCCGCTTGATATCGAGGCGCTCGGCAACGGCTTCGATGACCCAATCCACTTCGGCGAGGCGTTCGAGGTGTTGATCATAGTTGCAGGGTGTAATCAAATTCGCACGGCTGGAATCATAAAATGGTGAGGGCTTCAACGCCAGCGCCGACTGAATGCCTTTTTCGGCCAGCTCCTGCGAAATGTCGAATGCCAGTGAAGCAATGCCGACGTTGGCCAGATGGGCACAGAGCTGGCTGCCCATTACGCCGGTTCCGAGCACGGCAACCTTCTCTATTTTCTTTGTCATTGTTTGTTTGCTCCCAAAATGAATTAACGCGAAGTTTCACTTGACAATCATGACAAATTTTCTACATTATATTGAAACAAGTTCAAGCATTTTTAATTTGCTTGAAATGCGAGGTGACCATGATTCAAACCATTCCTGCTCACTTTGACGGCGCGAACATCATTCTCGACAAGAAAATCGATCTACCCCCAAATGCGCGGCTTTTAGTGATTGTGCTCGATGGCGAGTTCGATGACCTTCCGGCCAGCGAAATCGCCAAGCTGGCAGACAGCGGCGGCGCATTCGATTTTCTTGCCGACCCCGCCGAGGATATTTACACGGACGAGGATTTAAAAATACGCTACCGATGAAACGGGGAACCATCGTACTCACGCCTTTCCCGTTTGGCGATCTGAGTACCACCAAGCGCCGCCCGGCGGTGATTATCTCTTCTGCTGATCAAGATGAGGTGATTGTTGCATTTATTACCTCACAGGTCAGCAAAGCAACCCAACCCACCGATTTGATTGTAGACTCATCTCACCCCGATTTTGGAATAACAGGCCTCAAAAAGGATTCTGCCATTCGCCTACGAAAACTGTGCACGATTGAAAAAAGAATTATTTATGGTGAATTGGGTGAAGTCTCTTTGGCTTTGATACCAGAAATTAACCTGCGTTTGCGTATTGCACTTCAGCTCGACCAAAATCCGTAAGACAAAATTTTTTGTCACTCCAAGTTGACAATCTTTGTCTCCCAGATCCACCAAACCCAACACTCCAGCACTCCATCAATCCGTTTTCACAATCTCTCGATGATGGTTGCAATCCCCTGTCCCATGCCGATGCACATGGTTGCCAGTCCGGTTTTGGCTTTTTTCTGTTCCATGACATTCAGCAGGGTCACGAGGATGCGCGCGCCGGAAGCGCCGAGGGGATGGCCGAGGGCGATGGCGCCGCCGTTGAGGTTGATCTTCTCCATCGGCCAGCCGCCTTTTTTGATCACATAAAGGGATTGCGCGGCAAACGCCTCGTTCAGCTCGATGACATCGATATCTTTGAGAGTCATGCCGGCCAGTTTGAGGGCTTTTTCGGTGGCGGGCAGCGGTCCCATACCCATCATTTTCCAATCCACTCCGGCAAAGGCGCGAGCCACGATGCGAGCCCGCGGTTTCAAGTCCAACTCCTGAGCCAAAGTATTGCTGGCAAGCAACAAGGCCGCGGCGCCGATGGAAATGGGCGAGCTGGTCGCAGCGGTGATGGTACCGTTTTTCAGAAAGGCCGGTTCCAATGATTTCATTTTTTCGATATCCGGTTCGCGCGGACCCTCATCGCGATCAATCGTTATGCCGTTGTGTGTGACCGGCACCACTTCGTTGGCAAAGCGGCCATTGGTCCAGGCCTCCAGTGCTTTTTTGTGAGAGGAAATTGAAAACTGTTCTTGCTCTTCCCGACTGATGTTGCCCTCGCGCGCGAGGATTTCGGCGGTTTCGCCCATGCCCATATAGACTTGTTGTTCGACGAGCTTAGGATGAAAATCCGGATTGAAGCCGCCCATGGGGATGGAGAACATATCCTCAACGCCGGCGGCCAAGCCGGCCTCGATATCGCCAACGAGAATGGCACGATCAATCTGATGCGCCGCATCCATGGAAGAGCCGCAAAAGCGGTTCACCACTTTGGCACCGGCTTCCTTGGGAATGCCGGCGAGAATGGCAACGCCGCGCGCCATCAGCATGCCCTGACTGGCTTCGGGAAAGGCACAGCCCAATACGACATCTTCGATTTTTTCAACCGGCAAACGCGGGTTGCGTTTGAGCAAAGCGACGATCACCTGCGCCGTTAAATCATCGGGGCGGATGCCGATCATTTTACCTTTCTTCACTCCCATTGGGCTGCGCACGCCGTCGAGAATCACCGTGTATCGATCATTTCTTGTAGCCATGTCGTTATCTCCTTATAGGCCAGATATTATGCATTACGTTTTATTCATTAGAAACGATACTTTCCCACCTCATACAAATCTTCCGCAATCTCCCGTTTCAACGCTATGGTATTGGTTGCCGGAAGCATCACTTTGGCAAAATCCAACAAATCTTGCAATTGCTGCGAGCGGATGGCAGCATCAGGCAACGCGGTAATGATTTTGCGCGCCAGTGCAAGCATGCGCGCGGCGGATTCCGCGATGAGCACTTTGACAATCGCATTCCAAGTCCTGTCACGCCGCGGATTTTGTGCGACGCGACGCAACGCGCTATCGATGACGTAGAGATCAATGAAAATATCGGCCAGCGCTTCGCCAATCTGTTGTTCATTCCGCAAATCCTGTCCATAAGCAATGGCGGCTTCATTGAACACAAAGAGTGCGAGCTGCCGGGCCATCTCCACGAGGCGTTTCTCTGCCGCAAGCGCTTCGGAATCCGGAATCAATTTCACCACCTCTTCGGTATTTACCCGCAGTCGCCCGTCACTGAATGGCTTCGTATTCTCACGCAGCGGCAGCTCTTCCATCAAGGCCTTGCGCAGGGCAAAGCCGGCAATGATCTGGCGGTTGATCTCATTGGTGCCTTCGAAGATGCGATCCACGCGATTGTCACGGGCGGCCGCGGCCATCGGATAATCTTCGAGGAATCCGTATCCACCGAGGATTTGCAGGCCGTGATCAGCAACGATCCACAAACTCTCGGTGCCATGGACCTTGTTGATGGAAGCTTCGATGGCCAGCTTTTCCAGCGTCTCGCCAATGCCGGGCGGCGGCGTTTCGCTCTCCAGATCGAAGTGCTCCAAAATTTCGTCATACATGGCCGCGGTACGATAGACGATGCTATCCAGCGCAAAGGTGCGAATCACCATGTCGGCGAATTTACTTTTGATGGCATCGAACTGCGCAATGGGGCGGCCGAATTGCCGGCGCTGCAACGCATACGCCACGGCTTCTTTGATCACCGCCCGGCAACCACCGAGGTCTGCGGCGCCGAGCTTGAGACGTCCCAAATCCAACACATCGAGTGCCACCTGATGCCCTTGGCCGATTTCTCCGAGCAGATTTTCAACCGGCACTTTGACGTTGTCGAACGTCACGCTGGTCGTGGAGGAGCCTTTGATTCCCATCTTATGCTCTTCCGGCCCCGGGCTGACGCCCTCCCACGTTCGCTCGACGATGAAAGCTGCCATTTTCCTTGCGCCCGCATCGGCAAAGACAATGTAAACATCGGCCCACGCGCCGTTGCTGATAAACTGTTTGATGCCATTCACAATATAAAATTTACCGTCAGGGGTGAGGGTTGCCGTTGTCTTCTGGGACAACGCATCGGACCCAGCTTCGGCTTCGGTGAGCGCATAAGCAGACATCCATTCGCCGCTGCCGATTTTGGGCAAATATTTACTTTTTTGTTGCCCATTGCCGAAAAACAAGATGGGCAGGGTGGCAATGCCGGAATGCGCCGAAAAGGTTACGGAAAATGAGGCACTCTCTCCGAATGAAATGCCTTCGGCAACCCGCATGGCAGTGACCGTGCCTAGGGCGCTGCCGCCATACTTTGCGGGGAGGTCAGTGCTCAAAAGCCCCATTCCACCACATTCGCGGAAAAGAGTCAGAGAGAGTTCCTTGTCATACTTTTCAATCGCTTGCTTGTTTTTCAAAATTCTTTCCACTGCAAACTCTTCGACGACCCGCGCAATCTCTTTTTGTTCTTCGGAAAATTTTTCGCGAGTCATGATTTCGCCATGAATAATTGGCGTGATTAAGAATTCGCCGCCTGAGATCATGATTTTGCTCCTTGAGAATAAAGGCTACCCATTTTTGCCGATATGATTTGGTGTGCCAACTGGAACCAATAGACTGCCCCGTGAGCGTAGCCGGTTAGTTCTGCGAGTGTATGATCAGTCAGGTTAGACGAAGTACGGATACGCTCTGAGCAGTAAGCGGATCACTATCTCTTTGCCCTCAAAAAGGAAATGTCTAAATTTTGCTACACAAAAAGTATACCGCCAGAGGCGAATTCCCTCTGAGGCCTACGCATTTAATATCAATCAATTAGGAGGAAGACCCTACCTCCTTTCAAATTTTCTCTATTAAAATTGCGAATTTTTGAAGGAAACTTCTCAAAAACAAGAAAAAATCGACCGGGAATCCATCTACCGCACGAGCATGCACTTTTGCACCGCCGTCATCCCGTTTGTCGTCAAGCGCGCCAGATAGAGGCCAGAGCTTGCATTGCCGGCATGCCACACCGCGGTATGCTCTCCTGACGGTTGAAGTCCATCCACGAGGGTGGCAACTTCCCGGCCTTGGGCATCATAAATCTCGAGACGAACCCGTGATGCCACTGGCAGGCTGTAGCGTAAAAACGTTTCCGCATTAAAAGGATTGGGATAATTTGGCCATAGATGAAAATCAGACGGCGGTATCTGCTCAGCCACGTCCACACTGGTGATAAATTGTCTACTGTACACCACGCTGGCCATAGTGGAATCAACCGAATAAGTCACCAGCTTGAGTTGTGCCGGGCCAGAGGGATTTCCAAGCCAGGGGAAAAACGGATCCACCAGTCCATGAGCCAGTAAGTCAAAATTCGCTCCGGTATCGGTGGAAACAAAAAGAGCGAAGCGCAGCGGGTTGCCGTCATCCGGATTCAGCACTTGCCAGCTCACCATTCCCGGTGTAAAAAGGTCGCCGTGAGGATTGGTAAACTGCACCTGCGGCATTTCATATTTGTGAATGAGTTCCGCAAAGGCCACACCGCGAACCGGGATGCCGGCAACATGTCCGCTAACCGTACAACTGCCTTCCCAAAATTCCAAAACTCCGAAGAACAGCCTCACGACCTGTCCGGCAAGGACCGGGGTCAGGAGTAGATCAATCCCTCGGGCCGGATCAACATAGCGCCAGCCGGCCGCATAATAGTTGCCCGAGGGCGCCTGCCAAAATGCCGTTCTTTCCAGCAAAAACTGCGAAGTTGTATCTTGGGCCGTTTCCGAGAGATAAAAAGTTGACAATCGCGCCGAATCGTTGGCGGCAATTTTACCCTTTCGGAAAATCTGCCAAAAATTGAAATCCATACCGTTGTCTAATTGCACGCTGAACCACTCGTAGTTGCTTTGGGTGAAATCAAGAAACCCGGCATCTAAAAATGAACCATATTGATGATCGAACCAACCGAGGCCGGATACCTGGTAAGTTGTCCCCTTCAGCGTTACCGTGCCGTTTACGGACAATTGGGAATAACTGTAATAGTACGAATCGCCGCTCACAAAGCTGACCAGTCCATCCTGGCCAACGATGAGCGGCCGTTTGAGAACATCCACTTCCAGATCAAAATGATTCGCGTTGTCACCAACATGCAGTTCATAAGCAAAGGGAAGCATCTGTCCCGAGCCGTCGCGACGATGGCGCAAGGTATCAACATAGGTCGAATGATGAAAATACAATTCCAGCGAGTCGGACGCCGCTTGAAGAGACACGTTGTCGAAAAGAGAGTTTGGATTCACGATGGAAGTGAACACGCCATCGGTTTCATTCGCGATATTCAAAATCCTGAAAGGCAGAGGCAAATCGAAAATGGCGATCATGCCGCTGAATTTTTTGCCTTGCAAGCTGTCCGTCAAATGAAAATTGAAATACCACCACTCGTAATCTTCGCGGTGGTTGCCGTCGTCCTTCGGGAAGCTGATGGCGGTGCCGGCAGGATGGTAAGGATAGGTTTTCCAGTCCTGCGCACGCCCTGGCGTCAACAGGGTCAAGAACAGCACCATGCCTAACCAAAGACTGTTATGATAAATGCTCATAAAATTCCTTTGGCCTTAGTTCAGTAAAATCATGTTTCATCACAAGATATTTTCGAATATCCGTACAAAGATGGCATTTGGTGAAATAACCGCCTGGCAAGGCTCGATATCCAAAATCTTCGGCAAAGCGGAAGAATCCCTCGAAGTCATCCTCTAACAGGAATTTCAAAACCGGATACTCATTTGTATCTATTCCCTCGACCAAGAGGCGCTGCAAATCTCGGCAATCCCCCAGGGATATTCCCCCACAGTATCCCGGAATGAAGTTCCCGTAGTTGTCAAAATGGTTGTGCCAGTTTCTTAAAAGGGGTGGGCTGCAAGGTTGCTCGAAGAAGGCGTTGGCGGGAAATTTTGCAAAGTACCTTTCCAGGGTCGCCTCCAAGTCATAGGATGCCCTTCCCATCAAGAAAAACTCCACACTTCTGAAGACGTCTTCTTCCTTCTCGAGCCGCAGATAATTTTGAAATTTAACCCGTCCGGTGATTCCGTATTTTTTGAATCGTCGATAATATTCCAGTTGATAAACCATCAAATTCCGGCCAAATATCTCAGCGGCAATGTTGATTCCTCGTTCGGTTCTCTCGAACGGGATGAATTCTAAATAGAATGGGTTGACGGAAATCAAAATTCCATGCAAGCCTTTGGCTTTTAGAATCTGCAGTTTTTCCTTGGTTATTTCATCATTGACACACCAGAAACAATTGGTTTCCACAAACAGGGAAGGAATCCCAAGCGCATGAGCAATCTCGACCGCTTGGCACAACAAGTTGAAATTCATGAATGGCTCACCGCCGGTAAAATGCAGCCCATGATTGACACTCACGAGCTCAGGGCCATAAGGACTCGGCCGGATGTATTTGGCCAATTGCGCCAAGATGGTGGTTAACTCCTTTTCTGAGGGCCAATCATGACTCCACTTGGGAGAACAAGCATACATGCAGTGCCGGCATCTCGCATTGCATTTATAGGAGAGAATCAAACCACCAGATATCGGTTTGGGAATTTTGTAAATCATTTTCCGTTCTTTCATTTCATCAATCGGCAATCGGTTCAGATTTGACCTAACCGATTATGATTTCATCCAAAGACCGTTTCGGCACATGATGCACTCCCTCCTTGTCACGCCAATACTTGATGTCTCCGGAGGCTCCGACGGTTTCGATTTTGACGATCTCCTTGGGCTTGCCCAAAGCCAAAACGAGAAGGATCTCCAGATGAGACGGGATTTTCAACGCCTTCCTCAAGTCTTCCCGTTGAATGGAATGGATGATGCACCCACCGAAGCCCTCTTCGGTGGCGCCCAGGAGAATGCTTTGAGCGGCTATACCGCAGTCATATTCAAAAAATTGGCTGATCGTGGTGTCTCCGAGGATAATAATATATGCCGAAGGTCTCTCCCCCTCGGCAGGCCCGGGCCAATCTTTGAGATAGCCGGCCCAGGCAAGGTGGGGAAAGATCACTTCATTTTTTGCGCGATCACACGACAGGATATATTTGAGTGGCTGGCGATTGCCCGCCGATGGAGAGTGTCGTGCCAGATCAACAAATTTTCTCAACATCGATTCGTCGATGGCAACCTCTTGATGGAATCGGCGATAACTTCTGTTCTTCAATACCAATTCTCGCAACACGGTTTCTCTCACTCAGCAGGTGACATGAAAAAGACCGATCTTCTTGCCTCGGGTTTGGTTGAAAGTTTGGAGAGACAAAATGATTGTAGACAAAATAATTGTAATTGTCAAATGATTTTTCGTAAAAAATTGGGAAACGGAACCCACAGTTCGCAAAAATTCTGCTTTTTTTCTGGGCAAAAAATGTGTAAATTTATAAGTCTAGCCGGTGACAAGCGGATTGGCGCAAGCATATCAAAAATTTGGGGATGGTTATCTCGAAAGAGGATTTTATCCGTACAAAACCGAGAAAAGAAAGATGATAGACTTGCAACCACGCTACAGCAAAGAGGAATTCGCCCGGCGCGGGGATGAGATTTACGAGCGTGACATCCGTCCGCATCTCAAAAAAGAGGACATGGGCAAGTTTGTCCTTATCGATATTGAGACAGGGGCGTTTGAAATCGACGCCGACGAGATCGCTGCCTCGAATCGTCTGCTGGCGCGCTATCCACAGGCCCAAGTTTGGATGGTGCGAGTCGGTTATCGCTATGCCCATCGCTTGTGAGATATGAAATGAGGGGAAGGCGATGCCTGTAGTATTGCGAGTCAGAGGTTACAAATTTTGGTTTTATGAGGCGGACCTCGCCGAACCGCCGCACGTTCACGTGGGAAAGAACGGTAAGGAAGCGAAATATTGGTTGATACCCATTACACTTGCGAGAGTGCGACGGTTTCGAGATCATGAGCTTCGTGAGATAGAAAAAATATTGACAGAACATCAAAATGATATCATCAAAGCATGGCGAAAGGAGCAAAAGAAACGTGATAACGGCTAAAGCGAAAATCAAAACGTTCGATGATTATTCCGCTATCGTTCCACTCGCTATCCCTGACCTTGACGAGGTCAGGGAGTTTGCCGCCAAACTACACGCGAAGGGAAAGGCTTGGAAAGGCGAGGCCTTCGGTTGGCCAGCCGAATATAATCCGGAACACGCGGAGCCACCCCTTGACTCCAAGATGACTTTCACGCCGGCGGATTTTTGTATTGGAGAGAGTGGCATTTGGTTTTTCTCTCTCATGTGGGAGAATGGCAGGTATGCCGCGCCAGTCGAATTTTTGGATGATAGAAATATTTTGAAGAAAACCAGACGACGGAAAAAAGTTCGATCATGAATTATTCGAGTTGGACAGTTTTCATCACCACCTCGACTCCCGAAAAAATTAGCCAGTCGTTTTCCCCTGATTCAAGGAGCTACTTATGGCCGAGCTGAAAACCAAACCCACTGATAACATCGGCGAGGCCTTCTTCGAGGCCTCGCCGATGAGAAAAAACGCCGGGAGGCTTTTGCCCTCTTAGCCTTGATGCAAAAGATCACCAAGGCCGAGGCGAAGATGTGGGGCAGCTGCATTGTTGGCTTCGGCGGCTATCATTACAAATACGAGAGCGGGCGCGAGGGCGACTGGTTTCTCGCCGGGTTCTCGCCGCGCAAACAAAATATGACGCTTTATATCATGCCCGGTTTTGCGAGTTGTGGCGAGCTCATGCAGAAACTCGGCAACTACAAAACCGGCAAATCGTGCTTGTATATCAAAACGCTCGACGATATTCACTATGATTTTTAATTATTTTGTCATTAAATTATTTTGTCATTTCAAGAAAGCTGGATAGTTACGAAAGTTTTTACGAAGGATTCACCATGTCTGACAAACGTTACGACTTCAAGGCACTGGAGGCCAAATGGCGGCCGTATTGGGAGCAAATTGGTTTGTATAAAACCCCGACGGGCGCAGCCGGCACCGATCCGAACAAGCCCAAATATTACGTGCTCGATTTCTTCCCCTACCCATCCGGCGACGGACTGTCGGTGGGGCATTGCCGCAATTATATCCCGACCTGCGTCATTGCGCGTTACATGCGCATGAAAGGCTATAATGTTTTGCATCCGATGGGTTGGGACGCGTTCGGGTTGCCGGCAGAGAATTATGCCATCAAAATGAAAGTGCACCCGGCCGTCACCACCAAACAAAACACGGATAATTACCGCCGGCAGATGAAGCTCATTGAGGCTTCGTATGACTGGGAGCGCGAGATCAACTCCTCGACCCCTGAGTACTATCGCTGGACACAATGGTTCTTTCTCTTGTTGTTCAAGCGCGGATTGGCCTATCAGGCCATGGGCAGCCAGTGGTGGTGCCCGCAGTGCAAAACCATTTTGGCCAACGAGCAAGTCGAAGCTGGGCGCTGCTGGCGCTGCCATTCTGAAGTCACCAAAAAAGATTTGAAGCAATGGTATTTTAAAATCACCGAATACGCCGACCGCTTGCTCGCCGATCTCGACACCATCAACTGGCCGGAGCCGATCAAGCTCATGCAGCGCAACTGGATCGGTCGCAGCGAAGGCACCGAAGTGATTTTTACGGTGAAGCTCGCCCACTCACCCACTCGCCCGCTCACCCTCTCCCCCTCTCAGGAGAGAGGGAGACGGGGAAAGAGGGGGACGGGGAGAGAAAAGGAAAGTCGAGAGTACCGGATTCCGGTCTTCACCACCCGCGTTGACACACTTTTTGGTGTCACCTTCATGGTGTTGGCGCCGGAGCATCCGTTGACCATGCCACTGACCACGCCGGAGCACCAAGCCGAGGTCGAGGCGTATGTGGAGCGCTCGAAACGGTTGACCGAGATCGACCGCATGTCCACAGAAAAAGAGAAGACTGGCGTGTTCACCGGCAGCTATGCCATTCATCCGCTCAGCGGCGAACGAATTCCGATTTGGGTGGCCGATTATGTGTTGATGGGTTATGGCACCGGCGCAGTGATGGGCGTGCCCGGCCACGATACCCGCGATTTTGCCTTTGCAAAAAAATATAATCTCCCGATCATCGAAGTCATCAGCCCTGATGGGAAAGCGCATGGCGTGGAAGAGTGCTTTGCCGACTATGGCATCATGATCAATTCCGGGCCGTACTCCGGCTTGACCTCCGAAGAGGGGATTCGTCGCTTGAACGCCGATCTTGAAGCCAAGGGCTTGGGTAAAAAGCAAGTCACGTACAAAATGCGCGATTGGTTGATTTCGCGGCAACGTTACTGGGGCGCGCCGATTCCGATCGTGCATTGTGAGAAAGATGGCGCCGTCGCCGTACCCGATGAGCAACTGCCAGTGCTACTTCCGGAACTGAAAGATTTCGAACCGACCGGCGACGGCCGATCGCCGTTGGCCAAAGTGGAATCGTGGGTCAATACGACGTGTCCGAGATGTGGTGGCCCGGCCAAGCGCGAGACCGATACGATGGATGGCTTCGCGTGCTCGTCGTGGTATTTCCTGCGTTTCACGGATCCGCACAATGACCAGGCCCCCTTCGATCCGGAGAAAATGAAATACTGGATGCCGGTGGATTTGTACGTCGGCGGCGCCGAGCATGCGGTGATGCATTTACTCTACGCGCGTTTCTGGACCAAGGTGATGTATGATGCTGGCGTGGTGCCGTTTGTCGAGCCGTTTCCGACGCTGCGCAATCAGGGCATGTTGCTCGCGCAAGACGGCCGGAAAATGTCCAAATCACTCGGTAACGTCATCACTCCTGATGCCGTTGTCGAAGAGTACGGTGTCGATGCCCTCCGGGCTTATATTCTTTTTCTCGGTCCATTCGAGGGTGAATCCAAATGGGAGGAGACCGGCATCAAAGGCGTGTCGCGCTTTCTCACTCGCTTTTGGAATTTGGCAACGGAGACTCTCCCCCACTTTGCTGATACGGAGAGAGGGAGAGTGGGAGAGAGGGAGAGTGGGAGAGAGGGTTTTGATGGGAAAACGTTCCGGAGATGGATGCACAAGACCATCAAGCGCGTTAGCCATGATATTGAGAATTTCGAATTCAATACCGCGGTGGCGGCATTGATGGAGTACCTCAATTTTCTTTACAGCTGCCGTAAAGAAGATGGTACATTGACGGTGTCAATGGATTTGTGGCGGCAAGGTATCGAAACGTTCACGCGACTGATCTCCCCCATCGCACCTTTTATTGCAGAAGAAATCTGGCAGGACGTTTTGGGGAATAAAGGCAAGTCCGTGCATCAACAGCCATGGCTGACCTACGACGAGAAGGAAATCGCCGAAGAGCAAATGACCATCGTTGTGCAGGTGAATGGCAAGCTGCGCGATCAAGTCGTGGTGCCAGTGGACATCACTGAAGAGCAGTTGAAACAGACCGTGCTTTCCAGCGAGCGGGTGCAAAAGTTCATGGAGGGCAAAGCCGTGCGGCGTGTCATCATCGTGCCGCAGAAGCTGGTGAATATTGTGGCGACGCCTGCAGGGTGAGGTGAGGCGAATTGATGAAAAGTGGCAGGTGGCAGTGGAAGTAGCATTTTCATGAGCGTCAATGCTACTGCAACTGTTACTTATCAATTGGAGGCATTCCCATGTTAGATTTTGACCGTATTACTTTTGATCCGAATGTCATGGGTGGGCGTGCATGTATTCGAGGGATGCGCATCACTGTTTCTTTAATTGTCAACTTGGTTGCAAATGGCATGAGCACTGAAGAGATCATTGATGCTTACCCTTACTTGGAACCGGAAGACATTCATCAAGCTCTTAAGTATGCGGCCTGGCTTGCGGAGGAGAGTGTCCATCCAATGGAGCCCGTACCGGCGTGAAATTTTTGGTAGACATGGGTATTTCCCCGAAGTCGGCAGACTTTTTGAGAAGTCTTGGTTACGATGCAGTTCATTTGCTGGACCAAGGCCTCGGACGATTGCCTGACCCGGATATTTTGGAAAAGGCTCGCATGGAAGGGCGTGTTCTTTTAACACATGACCTTGGTTTCGGTGAATTGGTGGCAGCAAGCGGGACTCAACTGCCCAGTGTCATCATTTTTCGTCTCAATAATATGAAGCCCGAACGAGTTGATCAGTATTTGCGCGAAATCATCTCTAAACATCAAGACGCACTTGTGCAAGGCGTCATTATGAGCGTGACCGAAGGGAAGATTCGTGTACATCATCTTCCGTTAAAGAAGGGTGATTGAGGTATAATGAAGCTTATTGCTTTTATGTCGACTGGGAGCTGTTAAAGCAGATGGCGCTTCCCAGCGCGCGCGTGCAAGAAGGCAAAGCCGTGCAGCGTGTCATCATCGTGCCGCAGAAGCTGGTGAATATTGTGGCGACGCCTGCAGGGTGAGGTGAGGCAGGAGGTATATCACACATCCTCCGATGCTACCGTACTCGCTCAGCGATGGGTGGATCATCCGCCTCATCCTGTCATGCCTGCCGTGCAACCAGCACGAGTGCTGGTCTATAGACTTTGGAAGATTCGTTACAGCATGACATACATGGGGATTATTGGTTTTACCAGTACGTCAGCATTACGTGCTGCCCAATAATTCCCTTGACTTTCCCGTTGCTGATTTTTACTATAAGAATGAATAAACACTTTTTGAAGAGTGGAGGACAAATGATCGCCCGAATTGGTGAAACCGCCGGCAAAGTCTGGCATGTGCTGAAAAATAGCGGTGAAATGTCTGCGGCACAATTGAAAAAGGCTACTGGCGCAGATGACAAAACCCTGTGGATGGCTCTTGGTTGGTTGGCGCGCGAAGACAAACTGAATTTCGTCCAAGTCAAGAATATCTTGAAAATCAGTCTCAAGTCATTGCCAGGCGCATAATGAGGTTCACGAAGGCTTCCTCTCTGTTGCTACGACATGACTGCGGAATATGACCAACAGCAAGAGAAAAGGTTGACTTTTCTTGGTCAAATCGTAAAGGGAAAATCGGGGTCAGTATGGATCTGGACGATCATCATTGGCGCAGTTTTTCTTGGCACCGGCTATTTGCTTCTTTTCGCAGGGTTACCGGGCGCGGAAGAAATAAAATCTTACCAGCCGCCATCCACGGTCAAGCCGGATCATATCAATTGGAACAAGCGCACGACCAATCCGATTCGCCTGTGGGTGCCGATCCAGCGCATTTCTCCCCTGTTGCAGAAGGCGGTCATCATCAGTGAAGATGATACATTCTATCAGCATGATGGCATCAACTACGAGATGATGAAGGAGGCGTTTCGCGTCAATTTGGAGAAAGGGCGATACGTGCGTGGCGCCAGCACCATTACCATGCAATTGGCGCGCAATGCGTTTTTGCACAAGCGCAAGACCCTGCTGCGCAAAATCCGCGAGTTGATTCTCGCGCGCCGTCTCGAAAAAAATCTTTCCAAGAGGCGCATTCTTGAACTCTATCTCAACGTCGTTGAATGGGGCGAAGGCATTTATGGCGCCGAGGCGGCCTCGCGTTATTATTTTGGCAAATCCGCTGCCCATCTCAATCTCGCCGAAGCGACGCTGTTGGCGAGTATGTTGCCGAATCCGAAATATTTCGATCCCTTCAAGCGCCTGAAGAGTGTTCAGCGTATGCAGAAGCGCGTCGTGTGGCTCATGGAAAATGCCCGTGAAATCAATCCCGAGCAGGCACAGTGGGCGCTGACGGGCATTTCTCTGCGCGGAGGCATTTCGCCCCAAGAAATTGGAACCACCACAGTTGACTCCTTGGAAGAAGCGAAATATCTCGAGCCGCTGCCGATGGAAACACCGCCTTCTCCTCTTCCGCACACACCCAAGCCGGTATTGTCGGACAGCTTGGCTTTTCCTGACACTTCAGCGGTATCCGATAGCTCGGCGGTGATTCCGCAGGAGTAAGCAGGGAATCGAACACGTTTCCCAAAGCCATTTTCCCCTTGCTTTTCCCCGCCTCGCTGTTTATACTATAGCGACAGCTTGCATGACAACTACTCAATTATGGAAGCAAACATTGCAAACGACCGCCTCTGGGAGCTCGAGCGCCGGGTCTTTCAGCTCGGCACGTTGTTTGAAGTGGCGCAGACGTTGGCAACGTGCCGGGATAGCGAAAGCATATACGCCGGGGTCCTCGCGATTTTGTCCGGCACGTTTGGTGTGAAACGGGCGGCAGCATTTTCCCGCGATCGCGAGAGCGGTCGCTGGCGGTGTATCGTCTCGCGCAGCGAATACCCCATCGAAACGATCAATGCCCGACTTCAGGATGCCGGCGCCAACAGCCTGGAACGGATTCAGCAGTATCTTCATGAACTTTTTGAAATTCACAATGAGAACTTTTTTGCCTCTGTAACGTTGGTCATTCAGGAGCAACCAACGGGCGTCTTTTTTCTGGGGCCGCGACTTTCCGGCGAGTCCTATCGCGAAGCCGATTTCGAGCTGTTCAATGCCGTGGCCCGTTATGCCGCCAAGGCGTTGGAAAACCTCCAACTCTACGAGGCTCTCCGTGAGGCCCAGGAAAAGCTGCGTTTGGAAAATCTTTCGTTACGCGAGGCGGTTAAAAGCGAATTTGCTGCCACAGCGATTCTCGGGCGAAGCGCAGCGATTCAAAAAGTGCTCGAACAAGTACGCAGTTTTGCCAAAAGCGAGGCCAATGTTTTGATCTACGGCGAAACCGGTACCGGCAAGGAACTGGTCGCGCGGGCAATTCATTACAATTCCAAACGCGCCGATGGGCCGTTTCTCGGCATCAATTGCACGGCGATTCCGGAGAATCTCGTTGAAGCGGAATTGTTCGGCATCGAGGCCGGCACCGCGACCGGGGTAAAAAAGCGCACGGGCCTGTTCGAGCAAGCCAACGCCGGCACGTTGTTCATCGACGAAATCGGCGACATGCCGGCGAGCATGCAGGCGAAATTGTTGCGCACGTTGCAAGAGCGCTCCTTGCGGCGTGTCGGCGGCGACCGCGAGATCAGCGTGGATGTCCGAGTCATCAGCGCGACCAATAAAAATCTTGCCACGGCCCTTCATGAAGGCCGTTTCCGCGAGGATCTTTATTATCGTCTGGCCGTGTTGGAATTGCAAATTCCTCCCTTGCGGGAACGGCGCGAGGACATCGCCCTGCTGGCCAATCATTTTTTGACGAATTTTGAGAAACGCCTGGGGCGGCATGTGGCGGGATTCACTCCGGAACTGTTGTCCGCTCTCGAAACCTACGACTGGCCGGGCAATGTCCGTGAGTTGGAGAACGAAATTGAACGTCTGGTTACATTCGCTGACAACGACCAGGCGCTGCAAGCCGATCAGCTCTCGGCAAAATTCCTCAGAAAAAAAGAACAGGAACATGCCGGCACGCCAAAAACTTTTACCAGATTGCGGGATGCCATTGATCATTTGGAAAAACACATGATCCTCGCGGCACAGGAAAAATTTCACGGTAACAAAAGCCAGATGGCGCGCACACTTGGCCTCAGTCGTCTCGGCTTGCAACGCAAAATGGAACGACTCGGTCTTTCCAGGAGAACCGACGAGACATGACGCTGCGAACACGTCTGATTCTGTTGGCCCTGCTCGAGATCGGACTGACCATTTCGATTGTCGGCGTGCTGGCCTACCGTGAGTCCAAACGGGAAATCGAAAGCCTGGCGCGTGAGCTGTTGCGGGCGCGCACCGAATATGCTTACGCCCTCTGCGAGCGCTATCACGAGCTGTATTCGGAACCCACGGCGGAATTGAAAGAGGAAATCCGCAAAGTACGCATTGCCACCGATGGCTACATCGCAGTCATTCATCATCTGCACCATGATCAAAAAGGCATATTGGTCATTCACCCGAGCAGCGAAGGTGAAAATCTCAACACGCCGGCTTTTCCGCATATTCAAGAAATCATCCGAAACATTGATGCCTCCGGCGAGAGGGATGGCTACTCCGGTTACAAGGATTTCATTCAAGTGACCGAAGCGCGTGGCCGGCAAGGTGAGAAAAAAATCGGCTATTACATGTATTTCAAGCCCTGGGATTGGATTTTGTTCTCGACCGCCTATGAACGTGATATTTTTTTCAGCGCCAATGTCGTCAAGGAACGTACCATCATGGTCATCGTTTTGGTTGGCATCCTGGCCGTTATTTTTGTCACTTTGTCGATTCGCAAAATGTTTGCGCCGCTGCGCCAGCTGACTGAATTGACCCATGCGGTGGCGAAGGGAAATTTGGATGCCAGCATCGTCGTTGAATCCAGGGATGAAATTGGCGAGCTGGCGCGTTCGTTCAACTTCATGTTACGGTCAATCAAACAAAACCTCCGCATCTCACAGGAGTTTGCGATTGCCCGCCATATGCAAATGCAAATGCTGCCCAAATCGCCGCCCCAGATTCCGGGAATTCGGATCGAAGCCCATTCGCTGCCGGCCACCGAAGTGGGAGGCGACTTCTACGATTTTCTGGCGCTTGATGACAACCACCTCGGCATCGTTATCGGCGACGTTTCCGGCAAGGGTGTCTCCGGCGCGATGGTGATGGCCGGCGCGCTCTCGGCCATTCGTTTTGCTGCGGAAGAACGCCGAAGCACCCACGAAATTTTGGAGCGCAGCAACCGCCGGCTGGTGAACGATATTCAGGTCAATATGTTCGTTGCCGTCTTTTGCGGTATTTTGGATGTGGCGAAAAGAATCTTATACTACGCCAATGCCGGCCAGACCATGCCCCTGCTCTGCCGCAACGGCGAGGTCAGCTTTTTGCCGCAATCGGAAAATGGCGACCGTTTTCCACTTGGCATTCGGCCCGAGGTGAAATTCGAGCAAATGCAAATTGCCTTGCAGCCTGGTGACTTGTTGGTGTTTTACACGGATGGCATTGTGGACATGATGAACGGCAAGGCCGAACCGTTTGGCTTCGAACGCCTGCAGCAATCCATCAAACAGCATGCTCATGCGCCACTGGACGAACTGCCGCGACGTCTGATCGCCGCGGCCGAAGCGTACACCGGAAGGCAAGAGCATGTTGATGACCTCACGCTCGTGGTGGTAAGGTTGGAATAGAATTCAAAATGCCTCGCAAACGCCGAGTAAAACCGCCTGGCGTAATTTCGCGCAGTGAAAACCAGGGAGAAGTCCGGCTGTCATTGCCTTCATGCATCGGTTACGAAAAGATCGCCATGGAGGCCGCCGCCGCGATGGCCCGGATGATGGGTTTTTCGATTTCCCGCGTCGAAGATTTGCGCACGGCCGTTTCCGAAACCTGCATCAATGCCATGGAGCATGGCAACAAGCTCAATGCTGCCAATCGCGTGGAGGTGCTCATTCGCCCCGGACCGCAATCCCTGATGGTTCAGGTTTTTGACAATGGCACCGGATTTGAAAGCAGTATGCATTCGGCACCGCATTTGGAGAAAAAAATTCGTGGTGAGGAAGATCCGCGTGGTTGGGGTCTGTTCTTGATCAAACACCTGGTTGACCACCTCGAATTCAAAACCATGCCAAAGTTGGGTCATGTAGCGACCTTGACGATGACGTTGTAAAAAGTGTCGCCGGGTGCGATTGCGGAATTTTTTTCGAAGATTTGTAAAATTGGCAAATTCCAACCCGGCTGCGCCTTGTACGGGAGGAAAATTCGTGGAAGAGCTTCAAGTCCATCTTCGTCTCGAAGACAAGCTGGCTATCGTTGATCTTTCCGGCGATGTGACCAGCTTTGCGGAAAAGAAATTGCTCGCTGCTTATGACAAAGCGGTGGCACAAAAAGTCAAGTGTCTGGTTTTCAACTTCAGCAGTGTGAATTATGTGAACTCGGCTGGGATGTCCATTCTCATCACCCTGCTCACGCGTTCACAAAAGCAGGGTGTGGCGTTACGGGCCTTTGGCTTGTCGCCGCATTTTCAAAAAATCTTCGACATGGTGGGGTTGCTGAAATATATCCCGCATTTTACCAACGAAGCAGAAGCTCGTGCAAGCTGCGGGTGGTGAGAGGCGCTCATACTCATGCGTTTGCCCGCATTACAAAATCAACGGCAGGCGAAATAAAGTGTGTGAGCAAGAGTAGTAACAGCAAAGAAAATATGCCCGAATATCACATGCGTCTCATGCGGCGGAGCGATTTACCCTCGGTGAATCTTATTCTCTCCAAAGCCTTCACGGCCGCCCGCATCGATGACGGCTTCAAAAACGCGCATGTACCGCTTTGCCATCTTTCTTTTTTGGAAATGTATCTTGCTGCCTTTCCTGCCGGCTGTTTTGTCATTGAAAATGGGAGCTCACTCGTCGGATACACCTTTTCGCGCCTGTGGGGCGAAGTGGCGTGGATCGGCCCGGTCAGCATCATTCCAGCTCATCAAGGCAAGAAACTTGGGCAGCAATTGATGGTACGTGCAATCGAGGTGCTCAAAAGCGCCAATGCTAAAGTGATCGGCCTGGAGACCATGCCCCGGAGTCATCGCAATCTGGGCTTTTACACCAAATTGGGATTCATTCCGCAAAACCTGACAGTGGATTTGACTTTACCCGTGCCTCGGGATCCTGAAGAGCCCTGGCCGGCCGACTACGAGGTCGTCTTTTATAATGAGACCGATTCGGCGGAAAGAGAATTTCTTGTGTTTGCGGCGGATGCACTCGCGCGCCGCATCGATCCGCATTTGTCGATTCGTCCGGAAATTGAATTGACGTGGCGGTTTCAATATGGCGATACCATGTGTGTCCGTCATGGCAATGAGCTGCTCGCTTGTTTCATTGCGCATACCAAGACTTATTCGGAGGAAGAAGCACCCCGCTACATGAAAATTGTCTTCGCCTTGATGGATGCCTCCTTGTCGACAGGAGAAATCTTGCCGCACCTTTTTGCCTGGGCGAAGCGGAGAGGTCTGGATACCATCAGTGTGCGCACTCCGACACGCTATCATCGTGCCTACTCTGAGCTTATTGCCGCCGGGTTTCGGGTCTTTCACAGCGATCTGCGCATGACCTTGGAAGGCTATGAAGAGGAGGCAGACCCGGGGAGCTTCTATTTGAGCAAATGGGAGTGAGAAAGATCACGCCGGCGAACAGGCGTTTTTGTTCCTCTCCGAAAGAGAATTTTATTGACAATTTGTTTATTTTTTTGTAGTATGCGGCACGGAACTTGTGGACATTGTTCAGACTTTCAAAACATGAACCTCAATTCTCAGGGTAAAGTTATGGCAATCCAACCGAACCAATTTTTCGTGCGCTGGCTTGGCTGCGCTGTGTCACTTGCTCTTTTGGGTCTCTTGTTTCATAGCGAATCAGCCGAAGCGCAACAGAAGGCAAGCAAGCCCATCAAGCTGGCCGTGCACTCGAATGCCAAAAGTTACCGTGTCGGCGCCACCGCCGAAATCGAGGTGGTCATTCAGGATGCCAACAACCAGGCAGTGAAAGCCGAAAAAGAGGTGATCGTTGAAATCGAGGTGCATCTAAGAGCCGGCAAGATGAGAAAAATGCAGGACACCATTAAAGCCGGCGCAAGCTCAAAGAAATTTCGGCTGCCGCTCGACGAAGTTGGGAGCATAGAAATTCGGGCGCGACATCTGGCCAAACCGTCGGAATTACGTGAGGGCGGCACTTTTATTTTTGTCACGCCTGCACCGAGAGTACGATTAAGACCAGGTGCCATGATGCCTGGTTTCAATTGGTGGTTTGCCGGAAGTCCGATGATGCCACAAATTCCGTATACTGCAAGCCCGTCCAGTTCAGGCCGCGATTCTCTTGACCTGAAAAGCAGTCCGCAAAGAACCTTGTTGGCCGATGGCAAGGATGCTGCAACGATTCACCTTTTTCTCTATGCCAACAACGAAGAAGGAACAGCCACAAATGATATTCGCGTCCGTCTGTTCAATAGCGGCGGCAGGTTGGAACCCACAATCGTGAAGATTCCCAAAGGCGATGATTACGGCGAGGCGACATTGACTTCCAACCAAGTCGGCTTAATTAAAGTACAGTACCTTGGCGCCACTCCGGTTGTCCAACCACCCAAAGAAAAAGAATTGCAAATTCAATTTGGACCGCCCATAACGCAGATTGATCTCAACATCAGCCCGCCAGCGATTTCGCTCGTTGATAACGCGAATCTGATTGTTCAACTGCTGGATGAAAATGGCACACCGATGAAGACGGATGAGCCCCGAACGATTACATTTGCCATTGAACAAGGGCGTGGAGAAATTCAAGACAAGGAAATCTCCATTCCTGCTGGTCGTGCTGATGGCATGACCACGTTCCAGCCGACGTGGATGGGAAAAGTAAGCATCTCGGCGTCCACACCTAATCTGCGAATTGTTACCCGCGACTTGCAGGTGACCCTACCAACATGGCCATTGATTTTGTCTGCATTGGGCGGTTTGATCGGCGGCGTGATCGCATTTTGGACCCGCCAGGGCTCGAAGTGGTGGCGGATCATCATCGGCCTGGTCACCGGCTTCGTGCTGTACTGGGCTTTTGTCTTTGGTGTGCTCACGGTCATTCCACGCACCATCGTATTGAACCCTTTGAGCGCGTTCGTTCTTTCCACGCTGGGTGGGTGGCTGGGAACGGAAGTTTTCGCACAAATTCTGAAACGCTTTGGTTTGGCAACCTGATGAAAAATTTTATGAAATCAATTTTATCAAGATTCGAGAATTACCACGAAGGAGGAAGTTAAATGTCTCGCATTCGTTTGTTAACCGCGTTTGGCCTCGCGTTGATGGCATTGCTGGCTTGGGCCTGCGCTCGTGATTATGTCACCGGCAAAAAGACCTTCACTTTGGTCAGCGAGTCGCAGGAAATCGCCATGGGCCGCGAGGCCGATCCGAGCATCGTTGCCGAGTATGGCGTCTATGATGATGCCAACCTGGCGGCATATGTCAATAGCATCGGCCAATCCATGGTCAAAGTTTCGCACCGGCCGAATTTGCAATTCACCTTTCGCCTGATGGATTCGCCGGTCGTCAATGCCTTTGCGCTGCCCGGTGGATATGTTTATTTCACGCGTGGCATCCTGGCGCATTTCAATTCCGAGGCTGAGCTTGCCGGCGTCATGGGTCACGAGATCGGTCACGTGACTGCCCGACACGGTGCGGAGCAAATGACCAAAGCCCAACTCGCCACGCTTGGATTGGGACTGGGTTCGATTCTTTCGGAAGATTTCCGACGCTTCAGCGATATCGCCCAAACCGGTCTCGGATTGCTCTTTCTGAAATTCAGTCGCGACAATGAGTCCGAATCTGATCTGCTTGGCGTCGAATACTCGACCAAGGCCGGATATGATGCGCATCAAATGGCGCGGTTCTTCAGCACCATTAGCCGGATCACGGAGAAGGCTGGCGGCGGTCCGCCGACCTTTCTCTCCACTCATCCCAATCCCGAAAACCGCGAGCAGCGCGTTGGGGCGCTCGCTACGGAATGGCAACAAAAAGTCCCCGGCCCCAAAGGTGGCACCGATCGTGCTGCTTATTTGCGCCGGATCGACGGCATTGTTTACGGCGATGATCCACGCCAGGGATTCGTCGAAGGCGGTTATTTCTATCATCCGGAACTGCGTTTTCAATTCATGGTTCCGGACAAGTGGCAGATCGCCAACCAGCCCTCGCAAGTGCAAATGGTGAATCCGGAGCAGAATGCCGGCATTCAATTCAGCCTGGGCAAGGGCGCCAGTCCGCAAGAAGCGGCACAAACTTTTGCCAACAATTCCCAGGCCGAAGTTTTGCGCCATCAAGCCACGCAAGTGAATGGCATGCCGGCTTACCTGCTGATCAGCAACCTGCAAACGCAAAGCGGCGTGCTGCGCGTGATGTCGTATTTCATTCAAATGGGCAGTCAAATTTACATGTTCCACGGCTATACCTCGCCCACGCTCTTTGATGGCCTCGCGCCAACCTTCGAGCGCGTCATGAGAAGCTTCGACCAGTTGCGCAATCAAGCGGCTTTGAGCAAACAGCCGCGCCGGGTCAAGATCATGACCGTGGATCAAGCCGGCGATCTAAAGCAAATTCTCACGCGCTTCGGTGTGAAACAGGAGGAGCTGGAGGAGATCGCGATTCTCAATGGCATGAATTTAACAGACAGGCTTCAAGCTGGTGAGTTGGTGAAGGTCGTGCGCTAAAGGTTGGCCGTTTTTGTCCGGTTGCCCGTTTCCCGCAGATCGGGCAAACGGCCAATTGGCCATAATGGCTAACAACGATGCCTATGGAACGATTATTCTTTATCCTCGGTTCCCTCTCAGCATTTCTCGCGGTCGCAGCGGGCGCGTTTGCTTCGCATGGATTGAAAACGCGCCTGTCTTCCGATCTGCTGAACACATTTGAGATCGGTGTGCGTTATCATTTTTATCATGCGCTGGCTTTGCTCGTCGTTGCGTGGGCCTGCGCACGCTGGCCAAATAATTCGGCAATCATATCTGCCGGATGGTTGTTCGTCATCGGCACCGTGATTTTCTCCGGAAGTTTGTATGCGCTGGCTTTCACCGGGCAACGGGGCTTGGGGGCGATTACGCCCATCGGTGGATTCGCCTTTCTCGGAGGATGGCTGTGTCTCGCGTGGGGTGCGTGGCGGGGGTAAATGGGAGTTATCGATTGTTGAGGTAATCTCTCCGCGTAAGTGTCGGATATTGCCCCAACCCTCGCGCTCAAGTAACAACCAGGGTTTCATAATAGATCGTTTCCACTGATGGACGAACCCAACCGATATAAAACGCCTCCATGGGGCATCAACACCGGTGTCAAAAAACTTTTCTTTTTGCACACAAAGTCAAACCCCGACAGTTGAGGAGAAAACAAAATGAAAAAGCTGAAAGCCGTTTGGGTGTTATTGGCGTTGATCATATTTGTGAGTTTCGCCGGACCGCAATCCATTGTGAATGCGCAAGCGTTACAGTACCCCATAACCGCCAAAGTCGATCACACCGACACCTATTTTGGCACAACCGTTCCTGATCCATATCGCTGGCTGGAAGACGACAACTCGCCGGAAACTGCGCAATGGGTGCAGGAGCAGAATAAAGTCACGTTCGGATATCTCGAGAAAATTCCCTATCGCCAGCAGATCAAAGAACGGCTGGAGAAAATTTACAACTATCCCAAATATTCCCAGCCTTTTCGCAAAGGCAAGTATTTTTTCTTTTCTAAAAATGATGGTCTGCAAAATCAATCGGTGCTTTACATTCAGAAAGGCCTGGATGGCCAGCCGGAAGTGCTGATTGATCCGAACAAATTTTCTCCGGACGGCACGACACGTCTCAGCGGCTTTTCGCTTTCCAAGGATGGAAAATATGCCGCTTATAGTCTCTCCAAAAGCGGATCCGATTGGCAGGAGTATTATGTGATGGAAATCGCAACGAAAAAGACATTGCCGGATACGCTCAGATGGGTGAAGTTTTCCGGTGCCGCCTGGCAGGGAAGGGGGTTCTATTACAGTCGTTATGATGCGCCGGAACCGGGAAAAGAGTTGACCGCGGCCAATGAGTACCAAAAAGTCTACTATCATAAACTCGGCACGCCGCAAGCCCAGGACGAGCTGATTTACGAGGACAAGGCCAACCCCAAGCGCTTTCACAATGTGAGCACAACCGACGATGAACGCTACGCCATTCTTTCTGTCGGCGATCACAGCAAAAGAGGCAATGCACTCTACTTCCGCAATGAGTCCAAGAAAGAGAAAACTTTCAGACCGATCATTGCAACCATCGGCGACGAGGATTTCGGCGTGATCGATAATGTCGGCGACAAGTTTCTGATTCAAACCAACAAAAATGCGCCGAACAGCAAAGTCTTTTTATATGACCCGAAATATCCGGACGAGAAAAACTGGCAAGAGGTGTTGCCGGAAAAGCCGGAGCCGTTGCGTTATGCCACTACGGCCGGAGGAAAACTTTTTGCTGTTTATCTCAAGGACGTTGCGACCCACGTATATGTCCATAGTTTGGACGGAAAATTGGAAAATGAAGTTGTGCTGCCCGGTCTCGGCTCCGCGGGCGGATTTGGCGGCGAACGGGATGATAAGTTCGTGTTTTACACTTTTACTTCGTTCACCTTCCCGCCCACGATTTATCGCTACGACATCGCGACCAAGAAGACGACGCTTTTTCGCGCACCTGAAATAGATTTTAAACCGGACGATTACGAGACCAAACAGGTGTTTTACCCGAGCAAGGACGGCACGAAAGTTCCCATGTTCATTACTTACAAAAAGGGCTTGAAGCGGGATGGCAACAACCCGACGCTGCTTTACGGTTACGGCGGCTTCAACATCAGTCTGACGCCTTCTTTCAATCCCCTGCTCATTCCGATTTTTGAGCAGGGTGGTGTGTATGCGATGGCCAATCTGCGCGGCGGCAACGAGTACGGCGAGAAGTGGCACGAAGCTGGCATGAAGCTCAACAAGCAGAACGTGTTCGATGATTTCATTGCCGCAGCGGAGTATTTGATAGCGGAAAAATACACTTCGCCGGAAAAACTCGCGATTCAAGGCGGTTCCAATGGCGGCTTGCTTGTCGGCGCCGTGATCAATCAACGGCCAGAGCTGTTCAAGGTGGCGATTGCACAGGTCGGCGTGATGGACATGCTGCGCTTCCACAAATTCACCATTGGCTCGGCGTGGGTCTCCGAATACGGCTCCAGCGATAACGAGGCGGATTTCAAAAATCTCTATCGCTACTCGCCGCTGCACAATATCAAAGAAATGAAATATCCCGCCACTTTGATCACCACCGCCGATCACGATGACCGCGTGGTGCCGGCGCATTCATTCAAATATGCCGCCACGATTCAGGAAAAGCAGCGCGGTGAGAATCCCGTACTCATCCGCATCGAAACCAGGTCCGGCCACGGCGCCAGCAGCACCACCAAGCGACTGGAAGAAACCGCGGACATTTATGCGTTTATGTTTTATAATCTGGGGGTGACGCCGAAGTATTGAAAAGGTTGGTTGGATGGAAAACTGGAGTGATGGAGTATTGAAGGGAGGAACAAATTCCTTTATCCATCACTCCATAACTGCACTGCTCCAGCGCGCCATTTAGGCCTCCGCTCCGTGACACTTCTTGTATTTCTTCCCACTCCCGCACGGACACGGGTCATTGCGACCAACTTTCGGCTCCTGGCGACGCACGGTTTCCACTTTTTGCGGAATGAGGGGACGGCCACCGAGCACTTCACCGGGGGTTTTGCCTTGTAATGTTTCACGGGAGGTTTGCATCCATTCTTCCTGCAGCGCCCGAATTTCATCAGTGACCTTGCCCCCGTCAAGATTCTGGATATCCACTCCTTTTTCCTGACAAAACACCGCGAAATCCGCCATCAATGCGCCTTGCGGCGAGCTCATGAATTGTCTTGCATCCACACCCGGCGGCAGCATCGACAGCGCCATCTTTTCAAGCTCAGCTTCATCGATCACCGGCTCTTCGGGAGTTTCGCCCGCTGCGAGTTCAGGCGCGGTTTCAACGATTTCTTCTGACGAAGGCGCGGGCGGAGGTTCTTTGTAGACTTCTTGCCGGATGCTTGTCAACAATTCAGCCAAACGTCCGTGCTGGCTCTGTTGCTCCGCCGGCACAAGCATGGATGTCAGCCATTCCACCGACTCGCCGTCCTGCAAGAGCTCGATGATTTCCTCCGGTGAAAATTTGGTGAGAAGATGGGTTTGGCAGTATTCGGTTAATTCCGTTCTCAAGGATTCCAGATTCATATCCGTCCCAGTAAAACTGATAAAAAGTTTTGAATTCGTATCACCTCAACCGGCAAGCCGATCTATATTTGATAAAGCATCCAATAAATAATCACCCCGGTTACCGAAACATAAAACCACAGCGGCAGGGTCCAGCGGGCAAGGCGTTTGTGCTGGTCGAAACGCTCGCGAAGCGCCCGCACCAAAGTAATCAGCACCAATGGGACGATAGCCGCTGCCAGGATGGTGTGGGAAATCAGAATGGTGAAATAGATCATCCGAATCGTTCCCTGTCCGGCAAAACGTTTGGAGCCGGCGTGATAATGATAAATTAAATAAGATAAAAAAAAGAGCGCAGAGGTGGCTAACGCGGCGAACATGCTGATTCGATGAGCGGCGATTTTTTTGGTCTTGATAAAGTAATAGCCGGTGGCCAAAAAAATCGCACTGAGACTGTTGAGCATCGCGTTGACCGTGGGCAAATCTGCAAATTGGATCACGAAGTTGCACCTCCGGTGGTTGTCTCGCGGTAAAGTTTTTTGAGATCCTTGAGCAATTGCGCCACCTCGTCTTTCTCGGTGCCATGATAGTAGCCGCGAATACGCCCTTGGCGATCCACCAAGACGAAGCGATCACTGTGAACGATCAAATCTTGCGGCCCGCCACCGGTCTCAGTCCCTAACATGAACCCCTTCGTGGCCAATTCTTCAATGGCTGTGCGCGCGCCAGTGAGAAAATACCAACGCCCCACCTCCGCGCCATAGTTGTTGGCATAGCGCGAGAGGATCTCGGGTGTGTCACGTTCGGGATCGACGGTGATGGAAACGATCTTTACCTGCTCCAACTTTTCCCGCACTAACGTCTGTTGGACTCTGGTCATCGCCGTCGTCATGATCGGACAAATGCTGCCGCAATTGGTGAAAATAAAATCGGCAATCCAGATCTGATCTTGAAGATTATTCAATCCAAATGGTTGGCCGCTGCGTTCGATGAGAGTGAATTCCGGAACGCTGCCGAGAACGGGCAGAGGGTCCTGTTTGCCGGAGGTGCAGTTCCAGGTCGAAATGAGGGCCGCTGCAGTGGAGATGATTATAAATGATCGTTTTGTTTTGATTGCGGTTTGCTGATCGCTGGTTGTAAAACTGTGCATGAGATATTTCCTTCAATTTGCGCAAACATGGGAGAAACAGAATGAGTTACTGCCGGAGCATGGGCCGCGGTTGTAACTCGTAACGGAATGTATCACGGATCAAGCCGCATCCTTCCAACGTCATGAAACCCGGCAAGGGTTGTCGCCTCGACAAAGGTGGATACTATTTCCGACAGTTGAATTGCACGATCCACATGCGCAACTTTATGAGTGTGGCACGGCACCGAATTGTCACGACGAGAGGCTCAAATGCTCGCGATACAACTTGCGATTACGGCGAATCTGGTCGGCGTGATTCTGCGCATGTGTCGCGTATATTTGCAGCCAGGTTTCTGCGGAATAGGCGCCACTTTCGCTGTGCACGCCCGTGCGCTGCCAATCGGCTTCGGTCATGAATTCAAAAAGCTGTGCCGTGGTTTCACGTGCAGCTTTGAAGGCAGCCAGGGAGGGCGCAAGGGACCGTTCGCTGTAATGGAGAAAACGCGCAAATTCATCTTGATCGTATGCTTGAATTTGCGGTTTTTTCTCTGCGAGCAATTGGCGTAAACGAATGCCGCTGATGGTTTCGCTGTCGGCAAGATGATGTACAATTTCCCGTGCAGACCATTGGGTGGGAGCGGGGCGAAAATCCAGCTCCGCAGTCGTGATGCCTTCCAAAGCATCAACGATTTGGTTGTAACCGTCTTGATAACGAGCAATCAGCTCGGCGCGTTGTTGTGGTGTCATGGCAAGTTTGCTTTGTTTAAAATGAGGTTTTGTCCAGCGCCATTAAGACGAACAGCGCGGGCAAATACACGAGTGAGGCGCGGAGCAAACGCCGGACGGCGAGGTGGGTACGGCATCGAACAACAGCAATACCGCAGGCGAGGAACAGAACACTCAAGATCAGCGCGCCAGCGAAATAGAACCGGCCTGTCATTCCCACCAGGGTTGGCATCAAGCTGAGCGGCAACAGAACCAAGCAGGTATTGAGAATCAGCCGTGCAACAATATCGCCTTCCGGATCAATGACCGCCAGCATTGGCAACCCGCCGCGACGATAGTCTTCGCGGTAAATCCACGCAATCGCGAGAAAGTGGGGAAGCTGCCACAGAAACAGAATGGCAAAGAGCACCCAACTTTCGAGGCAGAGCTCGCCGCGCGCCGCGGCCCAACCGCCAAGCGGCGGCAACGCGCCAGGGATGGCGCCGACCAGAGTGGAAAGTGAACTCCTTTGCTTGAGCGGTGTGTAAAGAAAAATGTAGCTCACCAGCGTGAACGCTGCAAGTAACGCCGTCAGCCAGTTGCTGAAAATCAACAAATGTACGACGCCAGCGATGGAAATCGAGACGCTGAAGATCAAAGCTGCACGAGGGGATAGACGGCCGGCGGGTAACGGGCGGTTTTGGGTGCGTCGCATTTGGGCGTCAATATTCCGCTCGAAGTATTGATTCAAGGCGCCGGTGCCGCCTGCCACCAATGCCGTGCCGAACAGGGTGTGCAGAAGTAGAATAAAATCCATTGCACCACGCGCGCCGAGATAGAAGCCGAGCATCGTGGTGATCAGCACCATCATGGTGACACGAGGCTTGGCAAGCTCGAGATAATCTGAAAACTTGGTGTGGGTCATCACTGGCACTATTTTGCTTTATCCACCGACGGATTCTGACTCATCCGCGAGTTGAGGTTACGATAGAAATATGTCGGCTCCTGCACGCGTACGAAACGCGCAACAAAGTCGCTCCTGCGAACGATGACGTGATCGCCATCATGGAGCGGGACTTCCTTTTGGCCATCGGCACTGAGAATCGCCTGGTGATCAGTCCGGACGAAAATTTTGAGCACGGCCCCTTCCGAGAGCACAATTGCACGTTCAATACAAAGATGAGGCGCAATCGGCACAATCAAGATGTTCTTCAGCTCGGGCGGCAGAATCGGGCCGCCGACCGCCAGGGCATAAGCGGTCGAACCGGTCGCAGTTGCAACGATCAATCCATCTGCGACATAGGTGGTCAAGTCATCGCCATCAACCCAGGTATGCAGGCGAATCGGCCGGGCGAGCGCACCCCGGCTGACTACGGCTTCGTTGAGCGCCTCGGCGGTACTGAGTTTTTCGTCACCCCGATAGTGTTCGACGTGCAACATGGTTCGCTCTTCCAGCCAGTAGTCGCCAACCAGAATGCGCGCAATGACGCCTTTCCACTCGTGCGGCTGGACTTCGGCAAGAAACCCCAACCGGCCATAATTAACGCCGATGACCGGCATATTGTGCAGCGCCGCCATGCAACCGCCGCGGAGCATCGCACCATCGCCACCGATCACCACAATCATGTCATATTCGGGCAATTGCGCTTTGGCGGCCTCGTCCATGAGAGACACGGCTTCCCCTTGAATACCGAGCCGTTGCACATGGTAGGCCATCTCTTCCGCGAATGCTTCTGAGCTTTCTATTTTGGGATGATAATAAATTTGCAATCGCTTGGGCGGTTTTTGCCCTCGGCGCGCGTCCACGGTTCTTGTTGCAGTTGTCATCTCGTCATTCTACGACTTGATCATCGTCAGCAGCATCTTGAATTGTTGGATTGCTTTCAATGCATGTGGCTCGCCGGCAGGCATCAGAATCATTTCACCCGCGTGCAAGCGGTGGGAGATGCCAGAGATGATAATCTCTGCCTCGCCCTCGAGCATATAAACCAGTGCATCATACGGCGCGGTGTGCTCGCTCAAGCCTTCGCCTTGGTCAAAAGCAAACAGGGTGACCGTGCCCGTAGTTTTATTTATGATGGTGCGGCTCACCACCGCACCGTTTTGATAGGCCAAAAGCTCAGCGGGGTTCAATACGCCGGAAGGGATTTTTTTTGCACTCGGTTGATTGGCTTCATTCTTGACGGGATTGTCCATAATTCCAGCTTGTAGGTTCAGTAAATTTGCTCCTGATTACTTCGTTGCTTGAATCGCTTCGACGGTTCTTCCTTTGGCATGAACTCGCTCCGGCACCGCACGCAACCGATAAGCCTGCAATGCCAGCACCAAGCTCGTTCCCAAAATCAAGGCGCCGGTGGCAACATGCGCAGTGGTCGGAATGACCGCTTTCTGAGTCCAGACCGTGAGTGCGCCCAACGTTATTTGCAAGACCATGGTACAGGCCAGCAGCAATGCCGGGCGGTACAACTGCCGCTCCTGACGATAATTGCGAAGGACTCGCAACACCGTCCACGCCACCAAAATCGTGACGACCAGCGCTCCGACCCGATGGGTAAAATGGATGGCGACTTTGTCCGAAGTAAACGGTGGAATCAGTCGTCCAAACGCCAGCGGGAAATCCGGAATCGCCAAGCCGGATTTGGTATGCCGCATGACGGCACCGAGAATCAATTGCACATAAACCGACGCCACCGTCGCAACGCTCAAGTTCCGCAAAGAAGGCCGGTGTGTATCTTCGATTTGTGGCGGCTGCTGTTGCCACTTGGGAGAAGTGAACATCGCCAAACCAATTGTCAAACAGAAGAAAGTCTGCGCGAGCGTGGCGTGACTCACAGATACCGCCGGCGGCAACTTGAGCAAGACTGTGACACCACCGAGAATGCCCTGCGCGATGACGGCGAGCAACGCAATCAGGCTGAGCTGGCGCACCCATTTGCGGGGTTCCTGCTGCCACATCCAGAATGCCAAAATCATCATGAGCAAGCCGACCGCGGTTGCGACCAGGCGGTGACCGTGCTCATACAGAATGCCGCCAATCATCTTTGAAAGCGGAAACGAGAACATGGAATAACCATGGGTTGTCGGCCAATCCGGCACGGCAAGGCCGGATTCCGTGCTGGTCACCAGCCCGCCGATAAAAATCAAAATAAATGTGGCTCCAACCAGGAGCTTGGTAAAACGGTGGAGCCAGATATTCGTATTGAGAGAAACGTTGCTCATGAGGGTTGTTGAAAAGTGAATCAAGTAATATCGTTATGAGTTTGTCAACTGCGACTTCAATTTAATGCGTGCGGATTGTAAATGTCAAGAAGAAAATCGGGCTAACCAAAGTACTTGATCGCAAAAAAATTGATGACCAGATGGATGGTATTATCAACGATAATACTGATGCCTTGTGCGATAAAATTGGGCGTGTCTGCCGTAAAGCCATTGTCCGTCCAACACCAATTGCGCAAGCGGATGACATATTGCGCCAAGCGAAAACGATCAATTAGCAAGTGTGTCGAAAAGATGATGAACAAAGTTGCCGGCGATTGCGTGATCAGGATAAAAGGCAGGATATAAGTCAACGCATGCACGGCTGCGACCACTGTGCGCTTTTGCTTGTACCGTACCATCCAATTGGTCTGTAAAACATAGTCTCCCACCAAATGACAGAGAAGTTGTTCCATACGCGATGCCTTTGAGTTTGATCACTTGCTGTAGAATGTCCCATTGAGCTTGGCAAAAAATCGGCTTGTTTTGATCAAGGGGTGACAAAAGAAAAGGTGCCCTGCCGCGCCGGCACGGCAACTTACAGCATTCCCCGTGCACTGATCGCGACCGCTTCTAGCAGAGCTCTGCCCAGCGGCGTGATTTGAAAAGCAACGAGCCTTGAAATTGTATCTTTGCCAAAAGGTTCCTCGCAATATTCGCATTCCATTGCGCCAAATGCGACTAAAATATCAATCACCATTCGTTCAATCGAGCCGTGAAGCAGCGAGGTGGCCATGCTGCTCTCCGGTGCGTTCCAGGTTAATTCTGTTTGCGCAATCACCACGTCGGCGAAGTCATCGAAGAATATGAGAGTTTCAGATGGCAGTGCGAGCAAAAAATGAAGCGTAAAAAGACTGAAGAATGGTGGCAAAGCCTCGCCCATACCTGCAAAAGGATAGGCGATCAGCCAATTGACCTTGTGCCACCATGTCGTTAACAAGTACGGCGATTGCAACATTGGGCGTACACCAAGGAAATCCTGTCCTTTGCGTGTGAGCCGCCAAAGCCGAGCCGGCGCCGGCTTCAGCAATCCGCCAACTTCGGCCACGACGCGGAGAAAGTACAACGGCCACAGCTCGGTTTCGCTGCGAATGCGGAAAGGAACGCCGTAAATGGTGCCTTCCAATTTTGGTGGTTCGACGAAGCGCGCCGTAACTTCGCGTACCGCTTTCAGCGGCATGTTGCCGGTGCCCGGTATGCCAACGACTTTGTTGTCGCGCACAAACGTCAGTAGGGTCTCCATATCCCGGCGTAACGGCAGTGCTTCGGCCTGGCGGGCGACCTCGCTGTCTTGGTAATGCACCAACCAGTCGCTGAGTATTTGTTCCACCGCCTTGATTTGATTCGATACTCGTTTTGGCATTGGTTCTCCTATGGGTGTCTTCGCTGCTCTGTGGCTGATTTGCCAACTTCAATATGCAGAATTTCTCTCGGTTTTGCAAGAAAAAGCTGAGTGTTCAGAAAACAAACGGCATCTGCACCAAGCAGAAATATCCAAAAACCATGAAGGCGATAAACAGTCCTGCAGCGAAAATCCAATGCGGCCGGAGAACTTCCCGGGCTGCCGGTGACAGCATCCTGGGCATGACGAGGTAAAGGCCGATGATGATCCAAAGCGCCTGCAGCGGGGTTAACAGCAAGCCATCCAACAGGGCGCCAAGCTTGACCATGAAAACCGGCCTGAGACCAAAGCTGTACACCAGAATCATATTGGTGCAAAAAAAGAAAACCAGAAAGAGACGGTATTGCGTTCTCCAGGCGAATTTTTTCTGAAAAGCCGGGATGCAAATGCGGAAGGCATCGGCAAGCAGGCGGGGCCAACCGGCAAGTTGCCCGACTTGCGTGCTGATCAACGCGGCGGCACCAGAAAGCAAAAACAAAAAACCACCCAGCCTGCCCCATTGGGAAGAAAAAATTCTGGAGAGCATCAGCGCCACGGCCTCTCCTTCGGGTGCCAATTGATTGGGCCGCAGAATGCCCGCGCCCGCGATCAGGAAGCTCAATGTAACGATATTGCCGATGAGCATCGCCACGGTGGCGTCGGTATAAACCACGCGGCACCATCCCTTGATCTTTCCAGCGCTCGCAGCCGTCAAACTTTGCAGTGACGAGAGATCAGCCGGCTGGCCGTAATTTCGGCCCGCGGTCGCGCCATAGCCTGCGCCCATCACCCAATAGGTATACCATACCTGACTGGCAAACCCACCCGCGCTCCAACCGATCAGTGGCAATATTTCCCGCCAGGGATTTGCAGCGACACCCGCGGCAAGTGCCCATTCCGGAACGCCGGGCACTTGCAAACTAAAGCCGTGAACAACCGCCGTGAGAGTTGGGAACACACGGAAGGCGACGGCAACAACTCCCACTACGATGATGACCACAAAAAAGCTCATCACCATTTTCAAGAGATCGAAAATGCCGGTCCATACGACTGTCACAGCAAAAATCGTCACCAACCATCCGCCGAAGTAACTCGAAATGGGTACGAGACTGTTTACAAAGGCACCAGCCGCGGCGGCCAATGAACCAATGGAGATTGCCGCGCTGGCAAATTGCGCAATCAGAACGATCCAGACCGCCCAATTCTTTGGCCCGGGCATGCGACTGATCATATCGATCATGCCTTCTCCAGTGCACACGGTATAACGGGCGCCACTCATGCCTATCCAATATTTCAGCACGATCCCCACCACAATTGCCCACATTACGCCGGTGCCCAGAATCGCGCCGGTGCGTGTTGCCAAAATCACTTCGCCGGAGCCGATGTACTCGGCACACCAGACGAATGCCGGCCCGACCACCGCCAAAATGGCCAGACCTTTGGGAGGGAGTTGGACAGCTTCGAGGTCTTGAGGCATGAGTTGCTTTGATTCGATTTTGGTAACAGTTCACCATCCCCTCTAATGGTGTCATGCAGCAGGCCTACGGCTCGTAGAGCCTGCGGCTGTAAGCTACGCCTGCAGGGAATCTTTTTACGCATCAAGTAAGATTTCAATTTTAGAATCTTACCCAGTACGAAAAAAGATTCTTCCAGAATGACATTTCAAAAGGGGTGGTGAACTGTTACCGATTTCGAGCATTGTGCTTTTTTCGTACCGTCGCTGGCAAGATAAAACCGTATTCACAGGGCTTTCAGGTTGGCAATGACTTCATGCAGTCGTTTTAGTGGTCAATCATTGAAGTTCCCAACTGGTCTTGTTGATCAAGACCTTTCAGCGAAGCTTCGATCCTTTCATCTTCGGGAAACAGAAAGCCCTGATTGCCCAAGGCCGCAGCCTGAAATATGGCGCACAAAATCTCCTCATTGTGATTGTATCCCCACGATAACCATTTTGGTGAGGTGAATGCAATACATTTTCAAACCGTCTGTGCGGCCATGGCTATGGGTCTTTCCTGCATTGCAAATTGCAACTGATACAGCCGGTAGTAAATCCCACCCAAAGCCAGCAACTCCGCATGCGTGCCCATTTCGCGGATTTGGCCTTTGTGCAGCACAATGATGCGATCTACATGCTGGATGGTGGAAAGTCGATGCGCGATGATGAGAGAGGTGCGGTTCTCCATCAAGCGCTCCAGCGCTTCCTGAATCAAGAGCTCGGTTTCAGTGTCAACGCTGGAGGTGGCCTCATCGAGAATCAAAATGGCCGGATCATACGCCAATGCGCGCGCAAAGGCGAGAAGCTGTTTTTGTCCCGTCGAAAGGGAATTGCCGCGCTCAATCACCGGTTCTTGAAATACGCCGGGCAAGCGTTCGATGAAACGCAGGGCATTCACATCGGCGGCGGCCTGGCGGATACGCTCCGGAGAGATGTTTTTATTGCCCAGACTTATATTCTCCTCAATTGTTCCGGCAAAGAGAAACACATCCTGCAACACCAGGCCAATCTGCCGGCGAACATCCTCAATCGGGAGGAGTTGGGTATCGTAACCGTCCAGCAATATTTTCCCCTGTTGGGGCGTATAGAAACGCAACAGTAAATTGATTATTGTGGTTTTCCCGGACCCGGTGGCGCCAACAATGGCGATTTTCTCCCCGGCTTCGATTTTGAAGGAAACATTCTTCAACACCATTTCATCGTCACGATAACCGAAGGTGACGTTGCGAAATTCGATCTCTCCGCGCGCGCGACCAAGTTGCAAGTTTGCAGGTTTGCAGATTTGCAAGTCTGCAAGTTGGTCAGTTGCCACTTGCACACTTTCATACTTGCCATCTGCACCGTGCGCTTCGCTCTCTGCCCTCTGCCCTCCATCCTCCGCGGGCTCGTCCAGCAATTTGAAAATCCGTTCGGAACTCGCCATCGCGGTTTGCAGGATGCCATATTTTTCAGCGAGATCGCTGATCGGCCGCCAGAAGCGATCCATATACATGATGAAAGCGACCAGCGAGCCGAAGGACAGAGCCTTCGCGATGACTTTGCCGCCGCCATACCAGATGATCAGCGCCACCGAGAGCGCAAAGATGATTTCAACCACGGGGTAAAAGACCGCGTGATAGAAAATCGTCTTGCGATAGGCTTCGAGATGATCACGGTTTTTAGCGTCAAACTGTTGGAAGTTTTTTTGCTCCCGGTTGAAGAGCTGCACCACCGCCATGCCGGTGAGGTTTTCCTGCAAAAAGGCGTTGATGCGCGCAATCCGCAAACGAATTTCGCGCTCCGCGTCACGAACTTTGATTTTGAAAATCAGCGTGGCAATGAACAGCAACGGCAGCACACTCAGTGTCACCAATGTCAGTTGCCAGTTCATCGTGAACAAGACAATAATGATTCCCGTGAGCGTGAAGATGTCGCCGAAAATCGCCACCAAGCCGGAAGAGAACATTTCATTCAACGCCTGCACATCGGAGGTGACGCGGGTCATCAGCCGGCCCACCTGGTTGCGGTCGAAGAAGCGCAGCGGCAGAAATTGCAGATGCGAGAAAATCTCGATGCGCAGATCGTACATGGTGCGCTGCCCGATCCACTCCATCATGAACATGCGGGCATAATTGAATCCAAACTCCACGATCAACACGCCGAGATAAAGGAGCGCAATTCTGGTTAAGCCGGCGAAGTCGCCATGAGCGATGTGCTGGTCGATGCCGATTTTGGTCAAATAGGGGCCGACTATGCCCAGCAGGCTGGCAACGAGCAGCAGGCCGATGGCCAGGGTCATTTGCTTCCAGTAGGGTTGTACATACTTTAGCAATCGCCGCATGAGCGCAGCGTCATAGGTCTTGGTGAGTTTTTCTTCTTCGTGAATGTCCATGATTCGATTTCGGATTTATGATTTCGGGATGCGGAGGAATGAACCAGCAATCCGCATTTCACAATCAAAAATTCGCAATGCAGCATTCTTATTCCAACGTGGCCAGGTCTTCCTCGAGCTGCTGTTGTCGATACAGCTCGGCATAAAGACCGTCCCTTTGCAACAATAGCTCATGCGAACCTTTTTCTGCAATCCGGCCGTCTTTGAGCACTACAATCACGTCAGCATCTTTCACCGTGGAGACCCGGTGTGAGATAATAATGCTGGTACGCTCGCGCATCACATCACGAAGACCACGCAGGATTTCCTCCTCTGTGTAGGTGTCCACCGAAGAGAGCGCATCATCGAGAATCAAAATGCGCGGTTGGCGGATGATGGCGCGCGCAATGGCCACGCGTTGCTTCTGGCCGCCGGAAAGATTGATGCCGCGTTCGCCGAGCATGGTATCAAATTTTTCCGAAAATCCTTCAATTTCCTTGCGGATTTGAGCGATGGTACTGGCGGTAATCATTTCGCCGTCGAGCGCGCTCGTGGTGGCGCCATTGCCATTTTCGAGACCAAACGTGATATTCTCACGAATCGTGTCCGAAAAGAGAAATGTTTCTTGCGGCACGTAGCCAATTGCCCGGCGAAGCACTTGCAGCGGAATGCGCCGGAGGTCCACGCCATCGATCAAAATTCTGCCTTCGGTTGGTTCGATCATGCGCGGAATGAGATTCACCAGAGTGGATTTACCACTGCCGGTGTGCCCGACGACCGCCACAGTGCTTCCGGCTGGAATTTTGAGATTGATGTGTCGCAAAGACCAATCCCTGCCGGGATATGAAACCCCGACGTTTTGGAATTCGATTTCGCCGCGTATTTTTTGGATCGCAAAATCCGTATGCGCGTCATCTTTGATGTCCGGCTCTTCGTGCAGAATGCGGTTGATTCGCCCCATCGAAGCGGTGCCTTGTTGCATGAGGTTGATCACCCAGCCGAGTGCAATCATCGGCCATATCAACAAGCTCATGTACGCATAGAACGCCACAAATTCGCCCCAGGTGAAATTGCCGCGGATCACCTCGCGGCCACCGAGCCATAGCAAAGCCAAAGCACCGAGTCCGGAGAGCAAGCCCATCATCGACCACAGGATGCCTTCAACTTTGATCAGACGTAAATTTTTGTGAAAATAATCGCGGTTGAGATCGCGGAACGTGTCGATCTCATAGCGCTCGCGCTGGTAGGCTTTGATCACGCGAATGCCCGAGAGATTTTCCTGCGCCCGGGTGGTGAGCTTGGAGAACTGTGCCTGAATGTCTTCATAGATTTTATGAATCTTGTCCATGGCGCGATTGACAGTGAAAGCCATCAAGGGCAGGGGGAGCATGGCGAGCAGCGTCAATTTGACATTCATCGATAACATCAGCACAAAGGCGCCGGTGCCCACGACGATGGTGTTGGTCGAATACATGATGCCCGGTCCGAGGAATGAGCGCACCGCGCTCAAATCATTCGTGGCGCGCGCCATCAAATCTCCCGTGGAAATGCGATTGAAGAAGTTGCGTGACATCCGCTGCAAATGGCGGAAATAATCGTTGCGCAGATCATACTCAATCAATCGCGAAACCACGATGATCGTTTGGCGCATCCAATAGCGGAAGAATCCCTCTGCAAGTGAGACGAGGAGAATGAGTCCACCGAAATACAACAATCGCCGAGAGGTGATGGTTTGTGCCAGGCTGTCGATGGCGTAGCGCAGCACCCGCGGCCCCAGCAACGAAAATACATTTGTAATGATGATGAACAAAACACCGGCCCCCACCTGTTTGCGATATTTACGCAGATAGGGCAGGAGGGTGCGTAATTCGCGGATTTCGCCGAGACGGCCCTTGTCATCCTTTTTATTCATTTTTGTGCGAATACTTTGTGTGATAACAAAAAAATCGTTCCACGATGTCGTAGCGCAGACTTCCCTATGGGTGTAGCCAGTCTGCAAACGAAGGCAAGCTGGCTGCGCCCATGGGCTGCGCCCGTAGGGAAGCTTGCGCTACAAAATCTTCGCGATCGTGATAGTTTTTCCAGAGTCATACTATACTAATGTCTCGTGCAGTACTGACGCCGATGACGGCGTCATGAGCTGGAGGAAATTTTTGAAGGTCTTTGGATTGCGTCACAAGACCCGGAAGCGTCGACGCCGTGACCACGCAGCATTAGATCTGTAAATATGCTGCTGATGCTTCCATTTCAGCCGAATTCCCGGTGAAGCCGAAGAGGAACAGCCAAGTGGTCGGTCTCCTTTTTGATCATTTAGTAATATATCATTTGCTGGAATAAAAGTCAATACAACTGACAATGATGTACCTTTGGCGTGATAGTTGATTGAAACAGAACTCTTGACTTGAAGCAGTGCATTTTATAGCCAAATTTTATTAATAAATAGTGAACGCATGGACACATAAAATGTAAAAATTAAAATTTTTCCCCAAAATAGTAGCTAAATTTCAAAAAAACTCTTGACTTTCAGTGTGAAAAAAATTATAATATGGGAGAAAGTGGAGAATAATAGTGAATAGTGGGGAAATTTGGGATTGAGGGGATCCGCATTGGACAAGGGTAAAAGGCCGTGGTCGACATAGGCGAAACAATACCAAAATTCTACGGTCGCTATCATTATACACTTGATGATAAAGGCCGAGCCGCCATCCCGGCAAAAATCCGGGAGATTATACAACTCAGGGACATGAAGACTTTGATGCTGCGGCTATTCGAAAAGCCGAATGCCCGTTTTATTCGCGCTTATCCTGCCACCTATTTCCGCGACAAAATCCTGCCGATGGCTTCTCAGTTTGATGAAGAGAGCGAAGAAGGCATTTACCACATGCAGTTAATTCTGGCTTCATGCCAACATCTTCGTCTGGATAATCAGGGACGCATCAATATTCCCACGGAGTTCTTGGAGGCTGCCCAAATTCAAAAAGAAATACGCTATATTGGCATGGGCGATTTTTTTGATATGTGGAATCCAGAGATTAACGATCAATTTATGGCAACGCTTCGTGGGGAGCAGACTGCAAAACGCATGGAACAACACGTCGAGGGAGGAGCGCCGAATTCATAATGCAAGGCGAAAGTAGGCCGCGATGCCCTCAGCCTCACAGGCACATTGAAATGTAGTGGATGATCTTTCAACAAAGTTTCATGAGCCGGTTCTGGTCGTTCCAGCTCTGCAATTTTTGCTTACGCAACAAAGTGAGATCATTGTCGACGCGACGCTCGGTGACGGCGGTCACAGCCTGGCCCTGCTCGAAAAGGGAGGAACAGCGCTGCGTGTGATCGGCATCGACACCGATGCGGAAGCGCTGGCAGTGGCGCGATCACGACTGGAGCGATTTACCGGACGGTATCAGTTGCTGCAGGGAAATTTTCGTTCATTGACACAATTGTTGGGCTCTCTTGGCATCACGAATGTGGATGGTGTGTTGGCAGATTTGGGTGTCAGCTCCAGACAGATCGATCAACCCGAGCGAGGATTCAGCTATCTCCAGGACGGACCGCTGGACATGCGCATGAACCCGAATCTGCCGCACACCGCCGCGGATCTGTTGGCCACGCTGGCGCCGGACGCCCTGAGGAAAATTTTTCGCGAATACGGTGAAGAGAAATTGGCAGCGCCGATTGCGCGCGCCATCGTCAAGCAACGGGTGCAACAACCTTTGTTGCGCACGCGCGACTTGCGACAGATAGTTGAGAACATCGTTCACGGGCCGAATCGTGTCAAATCGCTTGCCCGAATTTTTCAAGCGCTGCGCATTGCCGTCAATCAGGAATTGGAAGCGCTAAAAGAATTTTTAGTGCAAGCGGTGGCGTTGTTGCGGCCCGGCGGGCGATTGGTCGTGATCAGTTATCATTCGCTCGAAGATCGGATCGTCAAGCAATTCTTCAAAACGCAGGCCCGGGGTTGCACCTGTCCGCCGCAATTACCGGTTTGTATTTGTGGCAAACAATCGCAACTCAGCATCTTGACAGTGAAACCGATCGTACCGGGCCCACGGGAGGTTTCAGCGAACATTCGAGCGCGCAGCGCTCGTTTACGTGCCGCACAGAAAAGATGAATCAGCGTGTCTTCAACTCGGCAAAACCACACCGGAGCACAAACAAGTCGATGGCAGTACCCCGACGCTCAGGTGGCAGTCGATCGCGCCAGGAACCTGCAGCGCGAAGGAGCTCACCCAAACTGCAACTCAATCGCGCAACGGCAAGAAAAGGCGTTTCCCTGCTCTTGCGGTTTGTTATTTTGTTGTTATTGGTGTTGATGCTCATTTGGGAACGCGTTACGGTCAACAAGCTGGCCGTGGAAATTGCCACTTTGGAAACTCAGCGCAACCAGCTCCTCGATCAGAATGGCAAATTGCGCATTCAGGTGGAGCAGCTCGCCGGATTTGGCCGGATATCACACCTGGCCTCACAACGCTTGGGTTTGGCGGTGGTGCCGCAGCAGATAATTGTGGTGGAAGAAGAATAAGTGGGAATTATTTTGCCCGAACGCATTTCGGTCCTGATTTCGAATGATTGGATAAAAGTTGTTGCATCATGATGACCATGAGAACAATCCCGGTCTTTTCTTCAAACCCGATGAAGAAAGCACGGGCAGCAACGCGGCAAAAAGCAAAGGTCCCCCGGTCAGGCCGAGATTGGCGGATGCTGACGCTCGAGATTTTTTTTCTGTGCTTTGGCCTGGTGGTGGTGGTGCGTCTGGTTTACATCCAGGTCTGGCAGCGCGAGAAATATCGAAAAATGGCGAAGGTGCAGCATCTTTCGGAAATTCCACTGCTGGCACAGCGTGGGCTGATTTATGACCGCAACCAAAATCTCCTGGCGCTCAATGAAGCGTGTGTTTCGGTTGGGCTCGATCTGCGCCTGGTGAAGGATCGTGCTGCGTATGCCGAAAAGCTGGCGCCCCTGTTGGGCACCTCAACCGCAGCATTGCGCGGAATCATGAAGGGCGAGCGCAACTTCGTCTGGTTGCGCCGTCGCGTCGATCCCGATTTGGCGCAAAAAATCAATGCCCTGAAATTGCCGGGCGTCCGCCTTGAAAAAGACACGAGACGACGCTATCCGCATGATGAAAGCGCTGCGCACATCCTCGGTTACACGGATGTCGACAATCGCGGCATTGCCGGCATCGAATTGGCCTGCGATTCGCTATTGCGTGGTATCAACGGCCGCAAGGTCATCCAGCGAGATGCGATTGGCAATCTGTTGCCGGAAGTGAGCATTCCCGAAATTCAGCCGGTGAATGGTAAAAGCTTGATTCTGACCATTGACTACATTCTGCAAACCATTGCCGGCGAGGAGTTGCGTTCGGCAATGCAGAATTTTGCGGCGAGTGCCGGCATCGTCATCATCTCCAATCCTTTGACGGGTGAGATTCTCGCAATGATTTGCGAACCGGGTTTTAATCCCAATTATCCCGCGGCTTATTCGATCGCAACCAGGCGCAATCGTGCCATCACGGATCTCTATGAGCCCGGCTCGACTTTCAAGCTGGTGACCTTCGCCGGCATTTTCCAGGAACACAAGCGCAGGCCCGAGGACCTTGTTTTTTGTGAGCACGGGGTCTATTCAGTGGCTGGCGAGGTGGTGAAGGATCATGAGAAATACGGCAATCTTGCTGTGCATGAGGTGCTGACAGTCTCGAGTAATATCGGCACGATAAAATTAGCCCGTCTTCTCGGCAGTACGAAGTTTTTTCAATACGCGCGCGATTTCGGTTTTGGCATGGTTACCGGACTCGAGCTCGAGGGTGAAGTGAGCGGCGTGCTCAAGAATCCGGTGCAATGGTCGGGCTTCACGCTGCCAGCGATGGCGATGGGTTATGAAGTGGCAGTGACCCCGCTGCAAATGGTCATGGCTTACGGCGCGATTGCAAACGGTGGACTGTTGTTGCGACCGAAAATTCTGGCTGGCATGATTGAACCCTCCGGCGGAATTCAGCGTTTTCATCAGCCGGAGGTGGTGCGAAGAGTTGTTTCGCCACCGGTTGCACATCTGATGACGAATTTGTTGAAGGATGTGGTGGATCATGGTACAGGCAAAAGCGCGGCCATTCCCGGAATACCAATTGCGGGGAAAACCGGTACGGCGCATAAACCTCTTGCCAACGGTCGCGGTTATGCGCGCGATGATTATATCGCTTCGTTCATTGGCTTCTTTCCGGCTGACCATCCCCGCTATTTGATTTTTGTCATGCTCGAGAACCCCCGTACAACCTACTGGGGTGGCTTTGTAGCGGCGCCGACTTTCAAAAAAATTGCACAACGCATTCTTGCAGGAACCTCGCTTAAAGAACAAAGAACCATGCCTGAGAAAATGCCCGAAATGCCCGACCCGAATGTGCCGACGGTGATTGTACCGGATGTCACCGGCCGATCAGTGGCAATTAGCACCGCAATTTTGGAAAAGATCGGCCTGAAAGTGACAAGCGAAGGCCGCGGCGATTTTGTTTTGAATCAGAATCCCCTGCCAGGCACGCCCGTGAAGCCACGAACCAAAGTCCTGCTCAATCTGTTTGAGATTGAACAGACCCGCGCGACGGCGAAAAACAAAATGCCAAACCTGGTCGGCCTCTCCGTACGGGAGGCGCTGCGACGCTTGGCATTGCTCAAACTTGATGCGTATGTGCACGGCAGTGGCCGGGTGGTACGACAATATCCCGATGCTGGTGCAACTATCAGTGCGGACGTTCATTGTGAGCTGGAGTGCCAGGCAATGGAACCGGCCATCAAAACGACGGCTGTGCATTAGTCTCCGCATGATAGTTGCGGCGTACTTATGGTTGCAGTCATTTCATCCAAACTGTAGGAGCACGATCATGATGCAGCGACTCTTCATTTCGACCATGGTTTTTATTTTTGTGTTGTCGCCGTCCGTTTTCGGCCAGGACAAGGTTGTGGTGGTCCCCAAACAGATTAAAGGTGCTCCCTTCGTTGTGGAAGACAGCACGGATCTCTTTGCGAAGTCGTACCACTTTTTCATCGAGGGCGAGGTGGCGATGGCCGCAGACAGTCTGAGAAAATTGATCGACCTGAGTGGTTACAAGCTCGATCCTCGCGCTTACTACATCGTGGTGGCAAATTTCACCGACAAAGTCTCGCCGATCGGACTGTTTCACGAGGGATCAGACTTTCTCGACACGCGCTTCTATGGCCTCAAAACCGACACGCTTTATTACATGTTCATTTCGCGCACCGAAAACGCGCCCTCATTTGTGTCGGTGTTATTGAAATCCAAGCCGACGCCATTCGAGGCAAATCTTCCAGCATTTCTTGGTCTTTTTGGGCTGGCGGTGCCGGCAACGCTCACCACCCCCAGGCAAACCACCTGGATCGATGTTCGCCGGTTTGAGATTCCCGAGAAATTTCAGAAAAACTCCGACATTTCGGTGATCGTGAAAAAGGATTTAAGTGCGGTCGATTTTCTGGCGGCTGCCGTCTTTGACAACACGCCACGCGAGCACTGGAGTTACGGTGTCGCCACGGCCATCACCTCGATCAATGACGTCGAGCTCGGAGTTGGCGACGATGGCACCATCGTTGTACAGCCGCGGCCCACCGGTGACTTGGCTGTCTTTGGCGTGATCAATTTCCACTTCAAAGCAGTCGACACCAAAGCGCCCACGCTTGGCAGCTCTTTTCATTTACTCGGTGGCTTGCGACTCGCCAGTTTCATCGAGCCCCTGCTTGGTCTCGGGTTCGGCATTCCGATCACCGGATTCGAGTTGCATGTGTTCGGCGGCGGCAGCCTGGCGTTTCGCAACGAATTGAAATCGGGGTTCTATATCGGGGATCACGTTTTGAAAGAAGAAGATCCTTTCAAGACCAAGATCAAATTTTATCCGCGTTTCGGGCTTGAGCTCAAATTCCCGTAACGCCCGCAGGGACACAAAGAAAATTTGATTGTTTTTTCTTTGTGCGCTTTGTGTCTTTTGTGGTAAAAAACTTCGCGGTGGTGATAGTTTTTCGAGAGTAATACCATAATCCATCGATCCAATGATTCAGTAACTCATAAATCAGCTTTGTGATGCCACTTATTCTCACACTCGGCGAATTGCAGCGAGCTTGCGGCGCGAATTCGCGCTATGTCGGCGAGAGCGTAAAATTGACGCAACGCCCAGCCGGCCTTTCCACAGATTCAAGAACCTGCAAGTCCGGTGAGGTTTTTGTCGCGTTGCGCGGTGAAAAATTTGACGGCCACCGATTTGTTGCGCAAGTGTTGGCCGCGGGCGCGCTGGCAGCAGTGGTGGAAGCGAGCTGGGTCGAGTCGCATCATCACACAAAACAAAAGGTAACTGGAGATCTGATCATCGTCGAAGATACTCTGCGCGCCTTGCAAGACATCGGACACCTGATTCGCCGGCGCTGGGGAAAACCGATCCTTGCCATCACCGGCAGTAATGGCAAGACCACGGCCAAAGAATTGGTCACTGCCGTGCTATCACAAAGCAAGTTGGTTCACAAAACCACCGGTAATTTGAACAACCACATCGGTGTGCCATTGACGCTGGCGGAATTAAATTATGGTCACGATTTGGCCGTTGTGGAGATGGGTACCAATCACTTCGGTGAAATTGCCCGGCTGTGTGAGATCGCTGATCCGAATTTCGGGCTGATCACGAATATCGGCCATGCGCACCTCGAATTTTTCAAAGACCTCGAGGGCGTGGCCAGGGCCAAACGCGAGCTTTTTGTGTATGTGCATGACCACAACGGCATTGTTTTTCTCAACGCGGATGATCCCAAGCTGCGCGCATCACTGCCGTCCGGCACGAAAGCGATTACTTTTGGAATTACCCAGCCGGCACAAGTGCAGGGGAAAATCGTAACGGTGGATGAAAATGGTTGCGTCACTCTTGCATGGCGCGATCAGCATATTCATCTCGCCATTCCCGGCAGGCACAACGCCCTCCATGCGCTCGCTGCGATTGCGGTCGGTGAGCATTTTGGCATGGCCCCGGAAAAAATTCGGCACGCCGTGGAGCACACACCGCCGGTTTCCAAACGCATGCAGGTGCTTCAACGCGGCGAGGTGACCATCATCAATGATGCCTACAATGCCAACCCGGATTCGATGCGTGCGGCTCTGGAATTTCTGGCGACCATGCCGATACCGCCCCATGGCCGCCGGGTTGCGGTTTTGGGCGACATGCTCGAACTCGGCGAGCTGGCGCCAGCGGAACATGAAGAAATCGGCAGATTGATCACAAAACTTCCCGTCCACGCGGTGTTTGCTTATGGCCCGCAGATGAAACATCTGGTGCAAGCCATCGGCGAGACACTTTGGGCCGAACATTTCGATGACAAGTTGCACCTCTGTCAGGAAGTCAAGCGCTCCGTTCGCTCCGGTGATGTGATTTTGGTAAAGGGCAGTCGCGGAATGGCGATGGAGGAAGTGATTGAGAAATTGCCCGAGAATGAATTTTCGGGCTCAGAATTGAAAACCAGCTGAGGTCGATTCAGTTTGTCATCCCGCTTCGGCGGGATTGAGCAAGCGCAATTCAAGGAACTGCCATGCTCTACTACCTGCTGTATCCGTTGAGTAAGTATATCTCCGGATTCAACATATTTCAGTACATCTCGTTCCGTGCCGCGTTTGCGGCGATCACCGCCTTGTTGATCAGCTTTTTCGTCGGCCCGCGCATTATTCATCAACTGCGTGAGAAACAGATTGGCCAGGAAGTGCGCAAAGACGGCCCACAGACCCATTTGAAAAAACAGGGCACGCCCACGATGGGCGGATTGATCATTCTCACGGCGATCCTGTTGCCGACCCTGCTGTGGGCGCGAGCGACCGTCTACGTCGCACTCGTGGTTTTGGCGACCGTGTGGATGGGCCTGGTCGGGTTCATTGATGATTATTTGAAAGTCGTCAAAAAATACCCCAAGGGGCTTTACGGTCGTTATAAAATTATCGGGCAGGTTACACTCGGCTTGTTGCTTGGCACGGTCATCTTTTTCGCGCCGCAGTTCGAAGGCATCTCGACGCTCACGACGGTGCCGTTCTTCAAAAATTTCGAATTCGATTTTGGTTTCAGCTTGAGTTATCCGTTCAATTATGTTTCGTATGTTTTGATCGTGATTTTTGTCATCACGGCGACGAGTAACTCGGTCAACCTCACCGATGGCCTCGACGGGCTGGCCGTCGGATTGGTGGCGATTTCGGCAACGGCCTGGGCCGCGATCAGCTACATCTCCGGCCGTGTTGATTTCAGTGATTATTTGAACATTCTCTATCTGCCCGGTGCCGGAGAGTTGACGGTATTTTGTGCGGCGCTCGGCGGGGCAGCGCTCGGATTCTTGTGGTTCAATACCCATCCTGCGCAAGTATTCATGGGCGACACCGGCTCGCTGGCGTTGGGCAGCGCCCTGGGTTCGCTGGCGATTCTTTTGAAAAAGGAGTTGCTGTTGATCATCATCGGCGGCGTATTTGTCGCCGAAACCATGTCGGTAATTCTGCAAGTCTGGTATTTCAGACGCACCGGTGGCAAGCGGATTTTTCGCATGGCGCCCTTGCATCATCATTTTGAATTGAAGGGCTGGAGCGAGCCGCAGGTCGTGGTGCGTTTCTGGATCATTGGGATTCTGCTGGCGCTGCTGAGCTTGAGCACATTCAAGATTCGATAGCTTTGGCCCGTTACGAATACCTCTGAGGATGAATTCAAAAACGCAAGGAAAGCACAGCGACGAAGCACTGATTGAATTATGAATTTGAAGCAGCTCACATCCAGGTCGCCACAACGTACCCAGTTTTTCGATATCGATCTGACATTGCTGATCATCGTGATGATTTTGCTGCTGTTCAGCATTTCTTTTGTTTATACCGCAAGCTCGACACGGGCCGAGCGCCTTCATGATGACAGCGCGTTCTTTCTCAAACGCCAGTTGCTCCGCGTCGCCATTGCGCTGGCAATCATGTTTTTGATCATGCGTGTCGATTACCATCGCATTCTGCGATATTCGCCGCCGGCTTATTGGATCGCGCTCGCGTTGCTTGTCTTTCTCCTTTTCGCACCTGCAAGCTGGGTCATTCGTGGCTCGCGGCGCTGGCTGATGCTTGGCCCGGTGCAATTTCAGCCCTCGGAACTCGCAAAGTTCGCACTGATTTTTTATCTTGCCGGCAATTTGACAAAAACGGAGATCGATATTGAGAATTTTGTCGATGGCCTCTTGCCACAGTTGATTCTGATTGGTGCGGTGGTGTTGGCCGTGGTGATGGAACCGGATATGGGCACCGCACTTGCGATTGCCGCCATCGCCATGATTATGTTGTTTGTTGCTGGTGCCAGGCTCGGCCATTTGTTTTTGATTGCTTTGGGCGGTGTGCTTTCTGCGGCCTCTTTGCTGTGGCGAATTGCTTACCAGCGTGGCCGGGTGGAGTCATTTATCGAAGCCATGCTGGGTGATGCCGAGCCGGTTTGGCAAGTGCGCCAAGCGTTGATTGGGTTGGGAGACGGTGGTCTCTTTGGTGTCGGGCTTGGTCAAAGTAAGCAGAAACTGCTTTTTCTGCCCGACCCGTTCACGGATTTTGTCCTGGCGATTGTCGGAGAAGAGCTCGGCCTGATCGGCACGCTTGCGATCATTCTGCTTTTCTTTATGATCATTTGGCGTGGATTTCACATCGCGCACCACGCTCCGGATCGATGCGGCAAATTGACCGCGATCGGCGTGACCACGGCCATCGGCTTGTACGCGCTGGTGAATGCGGGCGTCGTCACCCACATTTTACCGACAACCGGCATTCCACTGCCCTTTGTCAGTTACGGCGGCTCCGCGCTAATCATGAATCTGTTCGGCATCGGTGTTTTGCTGAACATTTCACAATTTGTCAAGGAACCGCTGAGGAGTCGAGCCCAAATGGTGCCGCTGGCCCGCGTGCGGTGGTTCCATGACCGCAAACGTTGATCCAAATGGCTGCCAGGACTTCTGGAATCGGCAGCCTCGTACGTCGTACTGATGGAGACTCAACAAAAATCTTTTGACGCGTTGCGCATTGTCTTCGCCGGCGGCGGAACCGGCGGACATCTTTTTCCGGCGATTGCCATTGCCGAGGCTTTTCAACGCCGTGTGCAAAACTTCGCTGCCGTGTTTGTCGGCACGGCGCGAGGTCTCGAAGCGCGTGTCATTCCGCAACTCGGTTACCGTCTCGAATTGGTGCCGGTTCGTGGCCTGTTGCGCAAATTGACATTGAGTAATCTGTTGGTGCCGGTTTATCTGTTAAAAAGCATTTGGCAGTGTCAAAGATTATTCAACGAATTTGATCCGCAGCTTATTATCGGTACCGGTGGCTATGTCAGCGGCCCGGCACTGATAGCGGCGTGGATCAGCGGTCGTAAATTTGTCGTGCAGGAGCAGAACAATTTCCCGGGATTGGTGAATCGTTGGTTGGGCAAGCGCGCCGCGGCCGTTTTTCTCAGCTTTGAGGAGAGCAAAAAGTTTTTTCGGCGGCAGGAGCATTTGCACGTTGTCGGCAATCCGGTGCGCATGAACTTGATCGCCGGTGATCGGCACGCTGCCGCTGAAAAATGGAATTTGACCCCGGAGCGGATAACACTTTTGGTCTTTGGAGGCAGTCAGGGTGCGCGGCGGATCAATGAACTGATGTTGGAAATTCTGCCCCAATTGGCGCAGATCGAAAAGTTTCAAATTTTGTGGGCAACCGGTCCGCAGCATTTTGAGAAAATTGCGGCCGAAGTTGCCAATACCTCAAACCTGCGGGTGGTTTCTTTCATTGATGACATGGCTTCGGCCTATACCATCGCGGATTTTGTTCTTTGCCGCGCCGGCGCTTCAACGATCTTTGAATTGACTCTCTGTGGCTTGCCCTCGATTCTGGTGCCGTTTCCTTTTGCCACGGCGGATCATCAAACCTTCAATGCGCGCGCCCTCGCGAAGGCAGGCGCGGCACGGCTGTTGATCGAAAAGGAACTTACCGCCGATATACTGCTCGGCACCGTGCGTGAATTGGCAACGCAACCGGAGTTGCGACAGAAAATGGCGAAAGCAGCAAAGAATCTGGCGCGTCCCGGTGCGGCGGAGGAGATCGTTGAGATTTGTTTGTCACTGCTTGATTCGTAGTGGTGTCTTATGGGCTTTGACGTTCAAGTTCGGTAATGTCTCATTCACCTTGTTCTGTCATTCCATAGGAATTGTCATGTACGTTTGCACACCCATCACGATGAAAAAGTAGCGCAGACATCCTACGGACGCAGTCTTGTCTGCAGGCAGGCTGGAAGCCTGCGCTACGGCATTTTCGTGGTAATTTTTTTCAGAATGAGCACTGAACTGGATTGAAAAAAGATTCCCTACGGGCGTAGCTTACAGCCGCAGGCCTACGGACGCAGTCTTCCAGAACGACATCTGTTCAGCATGGTCATAATATTGCTGATTTTGATTGTCAAAACTCATTAAACACTGCTCTTGGAAATCAAGCGAACGTTTCAACAAGTATGCAAACTTTGTTTTAGCCTGGCAATCACAGAGGCTTGAAGACACTGCGACAAAAGCGTAAAGGTATTCTCGGGAGTTGTCATCATGGCCATCAAGAAATACAGCAAAGCCTTTTTCTTTTCAACCATGTTTGTGCTTGCCGGTTTGCAATTGGGCAACTGGGTCGGCAGGGACTCGGGTTTCCGCGTACAAAAAGTGACGGTGACTGGTTGCAAGATGTTGAGTGAACAGGAAGTGTTGACCGCGGCCAAGGTGCCACTACATAAATCCATGTTTGAAGTCGAATTTGCACCGATCGCCAAACGGGTGGAAGCGCTGCCGTACGTTCAGCATGTTCAAGTATTGCGCATTTTTCCCTCCACAGTTGTGATTTCGGTGCAGGAGCGAAAACCGTTGGCGCTGATCAACACCCACGGGCTCTGGCCAATCGATGAGGAAGGCGTGATTTTACCACGATTGCAATCCGACCGCTGGCTGCGTGATCCGGCAAGCCTTGACATGCCCGTGCTTTCCGGAATTTCTTTTGTCAGGGTTGGCGAACGTAAACAGCTCACGGCCACCGGCAAACACTTGCTCGAGTTTCTGGTGGACTTGCGTCTGGCCAACGCGATGCTTTATCATAGCATTTCCGAGTTTAATATCAATTCTCGAGGACAGCTCACGCTATATTTGATGAAAGGCGGCGTGCCGGTCTATCTCGGTGCCAACAATTGGAGGGAAAAATGTGAGCGTCTTTTTATTCTCTTGCAGCATGTCAAACCGGCATCAGGAAAATTTGCGTCCATCGATTTGCGTTATGAAAATCAGATTGTGACACGAGAAGGTTAGCCCGCTGACCCGTTTGCCGGGTAAACAGATCAATCCGGCCAACGGGCCAGCCGGTAAACCGGCAAACAAGGAGGCAAGACATGGTTATCGATTATATTTGTGCACTTGACATCGGAACTACGAAGATTTGCGCGTTGATTGCCGAGGTTGACGTGCACAATCAAATCAAGATTATCGGCATCGGCAATTCCCCATCTGAAGGGCTTCGCCGCGGCGTCGTGATCAATCTCGATCGCACGGTGCAGTCCATTTTGCGCGCCAAAGAGGAGGCCGAACGGATGGCCGGAGTCGAAATCAAATCGGTTTATACCGGGATCGCCGGCGACCATATTCGCAGCGTAAATGGTCGCGGTGTGGTCGCAGTTTCCGGTGAAGACCACATCATTTCACCTGAAGACAAACGCCGCGTCATCGAGGCGGCCAAAGCCGTGGCGTTGCCGTTTGACCGGGAGATCATTCATATTCTGCCGCAGGAATTTATCGTCGATGACCAGCGTGGTATTGACGATCCGGTCGGCATGAGTGGTGTGCGTCTCGAAGCCGAAGTGCATATTGTCACGGGCGCGGTCACCTCGGCGCAAAACATCTGCCGCTGCATCGAACGGGCCAACATGGCTGTGCACGATCTGGTGCTCGAGCCCCTGGCTTCGAGTTATTCCACGTTGACCGATGATGAAAAAAATCTCGGTGTCGTGGTTCTTGATATCGGCGGCGGCACGACGGATATTGCGATGTTTTATGAAGGGTGCATCCGCCATACTGCAATCGTCGGATTAGGCGGCAGAAACGTCACCAATGATCTGGCGCACGGCCTGCGCACCCCGCTTGATCAAGCCGAAGCCATCAAAATTATGCACGGCAGCGCCATCCATCTTGAACATGAACGGGAAGAAATCATTGAGGTTCCGGGAGTCGGTGGCCGCGCGCCACGTAAAATCTCTCGTAATGTGTTGGTCGATATCATTCAACCGCGCGCCGAAGAGATTCTCAGCCTGGCATATAATGAAATCAAGAAATCGGATTACGTCCATTTGATGACGGCCGGTGCCGTGCTCACTGGCGGCTGCGCCATGTTGCCGGGCATGGTGGAATTGGCGGAGGAGATTTTCAACATGCCGGTCAAGCTCGGTGCGCCCAACAGCGTGAAGTCCGTGACCGATGAGGTTTACAAACCGATCCATGCCACCGGTGTCGGATTGGTGTTGTATGGTTTTCATCATCGAACCGAGATCGATCATCTTTATGGTGAAAGCGAAACCCACTTGTTTGATAAAATCGCCGAGCGCATGAAACGCTGGTTCGGCGGCGTGGGAAGATCACAATGAAGTTTGTCCGTTAACCCGTTAGCCCGTTAACCGGTAAACCAGTTAACCGGCAAACCGGCTAACCGACGACAAGGAGTCCAACTATGAATCTTCGACTCAATTTTGACGAAACCAGCCTGATGGCGGCCAGGATCAAAGTGGTCGGCGTTGGTGGTGCCGGTTGCAACGCGGTCAATCGCATGATCGATGCCGGCCTGCGTGGCGTCGATTTTATCGCCATCAACACCGATGTCCAGGCATTGGATACTTCCAAATCCTCCATGCGCATTCAAATTGGTAGGACCACCACGCGCGGCCTCGGTGCCGGCGCTGATCCGGAAATCGGGCGCAAAGCCATCGAAGAAGATCGTGAGTCCGTTGCCGATGCGCTCGAGGAAAGCGACATGGTGTTTGTCACTTGCGGCATGGGCGGCGGCACCGGTACCGGCGCTGCACCGATTGTGGCCGAAATTGCCAAAGACCTCGGCGCTCTGACCGTCGGTGTGGTCACCAAACCATTTCTCTTTGAAGGCAACAAGCGCTTGCGGCGCGCCGAAGAAGGCATCCTCGAGCTCAAAGAGCGCGTCGATACGCTGATTGTCATTCCCAATCAGCGCCTGCTTTCCGTGGTGCCGAAAGGAACGCCGCTCACCGAAGCATTTCGGCAGGCGGATGAGGTTTTATTGCATGCGACCAAAGGTATTTCGGATTTGATTTCGGTGCCGGGGTTGATCAATCTTGATTTTGCCGATGTGAAAACCGTGATGTCGGAAATGGGAGACGCGCTGATGGGCGCGGGCGTGGCGAGCGGTGATGAGCGGGCATTGCAAGCGGCACAGCGGGCAATTTCGAGCCCTTTATTGGAAGATGTCTCTATCGCTGGTGCCTTGGGTGTGCTCGTCAATATTACCGGCGGCGAGGATTTGACGCTGCACGAAGTCAACGATGCCACCACGGTCATCAATGAGGCGGCAGGTTCGGATGCCAACATCATTTTCGGTGCGGTCATTGACAAGGCGATGGGCGACCAGATGCGGGTGACGGTTATTGCCACCGGTTTCCACAAGAATGGTCGCCATCAGACAGTCACGCGCATGGCTCGGCCGGCACGCTACTTTGATACCACGCTGACCGAGTTGGATATTCCGGCGTATCAGCGCAAAGGCCCGAATGGTGGCATTCAAGTCGGAACGGGTTCCGGCAATGGCACGAACGAACCCATCATCCGACCATTTGAGGAAGAGATTCTCCCCGAGCCGGTGCCGCCCGAGGATTATGAAGTGCCGGCGTTTTTGAGAAAAAGATTGAGCTAGAAGGAAAACAGAAAAGGAAAACAGAAAACAGCAAATAGAAAAAGAAAGTAGAAGGTCTCCGTGCTTTACTTGCTGTTTTCTTTTTTGCATTTTGCTTTTTTGCTCTCTGCACACGGTGAGCACAGCCTGAAACTGTCAGTCGCAAAAAGGCCCGTCTGGTTGAACTCTTGCAGACATAGTCTGCAGTCATCTGGACGGGCCTTGCCGTTTGAATCTTGTTAGCGAATTTATCTGTCGGCTAACCCCGATAATTCATGAGCCATATTTTCAGGCTCGGGTCAACCGCAGCTTGCTGTCGATTTACGCACCGTGTGAATTATCGGGGCTAATGAAGGAACAGATTTTCATACCTAACTGCGTGATTCATAAGTCTCACCACAAATGTACACAGAGTCCAAAGAATGTCAAGTCATAGTGCAATCCAAACTCAGTGTTTCATCGCGCATTTATTGTCGGACGATGAAGCAACTGTAGAAACCGTTTGCCGGAACAGTACAGAAAAAGACAATGTAATTTTTGCCGCTCCAGCGCTGGCTGCTGACTGATGCTTCACCCGGTAATTAAGTTGCTGTTTTCTTTTTGCCGTTTGCTTTTGCCGTTACTGCGTTTCCCCAATGGCCACTAAATGATTCGGCTCCAAGAGCCAGCACAGGGTCAGATTGCCTGCGCGCAAGGGTGCGTGGCCTTCAAGCATCGCCACCCCGCCCTTTTTGAAAGTAGTGAAGATCCTTTTTTGTCCAGAGAGCAAATAACTGAGCAATTCCGAAACATGCGGCTCATGCCCGACCAAGGCCACATCGGCACTGTCGGGCAATTTGTTCAAAAATGGGATCATTTCTGCCGGATCAGCCGAAAGGCTCAGCAAATCCGTTTCTTCCAAATGATCGATTTTCAAAATTTTTTGCAAAATTTCCGCAGTTTGTTGCGCGCGCACGAGCGGACTGGTGAAAATATGCGTGAAATCAATTTCCATGGCTGCCAGGCCGCGGGCGATTTGCTCCATCTTTTTCCTTCCTTTCTCAGTGAGTGGGCGGACGCTGTCGTTGCCTGTCCATTCATCCCTTTCCACGGCGATGGCATGGCGGATAATGTAGATTTCCATAATCTGCTCCTTTCCGGGAATTGGGCGTTCTCATTTCGTAACGAGTATTAACGAGTATTATTGTGACAATATAATAAGTTTCCGGCTTGATGTCAAAGAGAGTTTAATTTTTTCTTTGCAAATCAATTTGGACTCTATTATTTTGAAGTGGTGTTTCTCATTTTTTGAATGTACTTGAAGAAGAGGAGTATGAGCATGAGCAAGCGTGAAAGCAGGAGTTTGAAGAATGGAGCTTGACCTCCTGAAAAAAATCGGCTTGGCGCTCGCACTTGGCGTATTGGTGGGCATCGAGCGTGAATTTTCCCAGCGGCGGGAGGGGGAGCCATTGTTTGCCGGCAGCCGGACTTTTGCCTTGTTGGCCCTACTTGGAGCGATTTCCGGATATCTCGCTGAGCAAATTTCAGCATTGCTTCTGCTCGGCGTGTTGCTTGTCGTGGGGGCATTGATATTAATGTCCTATATTCTCAGTGTGCGCACCGGCGGGCATCTCGGCACCACTACCGAGGTCTCGGCGTTGCTAACCTTTCTGATCGGAGTGATCGTTGTCAGAGGAGAGTTGTTGGTGGCCAGCATCACGACCATTGCCGTTGTGACCTTTTTGGCGTTGAAACCGGGCTTCAAAGCCTTCACCGGCAAAATCAGTCACGAGGATATTTACGCCACCCTCAAGTTTGCCATCATCACCGTGGTGATCCTGCCGTTTTTGCCCAACCGTACCATTGGACCATTGGGAGTTTTTAATCCGACGGAAACATGGTGGATGGTCATCTTGGTGTCCGGGATTAGTTTTGCGGGTTACGTTTTAGTCAAAATTATCGGCGCGCACCGTAGCGTACCGTTGATTGGTCTCGTGGGAGGATTGGCTTCGAGCACTGCTGTAACCGTCAGCTTCTCGCAACGCAGTAAACAAAATGCCGGGCTCTCACGCGTCTTGGCGCTCGGTGCGGTGCTGGCGTCAACGACGATGTTTCCGCGCTTGATGATTGAGCTGGCCGTGGTCAATTCCACTTTGCTGTCACATGTTTGGATGCCATTGTCAGGCATGGCCCTGGCTGGTTTGCTTGGCGTCGGCTGGCTTTGGCGCATGGAGCGTCGTCAGGAGCACACCGCAGAAGTGCAATTTACCAACCCCTTTTCCATTTCACCGGCCTTGAAATTCGCGCTGCTGTTCGTCGTGATTTTGTTTGCCTCGAAGGCGGCCCTCGATTTTATTGGAACACGGGCGCTCTATTTCACCGCCGTAGTCGCCGGACTCACCGATGTTGATGCAATCGCGTTGACCACAGCTCGACTGGCGCGAGAGTCACTTGACACGCCCACTGCCACGGCTGCCGTCATTTTGGCCGCGATGTCGAATACCGTGATGAAAGGCGGCATTGCCCTGCTCTTTGGCGCGCGAATCTTCGGCCGGCAGATGGCGTTGGCGTTTGGGCTGATTTTGTTGGCAGGCGCGCTCGGCCTGCTGTTGGCGTGAGGGTTTGATTGCAGAACTCGTTACTGCAGCGTCACCTGCCCCAATGAATTATCATTCCCAGCAGTTACTGCTACACCTGATTTTTGAAAAGACTTTCGCGACGTATCAGAAACACTTATCGAGTAAATACCGGGTGGGAGAAAGGCCAACCGGAAGAAACCTGTGGTGCCATTCACCGATGTTGAGGTGATCGTGTCGCTACCGGCAAGCGCATAAGCAACTGGTAAGTCAGCCGGATTGGTAACGTTGCCGGAGATGGAGCCGGTGAGAGCCATTGCGGCAACCCGGATGGTTGGTTTCAGTTTGAAACTGCCGGGATTTCCCCGTGGGCCGGTGGCAACAATGGAGCGCTCGACGTCGAAATCAAGCACAATATCATAGGTCGAGCCGGCGGCAACCTCAAAATTGGCGAGCAGTTTCAAACCGGATTGTACGCCACTCGGAACCGTCAGAGGATAAGTCTTCCCATTCAGTACAATCTCCGCACTCGCAATTTTCAAACGGATTTGCGTATACTTTCCCGCCTCGACTTCGGCCTGGCCGAGAAGCAAAGTCTTGCCGTTGTTCCATTCCAGCAAATTGACCGTCTGCATTTGCTTGCTAAGAATGACCCACTGCGTATCGAGGTGAGCACTGATTTCCGTGAAAGTGATATGCACGGCCTCATAACCTCCCACCGCATCCGTCAAGAAAGCGCGCAAAGTTCCATTTTGCGGGTTATTGGCATTCTCGCCACAGCCTTGTCCGAGCAGCATCATCAGGCTGAATACGACCGACATCCACTTTGCCATGTTTCACCCTGCCATTTTTTATTTCATAAATTCAGCCATTTTCTTGATTGTATACCGAACATGTGCTGATTTTGCCGAAGCAATCCAACGGACGCAGTCTCGGTTTTCAAAAAATCATTTCCCTGAGAAGCGCTTGCGATGACACCTCCAAAATGATCCTTGGCGAGTATATTTCACCAAGCAGTTGCATCAAGTTTGCTAAAGCAACGAGTACATACTTATGGTAAACATTCTCCCAATATCCGCAGTACATTTTCACCCATAATCAGACCAATTTCACTTTCTGAGAATCCTTCCGCCAGCAACGCGTCGGTAAGCTGAACCAAGCCGGCCGCATCAAATGGCGTTGCAACCGCACCATCGAAATCCGAGCCGAGACCAACGTGCTCGATACCGGCAAGATTCACCGCATGGCGAATGGCTTTGGCAATGGCAAGGGCCTCGCCACCGCAAACGGCCATTTCAAAATACGCAATGCCGATAACCCCACCGGTTTGGGCAATTCTTCTGATCTGATCGTCGCTGAGGTTGCGAATATTGTCACACGTGCCTTTGACACCGGTATGCGAAACCACTACCGGTCGAGTAGCAATGGCGAGAACATCGTCGATTGTCCTGGCCGAGGCATGAGCAAGATCGACGATCATCTTTTTCTCTTCCATGCGCTTGATCATCTTCCGGCCCATGATGGTGAGTCCACCTTTTTGCAGGCCATGTGCTGAACCGCCAACTTCGGTGTCAAAGAAATGGGTTGGCGACATCATGCGAAAACCCGCGTCGAAGAGCACATCGAGGTTGGCCAGCTCCCCCTCCAAAACCTGGGCGCCTTCGATCCCGAGAAATCCGGCGGTAATGTTCTGATCTTGCTGGCGACGATTCAGATAGTGTTGCAGTTCCGCGGCGGTTTTGATGAGCACCAATTTCCCCTCGGAGTGATCGGCAGCGTCACACAACTTCTTTGCCTGATAAATCGCGCGCTGCCTGAGATTGCCCCACGTGGCGATGGGCCAGCGTTGCGCCATAACCAGCAAAGTAATCAAATCCCCTCGGTCACTATTGCGTTCAAAGTTGATGCCAGGCGGCACTTTGGTGACGACGGTGAATGCCTGGAGTGCCACATTCCCTTCGATGAGCCGGGGAATATCGACTGTGCCCCGGCTGTTGCGCTTGAGTAGGTGGCGATCCCACAGCAGCGCATCGCAGTGCAGGTCGGCAATCAACAGCCTTTGATGCAGCGCCAAGGCCCTTTCCGACGGAGTATATGGTGAATGCCTCAGCGCGCGATTAGCCATTCGATCAAACTGCACCGGCAGGACAAAAAAGAACAGGCTGAGTAAAAGCGCTGCAACGAGGGCAATGGAACAGAGTTTTTTTGTCATGTACTATTCCGACCCCCCAACCTACTTATAATCTCGCTCCCAGTCACCATAAATGGGGTTGGGTAATACAAAATATTTTCTGCCCCATTCGCCCTCCAGGAGCATTTTGGAAGCCCGCAGGCTTTGCGCTTCCTCTTTGTTCGTCAGGGGAATGAGGTCACGAATCTGGTCACCAATGAGTGCAATGATAACCAGCGGGCCGAACGCCTGACACCGGCCGGTTCCGCTTTCGAGACATTCGCGACGTTTCGCCTTGCTGTCGGTTCTATCGCTGCGCGCCAACATGATGTCACCTTCGCGGAAAAGGCCGAGGCGCCGCATATTCTCGATCGTTGCCTTTTCGTGCACGACATTGCGATTGGTGATAAACGCCACATGCGCCTGCGGCCCCAACGTATGAACGCTATCAAGAAAAGCTTGGGCACCGGGAACGGCACTCGCCGCCTGCCGATCGACCCATTTGTCCCACAAAGTGTCGTGATAAGCAATGCCTGAAAGCGCGAGTTCTCTTTCGAAGAGCATGTTGTCCAAAACGGTTTCGTCAACATCAAGAACCACTACCCAGTTGCGCTGCTCCTGGCGGCTGGCTTCTTTGACCACTTGCCAGGCCATGCGATAGGTTTGGGTGCAAATTGCTGCGTATTCGGCCGATTCGCTCATCCATTTGATTTCTTTTGGCAATTGTGCACGGGCGAGCTCCAGGGTCGAGATCACAAGCAGAAATGTCGTCAAAATTGTTCCGGCGATTCGGTTTCTCGAATTTTTATTCACTGTCAACTCCTCTTCCCGATCATTTCATGGTGTGATTGAATAAAAATGAATTTGCCAACATCAAGCTCAACAAGCTGGCAGGCCAGAGGTGCGCTGATGGTCCCCCCGATAGCTAGTGTTTGTCCGAAAACTCCATCTTTGACGTCATTGCGAGTGGTAGATGGCTGATGTGCCATTCTTTCGGTCAGAAACATACCACCTGAATGTCATTCCGCAAGGAATCTCCCAGCGTGCTGGCACTGTACTCATGCGGGGGAAGATGCTTACAGCATGACAAAGGAGAGCGTTTCTTGGGAGGCGTTTTTTGCCGAAGCCTACGGCCGCAGGCAATCTTTTCGAATGCATGATTGATGCAGGTTTGAGGAGATCGCTTCGCCTGCGGCCGCAGGCTGAGAAACGCTCGCGATGACAGGCCAAATCGGTATTTCCGGACAGACACTAGTTATGCCCCAAAACAAAAAAACCCCAATTCGAGTACGAATCGGGGTCTGTGCTTTAACAATCAGGGTCAGGTTTTGGACACGTTCTTGGCCTGCAAACCTTTGGGGCCGCGCTCGACTTCAAACTGCACGCGGTCGCCTTCTTCCAGAGATTTGTAGCCTTCGCCCACGATGGCTTTGAAGTGTACAAAAACATCATCGCCGCTTTCACGCGCGATGAAACCGTAACCTTTAGCGTTGTTGAACCACTTGACGGTTCCGCTTTCCATGAGGTACATCCTTTCTTGAAAAAGTGAATCGACCGTACAACCGGCTTTTAGCCTGCTTGAAACAAAAAAATCGCTGCACCTGGTTTTTTTATTAGACACCATTTGCCGCGATTCTGAGTGGAACTGCCGGCCCGGTCTCCAGAAAGGATGCACGGGTTTTGTTACCAAAGCAGTCTTGCATTACAGGGCGTAAAAACGGTGTACTGTTATTTACAATAATAGCATACAAATTTTTTTTCAAAAAAGCAAGCTTTATTTCTCACAAATTTTCTTCTCGTAGTGGCTATTTACCATCCGCAATTTTTGTGAGAGCTTGACATACCTGACCCACGGCTGCTGAGATAGTTCTGCCACGGCGCGCGGTGAAAGCTTTGCGGTGAAAATCTTTTTTCCTTTTAAAATTCCTTTCACCCCGATTTCCTGTAAAAAATCGGTTGCCGTCACATCAACCGCTTGCGTCGTATGAATGAAGACGGGTAGTGAAGGCTCTTCCGGGTTTTGGGCCTCCTTGAGTGCCGCCGCCAGAAAAGCGTCGATTTTGCCGTAATTCATGACAACTCCTTTCCCTCTTTACCACAATGGCTTTGCACAAGATTTCTTTTCGAGTTTACATCAAGATCTCAACGTGACCCATGAAGACGTTTTTGGTATTATGAGCCGAGGCTTTTACAGAGCCCCAATGCATCGATCAATCCATAGCCCCATTTCGAATCAAACGTTTCTGCCGGCTGGCCGGGAATTTTGCTGTTGGTGCGCAGCAAAGCCTTGATCGCATCAGGATCAAGTTTCGGATTGTGCTCCAGCAGCAGTGCCACGAGACCGGTGATAAATGGTGTCGCCATGCTGGTGCCATACATGACACGGTAGCCATGCGAAACCACGTAAGCCGGCGGAACCGAGGAGTCGGCTGAGAGCGCCGAAACAATCATCGCGCCTGGCGCGGCCACGTCCGGTTTTTGAGCGCCATCCCGCAACGGCCCCTCGCTGCTAAAATCGGAGATGTCATCCAACTCCATCCCTGTCGATTGTGGATTGCCATCGCGATCCTGCCACTGCACTTTTGTGGTGTATGAAGCCACGGTAATGGCGCTGGCCGCTGCTCCCGGGGAGCCAATTTTCATCGTATCTTGCACACTCCGGCCGATGAATACGACATCAAGACACTGGTTGTCATCGAGCGCCCAAACATCCACCTGTCCACGATTGATCTCGACGCCATGGAGCCGCAGGCGCCAAGTACCAGGCATCACCGGCAAAGGCGAGCCGGAGGCCGGAAAAATCTCAATGAGAAAATTATGGTCGCCATTGATCGGATCAGGTCCAGGTGTCGAGATGCGCACGCGTCCTTCCGGCAAATTGTAGACCTGTGCCGAGAGTCCGGTCGCGATGATTCCTTGATATGGTGTTTGAAATCCGCTGGGAGATCTGACTGCCACCTCGAATTTGTCAACACCAGGGTACCAGCCGTTCAATACGGCGGAACGAACGGCCTCTCCACTGGAAGAGACGGGCACGCGAAAAAGAATCGTGCGTGTTCCGCCTTGCGGTACGGCAAGTTGCGCATGAATGTTGTCATTGCCTTCGTTACCCGCCGCGCAACAAACAATTCGTCCCGGCCCGGTTTCGGCGTCGATGATTTGTGACAACGAATCGCTGCCATCATGGGCATCGCCATGTCCGCCGAGGCTGAGATTCACCACGGCCGGTCGTCCCAGCTCGCTGGCGACGCGAAAAATATAGCGAATGCCGTCAGCAACGTGTGCCTCCTGGAAGGAAGACTTGACAATGATCAACTCCGCGCCAGGAGCCACACCGCCATAAGTAGGATCTGCACCCGCTGCAATCCCGGCCACATGCGTGCCATGGCCATTGGTGTCGCGGGATATCAACATGAGTGGACCGGTGAACTCAGCGCCATAATCCCCTTCGGTGACGCCCGGTCCCGGCAGAGTCTGGTCCCAAATGCGCAGGATGCGGCCTTTGAAGGCGGGATGGTTTGGGTCGATGCCGCTGTCAATCACCCCGATGATGACACCCTTGCCGCTCAAATTGGTATTGTGGCGGAATTCCGGCAGGTGGACTTTGCCTGGCGCCACATCCATCAGTGGTTGCAAATAACGTGAAGGGATGATGCGCTCCACTGCCGGGTCCTCGGAGAGCGGACCCAGGCTTGCCAGGGGCAGAAAAGCCGTTCGCACTTTGCCGTGTGTTTGATTCACCCGGATGCCTTTCCTCGCAAGGCGCTCGAGTTTTGCCGTTTCCTCACAATGAATGAAAACCACGGCCCGTGGCGGTTTGGGGCTGTCCTTCACGGAAACCAAACCCAACGACCCCATGTGCGGAGCCAGGCCCTCAATGCCGCCATCCTTGTAATCCTCGAATGCAACCATCAAGCCGGGAGCGATTTTCTCTGGGATCATGTCCTATCTCCTTACCAGTATGCCTGACAAGCCCTCACAGGCGCAGCCTTGATAGCAGTTTGGGAAAATTTCGATGCCTCAAAAAAACTGACACCTTACAAGCATAAATGTATTCATTTTATCTTTAAAAGCAAGCACGATTTGCAAAGAACAAGCAAGCACGGTTTGTAAAGAATTAGCACGATGCACACGAGACTACGACTGTGGATCGCAATCCCCAAGGCACTCTGGTTAATGGTAAAATTATTTTCCTTGAAAATTTGAGCTTTTTGCGGAGCCAAAAAAAGACCCCATCTCCGCTTTCGGGATGGGGTCTTCTTCGGGAAAATTTAGGCGAACGCCTTTGAGGTTGAAGCCGGGGAATTATATTTTTGAGACTTTTGTCGCTTGCAAACCCTTGGGTCCACGCTCGACCTCGAACTGAACCTGATCGCCTTCTTGCAGGGATTTGTAGCCTTCACCGATAATGGCTTTGTAATGGACAAAGACATCCTCGCCATTTTCACGCGCGATGAAACCGTAACCCTTGGCATTGTTAAACCACTTGACTTTTCCCGTTTCCATAAGAAACGCCCTTTCTCAAAAAATGACCTGACTCGTACAACCGGCTTTTAGCCATTCGCAAACAAAAATCGCGGTGCATGGTGTATATAACAGTAACCATTTCCGCGATATTGAAGATCACTGCCGGCCCGGTCCCAAGAAAGGACGAACGGGTTCTTCTCCAGGCATGGCCAACGACAGCGGTATTGCAATTGCAAGGCGTAAAAAACGGTGTACTGTTATTTACGGCTTAAATTTAACAAAGATATTTTTAAAAAGCAACTTTAATTTTGTGCCGCAGGCCAGACGAAAATATCTTTCAATTCCACCTGAAAGCTGGGGAGATGCAGGGAATATTGTCGCAAAAATTAAGCGACTTCATCACCATCCTGTCGCTCTAGTTGGATTCTTGTCATTGTGGCGGGCCAGGAATTCCATACCGCCCATCAAACAACCCCCGAACAGCAGCCCTTCCATCGCGCCCAGCGCAATTTGGGACGTGCGGCCGAAGTGCACTTCCCCAAAGAACGTGGCGAGCGGCTCCAGGCGGATTTGGGAATTGGCAAATGAACGAGCGATCAGCTCGAGACTGGCACTGAAGAGATTACCCCCAATCGCGGTCAGTAAAATTCCGGCACAGAACCCACCACCGGCTGCACCCAAGATTCGTTGCCAGGGCCGGCCGCCGTTCAGTAATCGTCCGGTTAAAACCGCGCCCAGCGAGACGCCGACGCCAATCACTCCACCTTCAAACGCGCCGGTAATTTCCGTTGGGCGACATCCAAACAGTGCTTGCAGGGTATCCACACCCACAAGATGCGCACTCCAGGCGATCACCGCGCCACCCACCGCACCGCCAATAACTGACCACCAACGGCCGTGGCGATAAGTGAGATGCGCCGCGGCAACCATTCCGAAACTGACCCCAAAACCACCGAGCGCGCTGATAAACAGACCAAGGCTGATGAGTACGAGCATCAGCGAAATTGCTTCGAGCGCCGTGGCATGGCGGACTGTGGCCAGCGCCAGGCCGAGCATAAAACCGCCGATGATTCCAGCGGCTGCACCACCCAATGTTCCGCTGATGCCTTGCCGGATAATCTCATTCCACTCCCGGCGCAACCGTACCCAGATCAGCGCCAAAACGATCATAACGCTGACATATAACGGCAAGCGGGAAAAGGGTAACAAATGTCGATCATAATCGCGAATGAGCGCGAGACTCACGACGCGGCGAATGAGTCCGCTCTTCTCCTCCGTGGTTGAGGTGATCGTTGAGCCGCTATTCGAAACTATTTCTCCAGCGGCCTGCCCAAACCAGTCAGCGAGCGCGATGCTGGCAGCTTTTCTTACCATTAACGCGCGATCCCATAACGACATGCGTCGCAACAAATCTTTGATCTCCGGATGGCGCAACCCCCGGCACGCTTCGATCACGCACAGACGCACGTTCGGGTCGGCATGTTGAGAGGCGGCCATGACCAGACGTGACAAGGAGGGGCTCGTGCGCACCAGCCACTGCGGCAGCGGTCGCGCGCGATGCAAAACGCTCATGGCCAGGAGATCCGCCTCCTCGCCGCTCAGGCCGAGTTGCTCGCCAAACGGCAGGAGTAAATCGAGCGCGTCATCATCGATAATGAGCTGATGGATACGAAAATTTTCCAGCGCGCGCTCCAGCACACCACGCGCCCTTTTCAAGGACAGCTCCTCGTCTGTCAGCCAGCGCGAGACTTCAGGAAGCAGAAAGTCGTGCGCCAGCTCCAGCCATCCTTCACCATCCTGATTGCGGCAGCGTACCACGCGGGCGGCCACCAGCTCTTCAACAATGGCATGAATTTTCGCCTCCCCGTCCGCGATGCGATTGCTGAGGCGAGAATTCAGTTCGGCGATTCGGAGAACAAGTCTTTGTCCATCTGAGGAAATGAGCGCTTTGAGAATCTCTTTGGCAACACGCAAGTCCGCGGATTTGAAATGACGCAACACCCGCCCCAAATATCCGGCGAGAATCTGCGACGCCGTGCCGAGCCTGTCATAAATGGCAGCAGTCAGCTTGCCCTCGGGACTTCTGGCATCATAAAGCTGATCACAAACGATTTGTAACTGTGGCGGATCGACACCATCCGCATCACTGAGGTCATTCAACAGGCGGGTGACCAGCTCGGCCTCGTACCGACAACCGGCCGCTTTTGCCGGCTCGGTGATCGCGCGGCTGGCTTGCTCACGGCTGAGTCGCATCAGGCGATACTCGTGGTGAAAGATCTCCGGGATCACACTTTTGAATTGACTCATTTCCGCCAGCAGGTCTTCACGCAGAACAAACACCAGGCGAAAGGGCCGGGCATCATTGCTGAATAATTTGCCAATGGTGTCAATAAACTGTTGCTGTCTGGGTTGCGTCAGCAACAGGAAAAAATCTTCAAACTGGTCGAGGAAGAAAATGATGGGATGGCCTGAAGTGTTTTTTTCGAGTACGGCGACCAGGTCTTCCAATTTGGACGCACTTTCAGGAGCGCCATCCCCGGCAGTCAGCGGTAAAAGTGCATTGACCATTTGCTGCAATGGGTCAGTGAAGCTGCGGATGGTAAAGACTAGATGTCCCTGGGTTTTGAGCCGGGGCATCAGACCGGCACGCACAATCGAGCTTTTTCCGACGCCGGAGCGCCCGTGCAATATGAAGGACCGGTGCGCCAGAATTTGTGAGCAAATCGTTTCGATTTCCGACTCTCTCCCGAAAAACAGCGGCGCATCCTGCTCGGTGTAATAATCGAGAAATTTATAGGGCCGCCTCGCGCCGGTCTCTGTGACGACAGGCGAAATTGATGATTGCGAAGCAAGAGGTGGCGTCTCCTCCGTGCCAGCTTCGACGGCATGGCCGATGAAAATATATCCGTGCTTGGGCACCGTTTTGATATAGCGCGGATTAGCCGCATGATCTCCAAGTTGCTTGCGAATCTCTTTGATGCACTGCGTGAGCGCTGCGTCCGTCACAATGACGCCATTCCAGACCTCGTCAAAAATGCGTTGCTTTTCGACCAACTGCCCCCTGTGGCGCAGCAGCAACAACAGCACATCGAAGTACTTGGAGCTCAATGGTACAAGCTGTCCGCTCCGCCAAAGTTGGCGATTGCCGATATCGAGATAAATATCGTCGAAGCGATAACCTGCGACTTGTGTTTTTCCCCTGGTCATTTTCTCACAACTTTCTCAGAGATCGCTCACGTTTCTTATATAAAACTTGTTTAGAATAAGTATGTTGCTACGAGCACATTACGGAATCGTCGTTACAAAATCAAGAGTTTTCTTTATCCGGAAGTAATGCCTCAATTACGGTGGAGAAAAATGTCATTCTGAAAGACTGCGTCCGTAGGCTACGCCCGTGGGGAATCTTGTTTCAAACCAGCACTGTGCTTGATCGTAACAAGACTACGTCCGTAGGATGCCTCCGGCATGACAAATTAGTTTTCCACCTATACCTGAGGCCATACATCCGGGAAAAATATGGTGAAAAGATGGCAAGCGAAAAAGTTCACGATTGGCTGTCTGCCGGGCTTGCGGTCATGCTCGGTTTTTTCACGGCATATATTGATTCTCTAGGCGGCGATTTTCATCTGTTCGTCACTGGATTATTGCTCATTTTTTTCGGGGCGATTTTAGGCTTCATGCAGCCCCAGCGGGCATGGCGATGGGCATTGATCACCGGCGGCTGCGTGTACAGCATTTTTTTCATTTGCCGGCATTTCGACTCGTTGGGTTTGAATCTCCTCAAGGCGGTGCCGACTTTTATTCCCGCCTTCCTCGGTGTTTATGCCGGAGTATTCCTGCGTAAAACCGGCTTCAAACTGCGGGCGCGAGCTTCATAAGCGGTCGCGCCGCAACCAATTTGGGTGGACGCAGATGAAATCTGATGGCCGGGGATTTTTGACCCGTGCCAATCTGTGAAAATCTGTGTTTCAGCATTTTCGTTCCACAAGGCGGAATGATGGTTCTTTCACGATAACACGACAGATTTTTTTGTTCAGCTTTCAGGATCGAGCAGGTTTCTCCATGCAAAAAGGATATGATTCTCTTTCACGTCCAGCCGGGTTGCACGTCGCGATCATCATGGACGGCAACGGACGCTGGGCGACAACTCGTGGTCTTCCCCGCGTGGCCGGTCATCGGACTGGTGCGGAGGCGGCGCGCCGTATCATTGAAGCCGCGCCCAACCTGGGTATCACCACACTAACCCTCTACGCTTTTTCTTCGGACAACTGGCAACGTCCTCGTTACGAAGTCGAAACGCTCATGAAGCTGTTTAACAGTTATCTACAGACAGAGACCGACAGGTGCGTTGCCAACGGGGTAAAATTGAATGTCATCGGCCGGCGCGATCGGCTCCAATCGGCGCTGCGTGAAGCAATCGAAAGAGCCGAAGCTGCCACCGTGCGCGGCGAGGTGCTGCATTTGCGCGTCGCGATCGATTACTCGGCCCGTGACGCCATCTTGCGCGCCGCCGGCAGAGTCAATGGCACAAAAGATCTTTCGCGCGAATACTTTGCGCGCTTGATTGGCGAGGCCGATCACACTGGTGGTTCCGCACCGGATGTCGATCTCCTCATCCGCACCGGTGGTGAACAGCGCTTGAGCGATTTTCTGTTGTGGGAATGCGCGTATGCCGAGCTGTACTTTACCAAAAAGATGTGGCCGGATTTTACTCCGGATGATCTTGAAACCGCCATCAAAGAATTTCACTCTCGCCAACGCCGCTTTGGCCGTGTTCCCGAGGCCGAGCTTTTCATGCGCGCAGAGTACGAAGAACTGGCCGAGGTGTACGCCTGAGATGATCTTATGAGTGCAACGCAACGCTGGATACTCGTGGTTGTCTTCGCTGCGGCGATGGCGTGGTTCGAATCCGCGGCGGTGACGTATCTGCGGACTTTGGTTGATCGGGTCGAGCCGTATCAAGCCAATCCTTTGCCCATCGCGCCAAGATTGGGCGAAGCCGAGCTGATTCGCGAGATGGCAACATTGATCATGCTGGTCACCGTCGGCTGGCTGGCCGGAAACACGCGACGGACAAGATTCGGATACGTGATGATTGCCTTCGGCGTTTGGGATATCCTGTATTACGTTTTTCTCAAGATCATCGTTGATTGGCCACATTCAATCTTGGACTGGGATGTCCTTTTCTTACTGCCGTTACCGTGGTGGGGCCCGGTGATTGCGCCGGTGCTGGTCGCAGGGCTGATGATTATCGGCGGAACCTTGGTCACGCAGTTCAGTCATCCGGATTATCCGATCTGGCCGGGGCGAGGCACGTGGATTCTCGGCTTGATCGGCGCGGCCTTGGCGTTGTTCGTTTTCATGTCCGATGCGATTCGCTCCACCGGCGGCGGTATTGAGGCAATCCGGACAGCGTTGCCAACCTGGTTCAACTGGCCGCTGTTTATCATTGCGCTGGCGTTGATGGCCACTTCGATTATCGACATGGTCAAGCAAATTTGGCAACGACACAAAAGCCAGGAAGGAATTACACTTGTTCCTGGCAGCATGCATTTCGGCGCACAGTCGTTGCTGCTGCTCCTGCTTTATAAAATCATCTCACGCGATACATAAGCTCAACACGAAACCATTCTGCTGAGATTTTGAGCCGCCAATTTATTGTGCATTCTTCACGACTTGGCGGTTTTGCGGGCAGTTTTTCCAGATTTGATCTTGGTTCTTCCAGATTGGTTTCGAGCAGCCTACTTGATCAGGGTTGGATCCACATACGTTCCATACCGCGTGGCATTGCCCAGTCGCCAAAAATAATCATATAGCGTGCGGGAGATTTCCTTCATCGCCGCATCCGCCTCGTTGCCCATGCCATAGTTTTCCATGACCACCACAATATAAGGTCTTTCCTTCAAGTGGACAATTGCCCATTCTGTGGCGACACCGGCAATCCCGCCTGGTTTGAACGCCACGGGAATATCCGCCGGCAGCGCGGATTTGATACCACCGGATTTCGGCTTTTTCAAAATTGCCAGAATCTCATCGCACACTTGTCGATTCAGAAACTCGCCGCGATAAAGAATCTCCATAATGCGCGTGGCTTCTGCCGGCGTGGAAAGATTTTCCTTTCCCCTGCCGGAAGCCGCCGTGTCCAACATCCGGCGCTGCAAGCGAGTTTGTGCGAGGCCGAGTGACGACAAAGTCTTATTGACATTTTCCATTCCCACCAAATCGATGAGCATGTTGGTCGCCGTGTTGTCGCTGAGCACGATCATCAAAATGCCGAGATCACGAATGCTGAGTTGGGAAGTATGATCGCCCAATTCAGACAAAACGCCGCTGCCGCCGACCTTGTGCACCTTATCCACCCAACGCAAATCCGTGAGCTTGAATTTGCCCTCGCGCGCCTGCTTGTAAACTTCCATCAAAATCGGAATCTTGATGGCGCTGCCCTGCGGAAAAGGCAGGGTTTCGTTGATTGCGAAGCGCTCGCCGCTGGTGAGATCCAACGCCGATACTCCCATCGCACCACGAACATTACCGGCAATCTCGTGAAGTCGTGTTTCCGTTTTCTCGCGAACCAGTTTCCAATTTTCCGGCTGGGCCCAAAGCGCTGGTGCCAAGCAGAAATAGAAATAGACTGTAAGCCATATGAGTCGTTTCATTATTTCCTTCTCCTTTCCCATTGAAATTGGGTGCTGCTTAAGATAACCGAGGCTAAATGCAGCAGTGTACGCTTCCATGTCCATCCGGTTGAATATTGAAAACTTAATCACATTTGAGAATTTTCACCAGAGTTTTTTCAGAATTGAGAAAAAATTAACGAATTCCTTATTCAGATTGAACGTAAGTCTTTGATAATCCGTCTATCATCTGGTGCAGCTCTCGGCCTGATTCTTGCGTGAATCCAAACGAGCGGCATCTTTTAACTCCGATAATTCATGAGCCACATTTTCAGGCTTGAGCCAACCCCGTGAGATAACAAGCGTAACAGCATCTCACTGGGTCGATTTATGCACCGCGTGAATTATCGGGGTTAAAGCAACAAATTCAGGACGCACTCGTAAAACGTCATCTGAATTTTGCAGTCGAATCATCCGGATCAATTGTCATTTCTTGCCTCGGCCAAAGCAAACACATGAGTTACCGCTGACTCAAAATATTTAATTAAAATCAAGGAGAGGTGATTATGCAAAGCAGTCTTAGACGGTCACGCTTGGTGATCGTGCTGTTTGCAGTAATTTGTACCTTGGCTTTCATCGGCGCAGCAATGCCCGATGAAGGCATGTGGACATTTGATAATCCGCCGCTGAAACAACTGAAGGAGAAGTATGGCTTCGAGCCGACACCGGAATGGCTGGATCATGTTCGGTTGTCTAGCGTGCGTTTCAATGACGGCGGATCGGGCTCGTTTGTCAGCCCCAGAGGATTGGTATTGACCAACCATCACGTGGCACTCGGACAATTGCAAAAAGTCTCCACCCCACAGAAAAATTATGTTGCCGATGGATTTTTCGCAAAGACCGCAGCCGAAGAATTGAAATGCCCGGACCTCGAATTGAACGTGTTGATGTCGATGGAAAACGTGACCGCCCGCGTGCTGGCGGTGGTGAAACCGGGAATGGATGACAAGGCGGCATTGGAAGCGCGCAAAGCTGAGATTGCAAAAATTGAAAAAAAGAGTTTGGAGGCCACCGGCCTGCGCTCCGACGTGGTGACGCTTTATCAGGGCGGCGAGTATTGGCTGTATCGTTACAAGAAATACACCGATATCCGCCTGGTGTTTGCACCGGAGCAGCAAATCGCCTTTTATGGCGGTGATCCGGACAACTTCACCTACCCGCGTCACGATCTGGATATGGCGCTGTTTCGTGTCTATGAAAACGACAAGCCGGTCGAGAGCAAGCACTATCTGAAATGGAGTGCCAAAGGCGCGGCGGATGGCGAGCTGGTTTTTGTTTCGGGCCATCCCGGCTCCACCAACCGGTTGAGCACGGTGGCGCAACTTGAAATGCAGCGCGATTATTTCTATCCGCTCAACTTGCAAGCCCTCAAGCGCCGTCTGGAAGTCTTGCGCCGTTATTCCGCGCTCGGACCTGAAGAAGCGCGTCAGGCGGCGCGACAAATTTTCGGCATTGAAAACTCCATCAAAGCGATAACAGGCGAATACAATGGCTTGCTGGATAACAAGATCTTTGAGAAGAAACAGAAAGAAGAGAGCGATTTCCGCGCGCAGGTGGCGAGCAAGCCGGAGTTGGAAAAAGAGTATGGCCAGGCGTGGGACATGATCGCCGTGGCTCAAAAGAAACAACTGGAAATGCTGAAGCCCCTGCGGTTCCGTTCGCTGCGTGGATCGAGCATGGCGAGCAATGCTCTGACAATCGTCCGGTACGTTGCCGAAGTGAAAAAGCCCGATGGCCAGCGTCTTGATGGCTTTCATGATTCGCAGCTCGAATCGTTGAAGTTTCGCCTGTTCTCACCGGCGCCGGTTTATCCACAGCTCGAGGAGATGATGCTGACGGATGGCTTGCAAGAGTCACTCGATGAGCTCGGGCCGAATGATCCATTCATCCAAGCCGTATTGAATGGCCGGTCTCCCGCAGAGGTGGCGAAAGAGCTGATCACCGGCACCAAGATGGGCGATCCGGCTTTCCGCAAATCATTAGTCGAAGGTGGTGAGGCTGCCGTAGCGGCCTCGACAGACCCGATGATTGTTGTGGCGCGTAAAATCGATCCGATTGGCCGTGAGCTGCGCAAATGGGTTGAAGACAACGTCGAGAGCGTGGCAACGACAGCCAGCGAGAAAATCGGCAAGGCGCGTTTTGCGGTATATGGCAAGTCGGTAAATCCGGACGCTACTTTCACCCTGCGGCTTTCCTATGGTGTGGTGAAGGGCTACCCGATGAATGGCACCAAAGCGCCATCAAAGACGACTTTTTACGGGCTTTATGATCGCTACTACAGCTTCGATATGCAGCCGCCATTCCATTTGCCGCAACGCTATGTCGAGCGCAAAGACAAGCTCGATCTCTCCACGCCGTTGAATTTTGTCACCACCAATGACATCATTGGCGGCAATTCCGGCTCACCGGTGATCAACAAAAATGCCGAGCTGGTGGGTCTGGTTTTTGATGGCAACATCGAAAGCCTGGTTGGCCGCTTTGTGTACAATGAGGAGAACAACCGATGTGTGGCTGTACACAGCGCCGCGATGATCGAAGCGCTGCGCAAGCTCTACGATGCCGGTGCGCTGGCAGATGAGTTGCAAGGCATAAGGTGATCCGAGTTATTGGCAGCACATCAAAAACAAAAAGGCCGGGAGATTTTTCCCGGCCTTTTTGTTTGATAAGCACCAGACTGATTGCGGGCGTATCGTCTCACTCATAAATAAACGCGGTCAGCAGAATTCCCAAAAACCCCACGATAAACGCAATCGGTACGCGATAATCCCGTGGGTCTTCGTGTGCCATCGGCATGAGATCACTGGTCGCAATGTAAATAAAAGTTCCGGCGGAAATGCCGATCGCAATGCTGAGAAACCGCTCCAATTCGATGCCGCTGAACAGGGAAGCCAGCCCGACAATCGTTCCTGCCACCGCCAAGCCAGCCAACATGGAGAGAAATCCCCATGCTTTTCGTGTTGAGTATCGATTTGCCAACATGACAGTGGCAATGGCAATGCCGTCAGGCAGGCGATGCAAGAGCACGGCCAGCACGACCATCAACCCGAGTGTGAGGTTGAACTCCAGACTGACGCCAATGGCAAACCCGTCCAAAAAACTGTGAAAGCCAATCCCCATCAACGCCATGCCGCCGAAATGATGCACATGGCAATCCTGTTCGCGACAAGCATGCACCATGGTCATTTTTTCCAAACCGTACATCAGCAGAAAGCCAAAGCTCACGCACACCATGGAAATGGCGCCAATGCTGCCAAAACTTTCCCTGACCATGTGATTGAGGCTGGTGGAAAGCATGATACCGCCGGAGAGGGCGAGCAGCACCGCCAGCGCGTTTTTACTCAGCTTTTGGTGGGCTAATGGAATCGTGCCGCCGATCAATGTAAAAAGCGCGGCGATTCCAGAACAAACCAGTGGCCAAGTGAAGGCGATGCCGGCAAGGTGATCATGTGATTCCATCGGTGGTGACATTTCCTGCGGTGCAATGGAGTTAGGGGATTTCGCGTTCTTCCACGTGATTCACCAGGATGCCATCCGTCAGTTCACGACCGAGGTGGTGGAAATTGTCATTGATCCGAATATGCAAGGGGCCATTGAACGGCGCCTTCTCGAGCACTTCAATTTCAATATTCGGATACAGGCCGATCTTGCCCAGATAACGCAATTTCTCGGCGTCGCGATCCGGAACGATGCGGACCACGACACGATCGCCGGCTTCAGCTTGGGACAGGGCAAAACACTCCAAGGTCGGCATCTGGCCGTCCTTGGTGGGTATCGGCGCACCATGCGGATCCGCCGTAGGCCGGCCGAGATATTCGTCGATTTTGTCCTCGAATTCTTCGGAGATGACGTGCTCCAGTTTCTCGGCCTCGTCGTGAACTTTATCCCAACTGTAACCCATCGCTTCGGCAAGATAAAGCTCGAGCAGGCGATGATGGCGGATGACTTCCAGAGCGATCTTTTCGCCGGCAGCGGTAAGCGCGACTCCATGATACGGCGAATGCTCAACGAGCTTGATTTCCGCCAATTTTTTGATCATGCCGGTCACCGACGCCTGGGCCACGCCAAGGCGCTCGGCTATCGCCGAGGTTGAAACCTTCTTGTGCGTGAGATGCAAGAAGTGTATGGCCTTCAAGTAATCTTCGCCGGCCTGAGTGAGCATGGGTTCTTTCATTCGATTTAGCGGGTTCCTTGTTCAAACACCGGATGCTGCGCGCGCTGCTTTCGACAAATTAGCATGTTGTCGGCTAACAAGCAAGTAAAATTTTGAATAAAAAGTATCGCCTCAGTGACGGGGGGAGTAGCGCAAGCATCCTACGAACGCAGTCTTGCTTGCAGTCAGGCTGCGCCTGCGACTTAACGTTGTTATCAGGGAACTCGTCCGGTCACCGGTGATTGGCGAATCTGCCCGGCCACGACCCGGGTACTTCGGATTTCCTGCAAAAACTGTGTTCCAGAATGACTCGGGCCAAGTTGGCCAAATTTTTGCAAAATTTATTATTTCATCCATTTTTGTTGTTGTCGATTACAAGCGTGTAATGCAACTGTAAAATTTTGTTTCAATGGTCGCCTGCCCATCCTTACGTCTGGTGTTCCTTTTCGTTCAATACTTCTCTAAAAATCAACAGCTAAATCCGTTACAGATGTTTTACATTTTCTTTCTTGTCTCGCCCTGAGATGGCACTGCTTTTGCTAATGAATATTGTCGTTTGTTGCTTTTAGGAAATGACCATATTTAGGACTTGAGGTAAAATTATGATCAACATTGGTGGCCGAAATTTTCACGGCCCTTTTTCATTGAGTGAATGGGTTCCCCCAACCGAAAGCGGTGTTTATGCGATTCTCACCGGCAGCGGTGTGATGTTGAACCAGGATGAGCTGCTTTATATTGGCATCTCGCGAAACTTTGCCGACGGCCGGATTGGCCCGTCGCATTACGCCTATCGTTCATGGATTGAAAACTCCGAACCGCGGGGTAATCTCTTCGTGGCAATCTATCCCATGCCATACGCCAGTGAACTTTTGCTGGCACTCGAGGAAGAGAAGCTGGTAAAATTTTTGAACCCGTTGTGTAATCAACTGCATTCACCGATCATGAAGGCGTTGTTCCGTTGAATCTTGAAAAAATTATCAGCAATGAACAACAAACTTTTGACCATCTGCGTGCTCATTCTGGCTGCGTTCACACCGGCAAACCATCTCTTCGCAAATTCTTTGATTGCGAAGCCGGGTGATAATCTGAGTGCGAAGCTCTCGGCATTGCAGCCGGGTGACACGTTGCTGCTGCGCGGCGGGACTTACAACGAAGGTCTTTCATTACCCAAAAGTGGCGGTGCCGGCAAACTGCTGGTCATTCGCGCTTATCCCGGAGAGAAGCCCGTCATCTCCACCAGCAACCCGGTATTGAGCTTGAACAAAGATTATTGGCTGATCGAAGGACTGATTTTCGATCACCAGCAAAATGCGAGCGATGCCGTGCCCGTCAGCGGCAGTAACAATATCATTCGCCGCTGCGAGTTTCGTAATGGCCAGCGTGACTGCTTCGACGGCAAAAGCAGCAGCCGCAACAATATCATCGAGAATTGCACGATTCGCGATTTTGTCTGGTCGGGTGGTGACGCGCATGGCATTGTGCTGAATCCCGGCGCCGAGGGCTGGATTATTCGCAAGAATACCATCTACAATTGCAGCGGTGATTGCATCCAATTGTATGCCGACGATGCAACGCCGATTACCAGCTACTCGAAAAATATCACCATCTCCGGAAATATTTTTTACACCACGCTCGGCAGCTCCAGCGAAAATGCGCTGGACTTCAAAGGCGTCGATGGCTGCACGGTAGAGGCCAATGAGATGTATGGGTTCGCCAATAAAGCCTGGGTGGTGCAGAAGGGCTGCCGCAACATCACCGGCCGGTACAATATCATTCATGACAGCCAACGCGGCATGGAATTCCGCGGCGAGGGCGGAAAAACGCAAGAGAACATCCGCCTGTTCAAAAACATTCTGTACAATATTCAGGCCTATTACGCGGTAAAATTCGATGGCGTGTCCAATGTCGAAATGGCGAACAACACCATCGCGAATATCAAAGCCACATGCCTGCGCATCGAGGGGCAGGGTGTCCAGGGCGGTTACTTCCGCAACAATTTGATTTACCAAACTGATGCGCCGAGCCTCGCCGCCACTTTCGATTGCAAGTATGATCACAATGGTTGGTTCGGCACCTCGCCGAAGGATTTGAGCGGAACCGGTGACCGCACCGGCAGCGATCCTCGTTTCACCAATGCTGCTGCATTTGACTTCACTTTGCAGGCAAACAGTCCGGCCGTGGATGCCGGTGTCAATGTCGGATTGTCCTTTAAAGGTGCTGCGCCGGATTTGGGCGCGCAGGAGTTTGGTGATGTCCCTTTAACGGTCGACGATGAAACACAAGGCGCGACGTTGCCGGATCATTTTGACTTGCTGCAAAGTTATCCCAATCCTTTTTTTCTCTCCGGTGCCAACAGCAGTCTTGCGACGCGCATTGAATTCGAGATCGGTGAAAATTCCCATGTGCGTTTGGAGATTTTGAATGTACTCGGACAACAGGTCCGTAATCTTTTGGACGCTGAAGTACCGGCCGGGCGGCATGTGGTGGTTTGGGATGGGCGCGACAACAGTGGTGCGGTGGTGGCCTCTGGCGTCTACGTTTATCGCCTCGCAGGGATAACGCAGACTGCAACTGGACGAGCAACAGCATTAAACAGTCGTCCGAAAAGGGCAACCGCCCGGCTTCTTCTTTTCAATCGCTAACGCCCAGGGCAACTGGCTCCGCTAAAGATTTGCGAGAACAGACAACCCGTTCTGTCATTTTTTGCTCCCAAGAAACGCTTTCCTTTGTCATGCTCTGCAAGCATCTTCCACCGCATGAGTACAATGCCAATTCGTGGGAAGATTTCTGACGGAATGACTTTCAGGATGTGCGTTTCTGATCGAAAGAATGGCATAGCGACCATGTCGCACTCCCAAGAACACCCCCTACTTTGTCATGCTGCAAGCATCCTTTTGAGCAGAAGCACAACGCGCATGCTGAAAAAGATCCCTGCGGGCGTAGCCTATAGGCGTAGCCCACGGGCGTAGCCCTTCCAGGATGACACTGAAGAGGTGTTCTTCCGGAAAGAATGGCCGATAGGCCATGTACCACTCGCAATGACTGCAATTTTAACCACAACCCGGACAAGCCGGAACCAAACAGGGGCAAGCCTAACAACGGATTTCACAGATTGCACGGATTAAATCCGCGCAATCTGCGTAATCCGTTGTTAATTTCTTTGCTTTTTTGCACTGATTTAACTTATTAGAAACTAAAAGCTCATATTTTCAACAATCGGTTGAGGTGGAGCATGTGGCTGATTACCCGCAAAATCAATTTCCGTGTAAAAATAGTCTTGTTTTCGCTTTGCGGGATTTTTCTTTTTTCGTCTTCATGTCTGCAAGCAAATTCCTCAGGCACGACCCTCGCCCCGCTTCTTATTATCGATGACAAATCCAGCGGCGCTTCCTTCGGCACTTTGGATAGCTGCGTTCTCGATTCCTCCGGCAATCTGCTGGTGACCGACAAGCGTCGCATGGTGATTCATGCCCTCAATCCCTTTACCGGGAAATTGATTCGCACCATTGGCACCGAAGGCAGTGGCGAGCTGCAATTCGATCAACCCAACGGCATCGCGGTGGATGATCAGGGTCGCATCTTCATCACCGAACAGACCAACCAGCGTGTGCAGGTGCTCAATCGCGACTATTCGTTTGCCGGCTTCATCGGCGGCCCCGGCACGGGGCCGGGACAATTTGACAAGCCGATGGGAATTGCAGCGGATGCCACCGGCCGGATTTATGTTACCGACGAAAATCTCAACAAGGTTGTGGTTTTTGATCGCATCGCCCAGGACAATCCTGCTCAGCCTCGTTGGCAATTCAGGTTTGAATTCGCACATGACGGCGACGGAAAAATCGATCATGCCGAATCAATTGCGATTGACCGTGCGCGCGGGCGCATTTATCTCAGCGACGAGGGCCAGCATCATATCAAAGTCTATGATCTCACCGGCCGTTTTTTGCAAACATTCGCCAGTGAAGGCACCGACCTCGGCCAATTTGCTTCCGGCGGCCAACCCGAGGGAATTGCCATTGACGACAAGCACTATATTTATGTCAATGACGAAGGCGGCGCGCGCATCAATGTTTACCAACCGGATTTCACTCCTGTCGCCGCCATTCAAAGCACCAGCCCGTTTCAAAGCGCTGATGGCGTTCATCTCAGCGAAAAGCTCGGCCGTTTCTTCGTCGTGGATCAGGGCAACGATCTCGTGCAGGTTTTCGATCTCAACAAAATGAAAGCTTTGTTTGCCACTGTGGTTAAAGAGAACCGGCGTGGCGATTTGCCCGCTGACTTCCGCCTGTCGCAGAACTATCCGAATCCATTCGACATGACACGCACGACCTCCACACGGGTTGAAGTTGCTTTGCCCACCCATCTCGCCTTTGCCCCTGATCTTCGTTTGGAATTTTTGGACTTGCTCGGCCGTGTCGTCCGAGCCTATTCGTTTTCCATTGGTACTTCTGCGACTGTTGAATGGGACGGTAAAAACGAAAAGGGTGTTCTCGTACCCGCCGGAGTTTATGAATATCGCTTGACGAACGGCAGACTCACCAATAGCCGGCGTTTGATTTTGCTGCATTGAGTGGCCCCGTTGCTCGAACTCCCCTGTTCATTACTTTTCCTGCCATTTGCCTTTTGCTCGCGCAAACCGCTTGACAAAGTAGTAAAAATTTGTTAATATGGCCGTGATGTCATTGTTTCCCAGTCGCGCTTTCAGGCGACGTGACTTTTGATGCCGAAGAAATGGCAACTTTTTACGATGCGCATGCTCGCGGCATCGTGACAAATTTTTGATGTCGCAATCATTGCACCATGATTATGAAAAACCTCCCAATTTGTATTTGGTTCACAATCGCTTGCGCCGTGGCCACACTTTATGCGCAGCAGCCGCTATCGTCGCTGGAAAAATCTACCACCGACATTTTTGAACCTGCAGCCACCTCGCTGCGTTCCGGCAACGCGGTCGTTGCAGTGCAGGTCAACGACACGCTTGGCGGTAGCGAGAATCGTTACAAAGGTTTATTCAGCATCGGCACCGCAGACAACCGGCCGTTGTTGTATCTCTTCCCACAAGCTCGTTATTCCTCACATTTCAATGTGCGTGTTGATGGAGTTGTTTACAGTAATGATCCGGTACGCACTTCAGCCCAACCCCTGTTCCTGGTCTCAAATCCGTTGAAATTATCGGATGGCACGATCACTTGTTCATATCGTGCCGGAGCTGTCAACATTGAGCAACGCTTGACACCGGAACAATACACCTCGACCACCGGCGCTATTCGCATCAAATACGTAATCACCAATCAGGATGCCACTACGGCCCACCAGGTCGGATTGCTTCTGTTTTTGGATACTTTCATCATTCGAACCGATGAAGCACGGGTTTCGACCAGTATGGATTATAGCCGGCTCGAGCGAGATTTCAAAGCTCCGCTGATTCCTGATTATTTCCAGGCGTTTGAAAATGATGATCCGCTCATGCCGGGCGTGGTGGCGCAAGGAACGCTTGTTGGTAACGAAGCTGTTCGCCCGGATTTGATGATTATTGGAGATGTGTCTACATTGCCCTTTGTACAATGGGATTATACACTGCAAAACCCGTATTACAACGATAGCGGAGTTATTTTACGCTGGAATGAAAAACGTCTGGCTGCCGGCGATAGCAGTATCATCGCGACTTATTATGGCATCGGCGATGTCAGCACAACTGGCGGCCCGTTGGCTTTGAACCTTACTGCGCCCAATCGCTTGCAGGCTGTGGCCGGACAACTCACGACGAATCCTTTTGATATCAATTTAATTGTCACGAATGCCGGAGGGACAACAGCCAATTACGTGCAGGCCACGCTGACTTTGCCCCAAGGCTTGACGTTGGTTAGCGGTGATTTTGCTTCCAAGCTTGTTTCGCCAGCCTTGGCTCAGCGGGCGAGTGCGACCGCCTCATGGAAAGTCCTGGCGCAATGCCCGATGACTGATACCACACTTACTTTCAGTGTCAATGTCACAGCGACCAATCCCCTCAGCAACTCGGTGTCGCGCCAGATTTTCATCCCTTCCTGCGCCTCTTCACTGCCCAGTTTTACGCTGAACGTATCTCCCAGAAGCCAAATCGTCACCGCTGGACAAGCCAAGAGTTATACTGTCCGTATGCAACCGAGTGGTGGTTTTACAGACAATGTTAGTCTTTCTCTTTTTCCTTCGGTGCCTGGTGTGACACCGAGTTTTGTACCATCAGTTATCAATGCCGCGACTACGTCAACACTCACATTACAAACGGCCAAAACGCTGGTGCCTGGCAATTATCCTTTTGTTCTTCTCGGTAAAGGAGGTGGAATAACTCGAAGCGATACGATTTCACTCATTGTACAAGCCGCTCCGCTGGAAGACAAAACCCCGCCCTTCACCACCAACCACAATCCCGCGCGCAACGCCAGAAATGTGCCATTGACTACTGATATTGCGGTGGAAGTGTACGATGCACAATCCGATGTTGATAGCGCGGCTCTGCGCATGACCATAGCCGGGGTAACCGGCACGACGAATATCACGCGCATAAGAAACACCCCAAAGGCCTACCGGTTGCGTTTCCAGCCCGCCACGCCGTTTCGCGACAACCAAACCGTGCAAGTCCAAATCAACGCGGCGGATTTGGCTTCGCCGCCGAACCCAATGACACCGGACATTTATTCTCTCACCACGGTGCGGGACAGCTTGCCACCTTTTACCAGTGGACACCGGCCAGCGAAAGGGGCGACCAATGTGCCGCTGGATACCGACCTTCAGGTCGAGGTGCGCGACAACTTAGCCGGTGTGGACAGTGCTTCGCTGAAGATGGAAGTCAATGGCCAATTCGTGACGCCTTTGATCACCCATACTTCGCAGGGTTACGTTTTGCACTATAAACCGTCACAATCTTTTCGTTACAATTCGACCGTTCAAGTCATCATTTTCGCTCGTGATTTGGCGCGACCGGCCAATGAGATGGAGCCGGACACCTTGCGCTTCGCCACCATACGCGATGTGGAGTGGCCCTTTACCACGGATCATCAGCCGGCAAAAGGTGCGCAAAACGTGCCGATGAATACCGGTATTTCGCTGCATATTCGTGATCTTATCGCTGGCGTGGATTCTGCTTCAATTGTTTTGACCGTCAATGGCACAACGGTTTCGCCGCAGATCTCAGGAACTCCGCGAGATTACACCTTGCAATATAATCCGCCACAAGATTTTACGCCGGGGCAAACTGTGGAAGTGAGTATCGTCGCAGCGGATCTCTCTTTCCCACCGAATGTGATGCCTGCGGAAAACTATTCCTTTTCTATTTCTATCGTCAAAGACACCAGCCCACCTTATACCGTCAATCATGCTCCGGCACCCGGCGCAACGAATGTGTCACCGAATACCACCATATCTGTTGAAGTGAGAGACAATCTTAGCGGCGTGGATAGCACTTCGATTGTCATGAAAGTGAATGGAAATCCGGTTTCGGTAAAATTGGAACGGCGCGCCCAAGGCTATGTTGTTCAGCATACACCGACCACGTCGTTTGCACTGAATGATACCGTTTGGGTGAGCTTTGAGGCCAGCGATCGTGCCATCCCGCCGAATGTGATGAAGACCGATGAGTATTTCTTTGTGACGTTGCGAGACATATCGCCGCCATTCACCAGCGGCCACCGGCCGGCCAAAGGTGCAACCAACGTACCGCTCGATACTGATATCCACGTTGAAATACGCGACGAACTGGCCGGTGTCGATCCTGCTTCACTCGCGATGGAAGTGAACGGCCAGCCGGTGTCGCCGACGATTACGCCCGCAACCCAGGGCTATCTTCTGCAATACCAACCGGCGCAAAAATTCCGTTACAACTCAATCATCCAGGTCGTCATTCGCGCTCGCGATTTGGCCCGGCCCGCCAACGAAATGATTCCTGATACGCTGCGCTTCTCGACCATCCACGATGTCGAACCGCCGTTCACTACTGACCATCAACCCGCTAAAACCTCGACAAATGCTCCGCCCTATACCAACATTTCCCTGCACCTGCGTGATCTTGTTTCCGGAGTTGATCATTTCTCGATTGTGATGACTGTGAATGGTGCACCGGTTTCCCCAACACTGACGGGAAATCCAAATGACTACGAGCTCGAGTATGATCCACCGAAAGATTTTTTGTCAGGCGATACGGTGCGAGTCAGCATAGCGGCCCGGGATTTTTCTTTCCCGCCGAACGTGATGCCAGCCGAGACCTATTTCTTTGTCATCCAGCAATTGTTGCCGGACCTTGCCGTGACAGGTCTCGGTCCCGTGGGTGAGCTGGTTGCCGGCTTGCCTGGTGAAGTGATCGGTGAAATCGCCAATACCGGCAGCGCCGACGTCAGTCGCGCCTTCACTGTACAGTTTCGCGTGGATGGTGTAATGCGAAAAGACACCACATTCAATCAACTCTTCGCCGGCGAGCGCGCAACGCTGCGTCTGCCTCTGCGTTTTCAAACCACCGGTACACACGAAGTGGAGCTGGTGGTTGATGTTGGCGACAAGATTCGTGAAGTGACCGAAGCCAATAATAGCCAAAAATTAGTGATTCAGATTTCGCAAACGCCGGCCCAGGTGAGTCGTCTGACCGTGCGACCGAATCCGTTTACGCCCAATAACGACGGCTTCAATGATCAAGTCGTGTTCGACTACTCCAACCTCGGTTTGCGCAATCCTTCCTTGCAAATTTTCGATGCCAACGGCGTGCCGGTGTGGAGCAGTCATGAGGGCCTAGGCGGGAGATTTACCTGGAACGGTCGTGACGACCGCGGCCGTGACGTGATACCGGGGGTTTATCTTTATACCCTGCGCGATTTGGGGAATAATGTCGCGAGCGGGTATGTAGTGGTGGCGAGATAGAAGGGCTTGCCGGTTAATCCGTTAACCGGCAGACCGGTAGATTTCTCAATTGGATTTACCCGCCCAAATAAAAACGAGAATGAAATATGAATGTGCCGATTGCCTTTTTTCAAAATCGCCAGTTCAGCAATGCGCAGTGCTGGTGATTTGCCCTCCGTGAAACGAGTATGGAAGTCACTCATTGGTTCGTCGCTTACCTTGAATCATCCTCGCTTTCCCATTCCAAACCGATTTTTCACTTGCTTTTATGCGACAGTTTGAATATTTTCTTTAAGTTATTTTTCGAAATTTTGGCAAATCAGTTGACGCATGGGTATTCGGAAATCGCCATCGCCGGCGGCGCTGTTTATGGCTGTTTTGTTTGCACCGGAGATTTCGGTGGAACAGGTGCGCGCGGTGGTGACCAAAGAGTTCGGCGAGATTCTTCTGCAAAGTCCCGTCTATCTTTTTACGCATAGTGATTACTATGCCGAAGAGATGGGCGGGAATCTGCAAAAGGTTTTTTTGCTGCTCAACCGTCTGATCGATCCGGCGACATTGGTGGATTGGAAGCTTCGCGCCCGGGAAGTTGAGACAGAACATGCCCGCCATGGCAGGCGCACGATCAATCTCGACCCCGGCTATCTCGACGCCTCGAAACTGGTGCTGGCGACCACGAAAAATTATGACCATCGCATTTATCTCGATCGCGGAATTTACGGCGATGTGCAACTGCGGTTTCGGTTTCAGAAATTTCATGTCAATGACTGGACGTATCCGGATTATCGCCAGCCGGAGCATATCGCTTTCTTCGAGCAGGCACGATTGAAGTACTTTGATTTGCTGAAAACCGAATTTGCCGCGCCGGAATCTTTTGAGGCCGCGTCGGCACCGGCAGCTCGATTTGACTACAAATCCGCCGGCGTCGACCGCGAGCAAGGGGAAAGCGTCAAAAAGAAGATCGGCGAGCTTGCGCGCCGGACTTTCAATGAGAATGTTCTTCGCGAGATCGGCTTGTTCGGCGGTTTCTTTCGATTTTCACAAGAGCAATATCGCGAGCCGGTGTTGGTGGCCAGTGTTGATGGCATCGGCACCAAAATCAAGCTCGCCTGCCAACTCAATCGCCACCGCGGACTCGGCGAGGATATTGTCCATCATTGTCTGAACGACATCATGGTCGCCGGCGCAGAGCCGTTGTTCTTTCTCGATTATCTCGCCCTTGGCAAATTAGAACCGGCAGTCGTTTTGGAATTGGTCGCAGGAATGTCTGCAGCCTGTCAAAATGCCGGTTGTGCGCTGATCGGCGGCGAGACTGCTGAGATGCCGGACATTTATCATCCCGGTGAATTCGATCTTGCCGGCACGATTGTCGGTGTCGTCGAGAAAGAGAAAATTCTCGATGGCCGGCGTATCGAATCCGGAGATGTGCTTTTGGGCATTGCCTCGAACGGATTGCATACCAACGGCTATTCGCTGGCGCGGAAAATCCTTGCAGCGCATCCCGAATTAGCGCTGGATCAATATCAGCCCGAGCTGGGCGAAGCCCTCGGCGAGGCGCTGTTGCGACCACATCGCAGTTATCAGCAAGCGATTCGGCTGGCAACGGAATTCTCCGAAGTACACGGCATTTCACACATCACTGGCGGCGGCATCGAAGGCAACACGATCCGATTGTTGCACAATGGACTGCAATTGAAAATCGACTGGCAAGCTTGGGAATGGCCGCCGCTGTTTCGACTCCTGCAAAAGCTCGGACAGGTTGAGGAGGCGGAGATGCGGCGTGTGTTTAATTTGGGCATCGGCTTGGTGTTTGTGGTTGCTCCAACAGCAGTCGATCAATTTCGACAGCGGTTGACGAAAATTGGGGAGAGGAGTTGGGTGATGGGGGAGGTGTTGTGAATTGTCTGTTTCACTCAACTTGGGTAACTTGGCAATATCATTTAAGAGGTAAATTATGACTTGCGATGTCATTCTAAGCAAGAAAGGCAACACTTATGTTGCACGGATTAGGGAGTGGCCTGAAGTGATGGCCGAAGAAAAAACACGGGATGCAGTGATTCATAAAATTAAAACGAATTTGCTTGAATATCTGACCAAGCAGGTGGAGGTAGTCAAGATCGAGGTTCCTTTGCCCAATGAAACTGGAAATCCCTGGCTCGATAAATTCGGTTGGTTCAAGGATGATCCGACCTTCGATGATTTGCAAGCTGAGATCACAGCCTATCGCAAAGAGATAGATCAAGCTATGGAGGAATCTGTTAAATGACTCTCTATGTCCTGGACAGCGATCACCTCAGCTTGCATCAACGTGGACATGAACCACTGAGAAAACGTTTATTAACGATACCCCCGGATCAGATAGCCATTACGATTATTAGTGCTGAGGAATTGTTGCGTGGACGCCTGGCCCAAGTCCGGCGAGCAACTAAGCCTGAGAGCCGGGTGGAGGCTTATCATTGGTTGTCCAAGACCATTGATTTTCTATGTGGCTTTACGATTTTAAAATTTGATACGCAGGCTGAGGTGCATTTCCAAAATCTTTGCGCTAGTAAAATAAAAATCGGTACACAAGATTTAAAAATCGGTTCGATTGCACGCAGTCAGGACGCAACCCTTGTTACCCGTAACCGAAGTGATTTCGAGCGGATACCGTCATTAAAAATTGAAGATTGGTCAACTTGAAGAGACGAAGATGCAGCACGTCTTTAATTTGGGCCTCGGCTTGGTGTTTGTGGTTGCTCCAACAGCAGTCGATCAATTTCGACAGCAGTTGACGAAAATTGGGGAGAGGAGTTGGGTGATGGGGGAGGCTGTGTGAAGGCGTCGAATCCATGTTCGCCAGCAAGAGAACCTTCAAACTGCTGCGTGCCTTGCACGCAAACACCAGAGGAACGAGCCATGAAATCGCTCGAATTCGTTGCATTGGTGACGTGTTTCATCCTTGCATCGCCGATGGCGGCTGCGACGCAGGACTCCCCCAAGGACAAAACTGCACCCAGTCAAAGGAAGCAAATCATGCCAAAAGAATTTTTGAAGTCGCTTGTGGGTTCCTGGGAGGGCACTTGCCGCACCTGGTTTGAACCCGGCAAACTCGCCGACGAGTCAAAGGTCAAAGGCGAAATACGCCCGATGCTCGACGGGCGGTTCTTTCGTCACGTGTATGAAGGCACGATCCAGGGACGACCACGACACGGTGAGGAGATTATTGCATTGAATTCAATAACGAAGCGGTTCCAAATCGCGTGGGTTGACGACTTTCACATGAACTATGCGATCATGTTTTCCGAGGGCGAAGCGACTGAGCGGGGATTCGTCGTGAAAGGGGAATACGATGTCGCCCCGAATGCTCCACCGTGGGGTTGGAAAACCGTCTACGAAGTCATCGACGATGATCATCTCACGATCACCGCATACAACGTCACACCGGACGGGCAGGAAGCGAAGGCCGTTGAGACGAAGTACAGTCGAAGGACTTTTTGAAATGCATTCAAATCATGCGGCATCGAGAAGCGAAGAATAACCGGCCTCATACCATAAAAGCTACAAAGGATGACCAAACGAAACATTGACATACCTCAAAAACAGCTTGCCGATTTCTGCCGGCGTTGGCGCATCAGCGAGCTTGCCCTATTCGGGTCGGTGCTGCGTGATGATTTTGATCCGGATAGTGATCTGGACATGCTGGTTACATTTGCGCCGGAGGCGGAGTGGAGCTTGCCCGATCATTTACGTATGGAACAGGAATTGGCAGAGCTTCTCGGCAGAAAAATTGATCTTCTCAGTAAACGTGCGATCGAGCAAAACCATAACTGGATACGTCGCCAAGAGATATTAAACACAGCCGAAGTCATTTATGTCTCGCGATGAAGCTGTCGTTTTGGATATTGCCCAAGCGGCTCGCCTAATTCTTGAATTCAAGCACGGCATGGATAAAACTGCCTTCCTCGACGACATCAAAACGCAGTCGGCTATTTTGCATCAATTGATGGTCATGGGTGAAGCAGTCAAGCGGCTTTCACAGGATTTCCGCAACCATCATCCCGCGATCCCATGGACTCTAATTGTGGGCATGCGTGATAAACTTATTCACGGTTATGACATAATTGATCTGGATGAGGTATGGAAAACAGCCGATACAAATGTGCCAGATTTGCTCTCTTTGCTTGCACCATTGCTACCGAAACAGAATAAGGAGAACCAAGTCTCCGGTTCAAGAACGAGTTAATGGGGTGACGTTACACGAGTTCCGTGTAACTCGCCTGATTTTTTGCTACGGATGAGCTTTTAATAAATCAACGAGGGTTTCTCGTGACACGAATCAGCGTCATCGGCGCCGGAAGCTGGGGCACAGCCCTGGCCAAATTGCTTTGTGAGAACGGCCATCAGGTCACCCTCTGGGTGCGGGAAACAGAGCTGGTCGCCGAGATTTTACAAAAGCGCCAAAATACGCTCTATTTGCCTGGTGTGGAATTGCCGGCGCAGTTGCATGTCACAGGTGATCTCGACGAAGCCACCCGCGATGCGCGGTTTGTGCTCATTGTTGTGCCGTCGCATGGTTTGCGCGCCGTGGTGGAAAACTTCGGCCGCCTTCCGTCTGATTGCATTTTTGTCAGCGCCGTCAAAGGAATCGAAACCGACACCCTGCGCCGGATGAGCGAGGTGCTTGCTTCGATTCTCGGAGCATCCAGGCCGATCGTCGTGCTCTCCGGACCAAGCCTGGCTACGGAAGTGGCCAACCGGATTCCGACGGCCATTGTGGCTGCCAGTACTGATCTTGCAGCCGCCAAAGCAGTGCAAGAAATTTTGATGAATCCTTATTTTCGGGTTTATACCCATCACGATGTTATCGGTGTCGAGCTGGGCGGCGCACTAAAAAATATCATCGCCCTGGCCGCCGGCATTGTCGATGGCGCCGGTTTTGGTGACAATACCAAGGCTGCATTGATGACGCGTGGGTTGGTGGAAATCACACGTCTCGGCGCCAAGCTCGGCGCGGATCCGTTGACCTTTGCCGGGCTTTCCGGTATGGGCGATCTTTTTGTGACCTGTATGAGCCGCAAGAGCCGCAATCGTTACGTCGGCGAGGAAATCGGCAAAGGCAGAAAGCTGCAGGAGATCACCGAAGAAATGGTGATGGTGGCCGAGGGCGTTCGCACCACGCAAGCGGCGTATCGTCTCGCTCAGCAAGTGGGCGTGGAAATGCCGATTACAATGGAAGTCTATCGCGTGCTTTTTGAGAACAAAGACCCGAAGCAGGCGGTGAATACGCTGATGACGCGCGAGGCGAAGAGGGAGAAGTTTGGATGACAGGGCCTGATGAAGCACAATAATTAGCGAAAAGTTCACGGATTTGCACGGATCAAACGGATTAACACGGATTGTTTTTGATCTGTGTTGATCCGTGTCATCCGTATCATCTGGGTTCAAGTTAAATAAGGACGTTCAAATGATTCCGCAGTTGATCAATCGCGAAAAAATCTACATCGAAAACATTGGCCAATACGAGGGGAAAGAAGTCAAACTCTACGGCTGGTTATACAATGCCCGTCACAGCGGCAAGCTGTGGTTTTTGCTCTTGCGTGATGGCACGGGTATCATTCAATGCGTAGTCTCCTTGAAAGACGTCGGCGAGGAAATTTTTGACCGCTGTGAGCAGCTTACGCAGGAGTCATCCTTTGTCGCCACCGGCACGGTGCGCGCGGACAAACGTGCGCCCGGTGGGTACGAACTGTTGGTGAAAAATATTGAAATCGTTCATATTGCTCAAGACTATCCCATCACACCCAAAGAGCATGGCGACACTTTTTTGATGGATCACCGGCATTTGTGGTTGCGCTCGTCGCGGCAGCATGCGATCCTGCGCATCCGCCATGCCATTGTCAAAAGCATTCGTGATTACTTCGACAGTCGCGGGTTTGTACTCATCGATGCGCCGATCTTCACACCCGCAGCCTGCGAAGGCACCTCGACACTTTTTGAAACCGATTATTTCGGCGAGAAAGCTTATTTGACGCAGAGCGGGCAACTTTATATGGAACCTGCTTGCGCGGCTTTCGGCAAAGTGTATTGCTTTGGCCCGACCTTTCGCGCGGAAAAATCCAAGACTCGACGCCATCTCACAGAATTCTGGATGGTCGAGCCGGAAGTGGCGTACATGGATTTGGAAGGCGACATGCAGCTCGCCGAAGAATTCATAGAATTCATCGTGCAGCGGGTTTTGGAGACTCGCCGCGAGGAGTTGAAGATTTTGGAACGCGATGTCAGCATGCTCGAGAAAGTCACACGCCCATTCCCCCGTTTAAGCTACGACGACGCTGCCGCAATACTGACGACTCCGGAAGCTGTCGCGTTTGCCAAAGAGAAAGATGCACCGCCGTTCGTCCCCGGCAATGATCTCGGCGGTGCCGATGAGACTTTTCTCACCTTGAAACTTGACAAACCATTGATGGTGCATCGTTATCCGGCGGCGGTGAAGGCGTTTTACATGAAGGAGGATCCCGAACGTCCGGATCACGTGCTGTGCGTCGATGTCCTGGCCCCGGAAGGATATGGCGAGATTCTGGGTGGCAGTCAGCGTGAAGACGATCTCGAGGTGTTGGAGGCAAAAATTCGCAAACATGACTTGCCGGTGGAAGCATTTCGCTGGTATCTCGATGTGCGGCGTTATGGTTCGGTGCCGCATGCCGGCTTCGGCCTCGGTGTCGAGCGGACTGTTGCGTGGATTTGCGGATTGCATCATGTGCGGGAGACGATTCCTTTCGCGCGGTTGATGCACCGGCTGTATCCGTAGCATTCCGTTTTGCTAACCTTTTTTTTCATTCCGTAGGAATCTTTTTCAAATTAGTTCCGTGTTGTTGCGTAAAAAGATTCTTCCAGAATGACATGCTCTCTAGAGTGAGAAGTTTATGATCATCGCAGTTATCGGCGGTTCGCACTGCTCCGAAGAAATCTATGAGCTGGCGCGCCAGGTTGGGCATGAGATAGCACGGGCTGGTGCGATACTCATTTGCGGCGGCATGTTCGGGGTGATGGAGGCTGCCTGTCGTGGCGCCAAAGAAGCCGGCGGCACGACGATCGGCATTTTGCCGGGCAAGGCCAAAACCGAGGGGAATGCTTTTGTGGATATTCCGATCGTCACCGGCCTGAGCGATGCGCGGAATGTCATCATCGCACGCAGCGCCGATGGCGTGATTGCAGTGGACGGAGAGTATGGCACCCTTTCGGAAATTGCATTTGCGTTGAAGTTTGGCAAGCCTGTAGTCGGTTTGAAAGTAGTATTCACTTTACCTCACGTTACTCAGGTTGTGACTGCTGCTGAAGCGGTCAAGCAGATTCTAAGCCGGATAGGAACAATATGAAAAAAGGCGTTCATCTCATCATTAGTGGCATGGTGCAAGGGGTGGGATTTCGCTATTACGTTCATCATTGCGCCCGGCGGCACTTTTTGAAAGGCTGGGTCAAAAATCTCGTTGATGGTCGAGTTGAAACGGTGGCAGAAGGTGATGAAGAGGAACTGCGCGAGTTTGTCAAAGAAATCAAGAAAGGCTCACGGTTTTCGCACGTCGACGACGTGCAAATAGAGTGGTTGTCCTTCAGCAATAAATTTCACGCTTTTGAGATTACGGATTAGAATGTTGACGCCGTTGTGGAAGGAGTGGTTCCATGCAAGAACTCGAACGCTACATTCGTACCGTCAAAGATTTCCCCAAACCCGGCATCGGGTTCAAAGATATTACCACGCTGCTGAAAGAGCCAAAAGCTTTTGCTGCGGCCGTGGATTCCCTGTATGCGCATTTTCGTGACAAGCAGGTTCACAAAGTCGTTGCCATCGAGTCCCGGGGATTTATTTTCGGTGCGCCGCTGGCGTTGCAACTCGGGGTCGGCTTTGTGCCGGCACGCAAGCCGAAAAAGTTGCCGGCCGCCACTGTGCGTGAAGAGTATCAGCTTGAATACGGCACGGATGCAGTGGAAATTCATGTCGATGCTATTTCTACCGGGGAGCGAGTTGTTGTCATCGATGATTTGCTCGCCACCGGTGGGACTGCGGCTGCCACCGGCCGGCTGGTCGAAAGACTGGGAGGAACGCTGCTTGGATTTGCCTTTCTTATTGAGCTGGACTTTCTGCAAGGCCGGAAAAAGCTGGAAGGGTATGAGGTCTTGTCATTGATTCACGTGCTTGAAGAGTGAGCAAATGCTTTGTACGCAAAGCCTGCTGTAAGTGAATGTACAGCGGGCTTTTTTATAACTGAAAAAAGGATGCAACCATGAACAGATTCGACAACATGCCGGTCGAGCAGCTGTGCATCAATACCATTCGTACTTTGTCGATCGATGCCATTCAGAAAGCCAACTCCGGCCATCCCGGTGCCCCCATGGCTTTGGCGCCATTGGCTTATGTGCTGTGGACGCGATTCATGCGCTACAATCCACGCAATCCCGCCTGGTTCAATCGCGACCGCTTTGTTCTTTCCAATGGCCATGCTTCGATGTTGCTCTACGCGATGTTGTTTTTGACCGGATATGATTTGACTCTCGACGAAATCAAAAATTTTCGCCAATGGGAAAGCAAGACGCCCGGCCATCCGGAATATGGTTTGACGCCGGGTGTAGAGACGACCACCGGCCCGCTGGGTCAGGGATTCATGAACGCGGTCGGCATGGCCATCGCCGAGGCGCATCTCGCCGCCAGGTTTAACCGCGACGGACACAACCTCGTCGACCACCACACTTATGTGATTTGCAGTGACGGCGATCTGATGGAGGGTGCTTCGCATGAAGCCGCTTCACTTGCCGGGCATCTCGGGTTGGGCAAACTCATCTACATTTACGACGACAACCATATTACGATAGAGGGCCCGACAGAGATAACTTATTCGGATGACGTGGCACAGCGGTTCCAAAGCTATCACTGGCACGTGCAGAATATCGGTGAGGCCGCCAACGATCTTGCAGTTTTGACCAAAGCAATCACCACGGCCAAACAGGAAACCAACCGGCCTTCGCTCATCATCATGCGCTCCCACATCGGCTATGGTTCGCCGAACATGCAGGACACCCCCGAAGTTCATGGCGCGCCTCTGGGGGAGGAAGAAATTCGACTCACCAAAAGATTTTATGGCTGGCCGGAGGAAGAAAAATTCCTGGTGCCCGAGCGCGTTTTGCAGCACATGCGCGAAGCGGTTGAGCGCGGCAAAAGATGGGAGGCGGAATGGCAGGAAAAATACACCGCCTACAAAAAGGCTTTTCCGGAGTTGGCCGGGAAGTTTGAAGAAGCACTGCAGGGCAATCTACCGGAGGGTTGGGATAAGGACATTCCTCAATTCAAGCCGTCGGATGGCGCAGTGGCGACGCGCAATGCCTCGGGCAAAGTGCTCAATACCTTCGTGGAGCGCGTGCCCTGGCTGATGGGAGGAAGCGCTGATCTTGCACCCTCGACCAAAACGCTGATCAACAAATCCGGTTATTTTGCCAAAGGAAAATATCACGAACGCAACATCGCCTGGGGCATTCGCGAGCATGCCATGTGTGCCATCAGCTCCGGCATGGCGCTGCATGGCGGTGTTCGTCCCTATGCCTCCACGTTTTTCGTCTTTACAGATTACGCGCGACCGGCGATTCGCCTGGCGGCGTTGATGAAACTGCCGGTGATTTATGTCATGACGCACGATTCGGTCGGTGTCGGCGAAGATGGCCCCACGCATCAGCCGGTTGAGCATTTGGCCTCGCTCCGCGCGCTGCCGAATCTTTGCCTCATCCGGCCGGCGGATGCCAATGAGGTGGCGTATGCCTGGCGCGCAGCGATGATGCGAAAAAATGGCCCGACCATGCTGGTACTCACCCGGCAGAACCTGCCTGTTTACGATCGCGAAAAGTTCGCCAGCGCTGAAGGCACGCTGAAGGGCGCCTACGTCATTTCCAAAGAAAGCGGTGCTGCGCCGGATATTTTACTCCTGGCCAGCGGCTCAGAGGTGCAATTGATTATAGAGGCACAAGCAATCCTCGAGCAGGAGGGAATCCGTGTGCGATGTATCAGCATGCCCAGTTGGGAGCTATTTCGAGAACAACCGAAAAGTTATCAAGATGAAGTGCTCGTGCCGAATGTAAAAGCAAGGCTTGCCGTCGAAGCCGCCTCGCCATTTGGTTGGCGGGAGTGGGTCGGAGATGCTGGTGAAATCATCGGAATCCATGGCTATGGTGCCAGTGCTCCCTACAAAACCATTTTGCAGCACCACGGCTTGACCGTTGAAAATATTGTTGCCCGCTCAAAGGAAGTATTGGAATCTTGCAAAAATAAGGATTGATTTATACGAGTCGGATAAAGATTGACCCTCGCGGCTCCAACCATCGTAATGCGCTTACCGACTTTGTCTTCGCCAGCGCCTCGAAAGGCTCATCGCGAAGACAAAGTCGAAAGATTCTACTACCGAACCTCACCGAAGGATAATGACGATGCCAATCGCCATCATGGCGATGGCGATCAATTTGCGGAGGGTTACTTCTTCTTTGAAAATCAGACGGCCGATGGTCACCGCCATCGTCAATTCCACCACCCTTTTGATGATTGCAACCATCCTGATGGGAACCATCTGAATGGCTGTGAACTCCAGGGAAAGCCCGGCGGCACAAAATGCGATGGCTCCGATGATCAGTATCAAATGAGGCCGGGCCTTGGTAAGTTCACTGAACCGATCTTTGAACATGGAAAACAGGAGTAGTCCGAAAGCAATTCCCACGCACTGCATAAGGGCATGAAATGCCACAGAAGATTGGGCAATTGCCAGTTTATCGACGGAGGAGTTGAGCGACCAGAGAATGGCAACGCCCGTCATCAAAACGCTGCCTCGTTCTTTGGTAAATGCGCGCCACATGGTTCGGAAGCCCACGCCATCCCCGCCCGCCACATTGAGGTTAAACGCCCCCAAAACTGCGACAAGTATGCCTACAACTTGGGGGATGGTCGGAATCTCTCCGAGCATGGGAATGGCTAAAATGGTTGCGAAGACCGGAGTCAGCGAAAGGAATGGAATGGTCAAGCTGAACGGCGAGATTCTGACGGCATTGACGAACATCAAATTAGCGATGATGTTGACAACCACCGCAGTCAAACCGTACTGAAAATAGCGCAGAGAAAATGTGGGGCTTCCCTCAATAGCAACCCAGGCCAGGAAAATCGGAATCTGGCCGAGCGTCAAGAGAATCACCAGCGGGATGGGTTTGATCCGGCTGGCAAGTAATTTCCGCAGCGTATCAAGCCCGGACCACGACAGCGTGGCTCCAATGATGATCAATAAGGCGGTTAAGCTGATTGGCATAAGGTGTGAAAAATAATTGGTTGTGAATACCGAAGGAAAAAAGTGATTACCCCTTCCAGGGTGGATTGCGTGGTGTGCATATTAAATTTGTCGAAACCACGGTCTTTAATGTTTAGGGGTTAATATAGTCACAAATAAACTTGGTGTCAAGGGGCAAGTAGTTTATTTACCGTTGGCCAGCGTGGAAAAGTCAGAGACAGACAAACTTTGCAAAACGGAACTCCGAGTACGGCCAATGAAAAAATCACGATATGACAAAGTCATTCGTCAAATCATTTTGCCTCTTGCAGGTGTTTATTTTTACACCATTTGACTATCAATCTATTGGGTATGGGTTTTTAAAATATACAATATGTTGAATTTTTTTCTTGATTATTACGAAAAGGCGACTTATATTGTATCTCGGCAACAATAGTTACTTACCGCGCGTTGAGGCTTATAGCCACAGGCCTTCAGGCAAAACCGCTCGCTGGGGCGCGACCAGACAGAGGCGATCTTGGCACTGAAGTGTACAAACGCCATACACGGAGGAATCAATGGCCTCAAACATCAATTCATCCTTGAAACTTGACAACCTCGAGCTTGCTGATCAACTCACGGACGACGAGGCCTCCACTCATGGGGTCGAGACGCAGACGCCGGCAAAGCTTGATGCCGGTGAAAAAGGAAAAGGGCTCTCCCTGCAGCGCTTTTTCACGACCGGTACGAAACATCCATTTGAGGAGTTGACTTGGGAACGGCGCAGCGCCGTCATCACCAATGAAATTGGTGAAAAGGTTTTCGAGCAAAATGATGTGGAAGTACCAACTACATGGTCACAGATGGCGACCAATGTGGTGGTGAGCAAATATTTCAACGGCAAGCTCGGTTCGCCGGGACGCGAGACGAGCGTGCGGCAACTCATCGATCGGGTGGCACGCACGATTCGCATGTGGGGAGAAAAAGATGGTTATTTCGCTTCCCTGGAGGATGCGAATATTTTTTATGAAGAACTGGTGCACCTGTTGGTGAATCAGAAATTGTCGTTCAACAGCCCGGTGTGGTTCAACGCCGGCATCGAAGAGAAGCCGCAGTGCTCAGCCTGTTTCATCAATTCGGTCGAGGATCGGATGGAGTCCATCCTCGAGCTGGCAAAAACCGAAGGCATGTTGTTCAAATGGGGCTCTGGGACCGGGACGAATTTCTCCACATTGCGCTCCTCCAGGGAGAAATTGTCCGGTGGTGGCACCGCCAGCGGCCCGGTAAGCTTCATGCGGGGGTATGATGCTTTCGCCGGTGTTATCAAGAGCGGAGGCAAAACGCGGCGCGCTGCCAAGATGGTCATTTTGAATGTCGATCATCCCGATATCGAGGAGTTCATCAATAGCAAGGCCAATGAAGAGAAAAAGGCCTGGGCGTTGATTGATGCCGGTTACGATGGCTCGTTCAATGGCGAAGCCTATCAATCCATTTTCTTTCAAAATGCCAATCATAGTGTGCGGGTCACCGATGAATTCATGCGCGCTGTGGAGAATGATGGCATTTGGCAGACGCATGCCGTCACCACTGGTCAAGTGATGGGGCAGTATCGCGCCCGCGATCTGATGCACCAGATTGCCGAGGCCGCGTGGCTGTGCGGTGATCCGGGCATGCAGTTTGACACCACGACCAATGCCTGGCACACCTGCCCCAACAGCGGTCGCATCAATGCCAGCAATCCGTGCAGCGAATACGTTTTTCTGGATGATACGGCGTGCAATCTGGCTTCGCTGAATCTCATGAAGTTTCGACGAGCGCATGGCGAGTTCGATATCGAGGCGTTTCAACAGGCAGTACACATCAGCATTCTTGCACAAGAGATCATTGTCGATAACGCCGGCTATCCAACGCCGGTCATTGCCCGTAACAGTCACGAATTTCGGACACTCGGACTGGGCTATGCCAATCTTGGTGCGCTGTTGATGGCGGCTGGCCTGCCCTACGACAGTGATGCCGGTCGTGCTTATGCGGCGGCCATCACGGCGCTGATGACTGGACAGGCTTACAAAACTTCGGCCTTGATTGCCAGCAAGCTCGGACCATTTCCCGCCTTTGAGCGCAATCGCAAACCCATGCTCAACGTGATCAAGAAGCACAGCGAACACTTGAGCCGGATCGATCGCGCGTTGGTGGCCCCCGAGCTTTATCATGCCGCGAAAAAAGCATGGGAAGATGCTTATACACTCGGCAGTGAATACGGTTACAAAAATGCGCAAGTGACAGTGCTGGCGCCGACCGGGACCATCGGCTTCATGATGGACTGTGACACCACCGGCGTGGAGCCCGATATTGCATTGGTGAAATACAAACGGCTGGTTGGTGGCGGGCTGATGAAAATCGTCAACCAGACTGTGCCGGAAGCTTTGCGCAAACTGGGTTACGCGCCGGCGCAAGTCCAGGCCATTCTTGATTACATCGACCAGCAGGATACGATTGAGGGTGCGCCCGGCTTGAAGCCGGAGCATCTGCCGGTTTTTGATTGCGCTTTCAAACCGGCCAATGGCAGCCGCTCGATTCACTACATCGGTCACGTCAAGATGATGGCAGCCGTGCAGCCCTTCCTCTCCGGCGCGATTTCCAAAACCGTGAATATGCCAAACGACGTAACCCCCGAGGACATCGCCAATACCTATCTCGAAGCCTGGAAACTGGGCCTGAAAGCCATTGCCATTTATCGTGACGGTTGCAAGCGTACTCAGCCGCTGGTGACCAAATTGGATTCGCCGCAAGCAACGAGCAATGCAGCGCCGGCCCCGGCAGTCAAACCCATCCGACGCCGGCTGCCGGATGAGCGCAAATCCATCACGCACAAGTTCAGCATCGCCGGCCATGAAGGGTACATCACGGTCGGCATGTATGATGATGGCACTCCCGGCGAAATTTTCATCATCATGGCCAAAGAAGGCTCGGTGGTTTCGGGATTGATGGATGGTTTTGCCACGGCCATTTCGCTGGCGTTGCAATACGGTGTACCGCTGCACGTACTGGTGCGCAAGTTCACGCACACGCGTTTTGAGCCCTCGGGTTTTACCACCAATCCGCAAATCCCGATTGCCAAAAGTGTCATGGATTATATCTTTCGCTGGCTGGCGTTGAAATTCTTGCCGGAGGAAGAACGGTCGCAGGTGCTGGCAGAGCCGGTCGATGAAAAATCCAATGGTACCACGGTCAAAGCCGAACCAAGTAATGGTGCTGCCGTGGAGCTCGAGCGAAAAATCTTCGAGAGTCAATCCGATGCTCCGCCGTGTTCCGAGTGCGGCAGTGTCATGGTTCGCAATGGCAGTTGTTACAAGTGCTTCAACTGTGGTGCCACCAGCGGATGCTCATGATCAAGTTGACCGGTTAGCCCGTTAACCGGGTGGCTTTTAATCGCTTAACCCCGATAATTCATAAATTATATTTTCAAGCTGTGCCCAAAAGCAGAGTGCGACCGATTTACGCACTGCGTGAATTATCGGGGTTAATTGTCTGACTGGTTTGTTTTGCCCTGGGCAGGGGACTTGGTATTCTTGATTTTTTTGACTCCACACTATCCTTAATTGCAAAACAAAGGGCATTCTGGCATGATCCCTCTCCGGGGAGGCCGGATGCCCTTTGTGGTTTTCAACTTAAAAATGAAATAATTATCCTTGCCCTAATGAAAAATTTTTATTACAATTATAGTGTCGAAATACATTTCTTGCTGTATCGACATCATCGCGGAGGAGGAGTTACGATTTTTATTTGGTGATCATTGCGTAGAGCGTGATGATGAATGTGCCCCCCAGGATGGGACCGGTTTAGGAACCCGACATGGGCAAAAAATAGGAGACAGCAAAACTATGGCAGATGGCAAGACTGGTCCTGCGCAAAAGTTGGATTTGACGCCAATATTTGTTTTATTGCTGGTCATCATTATCGCCGGTCTCGGTAGTGTCCGCTCCTGCGAGCCGTATGGCAGCCAACCCGGAGGTGGAGGTTGTGGTGGATGTGCACAAGCTCCGCCCACCCAGCCTCCAAACCAGCGTCCAGGACCGCCATACAGCACGACATTCAAACAGTACACCGTGCAGGTGGGCAGCTTTGCAACACGTGAGCAGGCGAACACCATGGCTACCGATTTGCGAAGCAAAAATATTAACAATTTTATATTACAAATTGGAAGCAGATGGCTCGTCTGTGTCGGGAAATATGCCTCGGAAGAACGGGCCAACCGTATGGCCGAGTCGCTTAGGAATCGGGGTATCGGCAATCCGGTTGTTCTGAAACCCCGGGGCCGGTGAGTTTGTTGCGACGTGGCTGATATTTCACCTCGAATTTCATGGTATTCAAAATGAAATTTCTCAAGCCAACCATCATATTGTTAGCATTAGTGATTCTTGCCAACTGGGCTTGCACCCAAAGCAGAGAAGATCAACCACCCAGCAATCGCGATGGCGTATCTGATGGCAGCGCCGATCGTGCGGACAAGCCCAGCGATGGTCAGGCACGAACACCGTCTCGCCAGCCGTCCGCACCCAAAGGTGAAGTGAAGCGCGGCGAGTTCACGGTTCAAGTCGGGATCTTTGACCGGCCGGAGGCCGCGGACCAACTGGCTTACGAGCTGCGCGCCCAGCGTATCAACAATTTCATCCAGCCGGTGGGCAGGCGCTGGCGTGTCTGCGTCGGCCGGTACTATTCCCGCGATCGTGCCGAGCGCACATTGCGCCAGCTCACCGCCATGGGCTTCACTCAGGCGGTCATCATCGCACCGGAAACTCAGAGATAACAAAAAGGCGAATCACGCGGGCCGGATCTCGCACGTTTTGCTTTCGAGGCCACGCCCGCAAAATAGATTCGCCGTGGTTTGACAGAATGAGGAAATTGTTTACGCCTTCTGAGAGAGGATTTTGTACACACTGGTGCCGCACACGCCACACTTGCCACTGAGCGCGGGACGTCCGTTCTTCATTGTCACTCGTTGGATATCAACCATGGAGGTTTTTCCCCGGCATTTCACGCAGTAAGCCGTCTCTCCACTCTCCGTGCCTGTCCCACTCGAGGGGGACGTCTCTCCACCGGTTGCACCAGATTCACCCCTCGCTCCATGATCTTCCATCCCGGGCATTTCATTCAGGTCATTCACACGTAATTGTCTCCGTTTATGCAATACCAATGTTTATTTTTACCGTCTCATGGATTAGGAGGTAAAATAGCACTTTTTGTTTCAATGTCAAGCTAAATTTCCACTGCGTAGGATGCCGCACTCACTGGTCGAATGGATAATTCCTCGGATGTCATTGTGTAATGACTGCATTCGTAGAATCTGAGGCATTATACCGAGCAGTATCTCCGCAGTGACGAGGGCGCAGCGCAGTAAGGCTGCGTTTGCACAGGGATGATCACGCTACGTTTCTCCCTCGTGAGAGAGGCCCGTTTTTGTTTTGGCGAAAATTCTGTTGACTTCCGTATTTTCCCTTCCTATTTTTAGAAAAATGTGAGATCGTAAATCTTAGGTAGTGAAGTTTTGATCCGCATCATCCGGATGCAGTCCGCTTGTTCCGTATCCAGAACCCCCAAAGTGGACGAGTCACAATCAGACATCATGCAAAGCCGCGAACCAAAGGGTGCGTTGATAATTAAACCGGTAACAGCCTACGGCATGCTCAAACTCTGCGTTCAGATGGTAGTTTTGGGGAGTATTTTGATATTACCGTATCCTCTTTTCGCGTCCGGGAATCTTCCCAAGCTCGCCATTCTCGAGAACTCTCCACAGGCATTGCGCTTCAGTGTGGAGATCCCCAATCCCACTTTTTCACAACAACAAGTTGACAACCAAATCTATGATGTTATTCAGCTCAACGGCTTTGTCTTGCAACATCGTTCCGGCGCCACGGCGCTGCCTGCTTTGAGTCATTTGATAATTTTGCCGCCGGATGGTCATTTCCGCCTCAGCTTTGTCACCACACCCGGAACACGTGTTTATGACAAACACTTGCTTCCCTCTTTGCAGGCAGAAAACGATCCGGAGGCGGACTCCGTTCGTTATCGACTCACGGAGACCAAAACCATGGTGACTTTGCCGGTAGCGAGATTGGTCGAAACCGGCATTTGGCGGGGCTTTCGATTGGGACGGTTGGAAATCACTCCCGTACAAATTCTTGGCGAGGCCGTACATTTTTTTTCCAACATCACCGTCGTGGTCGAATTTGATTCGCGACAGGATGAAAGCCGCATTAGTGGCACACCGATCACTCCGGTCGAGCGGCTTGTTCTTAAATCCGCATTGAATTTTGCAGTCGCGCAGCAGTGGCGCATGCCTGCCACAACTGCAACCAGCACGGCGCCTTTGCCATTTCAGTCCGGCCCCGGCACCCTTAAAATTGCCGTCGAGGACGACGGGTTCTACCACATTTCATATCGTTTTCTCGACAGCCTCGGCTTAAATCCTGCGACACTGACGCCGGCGAGCTTCCAAATCTGGAATAAAGGTCAAGAGGTTCCAATCCTGCTGCTTGACGATGGCGATGATCAGTTTGAGCCGGGCGAGGCGATTCAATTTTGGGGCGAGCAGTTGCATGGTGAAGGAACCCATTTCAATCATTATGCGAAGCAAAATATTTATTGGCTGACGTTTTCGGCGGCCGGCGGCCGGCGCATCGCCAGAAGAATGCTTGAGACGTCGCTTGACCCGCCTCCGTTAACCGCCAATTATTTTTGGGACCACCGGCATTTTGAACAGGAGAAAACGTACTATTACGGTGACAGTGATGCCCAGGTATTCTCGTCAACCACCACTCCCGGAGAGACCTGGATTTGGCAAAAGCTCAACGGCGGCGACAGCTTCACCACCGGTTTGACTCTGCCCAACCCGGTTTTGTCAGAGGCGCCGCCCTGCAGTTTGCGCGTGCGCATACGAGGCACCACCGTTGATCCCGCGACTCCCAGCCACCACCTGCGTTTTTCGATCAACAATAATTCTGTAGGCGAAATTTTTTTCGATGACACCGAGGAAGTCATTTTCCAGGCGGCATTTCCCAATCAGTGGCTGCGGGAGAGCAACAACATATTCCAATTGTTTTCGATCAACGACACCGGTGCCCAGATCAATCAGGTTTATTTGGATTGGATTGAGATCGGTTATTGGCGGCAATACCATGCAAGCGACAATATGCTCATCTGCCATGAGCCGCAAAATTCCGATGGAACCTGGGCGCAATACAAAATTGATGATTTGCCTTCGGCCAATGTCATCCTCCTGGACCGCCGTAATAATCAAAAACTCGAAGGCTTCACGGTGACGCAAACTGCAGCCAAGCGATTTCAAATGGCGTTCATCGACTCCGCCAATCACGGGCGGGATTATTTGGTGCTGACACCGCAGGCCTATCGTGTTCCTGCTGCGATTTGGCTCGATTCTCCCTCCACTTTGCGTTCCACCAGCAATGCTGCCGACTACATTCTGATCACCCATGCGCAATTTCGTGATGCGGCCGAACGATTGGCGCAATATCGCCGGCAACAAAACGGCCGCCCCGCGAACGATCGCCTCGTAGACATGCGCATCGCCGTCGTCGATATCGAGGACATTTATGATGAATTCAATCACGGCATTGCTCATCCGCAAGCCATTCGCGATTTTTTGCAGCATGCTTATTGGTACTGGCAAAAACCTGCGCCAATATTTGTTTGCCTTTTCGGAGATGCCAGCCTGGACCCGAATTTATACGAGGCCAACAGTTACAAGCACAATTTCATTTTTTCTTTTGGCAATCCTGCCAGCGACAACCGGCTCGTTTGCCTTGATGGCCCGGATGATTTTCTGCCGGAGATGCTCATTGGCCGTATCCCCGTGGAAACTCCGACACAAGCCCGGATGCTGGTGGAGAAAATTATTTTCTATGAGCAAGCTGCCATTGCCGAATGGAACAAGACATTTATCTTTCTCAATGGTGGTATCAGTCCTGCCGAGCAGGAAATTTTTCGCCGGCAATCCGAGTTGTTGATTGCGCGGCATGTATTGCCGGGTCCGATTAGTGGTCGTCCGGTTCGAATTTACAAGAGTTCGACCGGTGTCATTCTTGGCGAGCTCAAACCGGAAATACTCAGCGCCATTGATGCCGGCGCCGTGATGGTCACGTTCTCCGGCCACGCGGGCAGCCAGACCTGGGAATTGATGATCGTCAACGCGGATATTGCGCAATTGCGCAATCGTGATGTTTATCCATTCATCGCCAGCATGACCTGCCATACCGCGCGCTTTGCCAATTCCGATCAAAACAGCTTCGGCGAAGAATTTTTGCGTCCGCCGGACAAGGGTGCCATTGCCTTTTGGGGTACTTCCGGTTATGGTTTTGCTTATCAGGATGGCTTCTTGCTCGACAGCTTGTATTCTCATCTGTCACGTGACACCGTTCGTTATATTGGCGTTGCAACCACCCTGGCCAAGATCGGTTTGTGGCAGACGCTTGGTAACGATCCCATCACCGTGAATAGCATCGATCAATACACCCTGCTGGGTGACCCGGCCCTGCAACTTGCGCTTCCCACAGCGCCGGATTTATCAATTACGCCGGCAGATATTGCCGTTTCACCCGGTTCGCCCACGGAGGATGATGTGCAGACACAAATCAGCGTCAAAGTTCGCAATCTCGGGTTGGCCACGACGGATTCAGCTGATTTGGCTCTTACGGCAATCTCGGCTGAGAGTGAGACTGAGAAATTTCATCAGGAAATGAAATTGGGACCAATTGGTTGGGCCGACAGCATCAGCGCCTTTTGGTTCAGCCGGGGGAATCGCGGCGACTTTCGCCTGCGCGCCGAAGTTGATCGCGCGCAAGAAATTGCGGAAAGTAATGAGACCAATAATGTTGCCGAGCGGACGATCTATTTTGCGCCGAGCACCGTGTCGCCCGCGGCTCCGATGAACTTTGGTTTGATTACAGAAACTCGCCCGATTTTGCGTGTCTACAATCCCGCGACCCAGACGAAAACTGCACGCACTTATTTTTTTGAAATAGACACAACCACCGATTTTAACAGTACCGTCAGAATTCTTTCACCGGCCATTACCGAAGATCGTTTGCGCACCGGTTGGCAGGTGCCGGCGCCATTACCGGATCATCTTTACTTTTGGCGCAGCAGGACCGTGGAGGGCGAGCGCCCCGGTCCCTGGCAGATGGCCTCGTTTTGGATTGAGGCCCAATCTCCAGTAACAGGGTTTCGCCAACAGGGCGCCCAGCTGCGTGAAGGAATTTTTGATAGAACGGTATTGCAAGAAGGTGATGGAGCAAAAATCGGTGTGACGCTGGCGCCGGGTCAGAAGCAAGGCACGTTTCGGTCGGTTGAAATTGGACCGGCAAAAGCGTGGCAAGTGGCAAGCAGCAAATGGCGAGTGGCTGGTGGCAGCCTGCACCTTACCGTCCTCGGTCGTAGTAGTTTGAGCAATACCTGGCAAGTGTTGAAAGACAATCTGACTGCTCCCGAAATTTCATTGGTTGATATTGAGGCGGCACAATTTCCATTTTTGCGTTTGCAGGCTGATTTTCGTGATGATGACGGCATGGACACGCCGGTGCTACACGGATGGACCGTCGGTTACGAGCCATGCAGCGATTTCGCCACCGGACCACAAGTCGTCAGCGTTTCTGCGGATTCCGTATTGGAAGGAGAAACGGTGAAACTCGCGGCTGAGGTTTTTCACTTTGGCAGTTCTTCCGCAGCCAATGCCGAAGAAGTACGGATTGCCTTTTCGCAATTCGATCCACGTGCCGAGCGCGGCAAACGCCTGCTCGCGACTTACCAGGCGCCGATTACAGTCGAAAGCTCACGAGAGTTTGTGTTCGATTGGAATTCGGCTGGAAGTCATGGAGAAAATCTGTTTTTTGTCGAAATTGATCCGGATAATCAATTTGTTGAGCCGGTCGAGTTCAATAATACGGCAACGTTTTCCGTTTTCGTCCGAACCGACCAGCGTGCCCCCCGCCTGGAGGTGACTTTCGACGGTCAAACGGTCATTGCCAACGATTACATCTCTCCGCAACCCACGATTCTTTGCAAAATCTTCGACGACAGCTTGCTGCCCATCGCTGACACCTCACAAGTGCAAGTTTTTTTGGATGAAAATCGTGTCGCTTATTCCGAGGGGAATCCGCAATTGCAGCTTGTCAGTTTCTCGAGCGGCCCTGTTCGTGCACAAGTCACCTACCGCCCGCAGCTAACCGGCGGCAGGCATGTCATTGAATTTTTTGTGCACGACGCCAGTAACAACCCTGCCTATTATCGCGCCGAGGTGCAGGTGGACACCGAATTCCATTTGCGCGAGGTCATGAATTATCCCAATCCCTTCAGTAACGAAACCGATTTCACTTATTATTTGACCCAGCCTGCTGAAGAGGTCACCATTAAAATTTTCACACTTTCCGGCCGTCTGATCGCAACGCTCGACCATGCGCCGACCACTGCCGGCTTTAATCGCATACATTGGAACGGCCGCGACGCCGACGGCGATGTTTTGGCGAATGGAGTTTATCTTTACAAAATCACGGCCAGGCTGGGCGAGAGAAGATTGGAGGAGGTACAGAAGTGCGTGGTGATGCGGTGAGTTTTACCCTTGACAATGTTATAGAAAATTACTATCGTATTGCATAAATTCCAAGGACGCTCTCCCAATAAATCAACAAGGGTGATACTCAAATGATCTACGACAAAGAACATGAAGAAAAACTCATCAAGCTTTATCGTAACTTTGATCCAGAAGTTAGAGAAAAAATTTTAGCGCTATTGGAGAGGCAGGTCAAAATCCTCAAACGCGACAAGCGAAACGGCGCTAAGACAAAAAATTTGAGCACTGGCGAAAGAATTATCCAAAATTTGGAAGCTTATTTGCGAGACGATTATATCGTTCTGAATAAGGATAATTTGGATGAATATTTTGCCGGAAAGTGAGTATCAGTTCGTTCTGCCCGGTCCATTCCGGCAACAGTCGAAAAATTACGCCAGGAAGTACCGTCACCTCTGGAATGATTTTAAAAATTTTCTCAAAGATTTCGATCATCGCATGGGCCGGACGATTTCTAAGTGTGGCGGAGCGCAAAAAATCCGAATGAAAAGCACGGATAAACAAAAAGGCAAGAGCGGCTCATTTCGGATTATTTATTTTTTAAGGAGGCAAAGTTGTGACATATTTTTGGATATTTATGACAAAGACGTTCAAGAGGATTTGACTGAGCGGGATAAAAAGAAAATCCGTGAATTGATTCAGAAAATTAAGCAGGGATTGTCTTGAACAAAGAATACTCTGATCTTTTTAAAGTTTTTTCGTAACGATTTGGCTCCAAGAAAAGGTGGCGATGTGGTGATTTTTTTACGAACCCTTATCGTAATAAAACCATTTTGCTCAACAAAGTCACTCCCTTGCTCGTACTCAACCGAGACAAATACACGCCGGGTCGCCACACTGTTCCCCAATTCATTTCTCCCATTCCAAGTGAACCAGTCTTGGCCCTGCTGCTATTGTGCCGTCGTAAAGGCTTTTCACTTCGGCGCCGAGAAGGTTGTAGGTCTTCAGCTTGACTTCTGAAGTAACAGAATTTGTTGCTAACCGGCAGTGGAATAGACTGCTTTCACTTCCTCAATCTCGGCACGAATTTTTTTCGCATCCCAGCCAAGCTCAGTGGCCATGATGGCGGCGCAAGCTTGTACCGCGGCATCGCCGGGATATCCTGCCGAACCCAATTCCGTGCGCCGGCGAATCACATCGACCAGTTTTTGCGCCATCTCGGCGCGAATACTGTACAGCACCTCGGCTTTGATAATTTGCGATCCGGGCATAATCGGTGCCGCAGCGCTCGGATCATGGTCGATATATTGCAGTATCTCCCGATAAGCCGTGCCGTAATTATCGAGCAGAGGTTTGACAATTTCCGGGCTCAAGCCATGCGGCCGGCGATTGGTTTCCTGCGCGGTAAATTCACTCAATCTGCTTATATCGCCGCCATGTAATGGTATTTCATGCGTACGGCAACGCGGTGGCGTGTATCCCAGTTTTTTAAAGACGAGATCGATGGTTTTGTCTGCCACATCGCGCGCGGTGGTATATTTCACGCCGACAACAGTCACCAATCCCTCCAGGCCATCTTCCTGCTGATGATCGCAAAGCGTATAATGCTTCACCAGGCGCACGTCCCCGTGCTGGACGCTATTCGGCGCCATCGGCAACAAGCCGACATAAAAGAAGGAAATGTCCTCGCGTTTCAACGCCGCTGCTGGATATGCCGCATTGAATTCATTCATCAAATCATGGATGTCTTTTTCCGTGACTTTTAAATTGTTCGCCTCGCCATCAAATGGAATATGAGTGGTTCCAATCAGCGAATAATTGCGCCAGGGCACGACAAACAACGCACGCGAGCCTTTGCTGATGATCGCATCCTTGTCTTTGAACTCGAATTTGCTGGAGATGCCGGCGGCATACTGCGGGATGAGCTGGCGTTTGACCACCAGGTTCATGGTTTTCGATGGGATAAATTTCGGCTGGCGTGCCCTGCCGTTGACAAGATGCAACAACCGATCAACCCAGGGTCCACTGTTATTGATGGTCATTTTCGCCCGAATATTGAACTCATTAGCGGAGAGCACATCTCTGGCACGCACACCGCTGATGCGATTTTTTTCTTTAACGAATCCGATGACCTCAACGTAGTTTGCCATTTCGGCGGCGCCGGTGTTGGCGGCAGAATGGAGAACGGAAAAGAGCAGGCGTTCGGTATTGTGCGCCAGACAATCATACCACAGTGCACCACCGGTAAGATTTTTGGTTTCCAATCCCGGTATGAGGCGCTGCACCTCGCTGGCGGAAAGTATGCGACCGGAAGGAATTCGTTGTTGCGGATCCTCGATATGCGCGTTGCGGTCGAAACTCACCAATTCGTTGATCATCAGCGCGATCGATAACGCCTCCCTGCCTTTTATTGAATGACCATAGGTCGGCATCACGCAAGGCAGCGGATGCACCAGATGCGGCGCCACGCGCATGAGAATGCTGCGCTCGCGGATCGATTCACGCATGCGCTTGAAATCGGCGTGCTGCAAATAGCGCAAGCCGCCGTGCATGATCTTCAAACTGTTGGACGATGTTGCCGAGCCCCAATCTCCCTTTTCAAGTAATGCGACGGAAAGGCCGCGTTGGGCGGCATCCCAAGCTGTCCATACACCATAAATTCCGCCGCCGATGATCAAGACGTCAAAATTTTTGTCTGCAAGTGTCGAGAGATTCCTTTTCATGCTGATCCTGTATTTGAGTTGCTAAGGAGGTGGGATAAAATAACTTGGACATTTTGATCTTTGTCAATACTGAGAACAACGATTTGTAGGAATAGAACGGTAAGCTTGTTCTATCCCACCTCCTAAAGTGTCGGGTTTGTAGAGATGGCGTTAAAATAAATATAGCACAATATTCCTACTTGTCAAGGTGAGAAAATATTATCGACAATGAATGATGAATACGGAAACAATTATTTATTTGAACGATTAGTGCAACGCATCCTATGCAAAAATGTAACTTTCAGTACATGTATTGCTCAACAAGCAAACTGGCCTTTTCCGTCGTTTTAATCACTTCGAGGAAGACTTCGACATAGAAAGCGGGAAAAATAAAAGCGAGATATTTTTCCCACCGGCGTGGAAACCAATTTGCCAACACACTAATGCCAAGCACTTTGTAAAGATCCGTAAACCAGAGCTTGTGTTTCTTAATCTTGAATAACCCGGTATTCTGCAGCGTTAGAAACGTAATGTAACCGAAGTGATGGAAATGCTCCAAGTCGCCATAAGATAACTGTGATGAATAATGTGGTGTGATAATGCGAATGGTTGCGCCGTTTTTGGCGATCCGGTGGACCTCGTTCATGAGATGCAGCGGCCTATCGATGTGTTCGATGATGTGCGACATCTCGATCCAATCAAATTCGTTGTCCGGAAATGGATAGGGGTAAACATTCAGATCGTGAACAATGTCGACGTGTGGCGCTGGGCGCTTGTCCAAACCAATTGAGCCTGGCTTCTTGGTTTTGGGCCCACATCCGAGATCTAAAATTTTCATTTCACTTGGATTCCTTTCCTATTACGCCGCTGAAATTGACTCGGCAAAGTTTTGCTCAATCTTGTGTGCATGGCGTTCCAATCTTTCGCCCAATAGAAACGCCAGAGCTGCAAGAACTTGCTCGACGCTTACACTTTCCACTGTTTGATCCTTTCCACGAGCTGCGACAAATTTGTCGCCAATAGGTTTCCACTCCTTTGGGTCAGTCGGCCCAAAGATTGCTACCAGAGGCACGCCCACGGCCGCACAAACGTGCATGACACCGGTATCATTGCAAACAACGGCATCACACTGAGTAAAAAGCGCCGCCAGTTCCCGCAAATCTGTTGGCTCAACTTTAACGGGCTGGAACCGTATTTCTTCACAAAATTGCCGGCTTAAATTCTTTTCTTTGGGTCCCCAAAAAAGAACGATCTCGGCAGCATATTTTTCGCGCAACAGTCGCGCTAATCTGCTAAAGCGACTGATCGGCCAACGATTCATTAACTTACCAGCGCCAACATGCATGCCGATAACCAATTGGCCGGATCGTAGTCCCAAATTCGTGAACTTCTGATGCGCGGCTTGTCGCTCGATATCGTCCAAGTGCATCACTTCGGAAAGATTATTCGTGTCAGCGCCGATATGACGAACAATATCCAGATTGCGTTCGCTTTGATGCTTTAGTGTTTTCGAGTAAGGCGCAACGAGATTATAAAAAAAGTTCCTCGTGCAACCTGGAAAAATGTGATGTTCGGAACCCAGGATATAACGGGCGCCGGATAAATGCGCCAGCCAATCGCTCGTCACTGAGTGGCTCACCGTATTCAACACCACGGCCAAGTCCCACTTGCGGCGAAGTTGCCGCCACAAAGTGCGCAGCCGCTGCCAGCTCCAGTTTAGGCCATGTTCGTAAAAAACCAAAACTTCATTCACGTATGGATTGTTGCGAGCCACGTCGGCGCAATATTCCCGCACCAAAACACCGATATGAGCCTCGGGAAAACGTTGGTGCAACGCCCGCAAAACCGGCGTCGAAAGCAAAAAGTCCCCGAGCATGTCATGTTGGCGCACAACCAGAATGCGTTTCACCTCCGTGAAATCAAGCTGGCATGGCATCAGCATATCTTTAGCAAAAATTTTTTCCAGCCATTTCAAAAAACGCCGTTTAACATATTGTTCAATTCTATACCAGCAGGACAATCTTTGCTCCTTGTGAGTAGACTGACATTAGTCAAACAAAATGGAAAATGAATAATAACAAAATACGAAGCACTTTTTGAAAAATCAAGCCACAACTTGAATTCTGTGATTGTTTTTTGCTAAAAGTTCGCATTTGCGCCTTGCTTCTTTTGGCAAAAATTTTATCTTATCATGTGGTTTTGCACTTCAAGCACTTCATGCACTTCATCATCGAGGCAGGCGCGCGAATCTTTTGCAAAGTTTGAATTGCAAAAGGTTGATTTTGCCTTTAGTACTGAACAGAGCTTCAATTGCCAACTTATTCCACTGGGAGGTTAGGATGTCTGCGCTGCTAAGGAAAGGAATAGTTGTCTGTGAAGAACCAGACTTAATTGATTATTTTAAAAACCTGAAACCTGCGTGAATTCATTTGTCGATCTCAAAAAAGCTTTGAAAATTGCGTTGAATATGCTAAATTAGGCCGTTCATGTATTCCCTACCAAAGGTGGGTTTTACGCGATGGCCAAAACACCGACAAATATTGTTGTCAAATTTACCGATGCGCGATTGACGCATTATGGTGGTGCTTATTTGCTCCATCAGTTCTTTCAATATCTGGCGTTGTGACAGGAGATGAGCAGCCATATCCGTCTTCCACAACGCAACACCTTTTATTACACGAGCGAGTTTATCATTACACTCCTCTATCCATTGATTTTTGGATTGGAGCGTATTGAGACCACACAGTTGCTCAAGTATAACGGTTTATTTCGTTTCTTAACAGGTCTGTCAAAACATCCAGACCCAACCACCATTCGCCGCTTTTTAAATCGATTGGGCCAGCATGGGTTATCAAGACTCGTACGGTTGCATGATCGTTATCGGCAACGCTTACTCAATCAACCACTGACCTTGTCAAAATTCTATTTCGACTGTGATACCACTGTTTTAACCGTCTATGGCCAACAAGAGAAAGCACGCAAAGGATATAATCCTAAAAAACCTGGCCGTCGTTCTTATCAGCCACTGCTTTGCTTTGAAGGACAAACGGGCGATTGTTGGGCCGGTGAACTTCATCCAGGCGACACGCATCCGGCGTCCGTTATTATTCCGCTGCTACAAGAGGCCATAAATAAACTGCCACGCACCGTGCGGCGGAAATTTTTTCGTGGTGATAAAGCCTTCTTCGCCAAAAAAGTAGTGAATTTTCTTGAGTTTTATCGGTTTCGTTACGCGATTGTAGCGCGTCTCACTAAGCCGATCAAACGGCATTTACCAGGATTAAAATATCGACGGCACTCTTCACAAATTGTGGTCGCCGAATTTCATTATCAACCACACGGGTGGAAGAAACCGCGTCGGTTCGTCGTGATTCGTCGCCGTGTAGCCGAAGAACCGAGCCAGCAGTTGTCACTTTTCAAACTCGGAAAATATACCTATCAAGTTATTGTCACCAATTTGAAATTAAAACCGATTAACGTTTGGCGCTTTTATAATCATCGGGCGACCGCGGAGTTGGTAATTCGTGAACTCAAAGAAGGATATGCCACGGGTAAAATCCCGACGAAATATTTTAATGCAAATTCAGCGTTCTTTCAGATCACGTTATTGGCCTACAATCTCTTGATGTGGTTTAAACGGCTATGTCTTCCCGAATCATATCGTCGCATGACCATTGATTCGTTGCGGCATCGTCTCTTGGTGATACCAGCAGAACTGGTTTATCCGAAAGGCACACCGACGCTCAAACTCTCTGAAAGTTATCCGGATAAAACGGCCTTTTTGCAAACATTAGAAAATATAAAAAGACTCAAAGAACTAAATCGACAACAAAAGATTGCAAAGAAACGATTAGCTTAATCTACATGGCCTACGTTGATTTCGTAGTATTTTCACGCAGGTTTCAGGTAAAAAAATACTTACATGGCATTGATTGTACCTCATCTACCCTGTTACGAAACCATAATTTATCTGGAACTATTGTTGTTGTTAAACCATATTTGGATGAGGCTTGCGGGAAGCAGGGGAAGTACTGTGAATCTGTCAAAGAGAGAAGTTTATTAACAGGGCGAATGAAGCCGGGCGAATCAGTTCCTGTGCAGCAACCACCAAACACAATTATATTGCCATGGTGCAGTGAAAACGCGTTTGTAAATTGGGTCGCGTTGCTGCTTGATGTTCCAAATGTAAGGGTTTGTCCTGAGTGGTTTTTCTTCCGCAGTACTCAATCAGATTCAAGAAAAACGGTACATAATCTACTCACAGTATTGCACTACCTACGTGGAGCTTTTATGAGATAAAATCTGCCAACATTGCAGAGAAAGTTGGTTGCTCGAAACGTTATCTTGAAAAAGTTTTTGGCGAGCTATTTGGTGAAATGCCTGGACAACTTCTTCGAGGGTGGCAAAATTTTGCTATAACGGCGAATCTCATGTGTAAAGAAAAAGATTTGAAATCCGTGTCTCGTCGAGGTTTTTCCCCGCTAGCAGAAATAGAGAGCGATTATCGACGTACTTTACAGAAACTGCTTGGAATCACATATACAGAATTGCGCTACGCAGCAATAAAGGAACATTGGGCGGCAGTATGGATGAGAAACTGGAGAAAAAGACTCACAAACAATTTATGATGCCTCAGAAAATATTTGCAACGAAAATAAGGGTGGCAAATACAGGACGAGCATCAATAACCACTTCATTGTTCAATAACAAAGCCACAAGGAGAACACCATGAGAAGTAAAATTTTCACTTTTATCATTTGGGCATTGGGATTAACAATTTTCACAATGTGGTTGGCTTGTACAAACAATCCAATTGAACCTTCAACTTCTGTCACAGATTCAGAGATTCAATTGCTCGTTCCCAAAGAAGTACCGGAAGGCGTTGAAAATGCCGCATTCGAACTAATGCCCCAAACCAATGACCTTACAATCCGATTTTTATTGTTAAGGGGGGGAAAGGGTCAAAAATGAAACATTTCACATTACTTTTTTCAGTGGAAAGCAAATGTTGGGTAACATGTTTTTGTATTTCGATTCATCAACAGGAGATGTCATTGATGTTACAGACAGCTATAGAAATGCAATATTCAAAAGCCCTTCGCTCCAAAAATCATCTGGTATGGCCAACACAAGTGGAGTGAATTATGACGTCCCCTTGGTGGATTTCTTTGAACATTGGAATTACGGGGGTCGGGTATTAACTATATGGGACTTTCCCATTGGACCAGGTTACTTCTGGAGGGTCGTCCCTAATTTTCAGCCCTTGGGTTTTAATGATATCACATCTTCTCACCGAAGCTATACTTACTACTTTGGTGGCTATACATCTACTGTTTTAGTTGTCCATGTTTTTCAACATGCCAACTATAGTGGTTCCAATCATCAGTATACAGGTCAACAGGCTCTATGGGACAATAATTATGCCGATGAAGGGATGAATGACAAAGTCTCATCAGCGAGAATCAAGTATGTGATTTATTAGCAAACGAGAGGCATGTTCTGCCGGATATTGCTTTAGCAGGCATATCTTCATCACTTTCAGCCAAAACCAAGGTTATACTGTTTTGCCACCCTTATATTTTAAGTTACAAATTTTTCAAAAAATACTTCGTCATCAACGTGTGCAAATGCAAATCGGTATTGCCGCCGGAAATGCGATGGTTGCGGCCATGATAATACATGACGTCGAATTGCTTGTTGGCGGCTTGCAGCGCGTCCTGCAGTTGTACGGTGTTTTGCGGATGCACGTTGTCGTCCGCCATGCCGTGCACGAGCAATAATCTTCCAAGCGAAATTTCATAACAGCAATGCATGGAACCCAGCTTGCTTGAAATGCTCGTCCATCGTCAACGCTTTCATTAGGCCTCGATCCTTCATCACAACAAATGAAATACAATCGGTCAGACCCCATTCCTTATCTAATCGTTCACGGTAAAGCTGAAAAGCGCGCATATATAAATTTTCTGATAGTGGAACTATCTCGACATTCGCGTCTTCCTCAAGCGCTTCCAGTAATTCGATTGCCGCTTCACGGTAGCGTTGCTTGGCTAACGCATTCCCAATTTCTAAAGCAACAGCGCGCGTGGTTATCAGTCGGGTTTCATCAGCTTCTAATTGTTCCGCAAGCGCTTTGGCCCGCTCATGATATTGATCGCTTGGTGCGGCCAGAGCAATGGCATAAGCTGCATCGAGAAAAACTTCATTTAGTGAATCCATTTTCTCTTTCGTAAAGATAATCCTCGAATCGTGCAGACCAGTCAGGTGGTCCTTGTAACTTCAATGATAGAGCTGTCTTGAGAAAGGAACGTTTCTTTGTCAGTATGGGCTCGGTCGTTTCAATGGTTATACGCACACGCGTATTCGGTTCCAACTCGATCGGTTCATCCAGTCGTAGCACTTCGCCATCATAAGTGGCAGTCAATATAGTAGTCATATCATAACTCCGTGTTTATCGGATATTGCAATTCGTAACACTCTTTGATTTACCAAAATATAATGATTGCCATGGTCAATGAAAAGAGAAAAAAGCTGAGGCAATTCAGTTAATTTTTCTTTGACAGGTTTAACAATGCATTCAACTTCATTCCACATTGTTTACAAATTCCCCAGAAAATAATTCGTCATCAGCGTGTGCAAGTGTAAATCCGTATTGCCGCCGGAAATGCGATGGTTGCGGCCATGATAATACATGACGTCGAATTGCTTGTTGGCGGCTTGCAGCGCGTCCTGCAGTTGTACGGTGTTTTGCGGATGAACGTTGTCATCGGCCATGCCGTGCACGAGCAGCAGCTTGCCTTGCAATTTGTCCACGTAACTCAGCACCGAGGCGGAATTGTATCCGGCCTCGTTATCTTTGGGCAGCCCCATGTATCGCTCTGTCCAAATTGTGTCATAGAGTCGAAAATCCGTCACCGGTGCACGGGCGATGCCGACTTTGAAATACGGCGCGCCTTTAGTCATGGCCATGCAGGTGAGATAACCGCCGCCGCTGTGACCCCAAATCCCGATGCGCGCGGCATCGACGAACGGAAGACTGGCGAGATACTTTGCTCCTTCGATCTGATCGTGTGTTGACCACTTCCCCAAATCGCCATAAACGAGATTTTTGAACTTTTTGCCGCGGCCGCCGGTGCCGCGACTGTCAATGCAAAAGATAATGAATCCTTTCTCCGTCATTAGTTGATGCCACAAATATCGCGAACCTTCCCAACGATTGACCACGTGTTGCGCACCCGGGCCGCTGTAACAGAAAACGATCACCGGATATTTTTTCGTGGAATCGAAATTCGCCGGTTGCATCATCCACGCATTCAGTAAAGTACCGTCATCGCTGGTTTTTAACGTAAGAAATTTCGGATAAACGAGTTGATATTGCGCCATTGGCAGGCTCTCATTCTTCTCCAACCAGCGCACGAGAGCGCCATCGGTTTTGCGCAAGCTGATCTGCGGCGGGGTTTGCACGTCCGAGAAGGTGCCAATTACATATTTGAAATCCGGTGAAAAATTCGAGCTGTGCCAGCCGGGCCGCTGGCTGAGGCGCTCCAAATTTTTTCCATCAAGAGTGATGCGATAAACATTTTGTTCGAGAGGCGAATCTTTTTTACCGCTGAAATAGAGCCACCCCGCGGTTTCATCGATGCCTTCAATCGCCGTCATTTCCCATTCGCCGCCGGTAATCGGATAGATCAGCCGCCCATTGTAATCGTAGAGATAAGCATGGCGGTAACCGCTGCGCTCCGAAGTCCATACGAATTGCTGCTTATTTTTGAGAAAAGTGAGATCGTCCTGCACATCCACCCAGCACGGATCCTTGTCGCTCAACACCACGCGCGTACCGCCGGAATTGACGTCCGCAAAGAGCAAGTCGAGTTTGTTTTGCAAACGATTCAGGCGTTGGATCGAGAGGATGCGCGGATCGGGCGTCCATTGAATGCGTGGGATGTAAATGTCGATTTCTTCGCCGAGGTCCATCCACTTTGTTTGGCCGGTTTCGAGGGAGAGTACGCCGATTTGCACCAGCGCGTTTTGCTCGCCAGCTTTGGGATATTTCAGCCAAAAGACGGTTGGATAAAGCGGCATCATATTTTCGAGCGGAAAGGCGCGAACACGGGTTTGATCGAGTCGCCAGAAAGCAATCTTCTTGCTGTCCGGTGACCAGCGCCAGCCGTCGGCAATGCCGAATTCCTCTTCGTAGATCCAATCGAACTGGCCGTTGATGATGTCGTCGCTGCCGTCGGTCGTGAGTTGAGTCTCAACACCGGTTGCCAGATCCAGCACAAAGAGATTGTTATGTCGCACAAAACCGACTTTGCTGCCATCCGGAGAAAATTTCGCATTGCGCTGTGGACCGACAATTCCGCTGAGCGGTCGAAGTTTTTTGGTGGCCACCTCGTATAAGAAATATTGCCCCTCGGTCGAATGCCGCCAGATTCGTTTGATTGGGCTGGCGATGAGCAGATATTTACGGTCACAGCTCCACTCATAGCTGTCGATTTGAATCGGCTCGTCGCTCGGTCTGAGGATCAAACTTTTTCCGGCGAGAACCAGAGTCTCTTTGCCGCTGGGCACGTCATGTTGATAAATGTCACCGAATTTTAAATAAGTAAAAGCTGCCTCGCGGGGTACCCACTGCGTGCCTCGCAAAGTTTTTGGCATCAGGGCGTTCGAGGTAAATATATCCTCGAGGGTGAGAAGCTTTTTCTCCTGGGCGAAAACAAATGAAAACAGAAGCAGGAGGCAGGCACAAGACAAACGTGCGTAACGGGTGGCAAGACGGATCATAAATTGCTCCTTTTGCAGATTGATTCTTCTTGCAGCTCGGATAGTGGTATTCTTCCAACGTTTCATGGTTAATTGCTGGCGCATGGCCTCTCGAGTCATCGCATGCGCATCACCACCCCGCTTGTTGGCATCACGACAAAATCTCCACCCAAAAATTTGCCGAGCGAAATGGTGCCGGCTTTGTGCTCATTGACCACCAGTTCCCATTCGCCAGTTGGCACTTTGAAAACGGCAGAGTCACTCCCATGGCCGTTCATGAGCACCACAAAGTCATGCGTGTCGCCACTCGAAGTGCGACGGATGAGATAGCCCAATGCAAATTCTCCTTCGCCAGGCAAAAATTCGATATCCTTCTTATCACTCCATCGGAAAGCCCGATGCGTTTTGCGCAGTGCGATCATTCCGCGGTAGTAATCCACCAGCTCCCGATTCCTCTCGGCATGCTGGAAGTTGATCCAGTTCGTCTCGTTGTCTTTGTTGTAACTGTTGTGGTCGATTTGGCCGGCCTGGGGATCAGGCACGGCTGTTTTTGCAATCACCTTGCTGCGGGCAAATTCCTGGCCTTCGTGGATCATCACCGCACCCTGGCAGGTGAAAAGAAAGAGCGCGGCCAGTTTGTTCATCTGCAGTTGCCGGGGTGAAAGGCGGGCATGGGCATCAATATCGGTGATGATTTGGTCTTCCTGCACCTCGCCGCTGGCAATGCGAATGAAATCGCCAAGAGTGTGGTCGTCGTGTGATTCGAGATAGTTGATCGAATGTGATTTGTGTTGAAACAAGCCACCGTCTGCCTTCAGCGTGCCGGAGACGTAACTGCGCAAGCTCGCCATCGTCGTGCCGCTCTTCCATTTGCCGAAGATAAAACCCTGATCGCCCTTGCCGGTTGGCTGCCAACCCTTGACGCCGTTGCGGATTTGATCATTCCATGCGGCCCAGCCGTGTTGGGAATGCTCGGCGGGGGTGTAACCACCGCCACCCCATGCTTCCGCAATGATGATGGCATTCGGATTGATCGTGCGCGCCCTCTGCAAAATGGCATCACAGGTCTCCCAATCAATCATCGCCGCGAGATCGAAGCGAAATCCATCGATATGATACTCGCGCATCCAATATTCGATGCTGTCGAGAATCATGCGCCTCGCCATCGCGCGCTCGGTTTTGAAATCGTTGCCGCAGCCGCTTTGGCTGAGGAAATTTTGATCATCATCCAGTCGAAAATAATACTTCTTGTCGATCAGCTTGAAAGGATTTTGATCGTACTGGGAAACATGATTATAAACCACGTCAAGCAAAACCGCGATTCCCGCCTGGTGAAAAGCTTTCACCACTTCTTTGAATTCGCGCACCTGCCGGCCGTCCACGCCATTCCACTTTCCCGGCTCCATGTCGCCACCTGTGGCATAGTAACTCTCCGGTGCGAAAAAACAACTCGTCATATAGCCCCAATGATTGCGGCCATAAACATTTCCTGATGTGCGATTTTCCTCAGGCGAAGGTTCGAGATTGGCGAAATCATGAATTGGCAAAAATTCGACGGCGTTGACACCGAGCGATTTGATATGGTCAATTCCACCTGGACTGCCGGATTGAATGAGACCGCGATAAGTTCCCCGCAGCTCCGGTGAGACCCCCGAGGAAGGATGCGCCGTCAAATCGCGCACGTGCATCTCATAGATGATCAGATCCTCCATCGGAATTTTCAGAAACGTGTCACCTTCCCAGTTGAACTTGTCTTCGGCTGGGATCAGGGTCCTGGCTGGATGATGGTAATGATTCAGCGTTGCCACCGCACGGGAATATGGATCGGCAATAATTTTATTGTCATCGAAGATTTCACCCTCGCCGGTGGGGCCGGTAACGCGGTAACCATAATATTTTCCGGTTAAATCCTCTTTCGTCAGAAATTCCCACACACCGTCACGGTCACGCTGCATATATCGCTCTTGTCCCAACGTAGTGTCGTGTCGATTAAAGATGACTAATTTCACCTGCAAAGCGCGCGGTGCAAAAATACGAAAAGCGAATTGGTTGCCCTGCCGGTGACAACCGAGAGCTTTGTCGGAATAAAATTGATCGAGAATTCCGTCGTGCAAAAGGGCCTTGCTGCCGATTCCCTTGATCTTCAGCCGATAGTTTTGTTGCACATTCAACGGCGCGGTGGTCAATATTAACTCCGCGGTTTCAGAAGTCTGCAAGTTTTTTACGCCGACGCGGGGCTCAATGGAGAAATCGCTCAATTTGAGATTCGGGAGCGGCTGTGACAATTTGACGACGATTCGAGTGGATGATTGGATTCGTGCAGAGATGATTTTGAGGTCGCTCATGGATGAGGTCACGTTAGTATGGTGTTGAGCCTGCAACGGCTGATTCGGGAAAAGGGGCTGCAGCAGCAAAAGTGAAAAAATAATGGAAGCATACATTCGTTTGCTGTTCATGAAACTTTTCTTCATGAGAAAGAGGATTTGTCAAATTTGGAAAAGTCACCGTCCGGGCGGTATTTCTCGAAAAGCAAGAATTTAGCAAACTGAATAGGTGTCATTCAGGAAGACTGCGTCCGTAGGAATCTTTTTTACGCATTTGCAGATGCCTCGCTAAAAAAGTAAAAAGATTCCCTACGGGCGTAGCCTACGGAATGACATGAAAAGTAAGTGAGATTTCAAATGGCCAAACTTTTATCTCGGAAAAAAGAACAGATAAAAGATTTTCCGACATCTGATAGTAACCCGACTGGCACAACCGCCCGGACGGCAAGAGCAGAGACTATTTAATCGCAAGCAGCTCAATCTCGAAAATCAGCGTGGCATTCGGACCAATAACACCTCTTCCTGCCCCGCGCTCGCCGTAAGCAAGTTTCGACGGAATGAACAGCTCCCACTTTGAACCAACCGGCATCAGTTGCAAGGCTTCGGTCCAACCCGCAATCACACCGTTGACCGGAAAGCTGACCGGTTCCCCGCGTTTATATGAACTGTCAAACTCGGTGCCATCAATCAAAGTGCCGCGATAGTGCGTCGTGACCTCATCGGTCAGTGCCGGTTTTCTGCCAGTGCCTTGTTTGATGATTTTGTACTGCATGCCACTGGGCAGCGTGATGACGCCTTCTTTCTTGGCATTTTCGGCGAGAAAAGCTTCTCCTTCTTTCTTGTTTTTTTCAGCAAGTTGCCTGGCGCTTTCCTGTCGCTTGGTCATCATCTCTTGTTGAAATTGATGCATGGTTTCTCGAACTTGTTCTTCGGTGAGCAACGGCGTGCTTCCGGACATCGCGTCCTTGATTCCCTGGGCGAGCGCGTCCATGTCTATTTCAATCTCGCCCTCTTTAAGATTGCTTCCAATGTCGAGCCCAATGCTGTAACTCACTTTTTGCTTTTGGTTTTCCAGTGCCGTTTTTTTCCCCTTGCCACCCTGGCATCCCAGAAGCCCCAAGATTAAAGCAGCGACGATTAGACGAGAAGGCATTTTTTCCCTTTCTGTGATAAAGTAATTTTCTTGCACGCCCTGGGCATTCAAAACTCGGCTCAGTTGCGCAGTCATGATGACGAAAAATCCGCCATGAAAGCATGGTGACAAAAGATAGGCAAATCTCGATGAAAAGTCAATCTTTAATCAAAAATTTTCTTGGAAATTCCGTAAATCTTTCTTATGCTTTTTTCTTGATGCTGAATACTGGATGCCCGATCCTGAACATGACGATTATTGCTCATGTGCTTGGCGGAGGAATTAAAGAGACACGTTGGTTCCAAATACGATGATAAACCAGATTAAACCAGCACTGTTGGTTCTCTCTGACGGCACCATTTTTCGTGGCCGTTCTTTGGGCGCCGAGGGCGAAGCCATCGGCGAAGTGGTGTTCAACACCAGCATGTCGGGTTATCAGGAAATCCTGACCGATCCCAGTTATTATGGCCAGATGGTGACAATGACCTATTCGCACATCGGCAATTACGGCATCAATGATGAAGATGTCGAATCGCAGCGGCCGTTTGTCTCCGGCTTCATCGTGAAAGAAGCCTGCGCGCAGCCGAGCAACTGGCGCAGCAGCGAGAGTCTCGATGCGTATCTGCGGCGGCATCATATCGTCGGCATTCAGGGCATCGACACGCGGGCGTTGACCCGTCATTTGCGGGATTACGGCGCGCAAATGGGAATAATCTCAACCATTGATTTGCTTCCTCAGAATCTTTTGGAAAAAGTAAAAGCCGTACCGGATTTGATCGGCAGGGATTTGGTGAAAGAAGTGACTTGTCAAACTCCGTATTCCTGGAATGAGCCGCTGCCGTTGGATTTCTATCATTCCTGCGCGGTACCAATGAGTTTTTCCTCAATGCAAAGTCCCAAAATGCTGGTCATCGATTGCGGCGTCAAGCGCAATATTCTGCGCTGGGCCGTGACGTTGGGTTTTGAAGTCGAGGTGGTTCCGGCGAATACGGGCAGCAACGACATTTTGCTTCGTCATCCCGACGTGATATTTTTCTCCAACGGCCCGGGTGATCCGGAAGGTGTGCCGTATGTGATACGAACCGCCAGGGAATTGATCGGCCGCAAGCCGATTTTTGGAATTTGTCTCGGTCATCAAATTCTCGGTTTGGCGTTGGGTGGGAAAACTTTCAAGCTCAAATTTGGCCATCACGGCGCCAATCATCCGGTGAAGAATTTGCAAAACGGCAAAGTGGAGATCACTTCACAAAATCACAATTACGCAGTTGATCCGGATTCGCTGCCGGCCGGAACGATTGAATGCACACACACGAATCTCAACGATCATACCCTCGAAGGATTTCGCCATCTCGATGCGCCGGTATTCAGCGTGCAATACCATCCCGAGGCTTCGCCCGGGCCGCATGATTCGGGGTATCTTTTTGGGGAGTTGCAGAAGCTGGTTGGCCGGTTGGGAGGTTAACCGGTTGGTTCTTTGGCTGGTTGAGTCGTTTGTCATGGGAGGAGATTGGCCTGTTGCCGGTTTGTATGTTTGGTGTGCCCCTCAAAGAAAGACATTCATTGCATCATTGAGATTTTGTGCTATATTTTATAGATAGTGATTTGTAGCTGCATGAACAAAAGGTTTACAATCACACAGCGCTTCGGCGTGATAAAAATGCATTGAGGCGATAATTATGGAGACGATCACTTACTCTCAAGTTCAAGATCTGGTAAAGAGATTGCCGCCCGCGAAATTGCCACTGGCATATAACTTGTTGGCTGATTTGGCAGATAAGGAGGCAGAGCCGCTGTCACCCCAACTTAGTTTCATGCTTCTTCCTTTGAATGAGCGACGGCGAATAATGACTCAGCAGGCCAATCAGTTGATTGCACATTACGAACAGACAGCCAACGAACGTCAAGAATGGCAATCGGGAGATTTTATTGATGAATATTAATCGTGGCGATATTTGGCTGGTAAATCTCGACCCAACAATCGGTGCTGAAATCCGTAAAACCCGCCCAGTTGTGGTTGTTAGCTCAGATGCGATAGGGGTGTTGCCGATCAACTTAGTCGCCCCGCTGACCGAGTGGAAAGATTACCTCGCGCAAAATATATGGCATGTGAAAGTTGAACCGGACAATATAAATGGTCTGACAAAAACCTCAGCAGTAGATACTCTACAATTACGAGGTGTGGATACGCAACGTTTCGTTCAGAAGATCGGAAGCCTCTCTCCTGTGATCTTGCGGTCAATTAATGCCGCAATCGCAGCAGTCATCGAATATTGATACGAATCACTGCATCATTTTGCGCATAGCGCCTATGCCGCATCGCACCGACATCAACAAAATTCTCATCCTCGGCTCCGGCCCGATCATCATCGGACAGGCCTGCGAATTCGATTATTCCGGTTCGCAGGCCTGTCGTGCATTGAAGCAGCTCGGTTACAAAGTTGTGCTGGTCAATAGCAATCCCGCCACCATCATGACCGACCCGGAGCTGGCGGACCGCACTTACGTTGAGCCGTTGCATCCGGAAATTGTTGAGAAGATCATCGCCCGTGAGCGACCAGACGCGCTGCTGCCGACAATGGGTGGCCAAACGAGCTTGAATCTCGCCGTCGCGCTGGCGGAATCCGGCGCTTTGGCGAAATATGGCGTCGAGCTGATTGGCGCCAAATTGGAGGCCATCAAAAAAGCCGAAAACCGCGCCTTGTTCAAAGAAGCGATGTTACGGATTGGGCTCGAGGTTCCGAAAAGCGGCACCGCGCGTCATCTGGACGAAGCGATGGCGGTACTCGATCTGGTTGGCTTTCCGGCGATCATTCGTCCGGCGTTTACCCTCGGCGGCAGCGGCGGCAGCATTGCGTATAATATTGAAGAATACAAAGAGCAGGTTGAATGGGGGCTGCGACAAAGCCCGATCTCGGAAGTTCTCATCGAGCAATCCGTCATTGGTTGGAAGGAGTACGAATTGGAGGTGATGCGCGATCTCGCCGACAATGTCGTCATCATCTGCTCCATCGAGAATTTTGATCCGATGGGCATCCACACCGGCGACAGCATTACCGTGGCACCGGCGCAAACACTGACCGACCGCGAGTATCAACGCATGCGCGACGCTGCCGTGAAAATCATTCGCGAAATCGGCGTCGAGACCGGCGGCTCCAATATTCAATTTGCCATCAATCCAACCGACGGCCGGATGGTCACCATTGAAATGAATCCGCGCGTGTCGCGCAGCTCGGCGCTGGCTTCCAAAGCCACCGGTTTTCCTATCGCCAAGATTGCCGCCAAGCTCGCTGTGGGTTTGACCCTCGATGAAATTCCCAACGACATCACCGGCGAAACCCCGGCCAGCTTCGAGCCGACGCTCGATTATGTCGTGGTGAAAATTCCACGCTGGGATTTTGAGAAATTCCGCAAGGCCGATTCCCGGCTGGGTACCCAGATGAAATCGGTCGGTGAGGTCATGGCGATTGGTCGCACCTTCAAAGAAGCACTCGGGAAGGGCTTGCGCTCGCTCGAAATCGGCCGCTATGGACTCGGCGCTGACGGCAAAGATGAATTAAACGGTGCGGCGAACATTGACGAGTTGATTCGTCAGAGGTTGTGCGAAACCCGCCCGGATCGCATTTTCTTTGTTCGGCATGCGCTGCGTCACGGCATTGCCATAGATGAAATCTATCGACTGACCGGCATCGATCCTTGGTTTTTGCGACAGATTGCCGAGATGGTTGATCTTGAGGAATCTCTGCGCTCAGGGGCGGCATCCTATGCCGGCAGTGATGGCAATGGTTCGATAAACGAAACGACGGACATCCGTGATTTACTGTATCAAGCCAAGGCTTCCGGTTTTTCCGATGTGCAACTGGCACATATCACGGGCCAATCCGTCACGGAAATCATGGCGTTGCGACGGCAGCATCGTGTGCAACCGGTTTTCAAAACCGTGGATACGTGCGCGGCAGAGTTTCGTGCGGTGACACCCTATTACTATTCGACCTACGAAGAGCAAAACGAGGCGGTGCGGAGTGAGCGAAAAAAGATCGTGATTCTCGGCGGCGGCCCGAATCGCATCGGCCAGGGCATCGAATTCGATTATTGTGCCGTGCACGGGGTGATGGCCCTGCGCGAGCTGGGTTATGAAACCATTATGATCAATTGCAATCCGGAAACCGTCAGCACCGACTACGACATTGCCGACAAGCTCTACTTCGAGCCGTTGACCTTCGAGGATGTCGTGCACGTGCTGGAGCTGGAACAACCGGATGGCATCATTGTGCAATTCGGTGGGCAGACGCCGCTCAAATTGGCCATTCCTCTCGAGCGTGCCGGCTTCAGAATTATCGGCACCTCACCGGACAGTATCGATCTCGCCGAGGATCGCGGGAGATTCGGCGAGCTGCTGGCGCACCTGGGCATTCGCCAACCGGAGAACGGCATCGCGTTTTCTTTTGAAGAAGCGCGGCGGGTGGCCAAATCCGTCGGTTATCCGGTGTTGTTGCGGCCCTCGTATGTGCTGGGCGGCCGCGCGATGGAGATTGTGTACGATGAATCCCAGCTCGAGAGTTATATCACGCGCGCCACCGCCGTCTCACCGGAGCATCCGATTCTTATCGACGAATTTTTGGAAGATGCTTTTGAGTTTGATGTCGACGCACTGGCCGATGGCGAAAATGTTTGGATCGGCGGAATCATGCAGCACATCGAAGAGGCCGGCATCCACAGCGGCGACAGTTCATGCATGTTACCACCCTATTTATTGCGCGAGGAACATCGCCGCATCATGATTGAATGGACCGAACAATTGGGCAAGGTGTTGAAAGTTTGCGGTCTGATGAATATCCAGTTCGCCATGAAAAACAATGAAGTGTATGTGCTCGAAGTGAATCCGCGCGCCAGCCGCACCGTACCGTTTGTCGGCAAAGCCACCGGCGTGCCAATGGCGAAGATCGCCGCGAAGTTGATGGTGGGCCACAAGCTTTCCGATTTCGATCTTCCGGAAAATTCGGCCGGTAATCATATCGCCTGTAAAACACCGGTTTTCCCCTTTATCAAGTTCCCTGGCGTGAGTAATTACCTCGGCCCGGAAATGAAATCCACCGGGGAGGTCATGGGGATCGGTGAAACTTTCGGTGTGGCATTTGCGAAGGCCCAAATCGCGGCCGGACACGCCTTGCCAACGAGCGGCGGCGCCTTTATCAGCGTCAATGATTTTGATAAGGCGCGCGTGATTCCCATTGCCCGGCGGTTGCGTGAGATTGGGTTCAAGTTGTTGGCGACTCGCGGCACGGCGCAGGCTCTGCGCGAGGCCGGTTTGCCGGTGCAAGCGGTATTCAAAGTCAATGAGGGACGCCCCGATGTCATCGATCACTTGCTGAATGGTGAGATTCAAATCATCATCAATACCCCGCTCGGCAAAACTTCGCGCTACGATGAGTACGCCATCGGCCGCAATGCCATTGCCCATAACATACCGTGTTTGACCACACTCTCCGCTTCCGCTGCTGCTGTCGAAGGAATCAGAGCTTTACAAGAGCATCGGCTCGGGGTGAAGAGTTTGCAGGAATATCATGCCAATCTCGTTTCCTCTCCTCTCGAAGCGGACAAGCCGCAACCCAATCAACCGCCAAAACGCAAACTACGCAAAGAGAAATAGACAAAACTCTTCGCGTCCCCTGGCCTGCGGCAGGGCAGGGGACGCGCCTTCGCAGTTCAACTCTTGATTTGACAAAGATTCAATTTCTAACAGCCTAACCCGGACAAGCCGGAACCAAACTGCACCACAAAGGCACAAAGTTCACGAAGCCTGCCCTGGCGCCCACCGCGCCACGCGTTGCCGCAGGCCCAGGGAAAACTTTTGTGTTCTTTATGTTTTTGTGGTGAGAAAAATCTTTGCTTTTTTGGCAAAGATTCAACTTTTAAAAGACTACGCCAGTTTTCAGACAAGCTGAAAACTGGGGCCCTGCGGGCAGCATCGGAAAACAAATTTTTTCCAACGGATTGAAAAACCCAACTGTAAAAGCTTTATCCGTTGGGTTTTTCTATCAGTTGGAGAAATCAAAAATTCAGAATTTTTTTCTAACTTTGGTTGTCTAAGTCAGCCTAAAGCGTTCTAATAATTGAAAAAACACTTGACAAGCAAATTTTTGCATTGTATATTACGGACAAAAACGTCTTATTATCTGATGATAGGATCGTTTTTGCATAGCTCGTGATGCTTTTCAGCAAGTCCGGTCAGTACGCCAAACAAGCCATATTCCGTAATGCCTCGGTCTTCGGTGGAAAAACGTAGCGCAGTCATCCCTGCCGGCGCAGCCTTACAGGCGTAGCCTGACTGCAAGCAAGACTGCGTCCGTAGATACTATGGCAAAAGTCAAGGGAAAATAAAAAATTTTATTTATGCTTGGGATCAAACGGCTGTTGATTTTTTAGGATCGTGTAGATAATAACCAACAGCTTACGCATCGCCGCGGCCATGGCTACCAGCTTGGGCTTGCCCGAGGCGACGAGTCGGGCGTAATACTCGTAAATCGGGCCTTCTTGCAGTTTGATGATTTGGAGCACGGCCATGAACAACTTGTGTCGCACGATCCCGCTGCCTTTTTTCTGAAGATAGGAGACCCGTTTCACGGATTTGCCAGATTGATTGACCACTGGATTCATGCCAAAGAAAGCCACGAGTTTTTTGGCATCACCAAAGCGCGAGATGTCGCCAATGTAAGCTTCCAAAACGATGGCGGTTTCTTGGCTGATGCCCTTGATCGTGGTTAAAAGGCTATCGCGTGTATTGATGTGGCGATAGAGCTCCACCAATTGCTGTTTGAGAAGCTGGATTTCTTGCTGGTGCTCATAGATTCGCCGTACCAACGATTGCACCACATATCCGGAGCCAACGCCGGTTTTATGTGCGACGCTGGTGGCGGCCAAGGTTTTCATTTTTTGCGCAAAACCCAGCGGCAAAGGCCACTGCTTTTTGCCATAGCGCACGGCGCGTAGCTCTTCCAGCGAGGCTTTGGCAATAGCCTCCGCCGTGGGAAAGCTGTGGAGCAACGCCAGAATTTGTTGAGCGTCCAGCCGCTTGATGGTATGCTCAATTTCCGGTGCCACTTTCGTCAACTCAATGCGGAGTTTATTGAGGGTCATGATTTGTTGCTTTTGTACCGCATGAATTTGCCGATCGAGGTCTTTGATGCTGTCGAGCAGGGCGGTTCGCGGCACGGCCGGCTGTGGTTTTTTCTCGACCATGAAACGCGCGATGTCAATGGCATTGACCGCATCGGTCTTGGCGCGGCGCAGCTCGCTTTGGGCAAAGCGTTTGGTCTGCACCGGATTGATCACCGACACCAGAAGAGCCGGCGACACCAAAGGGCTTTTGAGCCCGGAAGGGGCTTGCCCCTGGCGTTTGAGAAAATGATACAAGTTTTTCCAATAATCGCCGGTGGCTTCCATACCGATGCGAAACTCCTGCGTCTGATACTGGCGCGCCAGTTGTTCCAGCTTGGCCAGCAGGTGTTGATAGCCGGCCCGCGATTCCAAGAC
>JAPDQK010000009.1:0-67500 GCA_034505955.1 Candidatus Zhuqueibacter pondensis
GCAGGAAATATTCATCTCCGGCAAAGCCTGCCGGATTCGGTGCGGTTCATCTCCGCCTCGCGCTCGCCGGCGGCTGCTGCCGGTGATTCGTTGATTTGGCAAATTCCACAGCTCGAGGCTGGAACCGCGGATTCGATCACGGTCACGGTTCAGCTTGCGCCGAATGTGCCACCGGAGTTGCAGCTACTCATCACGAAAGTCGATTTGTTCGCCGCCAATGACAACTCACCCGGAAACAATTCCGCGACAGACACGGTGCGCGTGGTATTCCCGGCTGTACCATCACAGTACACTGACATCACAGTATCACAATTTGCCCTTACTGATTCTTTTGCCGTGGTCGGCAGGGATACCTTGCGATATGCCAGACGGGGCGAAACTTACCAGTACATCCTCACTGTGAAAAATATCAGTGCAGTAGCAGCGCAAAATATCACTGTGACTGATTTCCTTCCTGATTCCGTACGCGCCAAAGATTTTCAACCGCTGCCGAACAGCATCACCGGCCGCTCAATTCGATGGCTCATTTCGACATTGCCATCGCACTCGAGTGTGCAGTTGAAACTCAGTGGTACGGTTTCCACGCAAATGCCGGTTGGAATCAATTTGCTCATCAACAAAGTCGAGGCGCGGGCGGATAATGAAGATCCGAGCCGGCTGGCGGATAACACTGCCATCGACACGGTGTACAATGTTGTCAAAGCCAGCGTCGTGGTGATGCCACTGATTGAAGCCAGGCCGCCGGTGGTTGCGGTCGGCGACAGCATTTTCGTGCGCGTGCAGGTGTTGACGGACATTAAGTGGTGGGATTTGTGGGTCTATTTTGCCGATGGCCGGGTCGATACGACGTTCGCTGACACCTACATAAAGTCCAACCCGTTGACGCCCAAGGTATGGTATGAGGTCAGTCCGGCATTTACCAAAACGCGACTTTATACCACAGCCAGACAGGAGCTTATTCGCTTTGAAATCCGCACCCGTGATGTTTTTGGCAACCTCGCCAGCGCCAGCGCTGTGGTCGAAGTGCGCAGCAGTAACGATCTGGTTTTGGATCGCAACACTTTTAGAGCCGACACCGAGACGGCGCTCGGCATCAAATTCAAATTGAGCTCGAATCGTGTCGCGCGTTTGGAGGTTTTCGATCTCAACGGCATTTGCGTGACCGAATTAATCGAAGATTTCTTCAATGCCGGTTGGAACACATATTATTGGAACGGCTTAACAAAAGAAGGTCGCAAGGTTGGCAGTGGCGTGTACATTATTGCCCTGCGTTCCGGCGAATACAATGCATGGAAAAAATGTATAATTGTCAGATGAGTGTGAAAAACTCTTACCCGTCCCGGAAGAGTGTGACAAGCTCCGCAACACTCTTCCTTCTCTGTCTGCTGTGGGCATGGCTTTCCTCGCCTTCATGGCTGGAGGGCCAAATCCGCTCCGGCGCCGCCTTCTTACAGTTCACTCAGGGCGCCAGAGGACAGGGCATCGCCAGCAGCCTGACCGGTGTCATCGATAACGAACAAGCCGTTTATGCCAATCCGGCTGCCACGGGCTTCCTGCGCGAATGGCAATGGTCCGCCACTTACGCGCAGTGGATCGCCGAGGTTTACAGTGCCTCTGTCATTTACGGCCAACGGATTCACACACCGTGGAGTCATGATACGCGGGTTGCTTTGGGCGCGGCTTATTTGGGCATGCGCGAGTTCGACAGCTCGGATCGTGCAGCAGCACCAGAGTCTGCCAACGACATGTTATTCTTCACGAGCATCGGACAACGCCTGGGACAGCGCTTCGCGGTGGGTGCCAATATCAAATACCTCAGAAGTCGGTTGGCCGAATATGATGCCGCTTCGTGGATTGTGGATGCCGGAGCGCTGTATCGCACACGGCGGTTTCGTTTTCTCAATACCGGCAAGGAGGTGTTCGATTATGGTATTCTTTCTGCCGGTGTGGCGGTGACCCAAATCGGCCAGCCACTGACGTTTATCTCTGCCGGCACGCCCCTGCCGCGCACGTTTCGCGCCGGCATTGCATTCAATACCGGCACCCATAATGGATTGCAGTTGCATCTCACCACTGATTACAAGCGTGTACGTGATCAACGGGGCTATGTCAGTCTTGGTTCGGAAATCGGGTGGAGTCAAATCCTTGCCTTGCGCGGCGGTTACGATTTTTGCCTCTGTGAGCTCAGCCATTTCAGCTTCGGTCTGACATTGCGATTGGATGACCTGAAAGCCCCGACAACAGTGCTGCCCGGTCGCAACAAAGCCATTCGCCTCGACGTGGCCGCGGTGGAGGATAATTTCCTGTTTTCACACACCTATCGCGGCAGTGTGACGCATCATGCGATCGGCCCGGAGGCCTTTGACTTCATCGCCCCGGCGGCCAATGCACTGATCAAATCCGACAGCGTCTTGCTCGCCTGGCAAGCGACGAAAGATCCGGATTTGTATGATGATCTCAATTATTGGCTGTTGGTGGATCGCGACAGCCTGAAACTGGCAGAGGTGGTCACCACCGCTGACCGCAGCACAAATGAGTTATTTCAAACTTTGGACAATCAGTCTTTTTTATTAAATCAAAAACTCCATACCACCCAGTTTGTGATCGACGAGCTCGAGGGCGGTGATTATTATTGGACGGTCCTGGCGTATGATCGTGACCGCCACATTCGTTTTGCCGGGAATCGGGAACGCCATGTTCAACATTTTCGCATCGTGGCGCCGGAGCTTCAAATTATCGCCGTCTCTTTCGATTACAGCCCGTGGATCACCGAGGATGATTATCAGGGCATCCTGAAAATCATCGTCAAGAATAACGGATTGAGCACTGCTAAGAATATTTCATTCTCGCTGTATGATTCGCTGGCGATTCCACCGAAGAGTAGAACGGAAGCCTCTCAGGCAAATAGCAAGGCGCTGGTACAAACCATCATTCCTCGGCTGCGACCGGGTGAGGTCGATACAATGGAATCGGAATGGCGTACACCTGAGCCTGGCTTGCACCATATCGTGGCCCAAATTGATTCCGAAAACCGCGTGCGCGAAAGTGATGAGATGAATAACCGGCTCAGCGGTGCATTTTATACCATTCCCAAGGGAACTTTTGTCACAAACGACACTGTGGTTGCGCTCAAACTATCCCGGCTTGCTTACGAAGTGCCACTGATCGCGGAGGTTTGTTTCGAGCGCAACAGTGCTGCCGTGCTACCGGATTATTTGCGTCACGGAATACCGGCGCCAACTTTGCTCATCCTGGCGAAACGGTTGCAGGAAAATCGGGAGCTCAGAATCTCTTTGCAGGGTTTTGCCGATCCGAACTCCGGCGAGCACGATGCCGCCTTGGCCGCGGCACGCGCCGGAGCAGTACGTGATTCTTTGTTGCGCTTGGGTGTCAATTCGGAACAAATTTCCCTGTTGCCTGGTGAAGTCCTGCCGCTGCGCCGGACTCCGGCAGATTCGAACGATGCACGGTGGGTGCGGGAGGAACGGCGATATGTCAAGATTACGGCTGACAGTTCCAGCGAGGCTGTACTATTTCAGCTGGTGGCTTTCGATGTGACCGATTCATTGCCGTCACCGGTGGTATTCAATTCGGCAATCATGGGAACGGTGCCACTCAAAGAAGGAATGATCGCAGTTTCAGCCGGCGATTTGCAAGAGCAAATCAATATCAACCCTGCCGCGAGCGGAACAAATCTGCGGCAGGCCATAAACTGGCATTATCATCAATTCCATGGCACGCGCATAAATGCCTGGGTGGAAAAAAATGTTGCCTATTCAATTACGCTGATCGATACGCTGGGCCGGCAATTTCACACCAAGCCGCGACTGACTTATCTGGCGGCCCAATCCGCTTTGCGTGAACAACGTGTGGCATGGCCGATAAAATTCCAGGGCACCACGCCACTTTATGATTTTTATTGGTCCCAACTGCTGGTGCACGTCAACCGGATGCTGGCAGATCCCAATATGCGCATGCGCTTCTCCGGCCATGCTTGCGCCGTCGGTCCGGAACCAGTCAACTTGCGTTTGTCGCGGCAGCGTGCCGAGGCATTTCACCAAAATTTCTTGCGCTATCTGAAACTCCACTATCCACAAGTATACGAGAAACTTCTGCTCCGACTCGATCCGGCCAGAGGATTTGGCGAAAACCGGCCATTGCGCATCGAGCGCCTCAATGGCGAGCAAATAACGATCGGTGACAACGACAAGCCGCTTGGCAGAAAATTCAACCGGCGATTGGAGATTGAATTCTATTATCCCTCAGTACCGTAACTTGATATTCACCGCAACCAAAGAATAAAATGGTCATATGACAGAATGATTTTTTGTCATGCTGTCGAACCATTATTCCACCCTTTAAAATCTGCGCAGCCGGGAATGAACGAGAATATCGGCTGCCGTCGGCTTCCCAAATTATCATTGGCGGCATTTTTGAGTTCGGCTTCACGGATGCGATTCTGCAAATGGGAGTGGCGTCCATCGACAAGCTCAAGGAGCCGAGCCATTTCGCTGCATCGTGCCGGAGGAGACTCTTCTCCAACACAAAATTTTGACGGCGGGGTTGGAATCGGAGGAAATCGGGAAAGCAGTTGGATTGGGCTGAAAACTTCGCTTTTTATAATGCACGTCCCAAGATCATGATCGCTGCTTGCGGACAAATTTCCGCGGGAAATCCTGGGTATCGTCATCCATCAAATCGCTCGTGGAAGGTGAGAGTGCTTCCTCCGGGGGCTCACGGCGGGGAATGAGCTTGGGGCCGAGCAATGAGTGAATGGCTTGCAAAACCTGCTGGACGCTAACGGTATCGCAACGTTGCTTTTCGCCACGTACCGCGATAAACTTTTTGCCGATCGGTTTCCACTCATTCGGATCCGTCGGGCCGAAGATGGCAACGAGTGGCGTGCCGACAGCAGCCGCCAGATGCATGACGCCGGTATCATTGCAGACAAAAACGTCGATGTGGGCAAGGAGGGCAGCGAGCTGGCGCAACGAGAGGTCTTGAAGAACGATGGGATCAAACGTCAAACGCTTGCGCAAATCCGAGCCGAGGTCCTTCTCCTTCGGTCCCCAGGTCAAAATGAGGCGCACGGCAAATCGGCGATGCAATGTGACTGCCATTTCTGCGAATTTTTCCACCGGCCAGCGATTTTGCGTTTTGCCTGCGCCGGGATGAAGCGCCACGACGACATCGTTTTCCGCGAGGCCGTGTTGGCGCAGAAAATTGCGGGCAAACAGTTGCTCTTGCGTGGTGAGTGTCATCACTTCGGTACGATCATTGGTATCGATGCCCAAATGGCGCACGATGTCAAGATTGCGCTCGGTCTGATGCTTCGGCTGGCTGAAATGGCGCGCCACCAGATTGTAAAAAAAATTGCGCTGGCAGCCGGGAAACACGCGATGCTCACTGCCAAGAATATAGCGCGCGCCGGAGAAATAAGCCAGCAAATCGCTGGTTAAAGAATGCGAAACGGTGTTGAGCACAATGGCCAAATCCCAGCCACGCCGAAGTCCGCGTACCAGGCGCCATAATTTTGCCGGTGTCCACAAGTATCCTTTTTCCGGGAACACAATCACTTCATCGAGATACTGATTATTGTATGCGGCTTCCGCCGTGTAGCTGCGTGCGAGAACGGCAATGTGCGCATGTTTGAAAAATTGTCGCAGGGCACGCAAAACCGGTGTCGACAGCAGAAAGTCGCCGAGCTGATCATGCTGGCGCACCACCAGAATGCGACGGATCGCGTAAAGATTCAAGAGATTGGGAGAAACGACGCCACGATCGAGCCATTTCTCAAAAATACCCAGCCCCCTCCTTTTAAAAATCTGCTCAATCCGGTTCCACAATTTCAAAACCGCTTTCTCCTTTTGCTGATTTCTCGCTGAAAAAGATTTTCCAGTTGCTCAATCATCCGCTCCATGGTGAAAAGCTCGGCAACGCGCTGCCGAGCGGCATGGCCAAACTGAACACGTAATTGGGGATTTTGCAACAACTCAATCGTGCAACAAGCCAGGGCTTCGGCATCGCCGGGCGGAACCAAATAACCAGTTCGACCATCCACGATGATTTCCGGCATGCTGCTGGTGTTGGTGCTGATGGCCGGCTTCCCGGCAGCCATGGCCTCGATCAGCACGATGCCGAATCCCTCCCACAGAGATGGCAATAACAAAAGATCGATTGCCTGCATCACACCGACGATGTCATCGAGAAAGCCGGGCAACAACACCGCGTCGCCCCACCCATGATTGCACATTTCCTTCTCTATCATTTTTCGCAAAGGGCCGCTGCCGACCAGGACAAGCCGTGTCCGGGGCACTTGGCAGCGGATGCGATCAAATGCGGCAAGCAGGACGTCAATCCCTTTACGTTGATCGAACTGGCCGACAAACCCGAGTAACGGCTCCTCTTTTGGTACTCCCCATTGCGATCTCAAATCATGTCCGTTTGTTTGAAGGAATGGCTGGAGGTCGATGCCATTATAAATCACTTCAATGCGTTCGGGATCGAGCCAGGGAGCCCGGCACAACAAAGCACGCTTGGTGGCTTGGGAATTGGCAATGATGCGCGTCGCCAGAACGTTATAAGCGAAACGATAGCGCCAACGATTTTTGAGCGGGTAATCGATTCCCCGGCGTGGGATGACCGCCGGCACACCGGCAATTTTGGCTGCGATCCCAGCGAGACGCAGTTCTTTATCCATATTGGTCAGAACCACGTCGATCCGTTCGTGCTTCATGAACCATGCCAGGCGCGCAATCGTGACCGGATCAAAATCCCCGTAAAATGGAAGCCACTTAACTGGAATACGTTGTTCGACCGCACGATTGCCGACTTCCGTTCCGGGCCGGCAGCACAACCAAACCTGATGCCCACGTTGTTGCAAGGCGCGCAAAGTTCGCAGCATCCACACTTCACCGCCGCCGAACATTCGAATGCTGTTGATAAAGAGAATGCGCATGGTCTCTGGTTGCAAGATGCTGGATGCTGATCACTGATTAGTTGTTGCGCTCACCAGCAATTCATGAATTCTTCGAACAACTTGCCGGGCGTCGTGCATTCTTTCGACCCACTCGCGTCCTTGTCGTCCCAGTCTTTGTCGCTCTTCCGGATGCCGGCACAACCAGATCAAGCGCTCGCGGAGATTATTGGCATTGACTTCGACAAAGGGGTGATCGGGATATTTCGCAGCGAAGCCTGTCACCAGAGAAGAGCACGCGCAAATTCCCATCGCCAAAGCTTCAAGCGCATTAATGCCATAACCGAGCTCGCCGATTTGATCAATAAATATATCACATTGCGCTTTTTTGCGCAAGGCTTCTTGATACGGCAGGCCTTCGATCAGCTCCAGGTCAATCGGAAATTCGCTCATCATACTTCGCACGACGGCAATTATCGTATCACTCCCTTTGGCGGCGCGATGAGTCGGGGCGTGGCCAATCACAATGCGGTCACCTTGATGCGCTGGCACCAATGAAAACCGGTGAATATCGAGTGGGAAAAAAACATGCTGCAAGCGTGGATATAAAGCAAGATGATCGAATTCGAGCGTCAGGTGCAAATCGGCAACGCCATCGATTGCAGGAATAATGCCACGGGTGCGAAGGTCGGAGCCGGTATAAAGGCAAATAATCCGCTTGCCACGTTTTTTCAATTCCCGTACCGTACGGCCGTCGCGAAAGAATTCCAAACCACCTTCCAGTTGATAAAGATCGAAATTCCAAAAATCCAATTCCGACATCGTTTGCGCAATCTTCCTTTGCCAGAGGAATTCGCGAAATGCCACGAGCCATTTTTCGGGCAGTGAATGCGGCGCCCATGTAGGTGGCATTCCTGTCGTTGTTTTGCGAATATTGGTTACTTGCAATCGTGACGGATGCGAAAAGAGTTTTTTGGCCCAGCGGGTACCGACAAAGTCCAGAAATGGCAAATCGAGACAGACATCTTCTTCATAGCCCCGGGGATCGCGACCGAGGGTAATCAGCCGGCTATCGAAGCCCAATTCTCTTTCAGCGCGGAGGAGGGTAATCGGCACGCCGGAAGTGTTGAACGGCGCGAGGTGAAGAATGCGGCGGATGGGGGGCATGACAACTTAAAGTGCAGGCAAGTGATCGCTGGCAACAATCGTAACAGACTCATTATACACAGCGTCAATCATCTGCTTCAAATTCGTCTATATCATAATGTCCGAGATTTAACGAATAGCATGCAAACTCTAGAGCTGAGGCTGGCTCACTTTTCTTTTTGTTTCTTCGCAAACTCCCGATAAGCCATGCCCACCCCTATAAGGGTGCTGAAAAGGGCTATAACAATCACAATATAATAATGCGTCCACCAGTCCATTTCAAATTTTCTCCTTTTTAAAAGTTGCTTCGCGAACTAATTTAACCCAAACAAACACACATCCTATGAGGATAAGGCCAAAAACATACAAAACGATCGGTGAATAGACTTCCTTTCCAGATAGCACAGGGAGAAAAAGCGCTCCAAATACAATCAATATGAAACGCTCGAGCAAACCCACTTGCGCCTTCCAAGCCTCCAATTCCCAAGTCGAAGGGTCAAGCATGCTCCCGCCTCCTCAGTTTTGCATTGCGTTATTATACTACAATTTAACCCGAGTTATTTTTAAATTACGATTTCCCGTCTTCAAATGCAAGCTAAAAACGCAAAATTCATTTCCCCAAATCAATTGCAGGGTTTGTTCCATTCCATGCCTCTAACGGTTGAAATGCGAGTCGAACGCAAAATACAAATCAAGAAATGTTGACACAAAAATGTTTTCAATATTTGAATTCAACAAAACCACAATACCAAGATTGCGCTCCGGAATGAAAGCAATCTGCGAAACATACCCGCGCAGGCCGCCGCTGTGAAAAACCAGCTTGGTCCCGGCATAGTCAAATACCCGCCACCCCAAACCATAATAAGCATGACGTACCCGACCATTGAAATGATAGCGCCGGATTTCACCTCGCGTTTTGATTACGGGAGTGCTTACATCGTTGATGATTTGCGGCGGGATGACTTGGGGCATTCCCCCCAGCAAGGCACGCAACCATTGTACCATGTCGAGAATGCTGGCATTGACACCGGCAGCAGGCGCAACCGCATAATAGGTGTCCTTGATCGGCACAACCATCCATCCATTGCGGCGCCTGATGTGTGGCAATGCGTAATTCGAGCTGGCCAATAAAGCCTCGCGGCCCACTGAAGCATCCTGCATTTTCAATGGCGCAAACAGACGTTTCTCGAGCAGATATTCATAATCATGTCCGGAAGCAGACTTGATGACTTTACTGATCAGACTGTAAACAACATTTTGATAGTTGTAAGATTTTCCCGGCGGAGCAATAACAGGAACCAGTCTGAGTTGCTCGACCATCACCTCAAAGGGGACATTCGCCTCTAAAAGATTGTCATACGCATGTGCCGGCAAGCCGGAGGTGTGACTCAAAATGTGACGTATCGTCAAATTTTGCGTCTGCTCATCATTTTTGAGCGCGAAATCCGGCAGGTAAGTTATGATTTTATCATCCCAATTCAACAAGCCATCCTGAACCAACAGTCCGGTAAGAACTGCGGCAAAACCTTTGGAGAGCGAAGCGAGACGAAATACCGTATGGGGCGTGATCGGTTCGGTGCGCCCAATTTCCCTGACCCCGAAACATTTCAAATAAACCACGGAATCGCCCTTGACAATGGCGATGGCCGCGCCCGGAGCTTTCAGCTCATTCAGTTTCTGCTCGACAAAACAGTCATATTCTTTAACAACCAGGTCAAGATGATAATCGCGTTTTTGCAAGATTGGGGCATGAAGTGTTGATGGCGTATGAAGCCAAAACGAACACAGAAGAAAAGTCAGTAGCATGCGCATATTCGATATCTTCGCTGATATTTTCGATAACAAGATCCGTCCCGGAACCATCATCGCATTTTTTCCGGCTGCCATCCGAATGTCAATGAGCGTGAGATCGATCTCAAAACTCCAACCACATGGTGTCTCGAAAAACCCCTTGGGCGCCGAAGCTTTCTTTGAAGCGGCCCAGGCCCCAGTTGGGCTGCATGTTCACGGTGAATATTCCAAAATCGAGAAAACGAAAGCCCTGTGCGATACACCAACGAAAGACTTCGTAAAAAAGCAAATTGACGCCACGATAGCGTTGAAAAGCCTCCCGGTGGCTGATATAGAATGCCAATGCCACCCGCGGATTACAAGCAAAGATAACAACCCCCGCAATCATCTGGTTTTCGGCATGGGCGGCAAAAAGCCGGATGCGCTCGGGGAACATCCGGCGCAGCTCGAGCAGCTCCTCGAGCGTATGCGTCGGTTGCACATTGTGGCGCAATTTCAAATTGCTTTTTAAAATTTCGTAGAAAGTCGAAAAGTCCTCGCTTTCTCTGATTTGCACACCGAGCTTTTGTGCACGCCGCACGGCCCGTCGTGATTCCGGCGAGAACAGCTCGAGCACGTGCTCTGCCGGCAAATCCAGGGGGATGACACTGGAGACCTCACGTTTGCGATAACGGAAGCCGTGCTGATAGAGAATAAAATCAATATAATTGCTGGGCCGGGTGAAATAAATTTGCGGCGGCAAAGTCAGTTCGGCGCCGGCATAACCGCGTTCATGGCAATGGGCGAGGAAATGCGTGACGAGACGTTCAGCATCCCGCAGCGCCAAGTTGCAGTTCGTGACAAAACCGCCGTAGGAGGCGCCGGGATGTGAGCGCAAGATGCGAGAATGATCACCCGTGCGTGTGGCGGCGGGCAGTACCGCCAGCAATTTCCCCTCTTTGAAAAAAAGCAACGAATCGTCGTGAAAGCGCGTGGGGGGATGATAAGCTAAAAAGGCACGCGTATGAAACAACGTGCCATTGTTCGATCGCAAAACAAAATCGTCCCACGAGTCAATGTACCTCGGCTCAAACTGAACGACCCGCAGCGTGGAGGAGGCTTCGTTCGCAGCCATTACCGGTTGCCCATGAGTTTGACCATGATCGCCTTCTGGATATGCAGGCGATTCTCGGCTTGATCAAAGATGATGGATTGCGGGCTTTCCATCACTTCATCCGTGACTTCTTCGCCGCGATGCGCCGGCAAACAATGCATGAATTTTGCCTCCGGCGCGGCTTGCTTCATGATTGCACTGTTGATAACATAGCCTTGAAAAATTTTGCGGCGCATCGCCGCCTCGGCTTCCTGTCCCATGCTCGCCCAAACATCGGTGTAAAGAATATGCGCACCCCGAGCGGCTTGCGCCGGATCGCGCAAAATTTCAACGCGACCGATTCCGGCGGCCATGGCCTTCTCGACAATCTTTTTATCCGGCTCGTAACCTTGTGGGCAGGCTATGCGAAAGGTGAACGGAATTTTCATCGTCATGGTGATCCATGAGTTCGCAACATTATTGCCGTCACCGATATAGGCGACAATCATATCATCGAAGCTGCCACGCTGCTCGAGGATGGTCAGCATATCACCCAAAACCTGGCAGGGATGCAAAAGATCGGTGAGACCGTTGATCACTGGCACACTGGCGAAATCGGCCAGGGTCAGAATGTCTTGATGACCGAACAGACGCGCCATAATACCATCGACATAACGGGACAACACGCGCGCGACATCCGGAACCGATTCACGCTGCCCGAGACCGATCTCCTGCGGTGAAAGATACAACGCATGGCCGCCGAGCTGAAACATGCCCACCTCGAACGAAATGCGTGTCCGCGTCGAGGGTTTCATGAAAACCATGGCGAGGGTTTTGCCTTTAAGATATTCATGTGGCTCACCGCGCTTTTGCCTGGCTTTTAGTTCCCTGGCTAATTCGAAGAGTGACCAAACCTCCGCTGCCGTCAAATCTGCGATATCGAGAAAATCTTTTTTCATATGAATGATCAATCATTGTCATGCAAAACTTGCATAGTCGCAAAAACACTCGCAATAACAAGTTTGCTCTTCAATTATTTTACTTTCGTAAATTCGGTCCCCCGATGGGAGGCGACAGAAGCTACAAGATATACCGACTCAAGTCTTCGTCCTCGACGATTTCCTTCAATCTCTCCTGCACGAGTTCGGCTGTAATTTCAATTTCGGTAATTCGGGGGTCAGGCACATTAAAAAGAATCTCTTCCAGCAGTGCCGTCATCACTGTGTGCAGCCGCCGGGCACCGATGTTTTCGGTACGTTCGTTGACTTCAAAAGCGATTCTGGCAATTTCACGAATGGCTTCCTTCGTGAACGTGAGTTTGACGCCTTCAGTGGCGAGCAAAGCCGTATATTGCTTGATGAGTGCATTTTCCGGCTCGGTGAGGATGCGTACGAAATCCTCGGTGGTCAGGCTGTTGAGCTCGACCCGGATCGGAAAACGGCCCTGCATTTCCGGAATCAAGTCGGAGGGCTTCGAGACATGAAATGCACCACTGGCAATAAAGAGCACGTGGTCGGTTTTCACCATGCCGTACTTGGTAAATACGTTTGTGCCTTCCACCACAGGCAACAAATCGCGCTGTACGCCTTCGCGAGAGACATCGGGCCCGACCTGGCTTTTCTCCCCGGCAATTTTGTCAATCTCGTCAAGAAAAACGATGCCCGCGTTTTCCACGCGGGAAATCGCTTCCTTGATCACCTGATCCATATCAATGAGCTTCTGCGCCTCCTCCTGCGTGAGATATTTGCGCGCTTCGGCAACAGTCATCTTCCGGCGTTTTACCTTCTTGGGGAAGATATTTCCCATCATATCTTGCAGATTAACGCCGAGTTCCTCGACGCCGATTGGCGAGATGATCTGCATCGTGGGAAACATTTCCGCGGGCACGTCCAGCTCGATATAACGATCTTCGAGCTTGCCCTCCATGAGTTGTTGGCGCATTTTCTCACGGGTGCGGCGATGCCGTTCGTCCACCTCGAGCAAATCCGCCGGACTCACGACGGTCTGTGCCGCCGTCTTATCCTGATCTTCCCCTTCCGTGCTGCGACGGAACTTGGGCGGCGGGAACAAATAATCCAGAATGCGCTCGTTGGCCAATTGTTCGGCCTGCTCCTGCACGGCTGCGGTCTTTTCGGCGCGAAGCATGGAGACCGCAAGATCGGTCAGATCACGAATGATGGACTCGACGTCACGCCCAACATAACCGACTTCAGTGAACTTGGAGGCTTCGACTTTGATGAATGGCGCGTTGGCCAGACGCGACAATCGCCGCGCGATTTCGGTTTTGCCGACTCCCGTGGGCCCGATGAGGATGATATTGTTAGGCATGATTTCTTCGCGCAGCTCTTCGGGCACGCGCTGCCGGCGCCAACGATTGCGCAAGGCAATCGCCACCGAGCGTTTGGCATTGTCCTGACCGATGATGTATTTATCCAATTCCGCCACGATCTGTCGTGGTGTCAGCTTTGCCATTTCATCCATGGTTGGTCAACTCTTCAATAACGAGGTTTTTATTGGTATAAATGCAAATATCCGCGGTGATGTTCATGGCCTCTTCCACAATTTGCCGTGCGGTCAAATTGGAATAGCGCACGAGGGCACGTGCGGCAGCCATGGCAAAACCACCGCCGGAGCCAATCGCGATGATACCATTGTCCGGCTCGATCACATCACCAGTGCCGGAAATGACAAAGGTTTTCTCTTTGTCCATGACCACTAATTGCGCTTCCAAACGGCGCAAAAAACGGTCGGTACGCCATTCTTTCGCCAGCTCGACAGAAGCCCGGCTCAGGTTGCCACGATATTGTTCCAACCTTTGCTCGAATTTTTCAAACAAGGTAAAGGCATCTGCGGCGGCTCCGGCAAAACCAACGATAATGGTATCCTTATACAGCTTGCGAACTTTGCGAGCGTTCATTTTGAGAACGGTCTCGCCATATGTAACTTGACCATCACCGGCCATTGCGCAAGCACCGTTGTGCCGAACGCCCAGGATGGTCGTCGCATGAATGATCGGTAACATTTTTGAGTTTGTCTGTTGATTTGTGAACTATCCAGTCAGCAACGAAAAAATGTCATTCCGCAGGCTGCGCCCGTAGGGAATCCCTTTGCAAACCAGGACCAGAACTGAGTGGTCCGAGGGAAAAAGATTCCCTCCGGGCGCAGCCTGCAGAATGACAAATAAACAAAACCGGGTGGAATAGTTCCGCATGAATGACGAAATCAAATCTTCCGCCGCAGGCGCGAAACCGGAATCATCATTTGCTCGCGATATTTGGCCACCGTGCGCCGCGCCACATTCGCGCCCTCGGCTTTGAGCATGGCTGCGATGGTTTGGTCATTGAGTGGATGATGTGGGTCTTCCGCATCGATAATCTCCTTGATACGCTCTTTAATGCGGCGATTCGAAACATCTTCGCCATCGTCGCGCTTGATCGCTTCGCTGAAAAAATATTTCAACTCGAACACCCCGTGCTCAGTTTGCACGTATTTGCCGTTGGTGACACGCGAAACGGTGGAAATGTCCATGCCGATCTCGTCGGCAATGTCTTTCAGAATCATCGGCTTGATATAGGCTTTACCCTTGTCGAAAAACTCGCGTTGTTTTTCGACGATTTTTTCCATGACCCGCAGTATGGTCAACCGGCGTTGATGGATGGAGTTGATCAGCCAGCGCGCCGACTCCAGCCGTTTCTTGACAAACTCCTTTGCCTCCCTGCTCTGCTGGGGTGTGCTGGCCTTTTGCAACAAAATGCTCTTGTAGCGGTTATTGATGCGCAAATGCGGAATATTGGAATCATTCAAAATAATATTAAACCCGTCACCACTGCGCTCAACGGTCAAGTCGGGGATGATGACATTTTCATGATAGGAAAAATATCCCTCGCCGGGCTTGGGATTGAGATGCGTGATCTCCTCGAGCGCACTCTTGATTTGATCAAGGCCGATATTGAATTTTTTGGCAATTTTTTCAAAACGTTTATTGGTGAAATCCTCAAAGTCGTCCCGAATAATCGCAATGGCAAGTTCGTTGCGCGGCTCCCTTTCTTCAAGCTGGATCAGCAGACATTCCCGTAAATTGCGCGCACCAATTCCCACCGGGTCAAAATGCTGAATGATGCGCAGGACGGTTTCGACCTGTTCGACGGTGACACCGAGATTCTGCGCGATAACATCAACGGTGCATGACAGATACCCATCTTCGTTGATGTTCCAGATGATATATTCGCCGATCATCAGTTGTTGCTCATCCAGTTTCTGCATGTGCAATTGGGTGAGCAGATTTTCCTGCAACGTCACCTGCGCCGCCTCGGGTCGCTCGAATTGTTCGGCGCTTTCATCCCGTGGCGCCCGAAAATCGTATGTCTCCTCATCGCCGACGATGGCTTCCCAATCGATCTCGTCCTTTTCGATTTCTTCAACTTCCTCGGTTTCCTTCTCCGCGAGCTCGCCGTCCTTATCCTCTTCTTTCAACTCGAGATCGAGCTCCTGGTCTTCCTCCTCGAGTTGCTCGGTTTCCAAGTCCATTTCGTCAACCTGCTCGAGCAGCGGATTGATTTCCAATTCCATCTTGATTTTCTGCTCCAGCATGAGTACAGGCAATTGCAACAGGGAAGAGAGCAGAACCTGCTGCGGTGATTGCTTAAGCGTTTGACTAAGACGTTGGCTGATGTTTACCATGTTCGTTGTCCTCTGTTCAGCGATCCAGCCGGAATTTGTCTCCTAAATACAACTTGCGCGCCTCCGGGTCATTGGCGAGAAATTCAGCCGTGCCAGACTTGAGCACGGTTCCGTCATAGAGCAAATATGCCCGATCCGTGATCGATAACGTCTCATGCACATTATGGTCGGTAATCAGAACGCCGATACCCTTGTCTTTCAAACCCCGAACAATTAACTGGATGTCTTCCACTGCAATCGGATCAATACCGGCAAAAGGCTCGTCGAGCAAAATAAACTTCGGCCTGGTCACCAGTGCCCGCGTAATCTCGACGCGACGTCGCTCTCCACCCGAGAGTGTGTAAGCGTAATTCTTCGCCAGAGACGAGATGTTCAACTCATTCAAAAGCTCTGCCAGTCGCTGCTGTCGTTCCGAGGAGGAAAGCGGCAGCGTTTCCAGAATCGCCAGAAGGTTTTGCTCAACCGTCAATCTGCGGAAGATGCTCGGCTCTTGAGAAAGATAACCGATCCCCAGCCGCGCCCGCCGGTACATGGGCAGGCTGGTAATATCAAGATTTCCAATGAAAATGCGGCCGTCAGTCGGGCGGATCATGCCGGTGATCATATAAAACGTGGTCGTCTTGCCCGCGCCGTTGGGGCCAAGCAATCCAACAATTTCCCCTTGCCGCACCTCGATAGACACACGATTGACCACGGTGCGTTTATTATAAATTTTCACCAGACGATCTGAGCGCAACGCGCCGTTGGCTGTCATACCTGTGTCTTGTTCCTGTGACGAATTCGCCTCCGCACCTGCGGGAAAAGTTTTTGTGCCCTCTGACCGCATCCTTTGTAATATCTGCGATTCTAACCAAAAATGCAAGTCCTAATATTCAGCGAACGAAAAATACTTTAATTTTTTGTCTTTTTATCGCTATGATTTCCTGCATTTTTACCCTATCCATTTTGAATTTTCCCCAGCCCATTTTCCTGCACACCATGGCAAGCACAAAATGTCTTCGCGCATTTATGCCTCGGTTGCACTTTCAATCACCGCTTTAAAAACAATCCATAAAAACTGTCGTGAAGTTATTTTCTAAAGGCGATCAGTTGGCTGGACACGTGCCAGTCATAATCAAGCGCCGGTTGAACGATGGCCCGTTCATACGACGATCATCTGAGTCGTAATCCTGCCTCCTTTTCATTTGCTTGGATTTCCTTCAACCACTCCCACCGGCAGAAAACGCCCCGTCGATGCGCCGGGCTTGCTTTCAATGACCACTCGTTTCAAATTTTGATTCTCTACAAAGAGTATAATCCGGTCGCCTTGAACTCGCACCCTGCCTCTTTCTTCGCCCTCCTCGATGAGATGATAAATACTCGTTGCCGTGCCATCGACAATGATCTTGTCGACTTTTTCCTCCCGCAATAACATCGTGATCTCACGCCCGGATAGGGTGTTGATACGTCTGCCGGCTTCGAGCGTATCAACCACCGATACAGCTTCGGCATTGTTGACGACATGCACACGATTCAACTTTTGATCGTCAAGAAAGAGGTCGATCCGCTCACCGGTGAGCTTGTCGCCTTCCTGCCAGGTTACCGGATCAATCCGTAACTCCAACCTTTCGGCGTCACGAAAGTATTCGGCTTCGTCGCATTCGGCGCTCGTGTTGCTACGCGTCATTTTAACCTGCCTGGTGACTTTTGCGCGCTTGCCGCCTTCAAAAAGCTCGATCTGCTCGCCGGTGATGCGCAACGTTTCAGCATTCAAGGAATCGTGCTCGATGAGCACCGGGTTGATGACGGCATCAGCATATTCTTCATCGCGAAGATATTTGAGATGGCCACAGGTGAGCCGCAATCGCCGTTCGCTGTTCGTTAGCACCACCTCGCCCTCAGCAATCGCCATCCGTTCATTTTGAAAATAAGTAACCTGCCTCGCGCGTAATATATTGGGGCCCTCGCCGAGTATTACATTGCCGACCGCTCGCTGCTCTTTACGATTCTCAAAATAAAAAACCTCCCTGGCCCGTAACCATCTGTTGCCCTCCTGAATAAGCACGTTGCCTGAAAAGACCGTTACATTCTCGGCAGGAATCTGGCGTGCGCGATCGCAGCGCATTTGTGCACTATCCTGAGCGAACTCGACGTTGCCAAGCAATTCCCGAATGATCCGGCCGTTCTCTTCAAAGCTGCGCGCCGAGTCGGCGTGAACCAGCCGCAGTTTTCCCACCTTTTCGGTCTGGGCCAGCAATGAGCCGGCCGAGAGTATCAGCAAACTTGTGAGCAATACTCTCATCTGACGAAAGCTTTCTGATTGGAACCCTGGCATCAATGAATTTTTTTGAATGCGAAACAATTACTTCTGCTTTTCATCCTTCACCGGCTGCCGCGGTACCGAGGAATCGGAAGTCGCTGAAGCAGCAATGTTGCTCTTCTTCGTTTCGCCGGTGAGATCAATCCTTTTCTGCGTCACACCCGAGGGTTTTCCAATCGACCAGTTTTTCAGGTTTTGGTCGGATTGAAATCCCTGACCATAAAGCGTATCTCCCTGAGCCGTGGCAATGGTGACAAAATCGGTGGTGAAGATTTTTTGCTGCGCATTATCCCAACGTAACCGCTGCGTGCGCAAAGTAATGCCGCTGTCCGACACGGCCACGACGTTGCCCAAAGCCTCCACATCGTTGGTTTCTTCGTAAAGTCGGCCACGCTCCGCCACTAAATTTGAAGTGTGCCGGCCCTCGGCGTTGAAAAAATCCACGACGATGCCGCCATCGAATTTCACCTCGCGCCGTTTGGAATATTTCTCCATGTGTGAATATTGGACAATGGCAGTGATACGACCGCTGCTGGTCACGGTAATGCGGCTATTCCAACCCTCCTGGTCCGGTCCTTCATAATTCGGTGGCGCAATGGATTGTTGCTCTTGCGAACGACATCCGAACAGCAACAAGGCCAAACCGAAATATAAAATTTTTTTGAATACGGGCGCCATTTATGAAAAGAATTTAACGAGCGGTTCAAGTCGGCATTATCGCCAGTAGCGCGCGAAATCGGGTAAAACAGATGAAAAATTTACTCCTTGGGCGAATCGCGTTTTTCGTTGGGTTGGGTTTTCCAACGTTCGTGCATCCACACCCACTGCGTCGGATGCTCGCGGATGAAAGCTTCGACCGCCTTGGAGCACATTTCGACATTACGGATGCGATCAACGCGGGCATTGCCGGTATTCTGCAATTTGATTTCGGGCCGAACTTCGACGGTATGTGTGCCGTCATCATTCATATAAATCGCCATTGGCACTAACGCGGCGCCGGTTCGTTCTGCAATCACCACCGGGCCAGCCGGCGTGTACGCCAGCTGGCCCAAGAAGTCAACAAATTCGCCATCAACGCGCGTGGTATCTTGGTCGATCAGCATGCCGAGCAAACCACCCTGCTTCATCCAGCGGAGAATCTGCCGCGTTCCGCTGGCATCGCGAGGCAGACTTTGATAGCCGGCCGTTTCCCGCTCCTGCAGAAGTATCGCATCCAGCCGGGGGTCATAGAGCGTGGCGCCGACGACTTTCAGGGGATAATGGGCAGCGATCCAGGCACCGAGCAGTTCCCAACAGCCGATATGTCCGGTCAGACAAAGAACTCCTTTGCCACGCTGAAAAGCACGATCCAGATGCTCTCTACCCACAAACCGGATGAACTTGTGCAAACCGGCTTTGCGCAAGTTGGGTATGCGGACTGCATCTGCGGCATTCAATCCAAGCTGACGAAAGACTTGCCGCGCCAGTTGGTGGATTTCATCATCGGACCGCTGGTTGCCAAAAGCAAGGCGCAAATGCCGGATCGTTTTTTCGCGGGCATCGCGCAGCAGCACAAAAATCAAGAGACCAAGATGGCGAAACAACCACCAGGCCAACGTTCGTGGCAGGCGTCGCGTGGTCCAAACTAAAATACGAATAAATTGATAAATAAGCCAGTTTTTAATGTGTTTGCGCAGCGGCTTATTGGACATAAATCACCTAATTCCCGCCTTCAGCAAATCATGCAAGTGCACCATGCCCATTGGTCGATGTTCCGCATCGACAATCACCATCTGCATGATGTTGTATTCCTCCATGATTTCGAGCACCTGTACAGCAAGCGCCCCGAGATGAACGGTCTTGGGATTACGAGTCATAATATCACACGCGGCGAGGCCGTCGATGGAACGGCGATCCTTGAGCAAACGGCGCAGATCACCGTCGGTAATGATACCCGCCAGCCTGCCATCTTGAGAAATGACACAGGTGCCACCAAATCGTTTGCGCGTGATCTCGAAAATGACCTCGTCGAGTGTCGCGCTTTCACCAACAGTGGCGATCTTGTCCCCGGTATACATGACATCGTCAATTCGCAACAGCAACTTTTTGCCGAGCGCACCGGAAGGATGGCGCAGGGCAAAATCTTCGCGACTGAATTCGCGCTGCTCCAGCAATGCGACGGCCAACGCATCGCCCATCGCCAGCGTCACAGTGGTACTGGCAGTCGGCGCCAAATCATGCGGACAGGCTTCCCTTTCGACACTGATGTCGAGTACCACGTCGGCGCGTTCGGCCAACGGTGAATGATGATTGCCGGTCATCGCGATGATCGGCGTTTCCAATCTTTTTAAAAGCGGAATGAGTGTATAGAACTCTTCGGTGCTGCCGCTTTTCGAGATGCAGATCACCACATCGCCGTGCATGACCATGCCGAGATCGCCGTGCGCCGCCTCAGCGGCATGCAGAAAAATCGCGGCCGTGCCGGTGCTGGAAAGGGTTGCCGCAATTTTCTGGGCAATAATCCCGCTTTTCCCAATGCCGGAAACAATGACACGGCCTTTGCAATTGAGCAGCAATTCCACTGCGCGCTCGAAATTGGCATCGAGACGTTTTTCCAGCGCGGCCACGGCCTCAGCTTCGATGCGGATGACTTCGCGAGCCTTGTCAAGGATTTTGGGCATGGGTTTTTGAAGCTTATGAACCAATTTTTTGTATATAGTCCGCCAAACCTTTCTTCAAGGTTGCGCGCAATGGTTCTACCGAGTAACTTTCACAGAACGCGATTATGCTGGCCACCCGCAAAAGATCCTTTTGGCAATCAAAATGAGAATGCAAGTCACTTCGTGTGAAATCGTAATCAGCCAGCGTTCGACGTTGTCGCAAGCGCCGCAACCAATCGGCCGCTTCTTCAGCAGATTTAATTCCCGAATTGTTGAGCAAACGATAAAGCTCGTCGTGAGCCGCAGCGTCTTTTGGCAAATTGAAACCAAGCGCTTCAACTAAATTCTTTCCGAAGTGAAAAGCCGCATAATATCCGCGACTAATTGCCGAACGAATCGCCGCTTCGGTACGCATCTGAGCGAGTTTTTGCGCAAGGTCGAAATAGTCTTTGGCATTCATCAAGCTACACTCACGAGCAAGGTAATCTGGTGACGTTTTTCACGCGGCACAGCCTCAACAAATTCGCTGGTGTAATTTTGATCTTGCGCAAACACCTTTTCAACTGTGCCGTGCGCCTTCACCCAGATCACTATGGAATTAAATTTGGGGAGTTCAGGATCAGGCTCATAAGACAGCCATATTTGACGAATATCAATAAACGTTTTCCTTGCCAACCGAATCGCCATCTCCAAATGCGGCAGAAGATCATTCGCTTGCACAAATGACCAAACTTCATCATCTGCCGCAAGGCCGGCAATGGTTCGTACCGGCGTTTTCAGCTTAGGTGTCGCACTTGCCGCATAAGTCGCCACGGCCTCGGCAACTTTGCTAATTTCCCAAGATGATGATTCCGTTTCGGGATACGGTTTAGAAGCCGAATCTGGCATTGAAATTTCCTGACTGATAAAATACCCCGTGTTTGAAATGAGATTTACAGCGCAATATATTTCCGCACCACGCGATCCACCTCCAGCACCTGCGTCAACAGTTCTTCAAGCCGCGGCAACGGCCACTGGCTGGCGGCATCGCACAACGCTCTGGAAGGATCGGGGTGCGATTCGATGAACAGCAGATCAATTCCGGCGGCGACGCCGGCGCGGGTCAATGCCGGGACATATTGCGGGGTGCCGCCGCGCGGATCTGTGGACGGCAAGCCGTAGACGCGAATGGAATGTGTCGGATCGAACATCACCGGATAACCCAACTCGCGCATGATGACCAACGAGCGCATGTCAACCACCAGGTTGTGGTAACCAAAACAAGCGCCGCGCTCGGTGAGAATGATTTTGTGATTGCCGGTATTCTCGATTTTCTTGATCACGTTTTTCATATCGGCCGGATCGAGAAACTGGCCTTTCTTGACATTGACGACTTTGCCGGTTTTGGCGACGGCAAGTGTGAGCGTGGTCTGCATGCACAAATAGGCCGGAATCTGGATGACATCGAGCACTTCAGCACAGGCCTCGGCGTCGTGCATGTCGTGAATATCGGAAAGCACAGGCATGCCAAACTGCTCTTTGATGCGGCGCAGCATCTGTAATCCTTCCTTCAAGCCGGGGCCTTGATAACTCTTTTCAGATGAGCGATTATCTTTGAGGTAGGAAGATTTGAAAATCAGCGGCAACCGCAGCTTGTCAGTAATCCTGACAATGCCTTCTGCAGCAGTCATCATGGTTTTCTCGTCTTCAATCACGCACGGACCGCAAACCAATGCCAGCGGGTTGCCGCCGCCGACTTTGATGGAACCGATTTCAACGACACGTGTCATAATTTCACAAGTTTTGAGTTCACAGGAAAATATTCAGGCAAAGACGCAAAAACTTCGCAACGGTTTTCTTTGCGTGCCTTTGCGGCTTGCGTCTTTGTGTGCAGCTTTTTTACTGATTCACTTCAGCAGCATTCAGTGCCGCGCGCACGAACTCGCGAAACAGCGGATGCGGCCGCAGCGCGCGTGATTTCAATTCCGGATGAAATTGAACGCCGACAAACCAGGGATGATCTTGCAACTCGATCATCTCCACCAGGCTCGTCTCCGGATTGCGCCCGCTGATGATCAAACCATGCCGTTCCAATTGTGCGACATAATGATTGTTGACTTCCCAGCGGTGACGATGGCGCTCGACAATCATTTCGCTGCGATACGCCGCGGCAGCATGGGTCCCGGCTTTGATCCGGCAATTGTAACCGCCGAGACGCATCGTCCCACCCATCTGTTGAATATTGACTTGCGTCTCCATCTTGTCAATCACCGGATCAGGAGTTTGTTCGTCGAACTCCGTGCTGTTTGCTTTTGATAAATTACAAACATGACGGGCAAATTCAATAACTGCACATTGCAAACCCAGACAAATGCCCAGAAACGGAATGCGGTGTTCCCGCGCGTATTGAATCGCGGAGATTTTGCCTTCCACTCCTCGGCTGCCAAAGCCGGGACAAACCAACAGGCCATGCGCTTGCTGCAGCTTGTCGGGTATACCGTTCTTCTCGATCTCTTCCGCATCCATCCAATGCAAGCGCACTCTGGCATCGTTGGCAACGCCGGCGTGGGTGAAGGCTTCAATGATGCTCTTGTAGGAATCTTTCAAGCCGACATACTTGCCGCAGATGGCAATATCGACCGTATGGCGCGGATTCTTGATGCGCGCCACCAACTTCCGCCAGTCCTCGAGATTCGCCGGTTTGGACGCTGCTTCGGATAAACGATGCGAGGAATTTAGAAATCCCAGCCGTTCGGCAAGAAGATTACCGAGTCCGCCTTCTTCAAAGATCAGCGGGATTTCATAAATCGTCTCAACATCTCGTGCTTCGATGACGTGTGCCGGTGGCACGTTACAAAAAAGTCCGATTTTGTCACGCAACTCCTGGGACAGATGGCCTTCGACACGACAGAGCAGAATATCCGGCTGAATGCCAATCTCACGGAGCCGCATCACCGAATGCTGAGTAGGCTTGGTTTTCAGCTCGCCGGAGGCGCGAATGTATGGAACCAACGTGAGATGGATATTGACGCAATTCTGCCAACCGGCTTCGAGACAAAACTGACGAATGGCTTCGAGAAAAGGCAGGCTTTCGATGTCTCCAACGGTGCCACCAACCTCGGTGATGACCACATCAAAATTGTCACCATTCACTGAAGCGTCAATGATGCGCTTCTTGATTTCATCAGTAATATGAGGAATGACCTGCACGGTTTTGCCCAAATAGTCACCGCGGCGCTCCCGCGTGATGACGGTGTAATAAATCTGGCCGGTGGTGGCGTTATTTTTTTTCGACATGTTGACATCGATGAAGCGCTCATAATGACCGAGATCGAGATCGGTTTCCGCTCCGTCTTCGGTGACGTAAACTTCGCCATGCTGATACGGGCTCATGGTCCCGGGATCGACATTGATGTAAGGATCAAATTTGAGCATGGTGACTTTGAGGCCGCGGGCTTTGAGCAAAACGCCAATCGAGGCCGAGGCAATGCCTTTGCCGAGCGACGAGACCACGCCGCCGGTCACAAAGATGAATTTAGTGCCAGGGTTGGGGGACAAGTTGGATTCCTTTTTTATGCCTGTTCAATAAGTCGACCGGCTGCAAACTGATGCACGATATTGGCGATGAGAGTATGATATGGAATGCCTTTTTCCATTGCCTTCCGCTGAATTTCTTGAAAATCTTCAGGCGACAAACCAATACTTACGAGCCTGTTTTTCTGAATTGTAGCCATCGCATAGGCCTGATGGTGTTGCAGCTCATCTTGCAAATTGGCGATGGGCTGCCACTCTTCCCGTTCATAAGATTCCAACAATTCTCGTTCTTCGAGGTCAAATTCTTGGGGCTTCATGAGTCGCATTATAAAATGATAACTCTAAACCGTCACGACTTCGGACTCTTGATGATTGGGAATTGGTTGATAATGTAACACCATAATTTGATCCGGACTCAGTCCCACCGATTCGTAAGTGCGTCCCTCACGGTCGCAGAATTCGACTTCAAAGGCGGCGCCATTCGCAAGAATTTCAACTACGGTACCGACTTGCCCGCGCCATAAGTTGTATTCCGGCAAATCAACCGTGAGCGCGACCACGTCAAGGAGCTTGATTGTATTCCTCAAGTTTACCTCGCAATTTTACAATGGATAACAAGTGCTCAACCGAGGTGTTTCTGAATCATGTTCGATAATCCACTCCGAATCGTGGCATACCTGCCGCGCCAAACAAGTGCAAAATCAACAATGTAAAGTTGCCCAAATTCATCGCGTCTTCCTAATTGCGCGTCGTGCGTCTTGCGTCTTGACAGCTTGTAACAGCGCATCGCGCAATTCATCAGCGTCATTTGCGCATATCTACTACCGCATGATCTGCATTCGAACTTGCATGAGAATTTTTTACTCGATAGAATTCAGCAAACCCCTGCCATCATCCTTCATCATTGTCTCCAAATCCTCCTCCGTATCCACACTCCTCCCCTCATACTCCGTCACCGCCACGTGAATTTTCACGCCGTGTTCGAGCAGTCGCAATTGCTCCAAGCTTTCGATTTTTTCGAGCACACCGGGCGGCCATTTCACGAATTGCAAAAGCATATCACGGCGAAAAATGTACAAGCCGATGTGCTTAAAATACGTATGCTGCCGCAACCACTCGTCCTCGGTTTTCGCCCCACGACAGAAGGGAATCGCCGAGCGCGAGAAATAGAGCGCAGTGTTGTCTTGGGCAAGTACAACCTTGACGACATTGGGATTGCGTAAATCTGCCACGTCTCGGATCGGGCGAATGAGTGTCCCTACTTGCGCTGCCGGATTATCGAGCAGAATGTTGACGCCGAGGTCGATGGCTGCCGGCTCAATCAGCGGCTCGTCGCCTTGAATGTTGACGATGATTTCGGCATCGCTGGTTGCGGCGACTTCGGCGATGCGATCACTGCCGCTGGGGTGATCAGCTCGAGTCATCACAACGCGGCCACCAAATTCCTTCACGACATTGAAAATACGACGATCATCGGTGGCAACGATGACTTCGGTCAGCATTTTCGCCTGACAGGCGCGCTCGTAAACCCACTGCACCATCGGCCGTCCGGAAAGCAGCGCCAACGGTTTGCCGGGAAAACGTGTAGAGCCGTAACGGGCCGGGATGATGCCCAGAACTTTTATTTTACTCAAATCTTTTAAAGGCAAAATGATTTGATGGCCAAATAATTAAAAACTCATTTTAGCTTTTTTATCTTTTTTTCATCTACCCAATGACTTTCGGTACGCTGAAATAGCCCATCTTTTTCGCAGGCGCGTTTTGCAAAGCTTCTTCGGCTGTAAGCCAGGGCTCGGCTTTGTCGTCACGAAAGACGTTGTAAAGATCAAGCACATGCGAGGTTGGTGGTACCTCATCAACATTGAGTTCCTTCAGTTGTTCGACGTAGCCGACAATCGCATCCAGCTCTTTCGCGATCTTCGCCAACTCTTCATCATTGAACGAGAGCTTGGCCAACGCGGCAACGTGTTTGACTTCCTCGAGCGTGATGGACACGGGTTTCGTTTCCATGGAGCACTTCACGGAAAGTATCTGTAAATTTCTTTCCTGTGTAGAAATCGCACAAAAACAACAACGTCATTCTCAACAATCAGGCCGATCCGATAGTCACCAATTCTGATTCGGAAATATTTTCCTCCAGCCTGGAGTTGCTTCAAATTACCTACTACCTGAAGATTCAACGCTTGTTCGACTTCTTCAATTCTCTCCTTAACCTCTTGCAGCAGGGCTTTGTCCCTGATCTTTTGCAGGTCTTTGACGAAACTCTTCTTAAATTCGATCTTCACGGAGTGCCCTCGAGTACACTGAAAACTTCGGCTCTACTTACCGATTCAGTATCTTCACCCTCTTTTATGGCATTAACCAGCGCAAGCTCCTCCAGCACTTCCGCGAAAAACTCGTAAAAGAAATTTTTTCTTTCCTCGAAAACTTCAATTAAAGCCCTTTTCAATATTTCTTTCAGGCGGTTTTCATCGATAATTGCCTGTTCCATGTTGTTCTCCGCAAAATGATCAACATAGTTTCATGATACCATTTTCAACAAACGATAAATAATATAACAGAAGTTGCTGTCTTTGTCAAGATTTAATCTGCGATGAATGGCATAACATTTGTTACCCATTGCCAAAGTAAATAAAAAAGCCTTCTTGTTAAAAGAAGGCTTTTCAATTTTCGACAATGCCGAACTTTCATGGCCGATTCCGCAGCTATCTGAGCAAGATAAGCCTTTTGGTTTGAACATAATCTGGTCCTGAGCCGGTTGCAGGGTCGTCTGCTTGCAGTCGATAGACATACACCCCACCGGGCAAATTCGTCGGGCGCCACTGCACCTCATGTTCACCTGCCGGCTTTACAGCGCTGACGAGCGTAGCAATTTCTTCTCCGAGCAGATTAAACACTTTGAGTGTTACATAGCTCGTCTTTGGCAGGGCATACTGAATTCTCGTGAAGGCCTGATGTTCATCCGCACCGAGGAACTTACCTGCATTGCCAACCGGATTCGGATAATTTTGCGACAACCAATAACTGCCGGGTGGTGTCGTTCTTTCATCTTTCACTGAAACTGAGGGTGTCTGAACATATTTGATGGTCGTGTACATGCTCCAGTGCTCGCCCTCGCTCCATCCGACCACATAGACATTCCTACCATTGGCAGGAGAATCAACAACCAGTGCTGCCGCATATTCGAGAGAGGGGCCGGAACGATTATATCGGCTGACCCATTGCTGAGTTCCGGCAGCGTTGTATCTGACCGTGGCGTAATCAGAAAAAGTGCCATCGCCGACACTCCATCCGGTCACATAAACATTGGCGGAGTCATCGAGCGCCAGGGCAACGGCATGGTCGGCATCATTTGCCGCATCATTGTTGTACAAAGCAACCCATTGTTGATTGCCCGAGGTATTATATTTAATGGTCGTATAATCAAAAGCCGTAATCGGCCCCCAGCTTGTGCCGGTCACATGAACATTTCCAAAGTCATCGAGGGCAAGGCTGGTTGCCATGTTGAAAGGCCGGTCAGGATCATCGTAACGTTTGACCCATAGTTCTGTTCCCATTGAATTATATTTGATCGTGGCAATATCTGAAAATGTCCCTGCGCCTGTACTGCTGCCGGTGACATAAACATTTCCCGAGGCATCGAGTGCCAACGCGGCGGCTTCATCATCAGCATTTCCCGAGCCATCGTAACGCGCGAGCCACAGTTCGTCGCCGGCGAAATTGTATTTGATCGTGGCGTAATCAAAAGAGGTACCCGAACCTTGGCTGCTTCCCGTCACGTAGACATTTCCGGCGGCGTCAACCTGAAGTGCAATGGCCTGGTCATCAGCATTAGCCGCGCCATTGTATCTCTTCACCCACTGTTCCCCCCCAAAAGAATTATATTTTATAGTGGCATAATCGCGCGCCGTGCCTGTACCAGAACTCCATCCAGTCACATACACATTTATTTCGCTGCCCACGGGATCAATCGCGAGGGCCGTAGCGTAATCATCGGCATTCCCCGGCCCGTCGTAACGGCCAACCCATTGCTCCACTCCGGCTGGACTATATTTGACCGTGGCGTAATCATAGTTGTCGGAACCAAAACTTATTCCGGTCACATAAACATAGCCGGCATCATCAACAGCAATGGCGGTGGGCTCATCCCAATCATTTCCCGAACCATTATATCTGGCCTGCCATTGCATGATTCCAGAGGGATTGAATTTGATCGTCAGGTAATCACAAGAAGTGCCGAAGCGCATGCTTCTTCCAGTCACATAAACATTGCCTGAAGCATCAAGGGCAATGGCAGTGGCGCGATCATCGGCATTTCCCAAACTGTTGTAACGAGCCTGCCACTGCTCGACCCCGACACTGTTGTATTTAAGCGTGGCGTAATCGAAAAAGGTGTCGAGGCCATCGCTTGTCCCTGCAACGTGGATATTTCCTGAAACGTCGAGATGAAGAGCGGAAGGATAATCATCTTTATGCCCTGGAGCATCATAGCGCACCACCCACTGTCGCACTCCGAAAGAGTTGTATTTGATCGTAGCATAGTCCCACTCCGTACCGGCGCCGAAACTTTTTCCTGTTACATAAACATTTCCGGATTCGTCCACGTCTACTGCGGTTGCTTCTTCCGAATCATCGCCTGGGCCATTGTAGCGCGCGACCCATTGTTGCTCGCCGGCGGCGTTGTATTTGACCGTGGCAAAATCAGAATTGAAGGCGACAGAATCACTCGAGCCAGTGACATAGACATTACCCGCTTCATCTATGGCTATCGCAGCGGCAACATCGTAATCTCCCGGCCCGTTATAACGGGCGATCCACTGCTGTTCGCCTGCAGTATTGTATTTGATGGTTGTGTAATCTTCAATTGTGCCCAGGCCCTCACTCGTTCCGGTCACATAAACATTACCTGAGCGGTCGACAGCAAGGCCGGCAACTTCATCATAATTTTTATCATTCGGCCCGTTGTATCGGGCAATCCACTGCTGAACACCGGAAAAATTGTATTTAATTGTCGCATAATCTTCGTCTGTGCCTGAGCCGACACTCGTCCCTGTGACGTACACATTTCCTGAGTCGTCCAGAGCCAGATCAACAGCGTCGTCATTGGCATTTGCCAAGCCATTATACCGAACGACCCATTGCTCGATGCCTGAAGAGTTATATTTGATGGTGAGGTAATCAGCGGAAGAATTTGATCCGATACTTGTCCCTGTTACATAGACATTGCCGTCACTGTCGACAACGAGATCGATGGCCCCATCCTCGGCATTCCCAGAGCCATTATAACAAGCGACCCACTGTTCAATGCCTGAGGAGTTGTATTTGATGGTGGCGTAATCATAACTCGAGCCCAGACCCTCACTGCTTCCCGTGACGTAAACATTACCGGCAGCATCCACGCAGATCGCGGCAGCCAAATCGGCGCCGTTTTCGACACCGTTATATCGGGCTATCCAAACCTGGTTGCCGGCGGCATCATATTTTATCGTCTGATAGTCCGGCTGAAACGACAAATTTGCGCCGTGGCCAGTCACATAAACATTCCCGACGCCATCAACTGTCATCCCGGTGACTTTGTCGAGACTGGCGGCCAGACCTGAGGCATAATGGCGCACCCAGGTTTCGCGAACCTCATGAGAAAAACTGTGGCTTTGAGAAGGTATGAATCTCCCCGATAAATTTTTTTTGAGCGCATTGCGAAGTCGTTTTGTGGTGGGTATTCGCGCGTGGCTCAACTCAGCCGGCGCATGGTTTGGGTTCAACCAGCGGAGCAGATAATCCTTCATTCCCGGTGGCGCACTTTTGGGATTATTGAACAACGCCTCGCTTGCTAACTCTTGAAAAAAGGATGGGGCTGGTCTCGTTGCTCTTCCCTCTCGTTGGGGCGAGCTTTGAGCAGACAGGCATGTCGCATGGAAGAGCAACGTGAAAAGGCACGGGATGGTTAAATTTTGCATAAATTCGCTCGCTTGATTAATTTTTGGGGGAGAGATGAATCCTGGGCGATTCATAGTTGATCGACCACGGCTAAATATAACAACGGCTAAATATAACAGAAGATGAGGTCTTTTTCAAGGTTTACTTGTGTTACCTCTTTAGCTTTTTCCACTCTTACATTTTTGTAGTTGACAGTAACTTCGGTTGGCGAATAACTTGCTTTTTGCAAATATTTACAATAAATTGGCACGTGCGCGTGGCCATCAAGATTGGCACGTTTTCTGTTATTAAACAACTTTGTAAATGTGGTAAGGAGTAAAACAATGTTTAGGATTCAGCAAAACCGGGGCGAACTATACAGAGCTCTGCAAATTGCTCTTGCTTTTTTGTTGTTGGCAGAGTACGGCCAAGACCCCGTCTCTGCCTATGCTGGCAACTACTATGTTGCAACGACGGGCAGTGACGCTAATCCAGGGACAGAGGCCGCTCCCTTTTTGACCATTCAAAAGGCGGTTACCGTGGCAACCCCCGGGGATGTCGTGCTCATCAAAGCAGGGACGTATGGTCCCGTCAGAATCTATGTTGGTGGTGGTATCGGAAAATCCGGCACGGCCACAGCGCCGATTATTTACAAGGCTTATGGCGATGGCGACGTTATCATCAAAGGCACCGGTGGCACGGCACTTTGGATAGAAGGAGAATATATTGAGTTCCATGACTTGAAAATTACCAATCCTGCAGGGCACGCCATCTTTATGACCGGCAAAGGACCGGCTGGCAGCGGCAAAATCGCCACCAATCACATCAAGTTTCTCCGTTGTGAAATTTTTCGCGCTTACAAAATTGGCGTCCTGGCGGATTACGACACTTATGAGAACGAGTTTTTGTATTGTGAGGTTCACCATAACGGAACAATCTGGTTCGAGGATCAGGGCTTTTACATCGGCGGCGACCGTTATAAGTTTATTGGCAACAGCATTCATGACAACGCCAGCACCGGTATTCAATTGTGGAGTTCCTATAGCGTCCCCGGCCATCCCAGCGGCAACATCATCAAAGACAATTTGATCTACGCCAACGGCTACACGGTGGTGACAAACGACTCCAACTTCCCTTCGCGCCGGCAATACGGTCATGGTATTGTGCTGGGTTCCTCATATGGCGGAACAGACAATAATCTCATCACCAACAATCTCATCTTTGCCAATTTTCCCAACGGGATAACCTCATACAGCAACTTGGGGGAAAATAACATGATTTACAACAACACCATTGTCTGTAACGTCGTGGGCATAAATCTGGACGGCATCGCTGCCAAACTTTTGATCAAAAACAACATCGTGCATGACAACAGTTCAACCGCGGTTGGGCAATGGTTGCAGAAAAACCGCCCCGAACTTTTGAATTCAATCAATCCGGCGCGACATGGCGCCGGCGCCAACCTCTCCGCCTCCGGAAATGGTACGAATTTCGACCGTTATGAGCTAGATTACAATCTTTGGGGGCCCACTACCCATTTCATCTGGAAAGGCATTCGCTACAGCACTTTCCAGCAATACCAGACTGCTTCCGGGCAGGATGCCAATTCCATCCTGGCGGCGGATCCCGGATTTGTTGACCCGGCCACGAACTATCGTCTCAAGCCAACCAGTCCGGCAATCGATGCGGGCACAACGCTGCTCGAAGTGACCAATGACCTTGAGGGCAATTCAAGACCGCAAGGTTTGCGTTATGACCTCGGCGCATACGAAGCGGGCGGAAAGCTGAGTGCAAGTATTGATGCCTCACCAACTTCGGGTCCAATTCCTTTGACGGTCAATTTTAATGGCAGCGCTTATGGCGGTACGCCGCCTTATTTTTATTCATGGAATTTCGGCAACAACAACTCCTCGAACCAGCAGAATCCACAATACACCTTTACCGCCATTGACTCGCATGTTGTAAAATTAACCGTAACCGATGCGCAAAGCAACAAAACCACCACTTCGACGACGATTGTTGCAACCGATTCCGCCGTGACCCCAAGCGTGGTGGACATCAAATTTACTCATGTCAATCAGACAACAGCGCTCGATACCATCACCACGGAAACATGGTATGATCTTTACCTCCTGCTGAATGATCCGCAGGGATGGAATGATCTCTCTTATGCTGACGTTTGGTACAACCACACCTCCGATAAGCAGGGAACGACAGCGAATCGGGGCGGCCATTATCTTGCGGCGAGCAATTACATCGCGAGCTATTCCCTCGAAGATAGCACCATTTGGGCAAAAGAGAATGAGGGCACAGAGATATGGACCGATCTCACCGGCAGATTGGGCGTGTATGTCGATGATGATGCCAACGAGTACAAGCAAAACGGCACGCACAAATGGGCCAAGGCGAGGGTGAAGCTGCTGGACTCGGCCATATCGGGAACATGGCATATCAATGCCGTTGTTTGGGATCGGGAAAAGCATCGCTCGGCGCTCGTGACCAAAAACGTGATGGTCGCTTTTAAAACAACCGGCCTGGCAGCGCTTCTCGAGGCCACCGCGCCTTTTCCCGAAAACGATGGAAAATATCATATCACGCTGACCACATCAAAACCGGTTGCCAAAGTGCCGGCACCGTTATCTTTCATCGCCAGCGATGGCACCATAACCACAATAAAATTGACCGGCACCGTGCCCGGCAATACTTTTACGGGTGAGCTGCTCAAAAGCTCAAACGTGGCAGAAGGGAATGGCTACTTCATTTTGGGTGCCAGCGCGCTGGTTGATCAAGCAGGCAACACGAGCAATGAAATTGTGCAAGGGAAGAATTTAAAAATTGATTGGCCTCCAAGCAGACCTCAAAACGTCATCATTAAACCTTGAGTCGAAGCAGCATGCCCATTGACAACTCTTGGTTCGTTACGGCTACAGCAGCTCGACGACGCCAAGAGCCTTTCGCCAAAATACGCTTTGCGGATTACGCTTATTCATGGTGCATATCAGTTGCTTCGTCAGACCATTGACAGCCGGAGAGACGAACGGATTGAGAATGATTTTTTGAACCATCGGCTGCTTGCGAAAACCCATGCCGGTTTTGAACGCGTCCAAACTTTCGAGACCCTGCAACGATTCTTCGCCAAATGACACCAGCCGAACCGCCTCGCGGCTCAACATCTCGGAAATGACGGTGTAAATCAGCGCGTTGTTGGGATAATACCGGAGATACTGATCCGCCGAACGAAAGGTCAACAGGTGGACGCAATCCTCAACTTGAAAAGTCAAGACAAAAGCGGCCAGTGCTTCCTCGAACCAGGCGCCCCAGACTTCGAGGCCGGCGAAATGTCCAAGACAATTTGCCGTCCTTTTCCAATTTCGACGATCGGCCTTTGCCAACCTCCCCTGTCGTTTGAGTGTTTCGGCATGCAGCGACCAACCCTGCGAGCAAAAATATTCGGCTTCGGTGATCTGTCCCACTTGGCAATGTTTTAAGCCGCGCCGGACTTTGCTGCGCTGATTGGCACTGAGCAAATCCAATCCATAAGCGCCCTTCTCACACAAATATACAAAGCTCGCCTTGCCCCCATTCGTCATGGCGTCGGTACTGAAGCGCACACCAATCGCCGGTCCGCCCCAAAATACTTTGGTGAGTTGCTGTTTGCTCGGATGAATCGGTTGATGCACCGGGAAGCAGTGATAAAATCCGCCGCCGACCTGACACCAGAGGTAACCGTCACCCGGAATGACTTTCTTGCCGATGGTTTTGAGAAATTCGCTGTAAATCTCCAGGTTCATGGCGCTCTGCAAAAAGCTTGTGATAAAAGTCCAACCAATTTTTTCCCACATTCTCCCAGCGATAACGTTCCAGCTTGCGCAGCGCGGCATCCACCATTTGCCGCGCCTGTTCCTGATGCTGCAGCAAAAACCGAATGGTCTCGGCAAGAATGTGATAGTCATCCGCCTCAATGAGCAGTCCGGAGACGCGATCGTCGATCATCTCCGGAACTCCCCCGACTTTGGTTGCCACCACCGGAAGTCCGCAAGCCATCGCCTCCAAAACCGCCATGGGCTGATTATCATTCCGAGAGGTGAGAACAAAAATATCGGCGGCGTCATAGAAGGCTTGCAAATTCTCCCGCGGTACAAATCCGGGAAACTCCACATCGCCAAGCTGTTGAGCTTGCACAAACTGCTGGCATGCGTGACGCAGCGGGCCATCGCCAATCATGACGAGCTGAGCTGTTGGCACATGTTGCTTTAAGATTTGAAATGCGCTGAGCATGATCATCGGCCCTGCTTCCGGATCAAAGCGCTTGACCCAAATCAACCTCGGCTCAAAAATGCGGCGTGGTTTGAAGCGCCAATGCTGGCAGTCCAACAGATGCGGAATGGAACTCACCTGCAACCCGAGCGCCTGCAATTTGTCGCGAACATAACTCGAGGCGACGACAATACCATCGGCGCGCTTCAAGATCGGCACAGTCACTCGTCTGAATCGTTCCAGGAATTCCGGACCGGCGGAAGTAAAATAATTCGAGACCACTTTCTTTCCGAGAAGCTTGCCAAGCCCAATCACCACTGCGGTGTTGATGAAACCGACCGAAGGCGTCGTCTGGATTTGAACAATATCATACGCACGCACATATTGCAACAAAGCCGTAATGAATCGCAAGGTTTTGAAGACTCGTCGCGTCTCGCGAGTCGTTCGCAAAACCCGGGCGCCTGTCCGTTCCAGATGATCCGCCAGCAGCGCGGTTTGGTTGGGCGGCACGCGCTTTTCAGGATTGGGGAACATCGTCATGAACAGAATACGAAGGTCATTGCACGAACCGATTCCTTTCGCTGAACCACCCCGCTCCCTTTGCGCCAGCGCTTTTTCGTAAATTTGCTCGGTTCTTCGCGTCATGATTGCGACGGTAAATTCCGAGGCAACTTTGTGAAATCCTTGCTCGGCCACCGCTTGTCTTTCTTCCGGATGTTGCAAAGCATAAGCGATGGCACTGGCCAGCGCACTCGAATCCGCCGGCGGCACAAGCCATCCGGTCTCACCAGGTTGAATCACCTCCGGAATACCTCCTACTGCCGAGGCGATGACAGGTTTTTTCATCGCCAATGCTTCCAGCATTGCCATCGGCAACCCTTCGGTGATCGAGGGAAAAACCACCAGATCAAATTCTTCCAGCACCTCGCGAACATCGCAGCGAGGCCCGAGAAAATGCACGATATTTTGAACCTCGAGCTGCTGCGCGAGTTGTTCGAGATGAGTTCTCCTGTCGCCATCGCCCACCAAATAAATATGCACCGGCAGCGCCATTTGCTTCAAAATTTGGGCGGCGCGCAACAAATACTCATGTCCCTTTTCCGCGCGCAAGCTTGCAATCGTTCCAATGCGAAATGCTGCGACGACGTTACCGGCGGTTTGATCCAAAACCATTGTCGCGGCACCACGAACGAGGGGTGGACTGAACTGGCGCAAATCAATGCCATTGTGGATCGTGACCAGACGCTCATTGAATGAAGCATTGAGCTGCAAGGATTGGCGCACGGCTTCGCTGCAGCAGATCAAATAAGCATTGCTGCGATAAAGCCTCCGGCTGAGAAGCTGATGCGCGCGAAAATACGGCGAGGAATCCGGCTCGTAGATTTTATGTATCGTCCGAACCACGGGCACATGCCGGCGCCAACCCAGCGCCAAAGCCGTCCAGTTATTCGACATGTCATCGTGAACGTGGATGAGATCAGGCGCCTCCGCGCGAATCGTGGCGGCAAGCCCTGGCAAAACTCTCAAGTCCCATCGTCCGGATTTGCCAAGCAGGTACACGGTAATGCCGGCGGAACGTAGTTCTGTGACAATATCGCCGCCGCCAGTGAGTGCACAAACTGCCACGTGAAACCGGCTGCGATCACGCTGCAAAGCATAATTCTTCACCACTTGCTCAGCCCCGCCGGTATGGAGCGAATGGATAACGTGGAGAATCTTTATCGATCCGTAGATTGACATACAGGGAAATGTCATTCACAAGGAATCTTTTTTCAATTCAGGACAAACGCATGTTGCCAAAAATGAAAAATGACTCTTCCAGAACGACATATTAATTTAGGTTGAAAATAAATCTGAACAAATATTTATTAAAGTTCTTTAATTCGTTGGGCGCTTTCATCCGATGGAGTTAATCTATCTGCTGGCGCCAGTTCTTGAATGCAAGGCTCGAGTTTTCAGCCTCTGTGCGGCCGTAGGCTTATCTGAAAATCTGATGTAGGAGTTTTATCCTTCATGATGCTGGGATCAGGCAAGAGTTTCTGCACGGTCAATACGTCACGGATCGGGCCGAATCTGAATTTCTCCAATAAACGCTCGGTCTTGCCATAAACGGTGCGGCGATTCAGGCCTTGGTGAAATTTCTGTTTGAACGGGATTTTCACTTCCAGAGCATCAAATTCGTCCGGGTTGATCTCGTAGGGATGCATGTAAATCATCGCCGGCAGGCCTTCGCGATGGAGACGGCGGATGCCCCATGCAATAAACCAGGCCGGCCAAAGTCGCGTATGACCGCCACCGATAAACGGAATATTCACGCAGCCCAATCGCAGCGTGGAGATGGGAAACTCAATCAAGCGTTTGCCGCCATTGCCATCAACTGGCAGCGGCGGCCGTGGCCAATCCGGAATGCCGTAGCGAGGGTTGTGCACCGGAAAGATGCTCGAATCATAAAGTAGATTCAGCTCTTGCAACACTTCGAGCGCCCACAGTGTTGTCGAGTTAATCGAAAAATCGGGCGCGCGGTAACCTAATATTTTGCAGCCGGTGAGGGACTCAAGCAGCTCGAGCGAGCGCTGGACGTCCAGAGTAAACTCCTGACGCGATTGCTTGAAAATGGGCTGATGCGAATAACCATGGCTGGCGATCTCGTGCCCCTGACCATAAATTTCTTGAATCAATCGTGGAAACTTTTCCGCGACCAAACCCAGGACGAAAAATGTGGCTGTCGTTTTCCGGCGCGCGAGAAGCTCCAGCAGCCGCATGGTATTGTCATAAACCCGCGAGGTGATCGGGGCGTTACGATCAAAAGTCGATTGGCACCAGTCTTCGACATCAATTGACATGGCATTGAGCGGCTCGACCTCAGTCGATTGTTGAGATTGGAATCGAAGACGGTTCGGCGCTAAACGAGGGGATTTTGCCATTTTGTTTTACCGGGGAAGACCAATTTTTGAAAAATTTGAATAACCCGCAAAGAAATCCGCTGCCATAAGAAAAATGGAGCGCGGCAAAAGCCGGCGGCAGCAAAAAGAAATATCTGAATCCGTAGCGCTTGCTGATAAACACAGAAGCCGCCAACACGGCGATCAAATACAGCGCCAGCACGCCCAAAAAAATCGCAGCAAAAAACCGGCTGAAAAAAGTCAGCAGCAAACTGAGCAGCAGCGTGGCGACGAAACCGGCCGGAATGAAATGCCGAACACTGAGCTGCGCCGGGTGTTTTTGAAAAACGCGCACTTTATAAAGGCCGTAACGAAAATATTGCTTCCACAGCGCCAACAGAGACGGACGCACGTAGTAGTACGACTGAATCTCCGGCGCGAAATAGATGCGGCCTCCCGCCTTGCGCAGACGAAAACTGAATTCGTCATCCTGATTTTTCACCATCTCTTCGTCAAAGCCGCCGATTTTTGCAAAAACATGTTTGGGATAGCAGGGAAAAGCCAGATGGGTGACGTAACCTTCCTTCTGACTTTCGCGCCGCGTTGAGTCACCGATGCCAAAGGTCGAGCGCATGGCCGCGGCAATGATTTCTCCGGCGCGGGAATCGGCGACGCAAGCAATCGTGCCGCCCACGCAATCGGCACCAGTGCGTTGGAGCACCTCGACATTTTTTCGCACAAAATCCGGCGCGGCTAAGCTGTGCGCACCGATGATGATGATCACTTCGCCGCGGCTTTCTCGAATGCCAATGTTCAATGCAAAAGGCACGGTGCGATGCGGATTGTCCAAGAGCCGGACATTGGGGTGCCGCGCGGCCATTTCTTGCACCAGCGCGCGTGTCGCATCCTTTGATCTGCCATCAATGACCAGGATTTCAAGTTTCTCCGGCGGATAATCCTGTTTGACGATGGACTCGACGCTGCCAACGATATAACCAGCTTCATTGTAGGCCGGAATCAAAACCGAGACTGATTTAAGTTGTTCCGTCATTCGTGCTCCTCAAGCAATGAGATTGGTGTATAATTCCACGTGTTGCTTGGCAACAATTTCAATCGAATATTTCTCACGGACGGTGGCCTTGGCAGCTTTGCCCAATTTTTCAGCAAGCGCCGGATTGTCGAACAGGCGCAACATGGCAGTAGCAAGACTTTGAAAATCGCGCGGCGGAACGAGCAGGCCGTTCTCTTCATGGCGAATGACATCCACCGCGCCGCCGACCGAGGTCATGACCACCGGCAAGCCGGCGGACATGGCCTCCAAAAGCGCGTTGGACAAACCTTCGGAAATCGAGGACATGACAAAGAGATCGGCTTGTCGGAGATAGCGAAAAACATCTTGCGTTTGTCCAAAAAATTTTACCCGCGTCTCCAGATTGAATTGATGCGCGAGCGCTATCAGCTTCTCTTTCAAAACGCCGTCGCCGAGAATCCACAACTCGCAATCGTCGCGTTGCTGGCAAACCAACTGCCAGGCGCGCAGGAGATCTTCGGGCGCCTTCTCAATCACCAACCGGCCAACAAAAATGGCGACCTTTTGCTTCGCCGCGCTGCCCAACCCGCGCGCCATTTTGCCGGGGTGGAAATTCTCCGATAGTTCCAGACCATAAGGAATTGCTGCAATCTTGGCCTCGGGAATCCAATTGTGCAGAAGAAAATTTTTGATCTCGCTGCTGATCGCGACAAAACAATCAACTCGGTGGAGCGCCTTCCATACCAGCACGCGCCGCCATCTGCTTTTGTAGATGTACCGATAGGTTTCCGAGCCGGTCAGATGCACAACGACCTTGTGGCCGGTGAATTGGCTGGCGAGTGCGATGGCCGCAGCGGTGAAACCGACACCGTGAATGTGAATGAGCTCAAACTCATGGCGTCGTCGCCAAATGAATCCCAATGTTTTGAGAATACCAACCGCCGGGCCCAGGAATTTGATATCCGGATGCGGGATTCGGTGCACCGGCAAATTTCCAATCTGTTCAAACCGTGGCCAATTCTTGCGCAACTGATAAGTCAAGATGCCAACCGCCACGCCCATGCGGCTGAGCTGATTGGCCAGGCGCATGACAAATATCTCAGCGCCGCCATAAAGCGGGTAAAACGCTTCGCTATACAGCAAGACCGAGAGACGGTTCGCTCGCATGTTTATCCGTAACCAACTTGGCGCTGTTCATTTCCTCGACAAAGAGTTTTTTCGTCGCCAGGGTGAGCCCAATCAAAACATAGATAACGGAATTCAGTAGCACGGAGGTCGTAAGCCCGGCCAGCAGATAGGCCAGAATTCCTATCCGCAGTGTTCTCACCCAGATCCCGAGCCACGCACGGTTTGAGGTAGCCGCGGTTTGCACGGCCATGGTTTTGAGACTGCGCAAGAGGAACCAAAACAACAAACCATAAATCAACAAGTTCAGAAGACCAGTTTCGCTGACAATTTCAAGATAGATATTGTGGGGCGTACTGACCGTGGTATAGTGCAGCGGATAGTAACGATTGACGAGAAAAGGATAGCCGCCATAACCAATACCAAGAACCGGGTTGATCTGAATGAGCTTCAACGCGGCTTGATAGAGAAAAATGCGGTTCGAGCCCTCGCGGTCGGTAAGCAGTGTGCCGATCCGGCTCCAATAGAGGCTGGGCACAACGAAAATAATGATGGCGCCCAGGATGGCAATCGTCAGCCAGAATTGTGTCCGGCGATTCACGGTCAAACTCATCAAAATGACGAACGCCAAAACCAGAAAGCCGGTTCTTGAAAACGTCGAAGCTATGGTAGGGACCAACAGAGCAATTCCCAGCCAGGATAAAAATCGCCAGGATTTTGTGCCATAATTTTGCAGATAAATGAAAATAGGCAAAAGCATGCCCAAAATCACTGCCAATTCATTCGGATGAATGCCCAGCATGTCGCCGCGCGTGAGAATTTCGCCTTCAATGCTGACAATATAACCGCCGCCCTGGCTTTGTGACCAACTGCCTCCGCCAAATAAGGATTGAAACAAGCTCATGCACGCAAGCAGCAATCCACAAACCGCCATGACTTTCGCCACAAAATCAACGTCGCGCCATTCGCGCACAAGATTGATCAACATCAAAACAACAAATAATTGCACGAGAATGTCTTTAAAAAGAAGCCGGCCATTGAAATCATAAAGCGTTTGGCCCCATAAAATGGTCGACAGACAACAAACCAAAACGAAAACAATCATGAGATGCGCTTCGGGTCCGATCAGTCGAAATTCCAATCTTCGCGTAAGCATGCCGAAGGCAAAGCCAATGAGAATGAGCGTCTCCACGATGATACTTGGGCTGAGCGGGCCCAACGACGGCAGAAAGAGATCGATTCTGGTCACGCCAAAAACAATCAATACGACCAGCGCGTGAAGGGGATTGCGCAATGCCAGCAAACCGATGACACAAGCCAACACCGCTCCCAAGATCAACAGCTCGATCATCGGAACCGATAAATCCGGAAATGCCAGGCTCCTGGTGACACCAGCCATACAAACCAGTGTCTGCAAAGTTATTGAGATCTGCATAACTAACGAAATGAAAAACCATTACCGGGTTTAATGTCATTCCGGAGGCTGCGCCCGCAGGGAATCTTTTGGAATCCAAGAGAATCGCTGGAAACAAAAAAGATTCCCTGCGGGCGCAGCCTCCGGAATGACACTTTTCGTTACTTTTTAGAAATCATTATTGCATAAATAAGGCATCACAGATTTCGGCCAACTTGCGCGTCAGCACGCGTCGATCAAAAAGCTGAACGTACTCCCGATTCAATTCGGCGTGCAAGCAACCGTTTTCCCACCGCTGCAAAAAAGCGGACATGGCGTTGGCAATTTCGTTTTCCTGATCCGGCGTGAAAGTTTGTCCGGCGTTGGCCTGGCGAATCATCGCCGCCGCTTCTCCCTCCGGGCCGATGGCAAGAATCGGTTTGGCCATCATGAAATATTCGTAAAGCTTGCTGGGAACGACTCCCGCCGCTGCCGGCGTTGGAAAATTGAAACACAGCAACAAGTCGCTGCGCTGCAGTTGGGCAAGCGCTTGCCGGTGGCTCATCGGGCCAAGGAATTGGATGACTTGCGCAAGACCATGAGGCGATGAGTGGATTTCCCGTTGATAATAATCACTATAGTGACCGATGATTTGAACACGCAATCTGTTTACCAGCGCCGGATCGTTTCGCAGCAGCCTTTCCAGAGCACGAAAAAACGGCTCTGCCATGCCCTGATACAAATAGCCGGAAAACGTGGCTACAAACTTTCCGGGCTTCTCATCAAAAGCCGGGGATGGGATGAGATCGGCGGCATCGAAGCCGTTCGAAATGACGGCAAGTTTATCCGGGCACAGCGCCGGGTATCTTTGCAACAGCACGCGGCGATTGATCTCGGTATTTGCAATCACGCGGTCAGCATGATGGACTATCCACTTTTCCATCCGGCTTTCGAGAGTCTGCCGATATTTTGAAACGTTCTGCAAGTGAGTCCTAACCGCGTTGTCCAACCAGGGATCACGCAGGTCAACGATCCATTTCAGATTCCGGCGTTGTGGTAATACAGCGCCAAGCAAGTGCGTCGAATGAGGCGGCGAAGTTGTCATCACCACGTCCACTTGGTATTTCCGAATGATCTGGCGCATTTGGGCAGCAGCAACGGGAATCCAATCAACCATCGCGTCCGGAACAAACAGATTATAGAGCAGGCGGTCGAGGACACCAGGCGTTGGCGCTTTGCAACTTGATTCATTTGAGCTGTTGGGCTGAGGCAGCAGTTCCAATCTGATTTCTGCATTTGCGAAGAACGCGCGCAAAGATCGCTGCCCTCTCGCCAGCAGGTTTGCGGCGCTCACCACCCCTTTGTAAATTCCGAGCGTCGGGCAATGCCATACTTTGGCTTCCGCCGGAATATCATTTGCCAAATCCTCATCGCGAAAGCCGGCAAGCGGCCGCGAACACGCCAGCACCAGCGGCATCCAGCCCGAGTCCGGCAGATATTTCACAAACTTCAACGCACGAAAGGCGCCGCCATTGTTGTAAGGCGCGAAGTGATACGTGATGATCAAAATTCGTTTCATGGCGCAATCGGCTTGCGAGAAACAGCAAGCCGGCTCAACTCTCCGCGACAGCGTTGATAAAAACCTTTTATAAAAGCCATCTCCCCGGGTGAAAAGAAGCCAATGAAAAACAAGGCAAGCCAATAAGCGGCGGTAACGATCGGCAGCCAAATCAGACCATATCCCAAAGAATTAACGGGCAGAATTTCGGTAATCAAGCAGAGACCGCCCGCGATCACGCTGATTTGCAGCACGCGCGACCACTCGTAGCGAATCGGGTAAAAGCGTTGGCTGAAGAAAAAGTTCAAAATGCAATTTGCCAGATAAGCAACAAGCGTTGCCACGGCTGCGCCCATCATGCCATAGGCAGGTATCAGCAAATAGTTCAACAGCAAATTGATCGCAGCCGCGGTCAGGGAGTTGTACATCAAATATTTGGTGCGCTCTTTGATTACCAAGCCGATATCCAGTTGCTGGTTGGCGCCGTAGAGAATAATCGCCATGACTAAAATCGGTACCACGGCATGGGCCGCGTAAAACTCCGGGGTGGTAATGAAGTGAATGACTGGCTTGATCAGCAGAGTCGTCAAGACCAACAGAAAAGCGAGGGCGCTCCAGAAATAAGTAAAAAGCCGGGCAAAAATTTGCGGCGCCTCGGACTTCTTGGCGGTCGACAAATAGAGCGACGGCCAAACCGTAATGAACGGGGTAATGATCAAAAACTCAAAAATGGAAGCAAATTTATAGCCCAAGGCGTATAGACCAAGCTCATGCGTGGTTGAAAAATATTGCAAAAAATAGCGGTCCGACACCGTCATTACCCACAATCCCAAGCCGGCGGGAATCATCGGTACGCCGAACAGCAGCATCTGCTTCAGACGGGCGAATGAAACTTTAAACGAGAGATAACGCAACAGGACCGGCAACAACAGCAGGAAACCCAGCAAATTGCCGAGAACACCGCTCCACAAAATTCCCTGGATTCCTTGTTTCAGAAAAACCACAAAATAAATGTTCAAGCCGACCGAGACGATAAACTGGATAAACTGAATCACGGTGTATTTTACCGATTCAAGCCGCGAACGCAGAATCCCGAACGGAATCAAATTGTTGATGCCCAAAAAACCGGTGAACAACATCAAAACGAAAAGATGGGTATAGCCGGAGTTCCGCATCATCGCTGTCGAAATTGGCGCGGCAAAAAAGTACAGAATCGTAAAAAAGAAAAGCGAATCGGCCAGGAGAAAGAAAAAAGCTGTACTGACGACGAGCCGTTGGTCGCTGTCACTCTCGCAGTCATAGGTGAAGACTTTGAAAAATGCGCTGGACATGCCGAGAATAACGATCACGTTCAAGATCGCCATGGTGACGGACAACAATTCGAGAATGCCATAATCTGCTGGCGTCAAATATCTCGTGTAGATCGGCAGGAGCAGAAAACTGACCGCCTTGCTCAAGGCCGAGGCAATCGCAAATATCGAAAGATGCTTGGAAAGTTTTTTGAACAGGTCGTACATTTTTATCCGCCCGGCTCAACGAATCAACGTCACTTTACTGATCGCCTGGTATTTGGAGCTGCGCAACTGGAAAAAATAGAGGCCCGCCGGCACCGGAGTCCCGTTGTCATTCTTTCCATCCCATCGAAATTGGCATTGACCTGCGTTGCGCCAACCGACTGCCAGCGTCCGGATTTTTTGGCCAACAAGATTCAAAATGGACAAATCAATCTCTTCCGCGTCCGGAAGCACAAGTTCGATGATTGCCATGCCGCCACCCAAATTCAGGGCAGGCGAAAAGGGATTCGGATAGCTTCGTGAAAGATCAAACTCGTCGGGCAATAATTCGTGCACGACGTGAGTTTCTGCCGAGAGGCCGTTTTCCCACATCTCGATGATTCGACCGGGACCACCAAAATTCTTGCCGATGAGATCAATGTCACCATCGCTGCCAATATCTCCAACGCGCAAATTATGAGAACCACTCTTCGCCACGATTTGCCGGGCCCAATGGTCCAGTCCTTCGTTAATATAAACAATGACACGTTTCTGAGCCGAGGTATGCATTTCCGCGGTCACCACATCGAGGTCGCGATCATTATCCAAGTCCGCAACCTGCAGGCTGTGTGCGCCTTGCAATTCGCTGCTTTCGATGAGGTGCTTGCACCAAATGCCGGATTTGGGATCCACCGGTGCCTCGAACCAGGCAAGATTCCCATAACCTTCTGAAACGCTGAGAATCACGTCCAAACAGCCATCACCGTTCATATCCGCCACTTTGACACGGGTAGCACGCGGCCAGTAATCGTCAATAATATGTTGCGGCCAAGGAGCACCATACATGCTATCAGGCGCTTCCAACCATAAACCGCCATAAACCACATCCAGATCACCGTCGCGATTGAGATCTGCCAAAGCCGTCCCTTCCCCGTCGTTCGTAAAAATGGTGTGGCGCTTCCATGTGGTTGGATTGATTTGTTGCCATAGCAAAAGCTGTTTTTTATCACATGTGACGACATCGAGATCACCATCGCCATCGACATCGCCGATTTCGACATCATGACCATAACCCGGGCCGATCAGGTGGGCCATCCACTCTTGGGCGGTGGAGTTGCGAGGGTTTTCGTACCAAAATATGCCGTGGCCATAGTCGCTGACAATGATGTCTGGATCGCCGTCACCGTCCACGTCGCCGGTTTGGCCATCTGTAGTAAATTCTCCGGAACCGACCGGGTGTTTCGTCCACGCCGGATATTCGTACCACACCAGTCCGCTCGAATCCGCATTTTCGGCACCAATGACCACATCGAGATAACCGTCGCCGTTGAGATCTCCGACCGCGCAAACATCGGTGCAGCAATCGACGCCGGCATCAGGATGGGGGTCGATAATCACATGTTTAAAGGGTATCTCCTGCGCACTCATTGAAGAAATCTTCGAGTTGCAACCGGGCAGAAGAATCCCGCAAATGATGAATGGCCAACAGAAATTTTTGTATGTCCAGTGCATTAATTTAATCACGACAGTAAATGGTTCAGGCTTGATGCCGGGATCATAATCATAAATTGACCACTCCGATCGGCTTAATCAAGACCGGGCCGAACTCGACTTGACTGCGATGGGCGATGAGAGCCACGCCGTATTCACGCGGCGGAATCGGACAACCTTCGGTGTCGGCTAATTCAATCCACTCCGCCGGCGCCGGCTCATTCTCGGCCCACCACTTCAGGCGTTGCCGATAACGTTGGTGGTGTCCGGCCGCATCAAATTCCTGCCAACACTCAACCACGAGGAAATAACGAATATTGGGTGACAGCGTCAAGTCGCGGTAGCTGGAGACCCATTTGGGAGGAGCGTCGCCGTGCTTGTAAGAGAATTCACTGCCGGCGCCCTGATAGTGCGAGTAATACCAGGCGAGGCTGAAATTCCAGCCGCGGCGCGGGCTCACGCCCGGATCATCAGGACGGCCGCCCCAAAGCGGCAAAATTCCAAAGCCAAACGGTTGCTCATTAGAGACATTATAGCGAAAGATCAGATCGGTTTCAATGCGGCGCCCTCCGGCGAAGGCGCCGCTGACGACAATGATCCGATCGTAATTTTCGGAACCGGGGACAGGACGCACACGCCACCCACCGTCGACCGCGAGGGGCTCCCAATGTCCATCCTGGACCTCGAATTCAGGACTCGACCAGTCAACACGGATGGGAAGCGTGATCGACGACGGATCGTATTCAAACTGCACCCATTTCGTTTCAGGCTTGTAGCCGTTAGCCGCTGCCATGATCTCCAGATGGTTGATTCCGGAACGGAGCTCATCGGCACTCAGCTCAATCGTGAACAGCGGCAGCGGCACGCGCGGCAAAGCCTGGCCCAACTTGCGCCATGAACCGGAGTTGAGGCGATACTGCGCGCGTGTCACCTCGGCATTGAAAATGCCACAAATATTCGCGGTGAAATCACCGGCGCGACGAGTAAAGCACATGGGCGCATGAAAAATTTGGATGAGCGATGACCACGATTCGACATACCCACACGCCGCACCGGCCACCGCCAGCGCCGTGGTTGCGAGAAAATCTCGTCGCGTATAGTGCGTTTTCAATTCTTTGTCCTCTGCCATCATTCGGCGTCCTTCTCTTTGAAAATCCAGTCCAACAAATTTTTAGCTTCTTGAAAGAATTGAGTAATTCTTCGGCTACCAACGATTACCCAAGGGGGATATTCTTAACATGTTCATGCGAGGGTGGAATTCAAAAATTTTTGAAAAAATATTCATACGGCTGTGAAAACAGATTGATGATGGGTTCGGGGAGCACCCGCCATCGTGGATCCGGATACAAAATTGTCGTTTGGGATTTGTATTGTTGCAAGGCCTTTTGTTTGATTTGTCGAATAGGACGCACATCAATTTTGCACCACTGCTTCCGATGGCGCAGCTCTTCAATCTGCCAGAACCAAAGTCGCCAGATCCACACAAAATATTCGTAAAGGTTGACCGGTGGCCGGCCTTGCCCATGGATTTCGCCAAGCGCGTCTTTGACAATTTTATAAGTTTCAAAGTGGTCGGCTTGCATTTCGCGGTGATAGGGAACGAAAACTTCTGCCGGCCGAAGGTCGCGGAGTATTTCCGCGACTCGCAAGCGCGCGGCAGTCTGGTGTTGGCCCAAACAGCGCTCCTCGAATTCGAAAAATATCAGATTCTCTTCCGGCACTCCCATCACGCGCGCACAATTGCGCGCTTCCGCCGTCCGCAATTTGACCAGTTCTTCCGGCGTAATGAAATGCGATTGATGCGAGGCGCGGCCATCGGTCATGAAGACGATATAAACTTCGACTCCCATGCGGCGCTTCAGAATGATCGTGCCGCCGCATCCGAGAACTTCGTCATCCTTGTGGGGCGAAAATACCAGCACCGGCCGGTGTGAAGAATCGATTTTCTCCGTTCGGGCGCGCCAGCGCAAAAGCAGATTGATGATCGCTGGATTCGCTTTCTGCACCTGTTCGGCGACAAAATTACGCAGCGTACTCCGGTTCATACACCGGCTCCTGAAGGTTTGGCACCAAAACCAGACGCGTATAGACAGAAAGCAAGGTCTTCGCCATGCGATCCCACGTAAATTTCGCTTCGACCCATTGGCGGCCACACTGCCCCATTTGCTCACGCAATTTTTTGTCGTTCAAACAAGCCACAATGCTTTTGGCCAACGCTGGGGCATCATTCAAGGGAACCAGGAAACCGGCTTCCGGCGGCAAGTAATCCTTGATGCCATCGGCCTCCGTTGCCACAATGGGCAACTGACAGCTCATCGCCTCCAGAACCGGCAAGGGGCCGGCTTCCTCAAACGAAGGCAAAACCGCGAGCGTGGCCAGCGAGTAGAAATGCACCAACCTCTCTTGGGACTGGTACCCAACAAAGATCGCCTCGAGCTTGTAGCGCGCGATGAGATCGTTGAGATAGTCGTGGTAATTCCTCTTCAAGTTTTCAAACTGCTGGTAGAGCAGGTCGGTTTTGACTTTTGCACTGATCGGCGTGAAATATTCTCCGCCGGCCAGAACCAGAATCGCATTCGGAAACATCTTCCGCACCGTCGCCATGGCCTCGATCAAAACATGCACGCCTTTTTCCGGCGTCAAACGCCCGACAAAGAGAATGACGTCTTTGCCATTTAGCCCGGCACTGCTGCGCACGGCTTCCACCGCTTCGCCTTGCAGTCGGTGGAATGTACTCGTGTCAACCCCGTTCGGAACGGTGAGGCATTTTGATGCATGCTCAGGAAAGCGCCGGCGGGTTTGCTCGCTTATTGAATCGCTCGGGCTGATAATGAGATCAACGCATCGCAGCCGCCGATTGACGGTCTTAAAATCCATTTCGATCAGCCAGTGACAGTGCATGTGCAGAATAATTTTGCCATGCGGATTGAAAAATCGGATGACCGGAGCGAACTGCGAATAATTATGGAGATGAATAATTTGACAACCCTGCCGCCGGATCAAGAAAGCGGTTTTGATGATAAAGCTTAGATAAAAATAAAAACGAAACAGAAAAAATTTTTCCAGAGCAAGATAATGCTGCAATCGGCGCACAATCGGCAAAACCACGCGTTCATCAAACTTGACCGCCACGCGGCGGATTTTTACACCTTGCACCAAAGAAAATTTTTCCAGCCTTGCCTGGCGGCGCGAGAAAATGGTCACCTCACATCTGGAGGCAAGGCGCCGGGCGCTTTCCCATACCACATTCGCCACCGACCCGCTCGTCGGTGGAAATACGTTTTGGGGATGAGGAACGACAGCCACTTTAATTTGTCCGCCGTCCCGACTTTTTGCAATTTTCTTCATGCACGCCCCGTCAACTCAATATCACCTCCGGAGATAGTTTCATGGCTGCCAAGGTCTGACGAATTTCATCAACATAAATGGGGTTCATCACCACGACAATTTCAGGGCGATAGTTCTGCAGGAACTGCGGGGGCACGACTTGCTGCCCGCTGCCGGCGACAAACATACCTTGCTTGCGCGGATTGATATCGACGACATAGGCAATTTGATCCTGCAGCTCGAGGGTGTTCAAGAACGTCACCCCCTTGGAGCCGGCGCCCCAGACGACCATCCGCCTGCCTGTGGTTTTGACCGCTTCCAGTTTGTGCTTCCAGGTCTCCACCTTGCTGCGGAAATTAGCGGCGAACGCAGCGACGTAACAACGGATTCCCTCGACCTCGTCGAGTTGCGGAAGCGCCTCGAAGCCTTCTCCCGGCACGGCCTCAATACAGAGAAACTGACTTTCAAAGGCCTGTGTCAGCTCGAGCACTTTGAATCCGCATGCGGCAAATACATGCGCCAGCGAGGGGGCGCTAAAATATGAGCAATGCTCGTAAATGATGTCCCAAATTGCCAAATCACGCAAGGTGAATAAAGCATTGGGCACTTCAAAATACACCACGGTGTTCCGCCGCTTGCCGATGGCGCGCTGCACTTGCGCCAGCATTTCCTTTGGGTATTGGACATGCTCCAGCGTGTGCCGGCAACAAATGAAATCTGCTCGATACGCGGCGTAGCGCTCGGAATAGACATCGGGTATGAATACGAGGCTGGCCTCAACCTGGCAATCATTACGCGCGCCTGCATAGCTTGGATCAAAACCGACGCCACGATTTCCGCCGAGATCGCAGAGCAGTTTCAGGAAATCGCCTTTGCCACAGCCGATTTCAATAATATCCTTGCCGTGCAAATCATATTGCGCAATCAAGCGCGCCGCCAAAGCCTGCGCATAAGCTTGAAAGCGCGGCGAAAAGTGCAACGAGTTTTCATAATCCGAGGCATAGCGAAGACGAGTCGGATCAAAAGCGAGGTTGTAAATGAACCCGCATGTCCCGCAATAGCCGAGCACGATGTCAGCCCGCGGCACTTTGAGCGCCGCTGCCCGAGTCGGGCAAAGCAGATTGCAATAAACAGGCACGGCTGGCATCTCAAAAAACACCGCAATGTCGTGCCCGGCGCAAACAGGACAGAAATTTCCTTGATGGTTCAAACTCAATCCGGAAGCTCAAAATTCAGGATGCGGTGATTTTCCTTGTCCGCAATGTAGACTTCATCGTCGTCAAGAAAAACACCTTCGGGATTAATAAACTTTCCAATATCAGATCCGAAGCTGCCGAACTTTGAGAGAAATTTCCCTTCGAGATTGAAGATTTGGAAACGGTGCCCGAGATATTCCGTCACGACGATCAATTTGCCATCCACCGAGATGCCGGCCGGATAACTGAATTGCCCGTCGCCGGACCCGGGGCTGCCGAACTTGAAGAGGAATTTTGCAGTTTTTTTGTCGAACACCTGCACCCGGTGATTATAAAAATCAGTAACATAAAACCGATCTTTATCCAAAGCAATGTCCGCCGGATAATTGAATTGGCCATCACCGGTGCCGAAGCCGCCGAGCTTTCTGAGAAATTTCCCGTCCTCATTGAAGAATTGAAGGCGATGATTTCCAAAATCAACGACGGCAATCTCATCCTCGATCAACGCAATCGCGATCGGCCGGTCGAATTGCCCGTCGCCGGTTCCAAACGTGCCGAACTTGAAACGGAACTTCCCGCGCTTGTCGAAGACTTGAATCCGGTGATTATAGAAATCCGCCACAAAAACCTGATTCTTATCCGCAGCAATGCCATCTGGACGATTAAACTGCCCATCGCCCCAGCCCGTGCTGCCGAACATGTAGCGAAATTTCCCATTCTTGTCAAAAACCTGAATACGATTGTTTCTGAAGTCCGATACGAAGAGCAGGTCGCCATCAAAGGCAATTCTGGTCGGATGATGAAATTCACCTTCTCCGGGCCCAAAGCGGCCGATCTTGAAGAGCAATTTTAAATCCTTGTCAGTCGTCTTGCTCATAGCGACTGCGTTTTCATCTTTAACAGCATTGTCATTTACCGGGTTCTGTTGTCCGCAGCCGATGAAGACAACCACGAGAGCCAATAACAGAGCTTTGTGCATAGCCACGTCTCCTTGTTGATTTGAATGACATTGTGGTTAAAAGTGATCTGTATCAAAATCACCACCCTGATCCACATCATCGAGAGCGCCACCCGCCTCCGATCTGGCTGTTCCTATCGCATGTTTGATGTTCACAGGGTTAAAATTGCCGGATGCAATCCTTTCGCCGCCACCATTTGTTGAATTTCCTGACGATAAATCGGATTCATAATGATGAGAACATCCGGCTTATTCTCTGGTAAATGATCAGGCGACATAATTTGCTTGCCGGTGCCCGGGATGAACTTGCCATGACGGTGAGGGTTGATATCAACGACATACGCAATCTCATCCTCGAGACCGAGACTGGTCATGAAAGCCACGCATTTGGAACCTGATCCCCACACTACCGCACGCTTGCCTTCGGCATTGATCTGCTGCAGTTTTGTACGCCACTGTTTCATGCACTGCCGGCTGTGGTCGGAGAAATAGTGCACGTCCTTCGCCATTTGCTCGACATTTTCTTCCAAGTCATGCCGCTTTTCTGATCGTCTGTCGACCGGTCTTGCCTCGATAAGCAAATACTGGTCGCCAAAATCTCTCGCGAGGTCGATCACCTCGAAACCACAGACGCGAAACAAGCGCGCAAGCGAGCCGGCACTGAAGTAGGAGCAATGTTCGTAATAGACATCCCAAAATGCCGCCTCCTGCAAGACCCGCGTGACGTCAGGAAGCTCAAAAAAGACGACGGTGTCCAACCGCTTGCCAAGCGCGCGGCGTACCGTGCTCACAAATTCCGCCGTGGAATGAATGTGCTCCAAAGTATGACGGCAGCACACGAGATCTCCATGGTAATCCGCATAACGTTCGGAGTAATATTCTTTAATAAAAATCACCCGCTCAGCAGCTTCGCTTTGAATGCGATCTTCACGAAAAGTAGGATCAATTCCGACCCCACGATTGTGACCCAGTTCGCACAGCAATAACAGGAAATCGCCCTTGCCACAGCCGATCTCGACAATGTCTTTGTTATAAAGATTGTATTTTTCGATCAAACGCCTGGCCAAGCCATGAGCAAAAGCATCAAAGGTCGGCGAAAAACATTGCTGATCCTCATAGTTGGGCGAATAATCCTGCAACGTGGAATCAAACGCCAAGTTGGAAACGAACCCGCACTGAGCACAAAATCCCAAAACAATATCGCCCCGGGGGAAATCAAGTGCCTCCTGCGCCGTTGGCAGCAAGATGCAACTATGAACCGGCACGTTTTTTACTTCATAAAAAGGCGATAATCCGCGAGAGCCACAACTCGGGCAGACGTTTCTCGTTAGATGTTCGGTTCCGGTCAACATCAAGCCAAGTTAAACAATTTGGGGTTGCGGGATGGGAATTATAAATTTGCCGCCTCGCTGGCGATAGTCCTGTTGCTGTTGCAAAATTTCCTCGGCAAAATTCCATGCGAGGAGCAACACATAGTCCGGCTTTTCTTCCACCAGCTTCGTCGTGGGAAAAATGGGCAAATGATTGCCGCCCATGTAACGGCCGTGTTTGTAGCGGTTCAAGTCCACCACATAATCCACGAGCTGATGATCAATACCGCAGTAACTCAACAAAGTCGTTGCCTTGGCCGCTGCGCCGTAGGCCGCGATCTTCTTTCCATTGCTTTTGAGCGTCCATAACAAATCCAGCAGCGCGCGGCGTATCTGTTGTACTCGATCAGCAAAATCGTGGTAGTAGGCAATTTGATCCACACCCTGTCTCGCCTCTTCTTGCAAGAACAACCGCACTGATTCACTGACGGCCTGACGAGGCTCCACATATAAGCGCAACGAGCCGCCGTGGATCGTGAGATGCCGCAGGTCATTGAGAAACAAGCCGTGACGTCGAAACAAGTGATTCAAAGCGGTGACTGAAAAGTAGCACAAATGCTGATGATAGATGGTATCAAATTCGCAATTCGTGATGAGATCCACGACGTAAGGCACTTCAATGGCCGCAACTCCAGTGGCTTTCAAGATGGTTTTAATGCCTTCGACAAAACCGTTGAGGTCCGGAACGTGGGCCAAAACATTGTTTGCAATGACCACATCGGCCTGCCGTCTTTCCTCACGCAATTGCCGCGCAAGCTGCTTGTTAAAAAACGTGCATAAAGTTGGAACGCCCGCCTTCTGTGCCGCTGCAACCGGGCCTTTGGCCGGGTCGATGCCGAGCACGGGAATGCCGGCTTCCACAAAGTTTCGCAGCATATAGCCGTCATTGCTGGCGAGCTCAATCACAAAGCTTGTGGCATCAAGCTTTCGTGACCGGATCAGCTCCTGCGCATTCTCCCGCGAATGTCGCAGAAGCGCCGGAGAGACCGAAGAGAAATAAGGATAATCTTCGCCAAAGAGGATTTCCGGTGACACGGTCTCTATGATCTGCACGAGCGCACAATTGGAACAAAATGCCAGATCGAGCGGAACAGTCAGTTCCGGTTGCTCCAATTGCTCAGCGGCAAGCAAGCGATCGGCCAGTGGCGTCACGCCAAAAGACAGAATCATTTGCAGCTTTTGGTGCCCACACGAACGACAGGCCAACTGAAATTCTTTTTGCATTTGATTCGACGCGTAACTATTTCAAATCTTTCCAAAAAGGCAAAACCATTTATGAGCAAAACTATTGGAAGCTTTGTTTGAAATCATGTTGTCGAAAATGATTTTGTCTTTTGAACTTTACCGAAAACGCAAAAATTTTAGTGATAGAGACTAAATGGTGTTTTGCCGCGAGTTCAAACTTCAATGCCAGGCAAGGCGGCCCGTCCTACAATTTATCTTGCCAGCGCAGCGTCGCGTCCAAGCGTCCGGACTTCAGGAGCATCTTGATATGATCGATGCGCTTGTAGCGCGCTCCTTCAAAATCTTCCAGAGACAACCCGACTTCCCGATAAGCTTCGTATAATTGCCGGGCGCCGCGCCGCGCATTCCATTGCGGTTTGAACTCGGGCAAGGTCCGCGCCAATTTCCCAAAATCAACGCGATAACAGCGTTTATCCGGCCCGGCATCCTTGGCATGTTCGATTTGGCAGCCCGGGACGGTCGCTTTCACAATCTCCGCCAGCTCGCGGACGCGGTAATTCTCTTCAGTGATGCCAACGTTGAACGCCTGATTGTGCACGATCTCGCGAGGTGCATTCAGCGCAGCGATAAACGCGCGCGAAATGTCCTCAATGTGAACGATTGGTCGCCACGGTGTACCATCGCTCTTAAGGTGAACTTTACCGGTGGTATAAGCCCAGGCGACGAGATTGTTGAGCACCAAATCGAAGCGCAGGCGCGGAGAAACGCCATAAGCCGTGGCGCTGCGGAGAAAAATTGGGCTAAAACCGGAATCTGCAAGTTCTGCCAGCTCCTGCTCCGTGCGAACCTTCGAGATGCCGTAAGGTGTCACCGGGCAAAATTCTGCGGTTTCATCAACCATCTCTTCGCCGGCTGCCCCATAAACGCTGCACGATGACGAAAAGACAAACCGCGCAACTCCTGCAGCTTTGGCCAATTGAGCCAAACGCACGGAAGCAGCATGATTGATTTCGTATGTCAATGCCGGATTCAGATCACCAAGCGGATCATTAGACAGACCGGCAAGATGCACAACCGCATCGAAATTTTTTAAATCGGCCAACTGCACCTCGCGAATGTCCATCTGCCGGCTGGGAATTTGCGGAACCTCGGCGCCGAATGTGCAAAGCCGGTAAAGATCGCTATCAAGCCCCACGACCTCATGCCCTGCGGCTTGCAGCATCGGTGCCATTACGGTTCCGATATAGCCGTTGTGTCCAGTAATCAAAACGCGCATAATTTCTCACTTCGGCAAGACCCATCGAGGGCGTCATCATTTACACCCATACTTTCCACGGCGCGTTGCCACTTTCCCACAGCATTTCGAGCAGGCGTTTATCGCGCAAGGTATCCATGCATTGCCAGAAATCAGTGTGACGAAATGCCATCAATTGTCCGTCGCGAGCCAGGCGCTCCAAAGGTTCCCTTTCCCACTGAGTATCATCACCCTCGATGTAATCGAATATGCCCGGCTCGAGCACGAAAAACGCGCCATTGATCCATCCTTCGCGCGTTTGCGGCTTCTCCGAGAACTCCGCTACTCGATCGCCATTCAAGTCAAGATGGCCAAAACGCGCTGGTGGACGTACCGCAGTTAAAGTCGCCAACTTCCCATGAGACCGATGGAACGCCAGCAGTTGGTGCAAATTCACATTGGAAACACCATCACCCCAGGTCAGCATGAACGTTTCGTTTCCCAAATAGGGCGCCAGTCGCTTGATGCGGCCACCGGTGAGGGTCGTGATGCCGGTGTCCACCAACTCGACCGTCCAATCCGGCTTGTAGCCATCATGAATTTTCACTTCACCGGTGCGCAAACTTACCGTGAGGTTGCTGTGCAACGAGCAATAATCCACCATGTACTTTTTAATCACCTCACCCCGATAACCGAGCGCGATCACGAAGTTTTTGAAGCCATAATGCGCATAGTGCATCATGATATGCCAGAGAATCGGCTGCCCGCCAATCTCCACCATTGGCTTTGGCTTCACTTCGGTCTCTTCGACGAGGCGTGTGCCCACACCTCCGGCCAGAATAGCAACTTTCATAATCAACGATCTGCCAAAAGACCTTTGCGCTGGCGGTGCAAAAGTTGTTCAAGAGCGATTTGTAATTCCCTCAAATAAGTCTTGCGATTGTAGAAGATGCCGAAAGCAAGATCAGCAAATAAAGCCCACTTGTCGCGGGATCGTATCGGCGCCCGCATGACCGAGGCAAAATCCTCGAGCCTGCGTCGCCACCAGGGGAAAACAATTCGCCCTTTAAGTCTAGGGTCGAAGAACTCCAACTGATGTTCCTGATCCTTGTTGCTGCTGCAGGCGCCGGGATGCGTTCTGCGAAAGAACAAGTATTCAGGAATCTCATAAAACTTGCCGTGGAGGCAAAGCTCAGCCAGCAAGCAACCGTCGGAACCGACATAGTTGCCGATGAGACGGGTTTTCTTCAGAACCTCCGAGCGCATCAGTCCAAAAACTGCATTGCACTCGCGCATGGATCGCATCAACTGCAGAAAACGCTCTTTGGCAACCGGCGACTGCAGATGCAGGCGATCATCATAATTTTCTACCATCACACCATCATGATCGATAATTTGCGTTTTGCAATAACAGACGACGACCTCCGGATCGCGATCCAAGATGTCCACACACCGTTGCAGGAACTCCGGGGCACACAAGTCATCGGCGGCCGCCCACTTGAAATACTCACCATGAGACAATTCAAACACACGATTGTAATTTCTCGAGGCGCCAAAATTTTTCTCGTTGCGATGGTAGCGTATCCGGTCATCCCTCGCCGCAAAGGCCTGGCAAATCTGCCCGGTTTGATCCGTGGAAGCGTTATCGGAAATAATCAACTCGAAATCCGAATATGTTTGAGCAAGCAAAGATTCCAATGTCTCTGCAAGAAAGGGTTCGCCATTAAACACAGGCAAGCCGATGCTCACGCGTGGCGTTGTGATCGTGCGCATTGCAGTTGGCTCCGATTCCGCTTTTCTTTTTTGGCTTACTTTTTTGTTGGCTTCTTTGCTTTACCGTTGTTTTGCGACTTGCAAGTAAAAATAAATCTGCACCAGCACGGAAACACGGGCAGTGAAATCCAAAATATTTTTGATCGTCACGGCGCGTGATCCGGTGATAACAATCGTGTCATCGGGCATCAGACGCGGAATCAATTCACGATTGCCAGTCTCAAAATACTTTTTTAAATCCACCTTCATAACATCCGGTTGGCCATGCGCAGCGATGCCCCGCAAAATTTTTATTTTGTTGATCTTGGCATCCTCTCTGAAGCCACCGGCGAACGCCACCAGCGAAATCAGATCGGTTTCATTGGGCACCATGTATTGCCCGGGCTTGTTGACATAGCCAAGGATATTGACAGGGATCAATAATTCGTTTTCTTTGCCAAGGTAATATCGCGAAGCGCCGATGCGCTCCCGGAGCTGTTCCGGAACTTCCTGAGTAACGGCGCGGCCGGCCGTCAGCAAAAGCATGGCCGCGATCATCATCATGGGGGCTTTACTCATTTCTCACACACCTCAGAGTGATTGAGAATATCTCGCCACTGACCATTAATCTTTTTTATAGTCGAACCTGAATTCATTCCGTTGCGACAACGCCGGCGTCAAAATCCGGATAAGCTTCACTGGCCACGAAATCGGAAAGCCATATTTTTTCAGTGGTGAATGTCGTCGCGACGAATTTACACTTGACTTGCAGCTTGTCGCAAAGATCCAGAAGACGTTGCAAATCGCCATTCACGTTTTCATTTGAAGCAACATACACCTCTTCAATCCCGTGCAGCTCTTTCAATAACGGCAGATCGTACGCATCGCCCAGGACTTCCAGGCCGTGAATCTTGCTGCCGCGTCGCTTGGGATCGCCATCCAAAAATCCGATCGGGCATCCGCACGGTTCCAAGTCAGCGAGAATCCGGCGCACGAGGAGCTCACCCTCGGCGTTGGCACCATAAATTAGAATTTTCTTGCGGGTCCGCTCTTTCGTGCTTGAAGTGTTTCGCTCGAGATAACTTCGCATGAGTCGTGTGCCACCGAGAAAACTGACGCACAACAAGGCATTGAGAATGAGAACCGTCACGGGAAAATTTAACTGCCCCAATGGATAAATTATGGCAGCGGTGAGCAGCGTGGCGAATGAAACGGCTTTGATGATCACCACCAAATCGCTCTGGCTGAAATATTTCCAAACTTGCTGGTAAACATCGAGAAATACAAAAGCGGTCATCTGCCAGAAAAGGAAAATCGGCAAAACATGGAGGACTTGCCGGAGCAAGGACCCGCTCATGTGCAAATCATACTTGATCAACAAGGCGGCCACAAAGGCCAAAAGGCAAAGCCCGAGATCAACCGTGAGATGGAGGATTTCTCTTTTTCTGCGAACAAAATGCACCGGCTTCAGAGGCTCAACAATGGTCGCGCCGAAGCCAAGCAGAAAATACTTGAGATCGAGAAAGAAATTGGCTTTTTCGACGTAGCACAGATCCCTCGCAAGTTTTTCAGGAAGAATGTGCTTGATGTAATAAGCCTCGACATCATTCAAATTTTCCGGCAGCAGATTCTTCTCGTTGCGCCAGACAATCTGGTTGGGTCCGACAAGGCCGGGCTTCACGCTGAGCACTTTCCGTTGCTCGCGCGTATAAAGATTGACGATTTCCGGAATTTCCGGGCGCGGGCCGACGAAACTCATGTCGCCTTTGAGAATGTTGAACAACTGCGGAATCTCGTCGAACTTAAGGCGGTCCATGACCTTGCCCACTCGGGTCAGGCGCGGATCATGCTTGGGGCTGATCTTGGGGCCGACGTCGAGATCGTGCGGCATCTTACGGAATTTGTACATTCGGAAGAGCCGGCCATTTTTCCCGACGCGCAGATGTTTGAAAAAAACCGGTCCGGAGGATTCGATCTTGATCAAAAGGCCGAGGAGGACAATCAGAGGCGCGGCCACGATCAATCCGAGGGCTGCCAGCACACGATCAAAAATTTCTTTCAGCATCGATGATTCTTCCCTGAATGAGGAGGTGTTCCTACTCTTACTCGTACTCGGTTTTATTGATGTTTGCAAAAGTAAAAGGTTCGTTCCGTTTCCATTTATTAATGCAAAGCTCAATAAATATTTACAACAGCGTGTAAGAACCAGAGAAGAGTACGAGTCAGAGCAAGGGCCTAAATCTTTTCTCCTTCAATCGACAAAATCTCGCAAACGGCTTCGCAGACAAAATCCACGTCCTGCAGGGTCATCAGTGGATGCAACGGCAAAGTCACTTCGCGACGGCTCACTTCTTCCGTAATCGGCAATGAATCAGTGGCATAGTGAAAATGTTTTTGGTAGTACTGAAATCGATGAACCGGCGGATAATGGACACTGGTTTGAATGCCACGATGTTTCATTTGCTGCATAAAATGCGCGCGGTCAATCTTTGGCGGCAACAAAACAGGAAAAAAATGACAAGAGCTATTCGCACCGAGATGCCGAAAAGGAAGAATCAATTCCGGCAGCTTGGCAAGATTGTCTTGATAGCGCCTCGTCAACTCCTGCCGCCGGCGGTTGCTCGCTTCCAGCTTGCGGAGCTGCACTTGGCCCAAAGCGGCCCGCATCTCATCGATCCGGTAGTTGAATCCGAGATCGATGACGTCATAACTCGAGGCATGGCCCTGGTGCCGATCCCAGGTCATGGTTGTCATTCCGTGAGAACGTCCCAAGCGAAGCTTTTGAGCCAGTTGTGCATTATCCGTCACCAGCATGCCGCCCTCTCCGGTCACAAGATTTTTATTCGAGAAAAAACTGAAACAGCCGATGTTACCGAGCGTGCCGCACTTTTTGCCCTCATATTCCGCGCCGATGGCATGGCAGGCATCTTCGATCACTGCCAAGCCATTTTCATCCGCTATTTTCTTAATGGCCTCCATATCGCAGGGATAACCGGCGTAATGCACCACGGTGATGCAGCGCGTGGCGGGAGTTATTTTCTGCCGAATTGCTTCCGGAGAAATATTGAGATTGTCAAAACTGTTTATGTCGGCAAACACTGGCGTGGCGTTGCAATAAAGGATCGCATTGGCGGTTGCCACAAAAGTCAATGACGGGCAGATCACTTCGTCGCCGTGACCGATCCCAAGCGCCCAATGCGCCAGATGCAAAGCAGCGGTGCCATTGGAGACCGCAATGGCGTGCTTGACGCCACAATATTCCGCAAACTCATGCTCAAAAGCTTTCGTCACCGTTCCCATCGTCAACCATCGGGACCGCAGGACAGCGGCAACGGCTTGCGTCTCTTCTTCTCCGAAATCAGGCTCGGAGAGAGTAATACGCCATTCAATCAATGTTCAGTTCTCCGCGAATTTGATTGAATTCACGCACGGCACGATCGTAGTCGCTGTGCTGCCCGATGTCCAGCCAATAGCCCTCGAACGGATAGCCGATGACATTTTCACCGGATTGGATGAGCTGGTTGATGAAATCAGGAAAATGTACCGGCTGTGCTTTGGGCAAATGGGAAAGGATGCGCGACTCGAACGCGTAAATTCCCATGCTCACATTGATCGTGATCTCCGGCTTTTCCAGATATCTCGTGAGATGGTATGCGCCATTCGTTTCGACCACCCCGAGATCAACGGGGATCGCTTTACGATACATGCCGATCGTCACTGCCGCCTGCTGCACGCGATGAAAATCCATGAACGCGCGATAATCCAAGTTGGTGAGCAAATCGGCGTTCATCACGAGAACAGTGGATTCGAGGTCATGAAACAAAGTGAGCGGGGAGATGGTGCCCAGCGGCACGGCCTCAACGGAATACTCGATTTGCACACCATACCGCGAACCATCGCCGAGGAAAACTTTGATGAGATCGGCAAGATGACCCAAAGCCATCGAGATGCGCGTGAAACCATGATGGCGCAATTGCCTGACGATGATCTCAATAATCGGCACGTCGTTGATGGGGATAAGCGGCTTGGGCAGAACAGAGGTATAAGGATGCAGCCGCACCCCATTGCCTCCCGCCATGATAACTGCTTGCATGACTTACACCAATTTTAAGCTAAATTACATATTCAATGGTTTTTCGTTGGCTGGCATTTTGTTCGATCCATTCGATGGTCTTTTGCAAACCTTCTTCGAGTGAAATGCGCGGCTGCCACTCGAGCATTTTTCGCGCTTTGGAATTATCACAGACCAGGCGGTCGACCTCGCTGGTTGCGGGTCGCACGCGAATCTCTTCTTTGATGATCGGAATATCCCGGCCGATCAATTTCCGGATTATTTCACAAAGCTGCAGAATCGAGGTCTCTCGTCCGGTGCCAAGATTGATGGTTTCGCCAATGGTTCGCTCCAAGGTGACTGCTTTTTGCAAACCTCTGATGGTATCAGTGACATAATTAAAATCGCGCGTTGGGTGCAGGGAGCCCAGGCGAATGCAATCACTATTGAGCGCCTGGGTGATAATAGTCGGAATGATCGCGCGCAGGGATTGCCGCGGTCCGTAAGTGTTAAAAGGACGGATCACAGTTGCGCGCAAGCCAAAGGAACGATGATAGCTCAGGACCAAGTGGTCAGCGCCAATCTTGCTTGCCGCGTAGGGAGATTTGCCTTCAATCGGATGCTTTTCATCGATGGGAGCATAGTGCATCGTCCCAAAGACTTCGCTGGTCGAGGTATGAACTAAACGTTCGACTTCGCTGTCAAGACAGGCGTTCAAAACATTGGCGGTGCCGACCACATTGGTCTGCACGAAATCCATGGGATTGATGTAGGAATAGGGAATGGCGATCAAAGCGCCAAGATGGAAAACACAATCCCTGCCACGCACGGCGCGGCGCACGGCGTTGGGATCTTTCAAATCGCCCACATGGATCTCGAGAGATTTTTTGACTTCGGAATGAAGGGTGTCAAGATAGCCTTTGTCGTTTCTCGAGTTGTAACGGACAAAGGCGCGAACTTGCGCACCCAATTCAACCAGACTTTCGGTGAGATGGCTTCCGATGAAGCCCCCAGCACCTGTGACCAAAATCTTCTTGTTCTGCCAATTCACTAATATTCCCCTATGAAAATTTTACGTTCCTGGAACATGCTCTCCGCACCCGACCTCTAACCACCTCGCTCTATTTGAGAATTTAGTTATCGAGCTTTCGCTCGAATCGTCAACTTTGTTGCGGGCTACGACGCCCGGCTTTGTGATAATGCTTCACATAGTATTTATAGTATTTGTAAGTGCCATAAATGGAGTTCGGATCGACTTTGTTCAATACCACGCCCCAAAATTTGCTTCCTGTTTGCTGCAAAATTTTCTGCGCGCGCAGGAGTATTTTCTTCTCGGTCTGCCCGGCTTCCACACATAAAATGATCCCATCACAATGGTGCGCAATGATGCTGGCATCCGGCATTCCGATGATCGGTGGCGTATCGATGACAATAAGCTCTGCAACCTGCCTCAGAATGGTCAGAGTTTCCTCTATCATCGGCGAGCTCCAGAGCAAGTCCGGGTCGATGATCGGATCGCCCATCACGAGAATCCGCAAATTTTCGTCAGAAGTCAATTGTAAGGCCGCATGGATGGAGTGAACAAGCGCCTCCCGAACATTCCGAGGGCTGCTCTCGGACAATGTTTCGCCATGAAGTTCTGTCCCAAATTCTGCCAGAGCCGCGTTCAAGACCCGAGTCGACCCGGCCTGAGTGGCCTCAACTACGATATTGGTCAAGCCGGGTGAGGGAGCTAACCCAAACATCTCATGCAAAACCGGCTTGCGCAAATCGCCATCGATGAGAATCGTTTTCTTGCCATGGCGACCGCCAGTGACGGCGAGATTGGCGGCAACCGTGGATTTTCCTTCTCCCGGGCCGGTGCTGGTAATCATCACCACGAGTGTGCCGCGAGGTTCAGAGAATGGGAGTGAGCTCCACAAGTAAGAGAAGGCGTCACGCGTGAACGGTGCGGCAGCCGCGTGATTGACCAAAGCGCGCTGCCGATGCCGGCCATTGAGATCGAAGGCCAAGCCGCGTTTGATTTGCGGTACGGAGGCGAGAACCGGCAGGCTCAGTATTCGCTCGATCTCCTCCGGTGTTCGCGGCGCTTCTTTGACGAATTCCTTCACAAAAATCAACAGCAGCCCAATCACCGTTCCGGTAAACAAGCCGATGATGAGGTTGAGCATTTTTTGGGGTCGCGCCGGTACGCGCGAGGCCTCCGCCGGCTCCACCACGCGAATGTTCCCAATCTCTGCGGCTTCACGAATTCTCGCTTGTTCGCGCTCCTCGAGCAGGCGGGTATAAATTTTATTATTGACTTCTTTGTCGCGCATCAGCCGGACCAGGCTCAACTCCTTATCCGGCAGCTTCTTCAAATAGCCGGAGTAATTGTCGAGAATCTTTTGCAAATGGGCTTCCTGGGCGCTCAACGCTTGCAGTTCCACCTCCAATAAAATGGATTCTTCAAGATACTTCTGGAGTTGGGAGAGCGGATCGATGACACCTTTCAGCTTTTCGCCCTCGAAAATTTGCTTGGTGGCCTGGATCAGGTTTTCCCTGGTCTGAGTGATTTCCGTCTTCAGCTCAATCATTTTCGGGTGATTTTCAGGATAATTCTGCACCTGCAAGCCGGAATACCGAACCTCGAGCTCAACGAGTTTCTCTTTGAGCTTGACAATAACCGGACTGGTGATTTGCGTCACGGAGCTCGACAGCTCCTGTTTTTCCTCATCGAGTTTTTTCCGTATGACCGCCAATCTTCTTTGCCGTGCATCCTTATCCGTTTGAATCTGATTGAAGAGCACCTCTGCCTGAGTTATGCGTTGCAGAACTTCTTTGGATTCGTCCTCCAATGAGGTGATATTCTCACTGGCTTTAAAATCACGCAAAGCCTCCTCGGCCTGCTGAAGCCTTTCCTGAACCACGCGAATTTGCTCATCGATGAATTCTCTGAGGCTGGTATACTCCTGCCGGCGGACTCTAAGGTTGCTTTTTTGCAAAACCGTGGTAACGGCATTGGCAACGGTTTTGGCCAGTTCCGGGCTTTCTGCCGCATAAGTGATCGTCACGAGATCGGTAGTTTTGATGAGCTGCACAGACAAGTTCGAACGAATGATGCCGACCACATGGCGGGCGCTGTTGAATTTCGAGGGCAACGGCTCGGGCAAACGAAACCAGGCGCGTACGGAATCCGGCAATTCGTCATACACCTGCCGGGCAAAAGTTTTCGTTTTCATCTCCTGAATCCGATTGGCCACAAAATTCCCCCGATACAGCGAGCCGGCAAAGTCGAAACCAACTGTCGCCTCCTTGCTATAGTCCTCGAATGCAACGATCGCAGTGGCCTGGTAGATGGGCGTTGCAAAATGATTATAAAGCAAAACCGGAATTATCGCGAGAACCACACTCAGCAAAAACGTCATCTTGCGGCGTTTCAGGATGTCAATGATTTCAGCAAGCGACAGAACGCGATATTCTTGTTTTTCCATGCTTAACCGTGACGAGAAAGTTTGTCAACCACTGTCTCCACCACCTGGCTGATTTCGCTCGGATTCATGGGCTTTTGAATCTGATAGATAACGCCTTCCTGTGCCATAGCTGCTTGCTTTTCAAAGGACAAATTCTCTTCCATGGCAATGACGCGAGCATTGGGTCTGAATTTCTTGATCACCGACAAAATCCCCAAGCCCTTGAGCTCTGAGATGCTCGAATCAAAGATGATGAGATGGATTTGCCTTTCCGCTATGGCAAGGAGCATATCCCTAGCATTGTCAAATGTAAGCAGCTCAACCTTCTTGTGCTTGAGTGCTCGGCTCAGTTCTTCCGAAATCTGTTGATCACAAGTGGCCAACAGAATTACGAAAGAATTCTCCCTGGTTCTTTGCCGTGAGGGATGCATGAAATTTGTAAACTCCCTTGAATTAAGGAAAGCCAAGGCAAGTCGGGGTGGGCGGCTTGTGCATTACTGTTACCAATTTATAAAAATATAACAATTCATGGACCATCCTTTCATCCGCGCGCCAAGGAACAATGACAAATGGTTATCACTCTTATAAACAAAACGTTGCACCTGAAAGAGAATGGTTATCAAAATTTCAAAATATGGCTTTGTCACAACAAGTGTACGACAAAAATTGCACCTGCTGTGAACTAACCAATAATGATTATTTTATTTAAATCGTAAAAAAACGTAATTGACAAAAATGTCAAAATGTCAAAAAAGTCAAAATTATTAGGCACGATTTACTTGTATTTCTGGGCAATCCGATAGACAGTACGGAGGCTCACTTTAGCATGGCGGGCAGCTTCAGGAATGTGGCCGTGGGTTTGCTCGAGAAGGTTTTTGAAGTACAATTCCTTGAAAGCTTTGAGCTCTTCACGCCAACTCCTCGGTGCTTGGAGGGTGGAAATGATACTCGCTGCGGACAAGGGACGGTGATGTCTAATATGGAGGGCCAAGTCACTTGGCAAAATGATGTCACCGGAGCAGAGGGAAATCACGCGCTCGATCACATTTTGCAATTCCCGAACATTGCCTGGCCAGTGGTACTCTTGCAGGGTAGACATGGTTTCCGGCGCCAATTCTTTCGGGCCAAGATCATTGGCCTGAATGAACTTGTCGATAAAGTGCGTAGCGAGGATTGGAATATCCTCTTTCCTCTCTCGCAGCGCCGGAACATAAATTGGGATAACGTTAAGACGGAAATAAAGATCTTCGCGCAAAATTTTTTCTTTGACCGCGGCTTCGGGATTCCTATTCGTGGCAGAAATCACGCGAATGTCGACGCTGATGAGATTTTGGCCGCCGATTCGCCGGAACTGGCGCTCCTGCAGAACTCGGAGCAGTTTGGCTTGCAGCAGGGGATCCAATTCAGTGATTTCATCTAAAAAGAACGTCCCATGATCGGCAAATTCCAGGAGTCCGTGTTTTCTCCCCATGGCGCCGGTAAAAGCGCCTTTCTCGAATCCAAAAAGCTCACTTTCGAGCAAGCTCGAAGGCAGAGCTACGCAATCGACTGGAATAAATGCGTTGTTCTTGCGTCGGCTCAAGTTGTGAATGCCCCTGGCGATGAGCTCCTTTCCGGTGCCGCTTTCGCCGAAGATTAAAACATTGGCATCGGTGAGCGCGGCTTTCTTCATGATATCAAAAACATGATACATGGCAGGGCTTTGGGTTATGATGCTCTCCAACGAATAGCCATAATCATGAGCCGGCGGCTTTTCATAAGCTTCGAGATTGAGCGCCAATGCAATAGCATTGGTTACTGCTGCCAGGTGAAGTATTTCGCTCTCAGGAAAATCTCTCGGGTTGGTGAAGAATAGGCAAAGCGTGCCACAAGGAATGGCATTCGATACTATCGGAATGGCGATAAACGCTTGAAAGCCTTGAGCGCTCAAAAAATAAGAAAAGCCACCAAACTCTCCCGTATCATGATCACGAGAACTAATATGGAGTGGCTGACGAAGGGATGAGAGTGCATTTAAAGACTCATGCAGGTCTTGCGGAATTAGAGAAGAAAAATTTTCTCCCCAATGCAAAAGCGTTTCGACAATACGGCTATTTTCAGAGAGGGCAATGACACAGATTTGCGCTTGAAATGCATTTGAGATCTGTGCGGCAATTTGCTGTAAGGCGGCGCGGACACGGTTGTTGATGATCATTGTTGCTCCCACCCACCAAGGCTGTTGGGATTCGTCCCATCCCCATCTGGCGTGGAACGAACAGAGTAATACTATTCAACTGATATCCTAATCCTAAGAATATGTGGATATATTGATTCAACAAACAAAAAACAACATTATTTTATTAAATTACTGCAATTTTTGTTCCACAATTCTCACGAATCAAAAGCATCGAGCTAATTCTCTGAATGGATGGATTTTCTTAAATTTAGGCAAAATTCATCTTTTCTCCTAGGAACAGCTGCCTGTCTTCTTTCCAGCCATCTGCCTGATAATTGTCCATATTTTGTGACAACTCAAAATTCTGTGCACTTTCACAAATAATAGAAGGTTGAAATAAAAGGCGTACGCAACCCTGCCTTTGACGGCAAAGGCCACGATAATTTTACCTAAAAATAAAAAAAGGGAAAAGATGATTCTCTTTTCCCTTTTGGTGTATAAAATTAATTCCCGGTGACGACCTACTCTCCCGCCCCGTTGCCAGGGTAGTACCATTGGCGCTGACGGGCTTAACTGCTCTGTTCGGAATGGGAAGAGGTGTTTCCCCGCCGCTATTGCCACCGGAAAATTCTTGCAATTGCGTATTACTGCATGCTACAATTTGGAGCCACAAACCTTACAGGCGTAATTGACATTCCGCTGCATGTTCAGGTTAGTTTGATCGTAATGGCCGAACAAAAAATTATTGGTTAAGCCACACGGCTGATTAGTACCACTCGGCTCAACCCATTACTGGGCTTACACCTGTGGCCTATTACCTCGTCGTCTACGAGGAGCCTTTAGTGGCGCTTTGCAGCGCCAGGGAAGTCTCATCTTGGGGTGGGTTTCGCGCTTAGATGCCTTCAGCGCTTATCCCGTCCAGACACAGCTACCCAGCGGTGCCACTGGCGTGACAACTGGTATACTGGAGGTCTGTCCACTCCGGTCCTCTCGTACTAGGAGAAGCACCCCTCAAACTTCCTACGCCCGCAACAGATAGGGACCGAACTGTCTCACGACGTTCTAAACCCAGCTCACGTACCGCTTTAATGGGCGAACAGCCCAACCCTTGGGACCTTCTTCAGCCCCGGGATGCGATGAGCCGACATCGAGGTGCCAAACCGGGCCGTCGATGTGAACTCTTGGGCCCGATAAGCCTGTTATCCCCGGAGTACCTTTTATCCGTTGAGCGACGGCGTTTCCATACACAACCGCCGGATCACTAGCCCCTGGTTTCCCACCTGTTCGACCTGTGTGTCTCACAGTCAAGCTCCCTTATGCGCTTGCACTCTTCGCATGATTACCGACCATGCTGAGGGAACCTTTGGGCGCCTCCGTTACATTTTGGGAGGCGACCGCCCCAGTCAAACTGCCCACCTAGCAGGGTCCCTACACCGGATGACGGTGCGAGGTTAGTGCATCAGTACAACAAGGGTGGTATTTCAAGGTTGGCTCCATGATGGCTGGCGCCACCACTTCACAGCCTCCCACCTATCCTACACATGCTAAACCGAAACACAGTGCTAAGCTACAGTAAAGGTTCACGGGGTCTTTCCGTCCCGTTGCGGGCAACCGGCATC
>JAPDQK010000009.1:75000-127767 GCA_034505955.1 Candidatus Zhuqueibacter pondensis
GGCATTCTTGTGCAAAGTGGGGATCCCCTGATTGGCGGCGCTTGGGATATGGGCAATGATATCCACGACAATGTTGGTGGCAGCTCCGGTTCGCAACTGTACGTGATCAACAATACCACCCCGCTGAATGCTCGCTACAATTTTTGGGGCGCAGTGCCGAACAGCAGTCTTGTCGCTCCCGCTTCTTTGATTGACTTCACGAACTATCGCAATCTTGCCATTAACATTCCGCTGGGTACCACAGACTTTTATGTGGCGCCAAATGGTTCCGATCGAAACAATGGTACGAAAAAAGCGCCGTGGCGCACGATTCATTATGCCGTCACACAAATCTTTGCTACTGACATCGATTCCCTGACGATCAATCTGGCCCCAGGAACTTACTCCGCACCGACCACTGGAGAACTGTTTCCGGTGTACATGAAAAGCAACCTCACTCTGCTTGGCTCATCATCCGGCCAATCCTTGCAATCAAAAAGCCCTGCCACAACGAGTCCGGCAACGATCATCAGCGGCGAAGGCGGGTCAAGTCATGAATTGTTGCGGTTGGAAAATGTGTCCAGTGTTCGTCTTGCCAATATGATTTTTCGCAATGCCAAGGTTGGTGCGGTTCTCGGTCGCAACAGCGATGGCATCATTATTGAGAATTGCGTTTTCGAGGACAATCAATCAGCCCGCGGTGCTGCGATTACTTTTGCAAAAGTCAAAAGCTCGGAGATTCGCAACAATTTGTTTCGCCGCAACCGCAGCGCCGGCTCCGGCGGCGCCTTGGTGTTGGCGCAGGACGGTTCAACGATTTCCGGCAATCTTTTCGCCGAGAACAGCGCAAATACAGGTGGCGGCGCGGTGCATTGCGATTCCACCAGTGACACGCGATTTCTGCGCAATGAATTTCAAAAAAATACCGCCGGCTTTGGTGGCGCACTGTATTTCACTCGTTCCAATCCTCGCCTTTTGAATAATCGAATCCTCTCGAATCATGCCACTGCTTCCGGCGGTGGTGCCATCGCGCTGGATGGTGCTTCGATGCCGCTGATCGGCACTCGTGACAATCAATCCAATGACATCTATTTGAACACCGCGGTCAAAGGTGGCTCGCAAATCCAACGCCTCGATCCCGGCCTGAAAGTCGATGTGCGCAGCAACTATTGGGGACAAATTCCCGATTCGACGATGCTGGCACCCTTTGCGCAGTTTGCCACAGATAACTACCGGCAGGTTTCCGAACGCATGCCGGCGAGCACGCGCGAAATCTACGTCTCACCCACCGGCGACGATGCGCAGAGCGGTGGCTCTCGAAGCGAGGCTTTGCGTACCATCAAGCAAGCCCAACAATTGGCGTTTGGTACCGAAAAAAGTCCGGTCACATTGCATTTGCTGCAAGGCCGTTTCGCGGTGTCTACAAATGGTGAAGCTTTTCCGATTACGTTGAAAAATTTCCTTGTCCTGCGCGGCGCCAGTCGCGATTCCACGAGTGTGGATGCAGAAAATCGCAGTCGCGTATTTGAAGGCAACAATGTTGTCGGCAGTACGGTTGTCAACATGAAAATTGTCGGTGGGACTGCTTCAGGTTACGGGGGCGCGGTGCTGGTAAGCAACGGCATGACTGCCTCTGCTCATAAAACGGTTTCCCTGACAATTGAAAATTGCACGCTCCAGGAAAACTCAGCCACCCACGGTGGCGCCTTGGCGGCAATTCGCAATTACAAAACCATCATTCGTGGTTGCATATTTTCAAATAACACCAGCCGGCAAAATGGCGGCGCGGTGCTGGCGTTGGGTGACTCGGTTGAAATCAGCGGTTCGGAATTTTATTCCAACCTTGCAAAAGCCGGTGGTGGCGCCGTAAATATCGATAGTGCTGCGGTACTCACTTTGGCCAATAGTTGGATCCATGATAATACTGCAGCGCAGGGTGGTGGCGTTGCGGTGACCAATGGCTGGGCGAGAATTTGGCGCAACGTGATCATCGATAACGTGGCGCAAGGCGGACCCGGCGGTGGCATTTATCTCAGCACCAGCGGCAAGGCAATCATCGGCGGGGCAGCGGAAAATGGCAATGATCTTTATGGAAATCGCGCAGTAAATTCCGGCAATGCCGTTGGCAGCGCACTGCGCAATGACAAAATTGAAGCACGTCACAATTTTTGGGGCGGCCGGCCCGAAGCAACGCTCGTCAACCATCCCGCCAATTTTGAGGTGACGCCGTATCGTTACGTCACGATTTCGGTGCCGGAGAAGAGCCGCGAGTTTTATTTTTCGCCAAAAGGCAATGATGGCAATTCCGGCGTGAGCAGAAATTCTCCCTGGTGCAATTTGAATGTCGCATTACGAAAGTTCTTCAGCGAACCGGGTGATTCGGTACGGCTCAATTTACTGAACGGAACTTACTCGCCCAACACCACGGGCGAGCGGTTCCCGCTGCGCCTGCCAAGTCGTGTCTCACTAATCGGACAACATCCTGATAGTGTCCTGTTGGATGGTGGCAGCAAGACACGCATTTTGGAAATTTACGATGCGACACGTGTCTGGATTCGGAACTTGACGTTAATCAATGGCAATGGGACCTCGATCACAATGCCGCAGGCGATTTCTGCTTATTCTGCCGGCGGCGCGCGCATTCACAAAAGCTCTGTCATTCATTTCGAGCAAGTTGCTTTTCTCAAAAACAGAACCGACAGTGACGGCGGCGCGATCGCCGCGGATTCGAGTGATTCCGTAGTCATGCTGAACTGTCGTTTTAGTGACAATGCCGGTCGCGGCGGCGGTGTTTTCTTCCATCGCACCAGCGGTGAAATTCGCGGTTGTAACTTTCGTTTGAATCGTTCACCCAACAATGGCTCCGCGATCTATCTGGATAGTGCCTCGCCTAAAATCGTCAGCAACCTGATCATTGGAAATATCTCGGAGTCCACAGACATCGGGGGCGCCATCTTTTGCGCCGGTTCCTCACTGCCTGTTATCGGCGGTGCACCCGGACAGGGAAATGACATTTACAATAATACCGGCGGCATTCGCGGCAGATTTCTGGCTCGTCATTCAAACTCGCCGGTGATCCCGGCAACTTTCAATTATCTTGGCGACGGAAGTCTGGACGAGAAAATCATTTATCCGGTAATCGGATTCGATGTAAGTTTCACCCGGAGCACCCCAATTACAAAAAATGGCGTACCTGTCATCACTCTGATTGCACCACCGAACAATCAGCCCGTCAAAATCAGCCGTCTGGACACGATAACCTTTCAAATTGTTGCTTACGATCCGGACAATGAATTGTTGACTTATACCTGGACGCTTGACGAGGGGGCCATACCTGTGGGCTTCGGAGCGCAGTACGCTTTCTACCCGTACTTTATCGATCCCGGGAATCATCGTCTCCGCGTCATCGTCAGCGATCAGCGCGATACAATTTCGGTGAGTTGGAACGTGGAAGTGGTGACAACCAGTGTCGATGCACGAAGTGAGAATCTGCCGGTGACTTTTTCGCTGGATCAAAATTTTCCCAATCCCCTGCGCAGTTCGGAGGCTTTGACGGTAATACCATATCAACTTGCCCGCCGGAGTGAAGTGATCCTGGAAGTCTATGATTTACTGGGACGGAATGTGCGTTTGTTGGAGCAGTCGCAGAAGCCGGCAGGGTTTTACACGACGAAGTGGGATGGTCGTGACCAGAGGGGAAATTCGGTTGAAAGCGGCATTTATTTCATACAGATGCGCGCCGGGGATTTCACGGCACAACGCAAGATTTTAGTGATCAGATAAGGCAAGTTGCAAGGGGCAAGTTGCAAGTTTATAAGTTATCATTTGCAAACTTGCCACTCGCTACTTGCTTGGCGTCCGTGAGGGGCGTTGCTCTATCGAAGATGGACAGCGCCCCTTTTTTATTTGCACTTTTCCCGCCTTTTATCTATCTTTAACCTTGACAAAAACCTTTTCCGATTGCTTTGCATTTATCCGCTTTATCCACTCGATCTGCTTACCCAATCATTGGTAAACTGATTTGACGGATCAAGCGAAAAATCCGATCTTTTTTATGACGGAGGCGAAACATGAGGTATGCAAGTAGATTCCTGTTGCTGGCAATGATGGTCGCACCGGTGGCAACGTTAATGGCACAAGAACGCGTGATCACCATCCAAGCCGGCAAGTTGATCGACGGGAAGAACGATGCGCCACAAACTGGTGTCACGATTTTGGTGAAAGGCAATCGCATCATCGAGGTGGGAAAGAATCTCAAAATTCCCGCCGAGGCACAAACCATCGATCTCCGCAACAGCACGGTGCTGCCGGGGCTCATTGATGCTCACACGCATATTCTCCTGCAAGGCGATGTGACACAAGCGGAATATGACGAGCAAATTTACAAAGAGTCGATCCCGTACCGCACCATTCGCGCCGTGGCTGCCGTGCGCAATGCATTGATGAATGGCATCACCGCCATGCGCGATGTGGAAACCGAAGGCGCCATGTATGCGGATGTTGACGTGAAGAAGGCCATCAACAACGGCATCATCCCGGGCCCGCGCTTGTGGGTTTCGACGCGGGCAATGGCGCCAACCGGTGCGTATGGCCCGACCGGTTATTCGTGGGAGTTGCATCTCCCCAAGGGCGTGCAAATCGTCGATGGTCCGGAGGAATGCCGCAAAGCCGTAAGAGAGCAAATTGCCAACGGTGCCGATTGGATAAAAATTTATTGTGATCGCCGCTACTATATCGACAAGGACGGCGGCCTCTCCAGCCAATCGAATTGGACTCCGGACGAGCTCAAAGCCATCGTGGATGAAACCCATCGCCTTGGCAAAAAAGTCGCCGCGCACGCGATTGGACGCAACGGCATCAAGATGGCGCTCGATTACGGCTGCGATACTATCGAGCACGGCGATGGCTTTGACGATGCGTTAATCGCACAAGCGGTACGGCAAGGTGTTTTCTGGTGCCCGACCATGTTGGTCACAGAATATGTTGCTCCTGGCCGTGCCGTCGCCGGAAATGATATTTGGCAAAAAATGGTGCCGATGCTTCGCACCGCAGTCGGCAAAGGCGCCAAAGCCGGAATGAAAATCGCCATGGGCACCGATGCCGGCGGTTTTCCGTGGACCGTCAATCAAGCCGGTGAACTGCGACTGATGGTCAATGCGGGCATGACACCGATGCAAGCCATCAAAGCGGCCACCATCGTTGCCGCCGACTTGCTCGATCAAGAGGCCAATATTGGCAGCGTCGAAGCTGGGAAACTTGCCGACATCATCGCGGTTCCCGGCGACCCGTTGCAAGATATTGCGGTGATGGAAAGGGTGAGTTTTGTGATGAAGGATGGGAAGGTATACGTCGGTATTGGCGGCACGATGTCCAAATAGGTTGTGTCACTGCACCGCAAAATCAAACAGGATATAACTGCAAGAGGTGTGGGAATGGAATTCATCAAAAAATTATGGCGACGCTTTCGGTTGCCGCTTTTCATTATTCTTTCCGGTGCATTCGCAATCATTGATAAGTGGAAGACCGATATTCATTTGGATTATGTAACGATTTACATTTTAGTCGTTACAATTTTTATTATTATCGTTCAGCGCAGCAATCGTGAAACACCTCGCATGCCACGCGTTCCAGAACTCCAGCTCATAAAACAGAGGACCAAAGCCGGCAAGCTCAGGCTTTCTGAAATATTGATAGAAGAATTTGATTATGTCAAAGAAACCGCATCACAGGCGATGAACGACCGCCACACGATGGTCAATTATTTTTTGCTTTCCGCCGGTGTGGTTCTGGCTGGCTCCGGCGTGATGGTGAGTGCAGAAGGTGGCATCACGTTTCCTTACCGTTACGAAATTTTAATAGCATTGAATCTGCTTTTTAATGCCGTCGGCTGGGTTTATTTTATGCAAGTGGTGCGGTTGCGACAGGCTTGGTGTGAAAGCGCGCGCGCTATGAATCATATCAAATCGGTTTTTACGAAAAACTGTGAATTCTTCCCGCAACTGGCCAGAAAAGCTTTCAGATGGAACATCAAAACCATTCCACCTGCGGAAAGAAAGATGACTGTGTTCTACTTTTCGGCGCTGCTTATCGGTATTCTCAGCGCCGCCGCCATTACTCTTTCCAGCATCATTTTGGTCAATATCAAATTGCTTCGCGAGGCAGACACCATTCATCAAGCCAAAGAACTCCCTTCGAATTTTCTCTGGATGAGCTTCGGTTTGGGGTTATACCATTTATTTTTCCAAATGTCGATGTATACCGCATTTTTGGAGGAACCAACGCTGCCAAAAGCAAAACCCAAGGAAACGAGTGCTGTGCGTGTTGCCCATCACCTCGATACAAACCTGAACAACACGAGGTCCTCCCATGAAAGTTGAATTAAATGATGAGCAGGTGGTTTACGATGACTTCTTCAAAATCGTGGTTGGAAAACTGAGGTTCGAGAAATTTAACGGCCAGATGTCGGAAAAAGTGCGTCGCCTGTGCCTGGATCGTGGCGATGCCGTCGCCGTGGTTCTCTTCAACCCCAGGAACCAAACACTAATTTTGATCGAGCAATTTCGCTATCCGGTCTATCGCGCGCTGCAAAATCAAAATGGCTGGATTTATGAGTTGGTCGCGGGTGTGATAGAGCCGGGAGAAATGCCGGAAGAGGTGGTTCGCCGCGAGGTGATGGAAGAAGCCGGATACAAAGTGGAAAACCTTGAGCTGCTGGCGCGCATCTATCCCTCGCCAGGAGGCACTTCGGAGCGAATTCACATTTATTATGCCGAAGTTACCGATAGAGAAAACCGGGGCGGAGGTGTGGCCACCGAGCATGAAGACATCCGGGTGATGGAATTGCCCGTGGCCCAGGTGTATGCAATGCTCGAGCAAGGCTTGTTCGAAGATGCCAAGACGCTGATTGGTTTGTGGTATGCGAAGCAAAAAGTTGGAGTCTGAAATACCTCCAAGCCATGGCGATGAAGGTTTGGCCTTCTACTTCGTCACTTTCTAGTAGAGCGATTCTTAAATATTGTTGCAACGTCTCGTCATTGCGAGTGGTACATGGCCCATGTGCCACTCGCAATGACCACAAGCTGTTCTGCCCGAGAGAATGACCCTCGGGGCATGTACCACTCGCAATGACACTTTTTGTTGCAACGTTAATTCGGAATCAATCTACTAGGCTAGTTTTTTTGCCGAAAATGTGTTAGTTTCATTTAGTCAAAATAAGAGGAACGCTCTTATGAAAGTTGACGAAATTCGCAAAATCGCCAAGGCTCGTCCCTTCAAGGCTTTTGAGATTCATGGTGAAAATGGCGAAAAATTACCTCATCCCACACCCGGAAAATATCTTTATCACCAACAGATCATCGTCACTGTCGACGAACAGGGTCAATCGATCTTGATAGCACCGTAGGCGGTAAACATGAGTTGTCTTGTTGAGGGCACACAAAAAGTTACAGCTTAGTTTTTGCTTATAACTCAGGGCCTTTTCACCGCCAAGCAGAAACGGCAAAAGCGGAATTTGCTGCTTCACGCTCTTCACACTCATTCTCCCCGCCATTTTGCCAACTTCGTTAAAACTCGTCGCGGCCACAACCAATCACCCTGACCGAGTCAAAAGCCCAGTGATGAGTACCAAGATTTTTGACATTCGCATTCCGTCACTCCGGATTACCGCCTTCGTGGACAATGTGCAACGTTCGCCAGTCACTTTTAACCAGCTCATCTCCGGTAATATCAATGGCAATCACCCGCCAGCGCAATTTTCCATCCGGCACACTATCTTTCAGCCATGCCGGCGCGCGATAAGCGCCAACGCCGGACTGCAGCAGTGCGGATAAAATCAGATTTCCGATGGAATCTTCGATTTCGACACGATAAATGGCGGCTTCGCGAATCTGCAGCCAACTGAAATCGATTGGTTTATCAGGAACAAGGTGTGCGCCTTCTTCTGGGAGCATCAGATTCAGCTTGCCAATAATGGCTTGCAAGGGTTTGCTTCCGGCACTGCCTACAAAATAGCGCAAAGGTGGAATCGGAAAACCGGCTACCGCACCGGAATAGACCACACCCGTGCCGGCACCAGCCGCAGCGAGATTGGAATCACCCTCTTTATCATCCGAGGCTTCGATACGGAGCAAAATCATGTAAAGTCCTTCGACGGTATTGGGCAGCCGTGAGATTTCCGGACCGGGTAGAGTGAATTTTCCTGCCGGTGGTAGAAACACACTGAACCGTTGCAGTTCGGTATACCGGCGTTGCAGTCCGCGCTCTTCAATCGGCAGCGTGGCTTCAGTGAGCAGATCACGCACGGCCGGCGGCTCGTCGCCCGGTAACACGATTTCCCAGCGACCCTTCAATTGCCCGCTCCCATTGTAAACAATTTCGGCATAAAGCGATGGTGGGGTCTCGCCGCTTTTCATAGGGAGGACCGGGGCATCCGTTTCAAAAGCAAGTTTCACGTCGAGCAATGCAAAAGGAACACGTGCTCCACCACCCGCCAAACGGCAGGTAACGGCGACATATTGATCCGGCTCACGCGCGTTGCTACTGACAAATCGTCTGACGTAAAAGAAGGCGGAATTCGCACCGGATTGCGCCGCTTGATACGCCCGCCGGGCAACGGACGGCGGAATCGACATGATGTCGGTAAACGCCGTACCTTTTGAACTCGACAAATCATAGCGAATCGGAAGCCGGCCGAAAATGGTGTTGGGATCACATTTGTTGCCAACATCGGGCGCGGCATTGATCAACTCTCCGCACCAGAATGCTTCGGCTGGTCGATAGTTCCCCAGCCCGCCGTAAGTGAGAAAGACAACGGTTGGCCCACTGCTGTTGACATTGACACCGGTGGGATTTACCTTGATTTGGGCCATGCCACTGTTCACCAAAACGAAAAAAAATGCCATCCCAATCAATCGTTTCTTTTTCATGAATTGCCTCGATCAAAAATAAAGAATTGGAACGCCGATGATCATGAATGAAAATCAATTAAAATTCAACGCTGCAACCTGCTTCCGAAACAATTTAAAACAGACTCAAGTTGACACCGGTATTGATCGACCAGTTTTTGCTTTGGCTGTCGAAGCCAAAGAGATTGTCATTATAGACGGCCTCCTGCCAGCCATACCGCACAAAAAGTTGTCCTTGTACGAGCTTTGTTTCTCCATGTCCAAATCCGAAGCGCAGCGACCAATCGACATTGATGATCGAATTCTCACGCTCGCTGGTTTTATCATCGTCCCGGGCCTTGGTAGTGGAGAGATAGGCGTTCAGTGCGGAATTTTTGGTGGTCTGCAAAGTCATGTTCAAACCATAGCGCCGCGTGCGGTCTATTCGGTCGATTTCCTTGCTTTGCGCGCCATCGAAGGCGACATCAAAATTCAAATTGAGCATACTCAATGGCGTCAACCCGAGCGAGAAAGTGTTCGTGCGGTTGACGAAATCTGCCTTTTCTCTGCCCACCTGACGATTATCCTGTAACGCATAGCCGAGCCGATAGCCGAAGCGCCAACGATTCCCCATCCAGTCCAGACCGGTGGAGTGCATGTTATTCATTTGATCCGGCACGTGACTTTCGGCAAAACCCGCATTCACCGGCAATGCAGCGCCAAATTGGTGCGTGCGATCATAACCATAAGTCAACATCGGAAACCATGACAAAGGACGAGCCGGGCTGCCAAATAATAATGCCAGAGGCATGCCAACATTCACGGCATTGCGTCGCGTTTTGGTTTTCAGTACCGAGGGAATATTGTCGAGATTGTCTTCGGAGCGGCTGTGGGAAAATTGGGTTGTAACCACACCGACATTGCCCTGCACGTCAAAAACATTTTCCAAAAAGTCCGGCCGCGCGTATGCAGCCACGCTCCGATATAACGGATCGACTCGCTCGTGGCGGTAATTCACTGTGAGATTGGCCTGCAGATTTTGTCGCAGCGACAGGTTCCGTAAAATCCCCACCGCCACATCCCAATAACGGGCTTGTTTGGTATTTTCACGCACCGGCACCAAATCCTGTCCTTGGGAAAGAAAAGGATCCGTCGGATTGCGAAATCGGCTGCGGGCGAATCCGCTTTCCAGCCGGAGGCGCTGCGAAGCATCGCTGGCCACGAGACGAAATCCCAAGCCCCGGCTTTTCTCTGCGTCATTGATGGTACCCTGATTATAAGGATTACGAGGCAACAAGGAGCCGTCCACATAAGAGGTTTCAACCCGCAAGGCCCCCGGACGACGAACAAAAAACTCCAGTCCCAAAGTACCACTGAGAATACGATGATCTTTCTCACGCAGACCGAGAAAGTTTTCCCATCCGACAATGCTGGTGCCATTCATCGCTGCGAAGGAAAGATCGGCACGTGAACCGAAAGTTGCAGAGAACATCGTCCCTCGACTGCCGTAAGAGTTGATCAAATGCCTTTGCCGGCCGTGGTAAATATGCCCCAAAGAGAACTGCACGATGCTTTGTTGGATTTGCAATTGATAACTGGAGAGATCGACTTTGGGTGCTCTTTCACCCTTCTCGCCATAGCGCAGCGCTTCGTTGCGATAGCTGACGCCAATGATATTGATCTGGCTGCGCAGAGTGGCACCACCGCTGACGTGTTCAGTTTGTAGATTGAGCTGCCCGGTGAAATCCTGGTAAGTCTCGCGCGGCAGGGCAATCGTTGCCGGGTGATGTCCCTCGGCAATCTGACCTTTGTTATTCAAATTCAGACTCGGAATGAAGTTGGCCTTTTCAAAGCCTCCTGCCGTCAATACCCGCAGAGTAAACCGTGCGATTTCCCGCCAGCCATGAGTGGGTGAAACCAAGTTGACAATCAGTTCCGTTTCACCGGTGGGCAGGGGCAAAACGTCTGGGCGGTAGCTCAGTTTTTCCTTTGTTACTGTGAACAATCCGGTCATATCGGTCCGGCCGATGAACACCGCCAATGTTCCCTCCTCCGGCTGCAAAGCCCGACTCAAGCGCAGCTCGATCAAATCGCGCCGGTTGATCCAGGAATTGGCAAAATTCGCTTCAACCGTCAGTTCCGGAGGATTGGTTTGCGCCAATGTGATTTCTTGGGCACTGGTTCGTAACGGCAAAAATGACAATCCAATCAGCAACACCACATGCGATTGATACTTCATCATTCACACCTCTCCTCAAACGTTCTCATGATTTTTCGGGAAGTCACGTTTTGAAATGACCTCCCTTGTACTACCCGAGGCAGACATCCGTTTATCCACTGGCTCATCCATTTTAACTTGCCACCCGCCCGCAGGTGAAGAACCTGCGGGCGGTTATGCCGCTCTCTTCGTCACTGTTGACAACTGACGGTGAACGGAAATTCTTTTCGATTGGGGGAGGTGTCGATGAACGCATCCGGCTTCCAGGTTACCAGCTTTACGGTATTGATCTGCCCACCGCCGGGACAGGATTTGACTTTGAAAGTGATGGTGCGCGTTTGGCTTCCTGACGGGATGGTGATCGTGTTATGATGGATATTGGCGTCATACGGCGTCCCTGTGGGGCCGGCTTGCTCGAAAGCGTTACTTGGAAGCAATGTCCAAAAAACGTTCTCGCCTTGCATTTGCACACCACCTCCACCTGGAATATTGGGAGGAGCCATTATCGGCAAACCAACGGCCGGTCGGTTCAGCCGAATCGTGACACTAACCACATCACCGATATTGTAGGTTCGGCTGTTGCGGTCGAAGATGACATCCTGAACATAGTTGATTCCCAGTGGCGCGGAAATCTCAACCGAGTGTTTGAGACCACTGTTGCCGAAGCCATTCAGCCCACTGCAATCTTTGCGACTCTTGAGGGTGATTTCAGCCGTAGCTTGGGTCAAATCTATCGGGGTCCCGGAAACCGGGATCAGAGTGCCCGGGGGACTTCCCTGGGTATAGGTCGTTGCCCCCCTAAATGTCAACGTGACCACGACCCGGGTATTGGTGTTGGTCTGTTGATTGAAGCTTGCAGTCACTTCAACCGTTTGTGAACCAGGGATATCCTGACCAGCAGCATCACGCAGCGGCCGATTGCGATTTACCGCTGCCAGGACCTGTTCGACGTTGCTCAAGCCGGAACCGTTCAACGTCACATCCACGGTTTGGAAAGGTCCCGTCAACGTGGGAATATTATGGCTCGTGATCTGGGCGCGTGCGATGAGTCGAAAAGTAAAGGTCACGTTGTGGGGAGTGTCGCTTGGTCCGAACGTATGTCCGTGACGCAAGGTCACCGTACGATCGCCACCAGCAGCACTGGCAGTGGCCGTGAACCTGACCTTTACGCTGCCGGTAAACTGTCCGAGCCGAACTTGATTTTGCACCCCATTGAATTTCTCCAAAATGGTGGCACTCACATTCGAGCCGCTGACACTCACACTCGTGGTGTTCTCGAACCAGTCACCCAGAATTTCTGCTTCGGCGTTTGTTCCCGCATGGATGACACGCTCGTTGTTACACCGCTCTCCATCCCACCGCACTTCTTTGATACCGGTAGCCAGAGCGGCGTAAGGCAGCACGAAAAATCCCAGAACAAGAATGAGGAAAAAATGTTTCATGGCGATTGCCTCCTTGCGTTAAATGTTTTTTTGGTTTTTTGGATTTCTACCTTGGGTAACTGAGCGTCGTGATATTGCCTTGCACCGTTTTCGTAAATGCAAAATTTTGTGTTTTCAATCCTTGGAGTCAGGGTGAATGATTTTGGCAAGCTCGAAAATGTTTTCCTTCAACACGTAATCGAACGCGCCGGCCCTTTGGGCCGCTTCCCGATACAAAGGATCATTATACTGGGTGAGAATGATGATCTTTGCAGCCGGATGTGCCTTCATGATCAGGGCAGTCGCCGTCAGTCCATCCATTGTTTTCAACTCGATGTCCATAATCACCCAATACGGCTGGACCCTGGAATACAACGCCACCGCCTCATTGCCATCATCACATTCGTATATCTTTTCCACCTCTGCAATGTAGCGGGTAATCGTCTTTCGGAGCAATGCACGCATTTTCGCATTATCTTCGACCAGCAAGATTTTCATTTATGACTTTTCATATTTTCCAGCTATAATGAAACATTTTGCCGGAGGAAAAACAATGGAGAGAAGTGTTCATTTTGAGGTGAGTACTTGTGCTTATGGGGAGAGCGTGATACGTAAAACGTAAGGCGTAAGAACGTATTGATCTTACGTTTTACTTCTTACGTTTTACGCCTTATAGGTAAGATTTATGCTCGAGAGCAAATTGCAGCAGTTTATTGTAGCCTTTTAAGCCGAGCTTGGCGCAGATGTTGGTACGGTGATTTTGGACAGTCCTGTAGCTAATGAATAATTGCGCGGCGATTTCCCTGCTGGTCTTGTTCTCGGCGATGAGTTTCAAAATTCGCCGCTCCATGGGAGTCAGGTCACGCAGGGAAGGTTTGTCGTGCAAGATGGCGTCCTGCCGCGCGGTGCGATTGATGAGATATTCGGAAATAATCGGGCTGACATAATATTTGCCTTGCGCAACCAGCTTCAGGCAATCCAATAAATCCGTGACGGCGCTTTCCTTCAAAATATAACCCTTCACTCCCAAATCCATCGCCTGGTTGAAATATTCTTCTTCTTTGTACATGGTCAGGATAATGAATTTGACCGGCAAATTTTTCTCCCTGGCCGCCTTGACAATTTCCAGGCCGCTCATGTTGGGCATGGAAATATCGACAACGGCGATATCGGGTCGGTGTTTTTCGATTAGTCGAAGCGCCTCGGCGCCGTCGCCGGTTTCAGCGACAAGCTCAGTGGCAACCTCGCCCTCGAGAACTTTCGCTAATCCTTTACGAAAGACCGGATGATCATCGGCGATCAGAATTCTCATATTCGATTCTCACGATCTCTGCGGAAGCGGTATTTGGATGTCAAGCGTTGTTCCCTGCCCCGGTGTCGAATGAATGGAAAATTTCCCCTTCATTATTTTTACTCTTTCCGCAATGCTGGTAAGCCCCAATCCTGGCCGGCCCGAAGCTGCCGGCGCTTGGAGTTCGGCCGCGAACCCCTTGCCGTTGTCCGTTATCAAAATTTTCACATACTCATTCATCCTGCTGACCCAGATGTGGCTTTCACTGGCACCGGCATGTTGCACAATGTTGCGCATGCCCTCCTGAACGATGCGATAAACATGGATTTCCATGTCTTTGGAGAAAAGGCCGTCGATCTTATCGATTTCGGGAAAAAATTTCGTGGAGAAGGATTGTGAAAATTTATGAATGATCGACTCGATGGCCATTTTTAATCCCAGCCGATCGAGTTGGTGGGGATGAAGGTCATAAGATATTTCCCGCACTTCGTTGACAGATTGCAGGGCAATTTCAGATAATTGCCGCAATTCACCGGCGATTTCACTTTGGTCTGGGACCAAGTTGAGGCACTGCCGGATGCCATTATTGATAATCAACAAATCTTGCCCCAGGCTGTCATGCAACTCTCCGGCAATCCGTTTGCGCTCGTTTTCTTGAAATTCGATGAGCTTCTTGGAGAATGCCTCTTGTGCCATTTTTTCTTTTTTCAACCGGGCAATCCGGTTATGATAGACCAGCAGAAGAAGCGCGCCGATTAGCGCCGGGGCTAAAATCCGGAACCAGGTCGTTTGCCAATAGGGTGGCGTAATGAAAATTTTGACCGCAGTGCCCTGCTCGTTCCAGACCCCGTCATTGTTGGCGGCTTTGATTCTGAAGACATATTCACCGCCATTGAGATGGGTATAGCTGGCATAACGCCGAGTGCCGGCCTCAATCCAATCTTTGTCAAATCCTTCCAACTTATAATCATAACGATTTTTCTCCGGAACCGTATAATCCAGTGCGGCAAACTCAAAGGCAAAAAAATCATCTTTATGGGTCAGTTTGAGTTGTTGGATTTCAGCAATGGCAGTATCCAGTTTTACCACTTTATCGAACTTTCTGAATGCCGTTAAAACCACCGGCGGAGGAAAAGGATTGTTTCCAATTTCATCCGGATAGAAGCTGTTGAAGCCATTGATCCCGCCAAAAAACATTTCGCCACTTTGGCTGCGGTGATAGGCGCCGCTGCTGAATTCGTTGCTTTGCAGACCATCGGTGAGGTCAAAATTTTGAGCTTTTTTTCCCGTTGGAAGACGATCGTTGAATTTGCACAGGCCCTTGTTGGTACTCAGCCAAAGGTTGCCATGGTCGTCACCGAGAATGCCGTAAATGACCTCGTTCGGCAGGCCATCCTTTTCGAAGTAGGACGCAAACGTCTCGGTTTGCCGATCGAACTTATTCAGACCCTGGCTGGTACCGATCCAGAGCATTCCAGACTGGTCTTCATAAATTGACCGAATCATGTTATGGCTCAGGGTATTCGGATTTTGGGGATCGTGCGTAAAGCGCTTGAAGATGCCGGTTTGCTGATCAAATTTATTCAAGCCTTCATTGGTGCCGATCCAAAGTGTGCCGGACCGATCTTCAAAAATTACCGAAACATAATTAGAACTGAGACTGTGCGGATCGCCGGGGAGGTATTGATAAGTTTTGAACCGAACGGTGCGAGGATCAACCTCGCGGTTAGAATAAGCCCGCAACGAATTCGTGCGGCGCAACGGTTTGGGTGAGGGTTTGGTACTTCCGGAGGCCATCAGTTGGCTCAATCCCCTGCTGATGGTTCCAATCCAAAGCGTACCTGCTTTGTCTTCATAGATGGCTTTGATGTCGTCATCCAGGAGGCCATCGGGATTGTTTGGATCTTTTTTGAAATGCGTGAACGTCTCGGTCCGCCGGTCAAACAAATTGAGTCCTTTTCTTGTACCGATCCACAGCCGACCCTCGTGATCTTCATAAATACACCGGACAACATTGTGGCTGAGGCTGCCGGGCTTGTTCGGATCATTTTGATAGATTGTAAATTTCCCGAGTCGGCGGTCGTATTTGTTCAAGCCCCCTCCGTAGGTTCCAATCCACAGGATGCCAAGATGGTCTTCGCAGAGGGAAAGAACAAAATTGTTATTCAAGCTGTTGGCATCATGGGGCAGGGAAGCGTAATGATTGAACTTTTTCCTGGTTGGTGCAAGTTTATTAAGCCCGCCTCCGACCGTTCCGATCCAAAGGCAACCGGAGCGATCTTCGTAAACCGACCAAATCGCGTTGTGATTGAGACTGCTCGGATCACGAGGATCATTTTGGTAGCGGAAAAATCGTTCCGTTTTCGGCTCAAATTTATTCAACCCACCGCCCAGGGTCCCAACCCAGAGCATTCCGGATTGATCTTCCCAAATCGCGCTCACGCGATCATCACTCAGACTATTGAGATTGCGAGGATCATGTTGGTAACGAGTAATTTTTTCGGTTCGGCGATCGAAGCGATTCAAGCCGCCACCGCGTGTTCCAAACCACAGGGTTCCTGAGCGATCTTCATGAATCGTGAGAATCTCATTTTGGCTCAGGAGATAAGGATCGGCATCCTCATGCTGGTAGCGCGTGAAAGTCCCGGTCGCGGAATTGAACTTATTCAAACCCGTAACCGTTCCGACCCAAAGCTCTCCGGCGCGATCTTCATAAATGACTCGAACCTGATCGTTGCTCAGGCTGTTGGCATTGCCGAGATCATGCCGGTAATGGACAAAGCGTTCCATCTTGCGATCAAATTTGTTCAATCCACCGTTATCGGTTCCGATCCATAGCGTTCCCATGCGATCTTCCAGAATCGACAAAACACGATTGTCGCTCAGGCTGTGGGGATTGTTGGGATCATGTTTGTAATGGGTAAATCGCTCGGTTTTGGGATCGAATTTGTTCAAGCCGTTGCTGGTCCCAACCCACAACGCGCCGGACTTGTCTACATGCAGTGCCCTGACCCAGTTATCCGAGAGGGAGGTCGAATCGAATGGAATATTTTTGTAAACCGTGAAATTGTATCCGTCGTATTTATTGAGACCATCCCGTGTTCCGAACCACATGAAGCCTTTGTGATCCTGAATGATGGAATAAACGGCAATTTGCGACAATCCCTGCTCCAGGGAGAGATGTTCGAATTTGAGCGCTGCGGTTTGAGAATACGAGACTCGGAATGAAATAATGCTAGTGAAAAATACAATGATTTGAAATGGGCGCATTTTTAATCCTTGGGCATGATTCACTGTGCCTTCAACACCACGATCGTCATGTCATCATGCTGCGGATGATCGCCGGCAAATTCCTGAACCTCCGCAAAAGCACGCTGCACCAATTGCTCCGCTGAGCCATCATTGTAACGATGCAGCAAATCGAGAAACCGCTTGTCGCCGAACTCTTCCAGATCGCTGTTCATGGCCTCGGTGAAGCCATCGGTATAGAAAACCAGCGTATCTCCCGGCGAAAATTGCAGTTCGCCTTCCACCAGCGTTTTCGTAAAAATATCTCCGACTTCCAAACCCAAACCAATGCCGGCGGGTTGTAACAGCCGCGCTTCGCTTTCGCCGCTGCTGAACACAATCGCGGGGTTGTGACCGGCGCGTGCAAAGCGCATCAGCCGGCGATGGCTGTCGAGCACGGCATAGAACATGCTCACGAACCAGCCCCGTTCGATGGTCCGATACATCAAGTGGTTGACCTTGCTCAACACCAGTTTGGGCGAAAGATTTTCTTCGGCGTGCGATTGCAAAATGCCTTTCGTCAGCGTCATGTAGATGGCCGCGGGCACGCCTTTGCCGGAAACATCGCCGACCGCAATGCCGAGCTTGTCGTTACCAAGATCGACGAAATCAAAATAATCGCCGCCCACTTCGAGCGCGGGCAAACAGGCGCCGGCAATGTCAAATCCGGCGATCTTCGGCTGGGTTTTGGGCAACAGGCCGAGCTGCACGCGCCGGGCAATCTCCAATTCCTTCTGCAGACGCACGCGCTCTTTGATGCGGCGAATATGGGCGGGCTCATCTTCCGGCTTATATTCAAACTCCTCGCCACGCCAAGCGCCGATCAATCCGACAATAAGCGCGCCAAACAGCAGCAGGAGGCCGGCAATGCCGTTGCCAAGAAAGAATGGTGAGGGACTGCCAAGCAGCGGTCCAATGACGTTCAGCGCGGCAAAGACCGCTCCCGAAGTCATCGAGGCCAGCAAGCCATAACGCCAGAAGATAAAGCCCTGGATCAAGCCGAGCGCGATGGAGGGGATCAAGGCGAACGGTACAGGCCGAAAACCGTAGTGGTTGCCAAAGAAGATCAAATAAAGTCCGTAGAGCATGCCGGCGAGAATGATCGCAAGCGCCGGTGATTTGAGCAAGCGACGCAGCGAAGTAATGAGAAACAAACGAAAGACGATCTCATCAAAGAGAGCGGTTATCACCATCGTGACGAAAATAGTGAACAGCGGAAGATAGCTATCAAAGGGGCCGCCACTACTATAGCTCAGCCGCGGCAGGGCGCCCCAATAGTGAATCATGGCATAAATCAAAAGCTGAACCGCGCCGAAAATGATCAGGCCAAAGGCGAATCCCACCGGCAGCTCACGGCCAATGTTTTTGGTGAGCCAGCGGCGATTGAAAACGCTGTCCACGCCGGAGAGCAAGCGCGGCCGGTCCGCACGCGCAAATTGTTCGCCAACCGTCCAGGTGCTGAGCACCATGGCGGCCGTAAAATTATAAACGAGGATAATTTGTACGGCGATCACAATGAGCTTGGTGTATAATTGACTGATCGCGCCAAAGCCGGTGGCATAGCCCATTCGCTCCCAGATATTAAAAACAAAAAGCGTCAGCATGAAAAAAACGATGCCGGCGAGCCAGACGCCAATTCTCACACCGATCTCACCTTCATGGTATTTGCGCAGGAACGCGATCAACGAGGCAAAGAGCAGGACGATGAACACGGCCACGGAAATCGTGTTGATCAGCAGGCTGGTAGCGCCGACGACGCCGGAGGCCGTGACAAAATTTTGCGGATCACGAAAGTTGTGAATGACGCCCGCCAGCTCCGTGCCGGCAACTTGAACTCCAACCACTTCTGCGCCCTCGCCGAGAGAGGCATGTTGGCGGACGAACACCAGGCGGTGATCGGTACGTTTTAATTTTTTAGTGCTGGTAGATTGTTCCAATTTGAAATCAGCGAATTGAATATCCGGCCAATTTTGCAAAGTGTGTTGAGCCAGTTGCAATGCGGCCTCGGCACTGAGGGTATCCCGGGCGGCAGAATCCGGTAAAACATGCATGAAGCCAACCAGCTTGCCGGAGGGCGAGACGAGCACGCGATAAAGCTCTTGCTGCTGATCTTTCGGCACATTGCGATAGAAATCGAACTGCCAGTAAGACAGCGGCAGCCGATCTTCGCGCCCAAGCTCAATAATCGGCTTGACACCAAAGGCACCCATTAAATAATCCAAGCCGGAATGATCATAGATGTAGATAGCGTCGCAATAAAAGTCACTGACATCGAAGTTCTGCCGCTCGAGGCATTCGTCAACGATGGCCCGCGCCTGGCTGCGGGTTACCTCAGGTCGGCTGGCAAAGAATGGGTTGATCTGCGGCATCAAATAGACGCCAAGCACAACGCCGATCAAAGCAAAAATGGTCAGCGCGAAATGGCGAAACATTTTATTGGCTGGCATAATTTCTCCGTAACTGGCTCAAATCAGGCAAAAAATTTGTGGCACAATCATTCTATTGGGGTAACAGTTCACCACCCCTTTTGAAATGTCATTCTGGAAGCCTGCCCAGCCGCAGGCCAGGGAATCTTTTTTCGTACTGGGTAAGATTCTAAAATTGAAATCGTACTTAATGCGTAAAAAGATTCCCTGCGGGCGTAGCCTGCTGAATGACCCCGTAATTGGGGGTACTGAACTGTTACCTCTTGGGTGATTTTAAGAATTAGCCACCCTCACTTCTCTCCCCCGTCTCGGTACCGGTCGCAAGCTCAATCTCCGACAAATTTCCACCAATTCCACACACATCTCGTAACGCACGAAGGGCGTGATCAAATAGATGCCATTGAAATAATCCAGCACGCTCTCCAAAATTTCGGCAGCGATGGTCACGCCTTCGCGGCGCGCCCGCTCTCCTTCGAAGCGGTACATGCGTTGGCGCACTTTCAGGGGAATCTCGATGCCCGGGACTTCGTTGTGCAGAAAGTCGGCGTTGCGACCGCTGACCAACGGCATGATGCCAATAAAAATCGGCAGGTCGAACTCGCGTGTGGCCTCATAAATCTCTCGGGCTTTGCGCCAGTCGAAAATCGGTTGCGTCATGACAAAATCCGCACCGAGCTGAACTTTCTTACGCAAGCGGTTCACCTGAGTTTCAATACGACCGACATTGGGATTGAACGCCACTCCGACGGTGAAACGAGTCGCTTGCTTCATGATGCGTCCAGAAAACGCCGTGCCCTGATTCATGCGCTTGATCATGGTGATCAGGTTGAATGAGTTGAGATCGTACACCGAGGTGGCGCTCGGCTGATCGCCGAATTTGGCCGGATCGCCGGTAAGCGCCAGCACCGTATCCATGCCGAGAACATAAAGACCCATCAATTCGGCTTGCATACCGATCAGATTACGATCGCGACAGGAGAGATGAATAATCACCGGCAAGCCTACTTTTTGTTTCACCAGATAGCCGAGCGCCATGTTGCTCATGCGCGTCATGCCCAGAGAGCTATCTGCCATCGTTATTGCCTCGATGCCGGCGCGTTTCAGCTCAGCCGCACCGTGCAGAATACTCTCATAATCAAGATCACGCGGCGGATCGAGTTCCACAATGATGGTCGGCCGCTTCCTGACATTTTTCAAAAAATCGGGTTCGGTGATCACCGGAGACGGCGGCCGTGGCGACTCAACGTGTACGATGACTTTTTTCTCACGCACCGGCTCGAGCCCACGCAAGGCCTCGACAATGGCGCGGATGTGCTCGGGCGTTGTTCCGCAACAGCCGCCAATGAGACGCACACCTTGTTCGCGAAGTCGGCGCGCACCTTCGGCAAAATATTCCGGCGTGGAAAGATAAATGTAACGGCCATCGACAAACGCCGGCAGGCCGGCATTCGGAAAGGCGGAAAGCAAAATGCCATCATCCAGAGGAATTTCCCGCAGTGCATGTAAAATGCCGGTGGGACCTTTGGCACAATTGATCCCAACCACGTCTGCGCCAAGCTCGCGCAGGCGGCGAAAGGCAGTGGTGAGGTGTTGTCCGTCGCGGGTGTAACCGTCTTCGTCGGCAACGACCTGCGCAATGATCGGCAAGCCGGTCAGTCGCTGCGCTTCCAAAACCGCGAGCTCGAGTTCATACACGTAAGCAAAGGTTTCGAGGATGATCGCATCAGGGCCGGCGGCAGCAAGCGCGGCGATCTGCTCCACGAAAATCTCACGCATGTTTTGCAGCTCCATCTCTTCGCTATCGCGATCGCGCACCGGACCAACTGAAGCCAAGACATAAGCATTGCCGTCAGCAACTTCACGCGCCAATTGCACTGCGGCTTGGTTGATCTCAACCACACGGTTTTCCAATCCGAAACGCGCCAGTTTGTGGCGATTGGCGGTGAAACTGTTGGTCTCCAAAGCTTGTGCTCCGGCGTCAAGGTAAGCGCGATGGATGTCGCGGATAATCGCCGGATGACTGAGATTAAGCTCGTCATAGCTCTGGGCCAAAGGAATGCCTTGCGCATAAATCATCGTGCCCATGGCACCATCACCAACGAGAAGATGGTGGCGGAGATGTTCAAGAATGGGGTGGCTCATAACTTGACTGTTAATACCTGACTCCGGACTCTGGAGGCTTGAAGGCTTGCTCCTGGACAATGTTGTGTGATGGAGTCATCAGTATCGAGCAGCCAGAATCCGGCATTCAGCATGGTGTTCATCCGATCGGTTTGACTTGCTCCCGATAAAGGGAATCCTGTTGCACGCGCTGCCACCAGTTTTGCCAGCGGTTGAGGATGCGGCGGTTGGCTTTCTCTGTGGCGAGATTGAGCACGGGATGCTGCAGCTCTCCAAAATCTTTGCCGGTCAACTGAAACAAGGCATGGACCATTTTGGCTTGCGCCTCGGCGCTGATCTCGTTGTCAAGCGCATCGATCAACACCTGGACCATATCGTAATGTCGAGTAACCACCAGATAGTTCAACAACAGTTGCACGTCATCGAGGTCGAGATTGTATCCGCGCCAGTCTTGTAGCCAGGCTCCGCACTGGGGCAAGAGCCATTTATCGCCCAATATGGAAGTCACGTCAAGAAGATTACGCAATGCCTGTCCGGAATGATGGCGACGGGCGTAATCCAGGATGGTGGGAATCGCCAGGGTATCACTAATTCTGGCCAGCGCCAGCATGGCTTCCCGTTGCACGAAGGCGTCTTCACCTGAACCGTAGCGGAGCTTGGAAACCAGAACCGGGATCGCGCGCTCGAACTCACCGTGCGCCGGAACAGCTATGTGACCGAGCGCCTCAGCGGCCTGGGCGCGCAGAAACGCATCGCGATGCTCCTGCAAAGTTTCAATCAAAAAATCGACAGCAGCTTTACTGCGCAGTTCGCCGAGGGCGTTCAAGGCTTGGGGGTTGTTGGTGTTTTGCACCAATTCGATCAACGCCGGTACGGCACGGGAATCGCCAAGCAGCGCGAGTGCTTCGCACACAACGTTTTGAATACGCACATCGCGCACCTTCAAGATGTCCAATAGCGTGCCCAACGCCAGGGGATGGTGACTTCTGGCAACGGCGTGGATGAACATGCTTTGATTGGTGTGGGACGGCTGTCGCGCGCGTGTCGCCAGCTCGGTAAAATCGACAAAGCTCGCCTGATTATTTTCCAAAAGTAAATAATTCGCAAAGGCCACGGTATCACTTACCGAGGTGCCATGTTCCCGATACAGTGCTTGCAATTGATAAACAGCGAGGCCGTTGCGTGTGCGAAAAACCAAACGTAATTCACGCCGCTCGAGTGGAAGCCAGGTAAGCGCATTGGCAAAAACAAAACTCGGTGCCTGGAAGGGGTTGGTGTGGGGCAACACGCGCAGCGAATCAATTTGCAAAGTAACCTGAACCGCTTTGTTGGGAGGCGCAGGATCGCTCAACAGAACGAGCTGGACTTCTTGCAAGAGCAACGAGCGATAATACCTTTGATTGCCAACCGTCATGAGAATTTCAAAACGCTGACGCGAGATTTCATGAATGCCCATCGGTTCCCAATACAAAGCCGGCAATTGCCAGATCTGCCAAGTATGGTAACTGAATCCGGTGGCCGCAAAAATTCCGACAAGCAACAGTATGGCACAGACAGCACGATGAATCAAGCTATAGTGGCGAATCGGCCGGCCCTGCCATCTTTCCGGCCGGCGAACCAGTATGTGATAGAGGAAAAACAGCGCCATCGCGCCGACACCGGCCCAAAACAGCACCAGCTTCGTCCAGCTCATGGCATGGCGCGAACTGGCATAGATAACGTAGGCAACGAGCACTCCGCCCAAAAGGAGGGAAAGATTGGTCAGATGAAATAATTTTCGTCTCATTTTGTCTTGCCATCCCACAGCCACTCAAATAGTTCATCCAAAATTTCTCTGCAAAAATTCAGCATCAACCTGCGCCTCCACCGGAACCACCGGCACCACCCCCACCACCCGAAGAGGCGCCTCCCCCTGCCCCACTCGCGGAACTCAGCGTTGAGCCAACGACCTCAACCATCGAGGCCATGGCGGCTCCAATATCAGGCGTTGCGCCACCATGGCTGTAGATAAACCACGGAAAAATAACATGGTATTGCTCGCTCTCAGCCATATCAACAAGCTGTTTGGTTTCAGAGCTCGAAAGCCCCAGCGCCGCCGCATAAATCACCAGCTTGTCGAACTGCTGCCAATCCACGCCATACTGCTGATGCCTTTGGGGAAAGCGCTTGAGGTAACGACGAAATGATTGCAAGCGGTCGAGCTTTTTAGCCATCTCCGGATGATAGCGCAAAATCATAAAGGAAAACGGAGCGAGTAGAATCGAGATAATCAAAAAGGGAGCAGCCGTTGCACCCATGGCATGAATGCCGAAAGCATAGGCCACGATCAAGATCACCCAAATCCCGAATGTGATGAGACTTGCACGTATGGAGGCCGTCTCATACAGTTTGGGTTTGCCGGCCTGTGTCGCCACGGCTTCTTTCCACTTTCCAAAGAAGCGCCGGAATTGGGAGGCGTGCTTCTTAATCTCCGACAAGGCAAGTTGTGCACGATTTTGCGCCAGATCATTGTGCAGAAATTCCAGAAACTGCCTCTCATAAGGCAGCAACTCCGCCTGGGCAAAACGCAACTTGTCTTCATCAAAGAATATCGTCGTTTCCCACTTCGTTGACGAAAATCCGAGCCAGCGAAAAACGGTTTTCTCTTGTTGCAGTCGTAAATATCCGCGCGCCGCCAGGTCAAAGAGTGTGGCCAGGAGCGCGCCGCCGGTCAACTGATGTGCGTTCAAGAGATAGTTTGCCACTGCCGGTGGCATATCGGTGGGTAAGGTGGAATCAATCACTTTGCGCCGGCTTTGAAAGCTGCGGCCGTAACGCTGATACATGTAAAAAAAGAAAACAATCCCGGCGCCGATGCCGATCCACAACCACGACGAATACTTCTCGCGATTAGCTGCCTGCCACTTTTGATGGGCGGACTTTTTCTCACGCTCAAGATTGGCAGCTTCGGCCCACTGCGCTTCCTGCTGCAAAATAGCCGGCAAGGCCTCCTGATCATCATGCAAAGCGGTAATGGCCGCCGGGAGATATCGTGCCGGAAAAACCAAGCGCGCTTCAAGGAACTGCCTGGCCGGGAGATGATCGATCGACATGTTAACGGTGCCATCGGCTTGGCGCTCAATGTAACCATGCAATGGTCCGTGCGCCCATACTCGCAGTTCATCTTTGCCGATGGCGCCGGGAAGCCGAACAAGGACACGCACTCTTTCACTGGCACGATCCCAACCGGTGCCGACAAATTTGTAATACAATTCCGCAGTGTCGCGGTGCACTCTCACTGCGCCGAGCACGCGAAAGCGCAGAGTAAATTCACGAATGAGGCCATTGCCGGAGGCATGGCCAGCGTTTTCACGGAATTGCCAGCGAATTGAGATTTGTTTGCCATCATGAGTGAAGAAAAAAGTGCCCGGCGATTTGTCCTCGGCCAGTTGATACGGCATGCCGTCTTCAAGCACTTGAATTTGGTCAACCTCGAGCAGGCCGGCAAGCGAAAGATCGTAATAAGCATAGCTGAATTTCCCGAAGAATTCATACGTGCGCTTCTCTTCGATCGTCATGTAGCCTGCAGAATCGATCCGCGCAGCAATCTCGACACTTTTGATGGACCATTTTTTCTCTGCCCAGACCGGCCGGGCTATTATCAAGGTGAAGAGACAGAGCATGCCGAGGAATCGCAGAAACACGAGTTTTCGTTTCATCTCAAATACTCGAATGGAGGATGAACCCCGTGACAATTTGACCTGAATGCACTCGACTGCTGATCACACTCATCATTGCAAAGCATCAAGCTTTTTCAATCCGACTGCACACTATTTTTTATTTTATATTCGTTCATGGTGAAAATTTCACTGCGATGTCTTTCAGGATGACTGCGGCCGCAGGCTACCGTGGGGGTTTCGGCCCTGGCCTGCGGCTGAGCAGGCTTATCCGGTTTGGATTATTTCAAAAAAATTTCGCCTTTTCCCATGATCACCGCATCGCCTGCGACCTGTACAGTTTGCACGTTGCCTTTCTTTCCATGAATGGTGATGTAGACGCGGCCCGGACGCTGCATAAAGTGGCCCTGCTCATGAATCCATTCAACGGGTGCATTGCCGTTGCCGGATAACAAACCATAGTGGACCAGATAAGCGCCCATCGCACCCGAAGCGCTGCCGGTCACGGGATCTTCAAAATGATAGTGTCCGCTCACAAATCTGCCGTGGGTACGGGCCGCCTGGTCAAAACTGTCCAGCGCAAAAACATAAGCCATCTCCGTGTCCAATTGATCACAAAGCGCTCGCAACGCCGGAAGGTTGGGCGCGATTTTCCCGAGTACGTTCAGGTCGCGCACCGGCACCATCAGTTGCGGCACACCCGTCGAAACAACTTGCGGCCACGCCTGATCACCCAGCAAATCACTGGTTGCCAGTCCCAATGCCGAAGCCAATGCGCGAAGATCCGAGGCTCGGGCGAGGAATTTGGGTGGCGCTTGTGTCATACGTACTCGCTCAACATGGCCTTGGGGACAGATGAGATCGACCGGTAAAACGCCAACTCCAAGTTCCTGATGGACGCGTGTCACCGGCGGTTGCAGCTTGTAACGCCCGAGATGCGCCAACAGAAAATGGGTGCCCACGACTGGATGTCCAGCCAAAGGCAACTCATTGATGGGCGTGAAAATTCGGACACGATATTGCGCTGGTGGTTGCTTGCTGTCATGCACGAAGGTCGTTTCAGAAAGATTCAACTCGCGGGCAATGTTCTGCATTTCCATATCAGACAGGCCCTCGGCATCCGGAAAGACCGCAAGCGGATTGCCACCGAAAGGCTCGGCCGTAAAAACATCAAGCCAGTGAAAGGCATATTGACGCATGGAAGGCTCCGCACTTAAATTTCACACTCAAAGCCAAGGCTGGACGCCCCCGTTCTTCTTGTAGTATTCATCGGAGAACTTTGGGGGAGGAGTCGTTAACGAAATTTAAAAAGCAAAAAGTATCTCGTCCTCCATATTCCATCCAGCCGGTTAAAACATGTACTTTAAGATAATGAAAAAACAATGCGATTGCAAGTCCCGATTTGTAGAACAGCTCTGCAGGCCGGATGGCCTTCCTGTCACCTTACAGACGGATTAAAATATCCGAACCGCACGTTTGGAAATCGTTCACGAACTTTTTGAAGCAGCACCGGCATCCCCAAAACTCTTGTCGCAGGCCGCTCATCCGGCAACCCGATCGTGTCCACATACCAGTCCGGATCGATGTTCAAATTGCGCCACTGAATCATCCGGGGGTTGGTCGTTTCGATCAACTTCGAAAACGCCACGAATTCCTCTTCATCATCAGTGACGCCAGGAAAACAAAGATAATTGATCGAAGTCCACAAGCCGTGTCGCTGTGCACGCCGGATACTCTCCACCACATCGGCAAAGCAATAGTGGCGTGGTTGATAATAGCTGCCATAAATTCTCTCGCGCGCGCTGTTCAGTGAAACCCGAATGCTGTCCAGGCCGGCATCGATGAGGCGGGACAAAACCTCGGGAAGACTGCCGTTGGTGTTGAGATGAATGGTGCCGCGATTGGTTTGTCGACGAATCTTTTTAATCGCGGCGGCGATCAAGGCGCCCTGTAACAGTGGCTCGCCTTCACAACCTTGACCAAAACTGATGATCGCTTTCGGGGCATTCTCGAGATGCGGAACGGCGATTTCCACCATCTCCTCGACCGTTGGGACAAAGCGCAACCGTTCCTGCGGAGATTGAACCGTATCCGGTGGCTGTTCGGAAATGCAGCCAACACAGGAGGCATTGCAGGCCGCGGAAACCGCAAGCGGGGCCTCCCAACGATTCAAAAAAAGATTTTGTGCATTCGGACAGCCATACCGCAAGGCACAGTTGATACCCAAATGGGCAATCAGTCGATTCCTGGGAAATTGCCTGCTGCGTTGCGCCACCAGCTTTTTGATTTTCTCGAGCGAAAATTGTTTGGGATCGTGCTTGACGTCGTCATCAACGCGCTGGGCCGGAACATGAAATCGCCCACGATACCAACAGACGGCGCTGTACGCATAAAGAGGAAGTAATGGCGCATCGCTGTGGCAATGATACGCAGCCAGGGAGAAGATTGTGTACCCAGGCGGCAAAAAAGCCGCGACCGCCGAAAACTCGTCCAAAACTCGAAATGCACCGTCATTTACCGCAAAGCCCAGTGGCTGACGCTGCGGCAAAAAATAAAGCCGGCTGCTCTCCGGTAATGGAATCAAGACGGAGGGATCAAGCGGATAGATTTCACGGCCACTGCGACCAGTCGCGTGAAAATCGGGCATATCAAAAATCTCGCCAGCGGCATTGGCCACGACGAGTTTGGGGAATTCAGGCATATTGACGCAATCAGGATTTAAAACACATTACGAATTTGGTGAAAAAAATGCAAGTGCTATCTTTTTCAAGGAATTGCTGCAGCAAAAATCTCCCATTGGTGATACCACCAAGTATTTTTGATTATTTCAGACGATAGAATCCGATTTGGCATGAAAATTGAATTCTTCCAAAACAATCTGGCGTGAAGACTTTGGGTTAATACTATGAAACTGAAAACTTAACTTCATCTGAAGAAACCGGTTATTTTTCAAACTTGAGAAAAACATGCCAAATTTTATTGAAAACGAAAAAGATGTGGCGCGTACCGATGAGCCGTTGGAGCAGTCCGCCGAATCGACGAAAATGACATGCGATCATCTTCAGAAACGGGTTGCTTGGGAAAGTACACCCCCCAAAATGGCGAAGCGACCAAAGAAGAAGGTTCCACCAGCACTTCGGCGCAGAGTCAATTTCTCGTCCGTGCAAGGTTGGAACAAGCGCGTTCTCTGGCGGTTGCAAGAAGACTCACAGTTTCAGCGTGTCATCGTCCAAATCGCGTTTGCGCTATTATGCATCTGGATCGGCGTCGAATTCCATTTCTTCATGCAGTGGGGCTTGTCCGCCGGAGAAAAGCCTTTCTTCCCCCGTCCTCCCGGTGTTGAAGGTTTCCTGCCGATCAGTGCGCTGATCAGTTTGAAATATTGGGTGCTGACGGGAATCATTAACACAATTCATCCTGCCGGACTTTTTATTTTGCTCGCGGTCCTGGCGACCGGGCTGTTGCTCAAAAGATCATTTTGCAGTTGGCTTTGTCCAATCGGGACGTTGAGCGAATCGCTCTGGCGCCTTGGCGGGAAATTGTTCGGCAGCAATTACCGCGTAAATCGATGGCTGGACTACCCGCTGCGCGCGCTCAAGTATCTGCTGTTGCTTTTCTTTGTCTGGGCAATTTGGCAAATGGACGTGCCGGCGCTGACCGCTTTTATTTACAGCCCATACAACAAAGTTGCCGATGTCAAGATGTATCTCTTTTTTGCCCAGCTCTCGAAATTTGCGTTGTGGACGATCTTCATTCTCATGCTGCTCTCGCTCCCCATCAAAAACTTTTGGTGCCGGTATCTTTGTCCCTACGGTGGGCTGCTCGCGATCTTGAGCTGGCTCAGCCCGTTGAAAATCACACGTAACCAGTCGACCTGCATCGACTGCGAGCTGTGCACGAAAGCCTGCCCGGCGAACATTGTCGTGCACAAGGCGAAGCGCGTATGGAGTGATGAATGCACCGCCTGCCTGGCGTGTGTGCAAGCCTGTCCGGTCAGAGAAACGCTGGATGTGCGCACCGGCATCATGAACAAAAAAATTCCACACAGTGTCTTTGCCAGTCTGGTTGTCGGGCTGTTTGTCGCCATCACCGGCCTGGCGATGCTGATGGGAAAATGGCAGAATGCCATTTCCAAAGAAGAGTATCTCGAGCACTTTCAGCAGATCAACTCCCCTTTATATCAACATAACCGCGGGCAGGTACCAACCGAAGCGCCGGAAGGAGAGCGATGAACAACATGAGCCAATCTTGAAAAATTTCAAATCGACAATATTCCCACCTGAATTCAAAAGAGCACAATCCCCTGCAACTTTTTCCAATCCGCCTATCCGGGTTTGCAAAATGCGTTCGGTTATCCATTTTGCTCAGAAAAGCCGTGAAAACGGCTCAAACGGCTGAATGGTTTCTCATGAGTACCGCGATTAATCGTGGTACTCATGAGAAACAATAGTTCTTGTTAATCCTGCGGGCGCAACCGCTTCAGCGGTTTTGCTGATTTGATTGGATAACCGCAAAACAAGCGGATTAAGGTATATATTTCATGTTTGCGGATGCAATCACAGGCGCATCCAGAAGGATGAGTCGGAGGATGCGGCGGATGCCGATAGCGCAACGGGCCACCAAATACCGCCAAGCTCCGTGCGCCAACTGTTGATGGGTGGCGCCGGACTGGCATGTACAAGCCAAGAGTCAGGTTGTCGTGCTGCTAAATGAAGGTTGGTGAGATGTTGACGTTTCACCCAAATCAGAAACTTGCAAGGGAGATCAATACCGGTGTGCCCGCCGGGCGTTGCTCACTGAAGCACGCAGGTTGTGTCATAATCTGTGGATTGCTCGCAATTACGCTGACCGGCTTCCAGGAAGAGTCACTTGATGCTGTCGCCTACTATAATCGCGGCAAAATCTTCTATCAGAAGCGTGATTATGACAATGCCATTGCCGATCTTAATGTGGCGATCAAGATCAAGCCGGATTATGCCAATGCCTATCTCAGTCGGGGCAATGCCTACTACGATAAGGGCAATTACGAGCGGGCGATTGCGGATTACGATCAAACCCTGAAGCTCCGGCCCAACGACGCTACGGCCTACAACAATCGCGGCAACGCCTACCTCCTGAAAAAAGATTTCAGTCGCGCCATCGCGGACTTCACTCGAGCCACAAAACTCAAGCCGAACTTGGCCGAGGCCTACTGTAATCGCGGGATCGCTTACATGCGTTGTGGTGACTATGATCGCGCGATTGCTGATTTCAGTCAGGCCCTTGAGCGCAGACCAGAAGATGCTGAAACGTACTATAATCGCGGCAAGGCCTATTATTACCAGCGCGCTTATGACCGTGCTCTGGCCGACTTCAGCCGTGCGATCAAGCTCAAGCCAAGATTCGCGGAAGCATACACGCATCGAGGAATGGCCTATCTCAAGAAAAGAGTGTTCGACCTCGCCATTGAAGATTTCACGTGCGTGATCAAACTCAAACCTGACTTGGCCGCAGCCCATGCCCATCGTGGCACGGCTTACGCGCAAAAAGGCCGCTTCAGTCGCGCCATTGCCGACTATGACCTTGCGATCAGACTCCGGCGTGAACAAGCCATCGCCGCCAAGAATCGTCGTGGCGACTTCGACCAGACCATCAAACTCAGTCCAGAAGACGCTGATCTCTACTACCACCGCGGCCGTGCCTACCATGCCCTCGGCAAGCCTGACCGCGCCATCGCCGATTACACGCAAGCCATCAATATCCAACCCAGCCATGCCAACGCGTATTACAGTCGTGGTTTGGCCTACTACGACAAAGGCAACAGGTACAAGGCCATTTCCGATTTTTCCAAAGTCGACGAACTGACCAAGGACGTCATTTTGCGCAAAAGAGCGAGCAAATATCTCCAGGCCCTGGGGGTGAATTGAAAGCAAACAGCAAACAGAAAAAAGCAAACAGCACTAGGGAAAAAAGGGCTTGCGAATTCAAAATTCTCGTCTTAAATTTCTGACAGAAGTTTTGCCAGAAAATGCGATGAAAACGATTTCCCAAAATCTGCTGGACGAGATCACGCGTCGTCTTGTTGCAGAGCTGAAGCCGGAAAAGATCATCCTGTTTGGATCGCATGCCTGGGGCCAGCCGGACGAGGACAGTGATCTCGACTTGTTGGTGATCGTGCCGGAAAGCAATGAGCCGCCAACCAAACGCGCGACTCGCGCCCATCGCTGCATGGTTGGCTTAATGGCTCCGATGGAAATCCTGGTGCGCACACGCGCAGAGGTAGAACGGCACAGCCGTGTTTATGCCTCCTTGATTAGTGAGATCCTGGAGCGAGGGAAAGTACTGTATGGATGAAGCGTAACGAGATTTAGTCAAAGCGTGGCTGATCAAAGCGCAACACGACTTGGCTGCCGCAGTGTTTGGCAATTCGTGCTGTCGGTGTTGCAGGCGGAAGTCCATCCGTAATGTAACGTTCCTTTTATCTTACCCATAGGTGTTAATCATAATCTTCTGCCAATTGACCCCGACGCGCAAATTCCTTTGCTCAGCGTATGGTCCCCCCATAAAGATAGCCGCCATTCAATGACATTTTTTGTTGACCGGCCACTTGGAGTGACCGGTCAATATCATTTTTTCCGATTTCACGCAACTGCCGGCTTGATTCTCCACGCGATCACCAGCCCGGCGATGATCCACGCGACAACGAGATCTGCGGACATCACCAAAGTATAATCTGCGGGAAAATAAAACCAGTTCCACGAGGTGACATGCGAAACCAGCGCCGCAAAAACGCCCAGAAGTCCCACAAAGGCGACACGTTGAACATAGGTTTTCAGTTTGTCAACCGCTTGTGAGAGCAGATAAGCCGCCAATATCGCGGTGATCAGATTCAGCAAAAGGCCGCGCACAAAGAGCATTGGCGCCATCGGATCTCGTCCTTCGGCGAGGTACACCAGAAAGCCCAGTGGGCCGCGTTTATGCTTCTCGGTGAAAGCTTGCATTTCCGCCTCGGAGTGTGGCTCGCCGGGAAAATAGAACACGCCGGTCGTGGTGAGGTTGGCACGCAGATTTTCCACGATGGCATCCTCATTGGCGAGGCTGTGCATAGTGGTATTATGCCATGGCAACGCCATCCACGAAATCATTCCCCACACAAATACCGCCAGGCCTCCCAAAAGACCGGCAATGAAAACTCGCTTCATAACTACCTCCTTTTGAAGTTCAAACATCTGTAATTGGAGCCTGGATTTGTGAAGGCTCCATAGCGGCACAATAAAATATATGTAGGATTCAAAGTCAAGATTTTTTTACCTTCCTTCAATAAGCTCTTGTGCTTGGATATAAAATTTATTATCTTTTCAACGTAAAAGGATGGTTTATCCTTTGACCAAAACAATTCAATGAGTGCCACGCTACACCTGTCGAGAGATTTTGCCATGGCATCGCATCTAGAGGAAAGTCTGAAGAGGGGCATCGATCTCATTCGCAGCAAGGTGCTCGAAATGGGCAACCTGGCGGACCGCGCGTTGAAGGCCAGTCTGCAAGCGCTCGTTGAGCGCAACCGTCAAATGGCCTATTCGGTTATTTTGCGTGATCGATACATCGACGAGCTGGAAAAGGAGCTCGACCGGCTGTGTCTGGAATTTTTGTTGCGGCAGCAGCCGGTGGCGGCACATCTGCGTTTCGTGTACGCCGCAATCAAGATCAACAACGAGTTGGAACGCATCGGCGATTATGCCGAAAGCATCGCGCGGCATGTGCTCCGGATCAGCGGCATCGAGCCGCAGCCTTCCTATGCAAAGTTTGTCGAGATTGCCAACCTGGCCATTCCGATGCTGCGCAATGCGATTCAGGCCTTCGTCGATCAGAACGTGGAGCTGGCGCAAGCGACGACGGAGCTGGAGGGCAAGGTTGATGCCATCCGCAACAATATTCATACCGATCTGGTTCGTCTGCGTGCCCAGGGCGAACTGCCCCTGGAAATGTTGGCGCCGCTGACGATCATCGCCAGTCGTTTTGAGCGCGTCGCCGATCAGGCATGCAACATTTGCGAAGAGGTACTGTACATGTGCACGGGCGAATACATCAAGCACAAAGGCGCCGAGGTGTTTCGCATGCTGTTCGTGGACGATAGCAACGCCTGTGTGAGCCAGATGGCCGAGGGCATCGCCAACGCGCTCAATCAGCCCAAGTTTGTGTTCAGCAGCGCCGGAATCTCACCGCGGGCCATTGACCCCAATACGGTGCGCTTCATGATGGACAAAGGCATCGACATTTCCCGCCAGACTTCCAAATATCTCAACCAGATTCCCAATCTCGATCATTACCAGGTCATTGTCGCGCTGTGCAAGGAAGCGGAAGTGGCTTTCCCGCCGGCGCCCACGAAAACCGTCAGCATTGAATGGGAAGTGCAGGATCCCTCGAAGGTCGAAGGTTCGGAGGAGGAGGTTGGCGCGGCGTATGAAAAAACTTTTCAATATCTGGATACCCATATTCGAGATCTTGTACAGGCGATTCTCGGCGACGAGAAGAAATAAGAATAAATCGGAAGATCTCGAGGTCATACTTAATCTCAATGAGGAGGAGCAAATGTCAAGTTTCTCACGACAAAAATCTCTTGCCATACTGAGCACGACCGTCGCCCTATCGGTATTTCTCTGGCAAGCGGGATGCACAAAAAAAAGCGATACCGGCGAAGGGGGTGCTCCGGCCAAGAAAGTGACGATCCAAAATTTAGGCTCGGACACTATGGTAAATCTGGCACAGGCCTGGGCGGAAGCGTACGCCAAAGTCGATTCCACGGTGTCAGTCGAAGTCTCTGGCGGCGGCTCAGGAACCGGCATTGCCGCGTTGATCAATGGCACCGTTGACATTGCCAATTGCAGCCGACAAATGCACCCCGATGAGATTGCCCGGGCGAAAGCGAATACCGGCAAAGAACCGCACGAATTCATCGTCGGCTATGATGCGCTGGCCGTCTATGTGCATAAAAGCAACCCCTTGGAAGAGGTGACGATCGCGCAGCTTGCGGAAATTTACGGCGAAGGCGGCACGATCACGAAGTGGTCACAACTGGGTGTGAAAAATTCAGCCTGCGCCAATGACGAGATTATTCGCATCAGCCGGCAAAATAATTCCGGCACCTACGAGTACTTCCGTGAAGCCCTGCTCGCCAAGACCCGCGATTTCAAACTTGGCTCCGTCGATATGAACGGCTCCAAAGACGTTGTCGAGCTGGTCGGCAGGACGCCATGCGCGATTGGTTACAGCGGCATGGGTTACGCCACGAACGAGGTCAAAATGCTGCGGATTGCGAGGATGGCTGGCGAACCCTATTATCCCCCCACGGTCGAGAACACGCTCAATCATACCTACCCGATCTCGCGCCCACTGTACATGTACACTCTCGGCCCGCCGACCGGACACATCAAAGCCTATCTTGACTGGATTCTTTCCGAGGACGGCCAAAAGATTGTCGAAGAGACCGGCTATGTGCTGTTGCCCAAATCTGCGGACCTCACTGCCAAAGCCACGGGAAAGGAATAAATGACGAACAAACGCCGCTTGGAAACCATCACCGAACCGCTGATCGAATGGGTGATTCGGTTGTGTGGAATTAGTGCCATTTTGTTTGTCATTGGAATTTTTTTCTTCGTTTTTCGGGAGGGATCAGGTTTTCTTTTTCACGGACTGAATCTCCGTGAATTTCTCACCAGCACGGAATGGTATCCGATTTCGGTCGGCCAGCCGCGTTATGGCGTTCTTGCCTTGATTGCCGGAACCGCGAGTGTGACGGTGTTGGCGATGGTTATCGCGGTGCCCTTTGGTTTGGGTGCCGCGATTTTTATTTCGGAATTCTGCGGTCCCAAAGTCAAGGAAACCTTCAAGATCGTCATCGAGCTGCTCGCGGCGATTCCGTCGGTCGTCTGGGGATTCATTGGTTTGACGGTGATGAATCCTCTCATTATTTCCCTGTTTCATGCACCCATCGGCCTCAACGTTTTGAATGGCGGCATTATCCTCGCGCTGATGAGTGTGCCCATCATCGTTTCCATCGGCGAAGATGCTCTGAAAGCCGTACCGGATTCCTATCGCGAAGCCGCGCTCGCACTGGGCGCGACGCGCTGGCAAACGGTTTATCGCGTGCTCTTGCCGGCGGCGCGAAACGGTTTGTTAGCCGCAGCGCTCCTGGGTGTCGGCCGTGCTGTCGGCGAAACCATTGCCGTGCTCATGGCCACCGGGCACGCCGTGCAAATTCCGCACAGCCTGCTCGATTCGGTTCGAACGCTCACCGCCACCATTGCCGCCGAGCTTGGTGAAGCGCCCGTGCATTCGGATCACTATCAAGTTTTGTTTATCATCGGCATTCTGCTGTTTACGATTACTTTTGTGATCAATCTCGTCGCCGATCTCGTGATTAAAGGAATTCGGAAGGAAGCGTCCTTTTGAATTTCTTTTTGAGACCGGCACGCTCACGGATAAGGTTATTTTTGAGGATCTCTGCAAACGATACGATGTTTTTGTCGAAACGACCAATGACTTTCTCCGCAGCGTTGTTGCCAGGCACATGGCGTCTTGAGCGCCTCACCGTGCTGAGGAGCCAATAACCGATGAAGAATAACCAACTGTAACCGACATCCGGTATTGATTATCCAGGATGCACGATCAAGCTTCCAGAACCATGTTTACCGAAACCCGCTTTGTCCGTAAAAAAAAGCGCACCGAGACAACAGCAAAAATCATCTTTCTGCTGATGTCCCTGTTGCTGATTTTGCCGTTGCTCCTGATCGTTGGCTATCTTTTCTACAAAGCCTTTCCGATTCTCTCGCTCGATTTTCTGCTGGAAAATCCGAAGCGCGGCATGCGCGCCGGTGGCATTTGGGCGCCGTTTTTGGGCACGATTTATCTGGTCGTCATCTCCCTGCTCATTGCCGCCCCGATCGGCGTGCTGGCCGCAGTTTATCTCAATGAGTATGCCCGCGACAATTGGTTCACGCGCATGATTAATCTCGCGGTGGTCAATCTTGCCGGTGTGCCCAGCATTGTGCATGCATTGTTCGGGTTGGGTGCATTCGTTCTGTTTGCCGGCATCGGCCGCTCCATTCTTGCGGCCTCGCTCACGCTGGCGATCATGACGCTGCCGGTGATTATTGCCAGCACCAAGGAAGCGCTCGCTTCGGTGCCGATGGCTTTTCGCGAAGCCTGCTGGAATGTCGGCGCCACGCGCTGGCAAACCATCCGCAGCATTGTTTTGCCGAATTCCATCAGCGGAATTTTGACCGGCATTATTTTGCAGGTTTCGCGCTCAGCCGGTGAAACCGCGCCAATTATGTTTACCGGCGCGGTGTTCTTCAAAGCCATCACCGAAGGAAAAATCTTTGCTTATGGTCTTTTTGATCAATGCATGGCGCTCTCCATGCACCTGTTCACGATCTCGACCCAGGTTCCGGATGTTCCCAAAGCGTTGCCTTATGGCACGGCGGTGGTTTTGCTGGGCGCGGTATTACTCGTCAATGCCCTTTCAATTATATTGCGCGTGTATTTGCGGTCCAGAAAAAAATGGTAGACTTGATCCGGGATGCCCGTTGTCTTTGACAATTTACGTTTTGCGCGTTACGTTTAAATGCAAACCTCTGAGAAAAAGATCGAAATTTCCAGACTGACGGTTGAATACGGTCAAATAACTGCATTGAAGGGGGTCTCGTTCGACGTTTATAAAAATGAGATTGTCGGCATCATCGGCCCGGCGCAATCCGGCAAGACCACCCTGTTGAAAGTCATCAACCGCACCATCGATTTTGTTCCGGGTGTTCGTGTCAGTGGCATGGTCAAGATTGACGGTCAAAACGTGCGGCAAATCAAAAACATCTATGAATTGCGCCGGAAGATTGGCATGGTGTTCCCGCTGCCGGTGGGATTGCCGCTGTCAATATATGACAATGTCGCGTTTGCGCCGCGCATGGCTGGCATTCGCAATCGCGCTGAGTTGGATGCAATCGTCGAACGGTGCCTGCGCCAGGCCGCGTTGTGGGATGAGGTCAAAGATCGTCTGGACAGTCTCGGCACGCGACTTTCCGGCGGACAGCAGCAGCGATTGACCATTGCACGCGCGCTCTCCCACAATCCGGAAATTCTCTGTCTCGACGAATTTTCCATCGCGGTCGATCCGGTGACCACGATGCGCATTGAAGATGTACTCAAAGAATTGCGCTCGCAAGTGACCATCATCCTCGTCACCAATCTTGTCCAGCAGGCACGCCGGCTGGCCGATCGCACCGCCTTTCTGCTCAACGGCGACCTGATCGAAATTGACCGGACCGAGGTGATCTTTTCTGATTCACCGGCAAACAAGAAGACCTATGATTATGTAAATGGAATCTTTGGATGAGCGCAAAGAAAAAATACCGCATCTCTTGGAGAATCTCATGAGGACAATTATTGCCAGGCTTTTTGGTCGCTCGCCTATTCCGCCTCTGCAGTTTCACATGTCCAAAGTCGCAGAATGTGTGCAAAAGGTCGATGACCTTTTCTCGGCGCTCAACGCCGGCGATTATGAAAAGATCAAGACCATCAGTGAACAGATTTCGGAATCCGAGCATGCTGCCGACCTGGCCAAGGATGATCTGCGCAACGATCTGGCGCACGGGGTTTTCCTGCCCGTGGACAAAACTACTCTGCTGACGATTCTCGCTTTGCAGGATAGCATTGCCGATAAATGCGAGGATATCGGAGTTTTGTTGACGCTGAAAAGATTGGAGCTGTCCGAAACTTTCAAGGATGACTTTCAGCAGTTTTTGTCTAAAAACCTCGAGACCTTCGGGGTGGCACAACGCATTATTCAACAGCTTGACGAGCTGCTGTCGACCTCATTCGCCGGAGTGGAAGCAGAAAAGGTGAAAAAAATGGTCGATGATGTCGCCTTCAAGGAGCATGAGGCGGACCTGTTACAGCGCCGGTTGCTGCAGCGTTTATTCGAATTGGAAAGCGCGATGCCCCACGGCACCTTTTATCTTTGGCAGAAGATTTTTGAAGCCGTTGGGAATTTGTCCAATTTATCAGAAAATTTGGGGCATCGGGTTCGTACGCTGCTTGATCTCAAGTCCTGATGGAATATGCGAATTGGACATGACCTCGCCATCGCTTTGGAGAGTGTGAATGGGAACTGAGAGCGTACTCTTGGGCTTTACTTTGCTGTTTGGTGTATATATGGCATGGAATGTTGGGGCCAATGATGTTGCCAATGCCATGGGGACTTCGGTTGGTTCGAGAGCGCTGACATTGCGACGTGCGGTTGTTGTTGCAGCCATCATGGAGTTTTGCGGTGCTTTTTTTGTCGGATCCCATGTTTCAGACACCGTGCGCAGAGGCATTGTTAATCCCGAGATATTCGTTTCCAACCCGCTCTTTCTCGCGTATGGTATGATTGCGGCACTGCTGGCGGCCGGTGCCTGGTTGCAAGTGGCCTCCTATTACGGTTGGCCGGTCTCAACCACCCATTCGATCATCGGCGCCATCTTGGGATTCGGCGTCGTGATCGGGGGTTTCCGAGCCGTCTATTGGCATCAGGTGGGAACAATTGTGATGAGTTGGATTGTGTCTCCTCTGATGGGGGGCATCATCGCGTATTTAATTTTCACTCTGCTCCGCCGGCGCATATTTTATGCCTCCAATCCGGTGGAAGCTGCCAAGAAATTGACCCCCTGGCTGGTTTTTTCCCTGTTCTTTGTTTTGACGCTCGTCATGCTCTTCAAGGGTCTCAAGAACCTTAATCTTCATTTGCCCTTTGCAAGAGCGCTCGAATTTGCCACAGCCATCGGGCTGATCGCCGCCTTGGTAAGCTGGCCTTTGGTCCGCCGCATTCGTGCCGGAGTCGCACCCCAAAGGGAACTGGAAATACAACCGCCCAAAGTGGCCAAAGCCCTGATAAAAGCAGTTAAAAATTTGCGGCAAGCTCAAACGGACTCCAGCGGAGAAACTCACTATCAACTGACGCGACTTCTAAGTGAAGTCGAAATGCTTGCCAAGACGGCGCAGCGGGGAATGGAAGTAGAAGCAGGTGGCGATCACCTCAAAGCCGTTGAGCGAATTTTTGCCTATTTGCAAATCATGAGCGCCTGTTTCGTTGCCTTTGCTCACGGCGCCAACGATGTGGCGAACGCGATCGGCCCCCTGGCGGCCGCGGTGGATGTTCTAAAAACAGGGTTCGTTGCCATGGAAGCCTCGGTTCCAATATGGATGTTGGCATTGGGTGGGCTGGGTATCGTCGTTGGTCTGGCAACTTGGGGGTGGCGTGTCATTGAAACCATTGGCAAAAAAATCACCGAATTGACACCGACGCGGGGCTTTTCGGCGGAATTCGGAGCAGCAATGACCATCGTTATCGCCTCCAAGATCGGCCTGCCGATCTCGACGACCCATACACTCGTCGGGGCGGTGCTTGGCATTGGCTTGGCGCGCGGGCTGGGCGCATTAAATCTGCGCATCGTCCGCGATATTATCGTCTCCTGGATTGTCACGATCCCAGCCGGCGCCATCCTGGCGGTGCTATTTTTCTATGTGTTCCGCGGCCTCTTCGGATGATTTTGATTTTTGACCAGATCCGAAAGAACGCGCGGTAATCCATTTCCAATCATCATAACACCGGAATGAGCGAAGAGAAAAACTACAGCATCGAAACGCGAAATCTCAATTTGTGGTATGGCAATTTTCAAGCGCTGATCAATGTCAGCGTAAAAATCAGACATGGCATCATCACCTCACTGATTGGGCCCTCCGGCTGCGGCAAGAGCACGCTGCTGCGCTGCTTCAATCGGGTGAACGAGCGTTATGGCAACGTGACCACCACGGGCGAGATTAAAATTCTTGGAAAAAACATTTACGACCCGGACGTCTCACTGGTCGAGTTGCGCAAAGCCGTCGGCATGGTGTTCCAGCGGCCCAACCCCCTGCCCATTTCAGTCTATGAAAACATCGTCTTCGGCCTGCGCATTCATTCCATGCGCAGCGCGCTGAAAAAATCCACCACGGACGAAATTGTCGAAAAAGCGCTCCAGGAGGTTTCGCTCTGGAAAGATTTGAAGGATAAATTGCACCGCAAGGCCACGGCTCTCCAGCTCGAACAGCAACAGAAGCTTTGCATTGCCCGTCTTTTGCCGCTGAAGCCGGAAATCATTTTGATGGACGAGCCCTGCTCCGCTCTCGATGCCGAGGCCACCCGCGGCATCGAAGAGCTGATGTTCTCTCTCGCGGGTCGCTACACCATTCTCATCGTCACCCACAATATGGCGCAAGCCCGGCGCGTGAGCGAAGAATGCATCTTCATGCTGCTCGGCGAGATCATGGAACACAGCCGCACCGAAGAGTTGTTCTTGACGCCCAAGAATCCCAAAACCGCGGAGTATATCGAAGGAAGATATGGGTGAAATGATTGGAGTATTGGAGTAATAGCGTGCTGAATTAATGGAATTCGCATTACTCCAAAACGCCACTACTCCAGCACTCCATTACTCCACAATCGTAATGAACAAGGAAATGGATATGCGTCTCCTCTGCGTTACTGACATTCACAGCGAAGTTCGCCGCTTTGAAAAAATTTTGAGCAACGAGCCACAGGCGGATGTTCTCATCATTGGCGGCGATTTCACCGATTTCGGCAAGCCGCCGGAAGTGAGCCGTATGCTCGATATTGCCCAAGCGCACACGCCCAAGGTGCTTGCCGTTGCCGGAAATTGCGACAGTCCGGAAATTGATCAACTTTTGCTCGAGCGCGGCGTGTCGTTGCATGCACGTGGCGTGCGCATTGGGGACATTGGCTTCTTTGGCGTCTCGGCCATGCCGCCGTGGCGCGGCAACATGTATGAATTCCCGGAGGAGGAGCTCGATCGTTTTCTTGCTGCTGGTTACGCGCAGGTCGAAGGCAGCCCGAAATTGATCATGGTTCCGCATGCTCCGCCGCGCAACTCCGGCGTCGATCGCACGATTTTATTCATGAGCGTGGGCAGCACCGCGATCCGGAGTTGGGTTGAAAAAGTCAATCCAGTGCTGGTGATTTGCGGCCACATTCACGAAGCGCGCGGCCAGGGCAAAATCGGCAACACTATCGTGGTGAATTGTGGGCCGGCGCGCAATGGGAATTATGCGACCGCGGAAGTGGGAAATGAAATAAAGGTGGCATTGAAAAAAATATAAAAATTCATTGACAAAATTGAAAAAGAGTCTATATTGGTTATCGTGTTCAAGACTTGATTGAGCTTATTAATCAGAATTTGTCCATTGGAGCCCAAAATTAGAGCCAGACGCGGAGGACTTTTCTGGGCGCACGATTTGAAGCATGGCAAATTTTTGGTCTGCCTTCGATCCACCAAAACATCTTGACACTGGTATTATCTTGACAATGTTAAGTTGCTCCAACATCTCACATTCCGTGTCATTCTGTAAGAATCTTTTCTAGCATTACCCTTCAGCTCGTGCTTAAAAAGACCCCTACGGGCGTAGCCTTCCAGGGTGACAAAAAAGTGGGATGTGCTCAGGAAGCTAACATAGCCAAGTTAACTGCGTTACTTTGAAAATTTCGTCGGACAGGTTACGGCCTGTCCCACGTTCGCTTACCATACACTAATGCGTGCCTTCCCGGCATGAAGCACTCCGAAGCATTTAATATCAACGAGGAGGAAACAAACATGATCGGGAATCAAATGTTGAAATCCGCATTCTCTGCGCTTGTGCCCGCCTTATTGTTGCTCTCATTAATGCCGGCCAGTCTTTTCGGTGATAACGGCAAACTCACGGGAAAAGTCTACGACGCTGAAACCGGCGAACCTTTGCCCGGCGCCAATGTGATTATCGAAAGCGTATGGCTGGACGGGAAGGAAGCCAAGCCCGACATCATCCAGGGCGCAGTCAGCGATCTCACCGGCTATTTCGTCATCCTGAACGTTCGTCCCGGAACCTACAACCTCAAAGCCAGCATGATGGGATATGCGGCGTTGACTCGCACCCAGGTCAGAGTCAGCATCGACCGCACGATCACCGTGGATTTTCCTCTGAAACCATCGGCGATTGAAATGGAAGCCGTCACGGTGGTCGCCGAACGTGAGGTGATCAAGCCGGATGTTTCCGGCACCCAGGAAACCATTGTATCATCGCGGATCGCCGAGACCCCGGTGCTCCGCATGGACGAATTCGTCAATAAGATCAAGGGCGTGGAATTGGTCGCGAACAACGAAGGACACGGACTCAGCATTCGCGGCGGCGGCATTCGCGAGACCGATGTCATGATGGACGGAATTTCTTTGCGTGATCCGCGCTCGGAAAATTCCTATTTGTCGCTGAATTCCACGGCGGTGGAAGAGCTGCAAGTACTCACTGGCGGATTTGAAGCCAAGTACGGAGGAATTCGTTCCGGCCTGGTCAATGTGGTGACCAAAGAGGGACAACGGGACAGATACCGTCTCTCGCTCAAGACGGATCAAACTCCGGGAGGGCAAAAGAAATTCTTTGGTGCCAATCCCTGGAGCAACGACTCCTGGATTTATCGAGTTTTTGCCGATACCTCCGCGAACGGATACGCATGGCGCGGCACAGTTGGCGATACCACCGTGCCGGAGGAATTGCGTTACTTCAAAGGATGGAAAAATACCCGCGAAGGGAGAAGCAATTACGAAGCCATCGGTCTGCCGCGAGCCGCTGTTCTGACACCGGTGCAAAAGTTGGAGCTTTGGAAGCGGCAGCATCCTCAATACGAGTTTGCCGACAAACCCGATATCTTCGTGGAGGGGACATTGACCGGACCGGTCCCCGGAGGCGGATTACCATTTGTGGGAAGTTATCTCGGCAAGTCGGTTTTTCTGGTGGGCTTCAAATATGAGGATACTCAGTATGCTTTTCCACTGGGGCCGCGAAATAATTACGTCGACTGGAACGGCCAGCTCAAATTGACCACACAACTGAAACCGAGCATGAAGCTGTCGTTGAACAGCATGTATGCAAAAGTGAATACGATCTCGGCAGGCCGGCCATCCACTTTCGGCGGTGCGTTGATCGACAATTCCAGCCGGTTCAATTTTCTCAGCAGCACCGAGGCCTCGGTGCGACAGCAAGCCCAGCTTCTGGGAGGATCAAGCGGATTCATCCAAATGTTCAACAAGAGCCGATTGCAATATTATGATCAGCGTTTCATGATCGGCGGTGCCAAGTTCACGCATACGATCTCACCCAAGGCATTCTATACGCTGGATTTCCAGTTCAGCTACACCGATCACGAACTGACCCCCTTCGCTCTCGACACCAGCCGCGCCGAAGCCTGGTTCAAGCTTGACAATAAATACCGGGTCCTGGATGTGCCGAATCAGGGCACACCGAACGGTTCGACAAACTGGCTGACCGACATAACCAATTTATTCTGGCTTTATGGCGGGCTGCAGGCGGCGGATACCTCGTACTCCTGGGTGGCCAATCTCCGCGGCGACCTGACGGCGCAACTCGGCCGGCATCACCAAGTCGAAACCGGCTTCAACATCAAGTACAATTATCTCTCGGTCAACGCCGGAACCTGGCTGCAATCCGAAGAAAGCTGGACGCCTGATCTCTGGCAATATTTCACTGCCAAACCGCTGGAGATCGGCGCCTACGTTCAGGACAAGTTGGAATTCAAAGGGATGATCGCCAACATCGGGTTGCGCGCCGATTATTTCAATCCCAATAAAAAAGGCTACGCCGTCGAGCATCCGCTCGACGAAGACTATGCCAATTTTTATAATTTGGTCTATCAGTATTTGCCCGGCAAATTCGGCTCGTGGGAGAAATGGGTCGAGTATCGTAAAATGCTGGATCAGCCGCCGGGCTGGCCAGCCACCGAGAGCAAATCCCAGCTCAAACTGGCGCCAAGACTGGGCGTGTCTTTCCCGATAACTCTGGACAGCAAGCTCTATTTCAACTACGGCCACTTCTACCAGCGGCCCAATATTCATTTTCTCTACAATCAAGCCATCATGCCCGGCGCCACCAATGTTCCTTCGCCCGATTTGGAGATGGCCAGAACCGTCGCATATGAGTTCGGTTACGAGCAGAGCTTCTGGCAGAATTTTTTGTTCAACATTACGTTTTATTACAAAGATGTGAAAAACGAGCCGCTCTCCCGCTCGTATGTCGATTATTGGGAAGAGCAGAGCGTGCAGAAATATTTCCCGGATTTCTACAAAGATATTCGCGGACTGGAGCTGCGATTGGAAAAAAGATTCGGGCGGTTTGTGACCTTGTGGGGCAACTATGAATACATGCTGCAGACCACCGGTCGCACCGGCTTGGCTTATGTCTATGAAAATCGCCTCCGCGCCAATGAAGAAATCCGCGATCCCAATATTTATACCACGGATCCCATCCCACGGGCACAAGGGAATTTGAATCTCCACAGCCCCAAGCACTGGGGCCCGGGATTCCGGGGTATCAAGCCGCTCAGCGATATCTATCTGAACTTCTTCGTTGAGTGGCGCGATGGCGGCAAAGTGATTCTCAATCCCCAGGAGCCCGTGGAAAAACAGAGAAGGATCGAAGTGGTGGATTATTCCAACGTCGATCTCCGCGCTTCCAAACAGTTGCGCTTCGGCTCGGCGAACCTGGAATTGGTGGTGACGGTGCAAAATCTGCTGAATCAAAAAAGACTCACTTACGGGAATATGAGCACCGCACAATATGACCGCTACAAGGAATCCTTGCATCTGCCCTTTGAGAGCGGCGAGCAGCATGGCAACGATAAATTGGGTGACTGGAACAAACCCCACATCGACATTGGCTGGTTTACCGCGCCGCTGTTTTTGAACCCGCGGCGGGTACTATTGGGCCTGCGCTTGAATATATAATGCCTTGTTTGTGAACAATCACGAGACTGCGAATGAATACTCGACCTGGACAGAAACTTCAGCACGAAATCATCCGCGTCGTTCATGTTGCGCGGGAGTATGGCAGCCTGGCCGGTGCCGGCGGCATCAAGGATGTCACCGAAGGTCTCTGCAAAGCAACCGCTGCAGCCGGAATTGACACGCACATTTTTCTCCCCTATTATCAAGTGATTCGGGAAAAAACTCAACTGGTTCCAAAGGAGCAATGCCGCTTCGAGCTCCCGATGAACTACACACAACAACAACGAACCGAGTCAGTAAAAATTTATGGCAGTTCAATTCAGCCCAATCTTACCGTTCATTTGATCAAAGCGCACTTATATGATTATCTCTCTGAAGGCAATGGTCTGATACCGCGCAAAGGAATTTATCAGTACACCAGAGAAGAAGCAGAAGCTTTGGGTCTTCCGGAGCGCATTGGCAAAGGTTACCATGATTTCTTTGCAATGAATGTTTTATTGGTGAAGGCCACGCTGTGCGCATTGGGGAAACTGGATCTCAGGCCCGATGTGATTCACTGTCATGATGGGCACGCGGCGCTGTTACCGTTGATTGCACAAGCTTCAGACGAAAATTGGGTGCTCCCGTTCTTTCGATATGTGCCATCCGTCATCACGGTGCACAATGCGGGCATGGGGTATCATCAGGATATTTTCGACCTGGAATTTGCCGCCGCCATCTGTGGAGTTTCGCGCAACGTCATTGATGGCTGCCGCCTCAACGGAAATTTTGATCCGCTGCTTGCCGGCGGCTTGTTCGGTACGATCATCAATACCGTGAGTGAAAACTATGCCCGCGAGCTGCAACACACCGGCCAGGATTGGATGACCGGCTGGTTGGGACACACGCTGGCACAATACGGCATCAAACTTGTCGGTGTGACCAACGGCATCAATCCCGAGATCTTCGATCCACAAAAGCCCGAGGCCTTGGGCCTCGCCAAAGGCTTTGCGCCAATCAATGGTGATTTCGAGGGCAAGGAAATCTGCAAGCAGACGCTCCTGGAATCCCTCGGACAAAAAGAAATTCCCAAAGGCATCGCGCTGTATGGGACAATCGATTATCGTCAAGACATTCCGCTATTGACTTTTATCGGGCGATTGGATCAACAAAAAGGATTCGACATATTAGCCGAGGCCGTTGATTTGTTGTTCGATGAAGAGCAAGAGGTTCAGCTTCTTGGTCTCGGCGATGGCGACCCGGCCATTAGAGCCCAATTCACCAACTTGGCAGAAAAGTTCGCAGGACGAATTTGTGTGGCCATCGGCTACAGCCCGCCACTGGCCAACAAAATTTATGCCGCTGGAGATTTCTTCCTGATACCATCGCGTTTCGAGCCGTGCGGCTTGACCGATTTCTTTGCACAACTGATGGGTAACGTGCCCATCGTGCATCAGGTTGGCGGGCTGGTCAAAACGCTGGACGGCCAGTACGGCTTGTCCTATTTGGGCGGGCCACGGGAATTACTCAACGTTTTGCGCCGAGCTCTCGAGATCTATCGTGAACCCGGCAAAGCGACGCTGAGAAAAATCCAAATAAATGCAGTGAAAAATATCCATGAAAATTTTACCTGGGAGAAAGTTCTTGAAAAGAAATATCTCCCGCTCTATCGCGAGGCGATGGAGAGAGTGAAACCGGCATTGCCGTACTGATCTCTCGGGTTTATATTTTTGTTGCGTTTGTAGTGGAATTTACCGAGACGGGCAAAAGGGCTTTGATTCGATAGTTGAAGGCAAAACCATTGTTGCGCTTGGCGTTGAAGAAAGTCCAATCAAGCCCGTGCTTGTACAAGGACGAGATTTCAAGCGCGTTGGGCAAAGTAACCATATACTTTCTAACAGCGTGCTCATAGCGAACGGCAATTGCAAGCCATGGAATAGGTTCCTCAGAAGGGACGAATCACTGCACAAGGTTATGCCCGGCTGGTTGGAGTGTCACATCGAACTGCAAACCGCGACTTGGCGGAATTGATAAAGAACGGCATCTTGTGTCAAGTTGGCAAAGGCAAGCTTGGTTACTTTCAGCTGTATGACGCAATTGGCGCGAATTTGGCGCCATGGCATCGTCGAAGTTCAATGACTTTATCAATGGAAAAATCTTGACATTCCGAACTCAATGAGTGCATAGGAGAAAATGCCATGCCTCCCAGAATGAGAATCATAATCACTGCCATCGGCTTGATCATGTGGGTCTTGCCTGTGGATGAATTGCGGGCGCAAAAGAATTACAATGGCCCGCCATTGTTGATTGACGTCAACGCCATCAATCTCGAAATGAAAAAGCTGAATGGCGAAGGACAATTCACCACCCAATACAGTTGGATGCTCACCGGGACGGGACCGGAAAAAACTGAAATTTTTTACCATCCTCAAGATCAGTGGCACTCCCAAATGTTGTATCAAATTTTTAATCCCGTATGCTTGGATGATAGCGGCACCGTGGATCAACTGGGCAAGCGCAAGATTATTCCCACGCCATTTGTGAGCACCGGCATCAATGACTTCTCTTGGGAAATCCGGCGATACCGCCCGCCTTACATCACCGTCGACGGCATTCCGCAATACCGCGAGTATCGCTGGCAAACCGATCCCAAGCTCAAACCCGACATCGCGGCGATTTGGGAGGACCTCCTGCCTTTCTGGGGAATTCGCACTCACGTCGAAGTTTATGCATTCAGTCATCCCGACCATCAGGATTATATTATCTGGAAAGCCACTTACAAATTTACCGGCGAGACCCGGCGCGCCCTCGAGAATCCAACCGCCAAAGACTTTTTCCCGGATCAAACCATCCGGCTGTGGTGGCCGATTTCTTTCAGCTTCGGGCCTTCAAAAGCTGGCGAGTATGAAGTCATCCGCAGTTTCGCTTATGAAGGTGAAGACGACTTGGATAGTTGGTTCGCCGGAAAATCCGAGCTGGTGAGCGGACGGCCGCGCGATACCTTGAAAGTGGCCTATTATTGGGACTCGAAGTTCACAGGCATCGCCGCCTATCCCAATGGCAGCACCGATGACACCGGCGATCCTGATCGCAAGACCGGCCATCTCTTGTCGCCGCAGATTCCTGGCTTCACCCTGCTTTATGCATCGAAGTCTGCCACTGACCGCAGCGATGATCCGGCGCAACCGTATGCCATGCCGCATGCAGGAATTGTGAAAGATTTGTGGGGCCGCCGCGATTTCGGTTTGCGTGATACCTATATCGGTCACGACACGCGCGGGCGTTTTCCCAAAGACATCATCACGCAAGGTTGGAGCGCCGTTCCGGAAAAAGGCCCGATGCGGTTCATCACCGCCGGCCCGTATCAACTCACCAAGAATGCCGCAGCAGCGCGCTATGATTCGTTTACGGTAGCTTATGCGATTGGCGTGGGATCGCTCTCGTGGGAAATGGCGGACAGCATCGGCAAAGCCTGGTTCCAAGGCAGGATCACTGATCAGGAGAAAAAAGATTGGATCATGACCGGTCGCGACTCTTTGTTCAAAGTTTTGGATCGTGCCTATTGGGCGTGGAGTCGCGGACTTGACATTCCCGATCCTCCGCCGCCACCGGATGTTGACGTGACCAGCGACGCAGATCGAATCGCCGTCAAATGGTCATATCCTGACCCGTCCTATTTTAAAGATTCAGATACCGGACAGGATGATTGGTACGCGTGGCGAGTCTATCGCAAAAAGGGCGCCTTGTTCGTGAACGATCCATTGGATAATTACAGCGGCGAGAGATGGCAGCTCGTTTACGAAACCACCAACAGAAATGAGACCACTTATATTGATCGGAATGTGACGCGCGGAGTGAGCTACTATTATGCGGTGACCGCCGTCGACAACGGCACACAAAACAAAGACGATCTCACGCCGGGACGGAAATTGGAAAGCTCGCGTTATGCCAATAGTTCTGCTTTGCCGGCAATCCCATTCAAAGGAGGATTGGCTGAAAGTGACAAAGTGCGCGTGGTGCCGAATCCCGCCACCATCAAAGCCGGCGGCTTGGGATTTCCGGGTGAGCCTGACAGAATTCTGTTTGCCCGGCTGCCTTACAAATGCAAACTGACGATTTATACGGAAACCGGCGACAGCATCACCAGCTTCGAGCATATCGGAACCGATCAGGAAGTCTGGAATCAGCGTACCGATGCCAATCAAAATGTGACCAGCGGCATCTACATTCTCGCCGTAACGAATGCCGAAGACGTCAACGGCAAGTCGCTGCCGGATCAGTTTGTGAAATTCATCCTGGTGCGATAGATAAAAATAAATCTCTGCTACTATAAAACAATCTGTCATTCCGGAGGAATCTTTTTTAAATTTAAGACAAACGTATGTGCCGATACCAAAAAGGATTCCTACTGACGCAGTCTTCCAGAATGACATGTTGCGGTAGGGTGGACTATTATGAAATTGCAAAGGAGTTAATCATGAAGTTCGGCAAAATACAGATAATCGCCGTCATACTTTTGCTAATCGGAAGCCTCCCGGCTTTCGGTGGCGGCATTGTCAAAAAAGCCCAGGTGGGATTCAGATTTCTGGAAAATCCCGTCTCGGCAGAGGCCGTCGGTCGCGGCGGTTTGGGCGTGGCCATGTTTCGGAATGCGAACAGCGTTTTCTGGAATCCCGGCGGTCTGGGTTGGATCGAGGGCAAGATGGATTTCAATCTGAATTACACCAAGGGGATTGCCGATATTAATCACACGTCAGTGGTGGGTGCTTACAACTGGGCTGGCGTCGGCGTCATTGCTGTCGATGTGATCGCCATGGATTACGGAGATTTTTACGGCACGCGTCGCGCTGACAACGCCGATGGTTTCATCGACACCGGCGTTTTCTCTCCGAATGCCTGGGCTGTGGGAATTACCTTCTCCCAGCAAATCAGCGATCGCTTTTCCTACGGCGTGCATCTGAAATATGCCCGGCAGGATTTGGGCGACGCCTGGATCGCCACTGCCGGCAAGGATGTCAATGATCCCCAATTGGCGATCACGCAAAAAGCCTATGCGCACTCTGAGCCGGCGCTGGATATCGGAGCGGTTTATGACTTTTTCTATCATGGCATCCGCTTCGGCGCCGTCATTCAAAATATCTCGCGCGAAATACGTTACGAAGAGGAAGAATTTCCGCTCCCCTTTGCGGTGGGCTTCAGCTTGACCGTCGATCCCTGGTCGATCTTCAGGCCGGAGGATAAAACGAATTCGCTGGTGATCGGCTTTGAATCCCGGCATCCGCGCGACTTCAAAGAGAAGCTCAAGTTCGGCGCGGAATTCACTTCGCACGAAATTCTTTCACTGCGCGCCGGCTACATGGACAACTATGATGAAAGGGGATTAACTGCCGGTTTCGGCTTGAACAAAAAACTCAGTCATGCCGGTTTTCGCTTGGATTACGCTTTTCAGGATTTTGGCGTGTTTGGCGGGGTGCATATTTTTTCGTTTGGGGTGACGTATTAGTCAGTGACATATTCTGAAAATTTTTAGGCTGCCAGCGGATGGATGAACACCAACTGATAAAACATCCGTTGGTGTTCATCCATCCGCCGGGATAATACTTTTTGTAAAATTGGATTCGGAAAATGGAGAGATATGCATGAATTTCCCCAAATTGCTCTTATTTGTTCTCACCATCATCAGTTCCATTCTCTTTCAGACCAATCTCTCATCAACCCGCGAAGATTCTAAAACGATCTACCTCCGCGCCAACCAAATCGGCTATCTGCCGGAGGAAACCAAAATCGCCATCGCATTCTCGCATCGTCCAATAGAGAATTTGAAATTCGAGATCATCGATGCTGTCACCAGCCAAAAAATTTGGGGCCCGGAGAGAGTAGGAAAAAATGCCGGCGCCTACGGCAATTTTGCTTACCACTATCGATTAGACTTCAGCCCATTCCATCAAACCGGCCGGTACAAGTTGCGCATCGTAAATACTCAATACGAATCACTGCCGTTTAATGTCGGCCCAGAGGCTTACGACAACCATCATGAAATCTTGTTGCAATACATGCGACAGCAGCGCTGCGGCTACAATCCATTTCTCGACGAAGTGTGCCACAAAAAAGATGGCCGCACCATGTACGGCCCGATGCCGGACAGCACGTATATCGACGCCAGCGGAGGCTGGCACGACGCCGGAGATTATTTGCGCTACCTTTTGACCTCGGGCAATGCCGTGTGCCGCTTGCTCTTTTCGTATCGCGAAAATAAAGGCAAATTCAAAGACAACTGCGATGCCCTCGGCCATCCCCATCCCAATGGCATTCCGGATATTCTCGACGAAGCCAAATGGGGCCTCGATTGGATGCTGAAAATGCATCCGGCACCGAATCAACTGTTTCATCAAGTCGCCGACGATCGCGATCACGTCGGCTGGGATTTGCCGTATCAAGACACCTCGGATTACGGTTGGGGCCCGGGAAGCTATCGCGTCGTCTATTACGCCACCGGCAAACCGCAGGGTTTGGGAGAATACAAAAACACCTCCACCGGCATCGCCAATCTGGCCGGTCGTTACGCCGCGGCGATGGCGATGGCGACTGACATCTGGAAAAATGATCTCCACGATTCAGCGTTTGCGGCGCAATGCTTGCGCGCTGGCAAAGAAGTTTACGAGATGGGCAAGAAACAGCCCGGTGCCTGCGAAGGCGTGCCTTGTCGCGCGCCGTATCGCTATTACGAAAATACTTGGGCCGATGACATGGAATGGGGCGCCGCAGAAATGTTCAAAATCACCAAATCGAATTTTTATCTCGACGATGCCAAAAAATTTGCGCGCCTGATCAACACCACCTCGTGGATGGGCGCGGACACGGCGAATCATTACGAATATTACCCCTACGTGAATGTCGGCCATTATGCGTTGTATCCGGTGGTGGATAAAACTTTTCAAGACACGCTGGCCGGCTATTATCGAGATGGCATCGAGAAGGTTTTCAATAAAGCCAGGCGCAATCCCTATCGCATGGGCGTGCCGTTTATCTGGTGTTCTTTCAATCTTGTCACGGATTTTATTACGCATTGTCTGCTTTATGAGAAAATGACCGGCGATATGCGCTATCATCAATTCGCATTGGAAAACCGCGATTGGCTGCTCGGCCGCAATCCGTGGGGCATCAGCGCGTTTGTCGGCATTCCATCGGAAGGCGGAAACACACCCCAATTCCCACACAGTGTCATTGCGGACAAAACCGGCCGGCAAATCACCGGCGGCTTGAACGATGGGCCGGTGTACGCCAGCATCTTCAAGAGTCTCAAAGGCATTCGCTTGTCGCGCGAAGATCCCTACGCCGCTTTTCAATCCGATCTCGTCGTTTATCACGATGATCGTTGGGATTATTCCACCAACGAGCCGATCATGGACGGCACCGCGAATGCTTCGTTTTTTATGGCGTATTTTGCACGGTAGCCCCTGCGGGCGTAAGCCATCCTGCCCGACTGGATGGTAAAATGGAATAGAATCATTATTGCGAAAATAGTTTGTAATAACGCCGTAAGGCGTCGGAGTTCCGAAAAAAGTTGAACGCCTGAAGGCGACACTACAAAAGTTTATTTTCATCATCATTATCGGGTTGTGCCCGTGGGCGTCGATCCCGAGATGGCGATTACTCTGTCTGGCTTTGACA
>JAPDQK010000010.1:0-127627 GCA_034505955.1 Candidatus Zhuqueibacter pondensis
AATGTCAAAAGAAAATTCGGCGGCTTCCCGATCTTCCAACCTTGAGTCGTAAGGAAAAAACTGAACTGCTGAAACTCGACCCGAATACCGAGTTCGTTTGGCCTGAAGCGGTCAAATCCAATGAAGAGGTGTATGAGCCGGAATTATCAAATGCTTTTTCAATCTGGGAATTTGAACAAAGGATCAAGTCTGCGCGCAAAGGCGGCATGGTGACCTTTTCGGAGGGTGAGGAGACAGTTCCGGCAAAATACGTCAGTTTCGTCGGTGATTCGTTCGCATATCTCACAGAAAGCCACAAAGTGCCGGTTGTGACCGGACTTATCACTTCCAACAAAACCGCGCAACAGCAGATACCCTTGCACAAAGTGGACGAAATCAATGTCGGAGATTACGTGGTGTTAAAGGAAGGCGGCAGCAAGGACGTGATTCAGGTCATTGCTGATCTGATGTTGGGGGAAAAAGCGCAAACGCTGAGAAATCTGGCTCACATGTGGAGACGGGCACTGCTTGCCTGTGTGTTTACTCCGGAACGGCTCCATGCCCAGGTGGTTCGGGCGGGCGGCACACACTCATTGATTGCGATTCAGAATTGGCTTTACGATGAGTACCAAATCGGCCCCGGGAAGGAAACGGATTTGGATTTGATCGCAAAAATTACGGGGTCGAGTGAGCTTAAAGAAAGGCGGGAGGAAATCTGGAAAGCCATTGAAGCCCTGCGCAGCGCGCATCTCAGCGCCGGCATGCGATTGAAAAAGGTTTTGCTGCGCAAGCTGCCGGAGCACCTTGAAGTAATAAGAGAAGAGGGAACGCGCATTAATATCGATAATTTGGTTACTGCATGGGTGGTGCAGGTCGAAAGCATCGGTTCCGAGTTTGAGCCGTATTCCAGGTTAAAAGTCAATGAGCTGCAATGGGATGACACCAATTACTTGCGTTGGTGAAGAAAATGGCCAAAATGATTCCGGCACAACCGGGCGAATCAACCGTCAGCGCGGCCGAATGCAAGATTTTTGAATTGCTTGCCAACGATCCAGACATGAGGGATTGGACGGTCATTCATTCCCTCGGCTTGAGTCGTCGCGGGCACAAGCCTTGTGGAGGTTGGCGCTGTCAAACCGGACAGGTACCGCATTCCAATCATTTCGTTTGCCACCATTCAGGCTTTCAAGGGCATGGAGAGCCCGGTGGTCGTTCTGTGTGATGTTGATCGCATTGAAGGCAGGGAACCCCAATCACTTTTGTATGTTGGAATGTCACGCGCGCGCAGTCTCCTGATTGTTCTTTTGCATGAGCAGACGAAACCATTCGTTAGACAGGCTGTTGCACGAAAACTCGAGGAAGGTTGGAGTAAATCGTCATGAACAATCCTGCGGAAGTCAGAGCGGAAATCGTCGAATTTCTGCGCCGTGAGCTTGTCGGCCCGGATCCCGGGTATCCGGCCATCCAGATCAATCGCGAGGAAATCCTGCGGCCACAGGATCCGCCCCGGCTTCGTTACAGCGCCGGGGTTTTGTTTCCCATGAAGGCGCAGGTCCAGCAGGCGGAACTTCCGACGGAGGAGGAGGTCAATGTTACGGAAAGCGCCCCTGTCGAAGGCGATGAGCCGGAGGAGGAAACATCCTCAAACGGCGCACGCGGAGAACTCGATGAATTTCCCGAACAGGAAGTCAATCGTGCAAATGAATATTTGCCCAGCGCCATGGGCCTGAGTGCACTGGTGCTTTTGCCAAAATTTTTGAAAGTCAAAGTCAGTGCGGGCCGTTACGAAAAGATGGCTGTTCCCGGGCTTGGCAACCAGGACGCAAAAGGAAATTTTCTCGATCACTACTGGCGCAGCAAAATTGAATGCGAGCAATTGGTTGATTGCCCCCCCTTCCAGGTCAGCAAGCCCGTCGTGGCAAAATATGAATTGGAAACCGGAAGTGCTGAATCAAAATTGGAACTCCATTTGTTCAGCCGCCCGCATGTTCATGGCGCCAACCCCGATCGCGAGCGAATCATTACCTTCACTTTGATCAATCGCAATGTTTCAGAAACAGGCAAATCAAAGGATGAGAATTGTTTTTTTCAATGCCATTTCGAGGTGATGGATGCTGATGGCGGTTCCTGCTTTTTGGAATATCCCGAGCGAATCGGAGAAAGCGAGGATGAGGAAGAAGCCTCGCTCCGCTTGCTGTATCGACATCGGAAAACGTTTGCCGTGGGGCACGGCTGCGCCGCCAACTGGCAGGATGGCGAGTTGGCAACAACCAGCAGAATCTGGACGGAAACCCTGCCGGTTTATGAGGTGAAGCCCATCCTTCCCAACGAGATCAAGGGTTTGGAGCTTGCGATGCAGCAACTGGCCGATGAAAAGGATGACAACGCCTTGCAGCTCTGCCGCCGTCTCGCAGATGAATATCTTGCCTGGATCGAAGGCAGGGAGAAGGAAGTCCGGAATCCCTCCTTTCCTGCAGACCTTAAAAACACTGCTGAAAAACATTTGCAAAAATGCCGTGACTGCCACAAGCGCATTGTAGCCGGTGTATTGCTGCTTCAACAGCCGAAAATCCGCAGGGCTTTCGCATGGATGAATCAGGCCATGTTGCAGCAACAGTTGCATTACGATCTTGCCGCGAATCACAAACGCGAATGGAAAGCCAGTAACGGCGAGCTTGTTCTCGAAAAGCCGTACCAGCCTCCGGATTTGAGCAACCCCGGACCAATCAGGGGCAAATGGCGGCCGTTTCAACTGGCGTTCATCCTGATGAATCTGCGGGCCATGACTCAACCGGATTGCGATGAACGCAAAATCGTCGATCTCATCTGGTTTCCCACCGGCGGCGGCAAAACCGAGGCCTATCTGGGCTTGACTGCGTTTACCCTGTTTTGGCGGCGAATCACAAATCCGGACAACTGTGGAACCACCGTTCTAATGCGCTACACCCTGCGACTGTTGACGACGCAGCAATTTCAGCGCGCCGCCTCGTTAATTTGCGCCTGCGAGCTGATTCGCCGCTCCCATCCGGAAATTCTCGGCAGCGCACCCATATCCATCGGATTGTGGGTCGGCGGCGAAGTGACGCCCAACAAACAATCGGAGGGCGACCGCAGCGCGGTCAAGGCGCTGCAAAAGTTGTTGAATGGAGAGCCCGAGAATCCCTTCATTCTGCTGAACTGTCCCTGGTGTGGCGCGCAAATGGGCCCGGTGAAATCCGGACGCGGCACAAAAACCCCGGGCTACAAACTCAAAGCGGCACCCCGGCGCGTTGAATTCTGTTGTGAAGATCAGAACTGCGATTTCAGCGGGGATGACGGCCTCCCCATCCATGTCATTGACGAGGCCATTTATCAACACCGGCCCACTCTGGTGATTGGCACTGTTGACAAGTTTGCGTTGCTGCCCTGGTATCCGGAAGCTCGCAGCCTGTTTGGGCTGGACACCGCAGGCGCCATCTCGCCGCCGGATTTGATTATTCAGGATGAGCTGCATCTGATTTCCGGCGCGCTTGGTTCCATGGTTGGCCATTATGAAGGCACACTCGATGCGCTTTGCACTCGTGACGCAGACGGAAGGAAAATACCGGCCAAGATTGTTGCTTCCACGGCCACCATCTGCCGGGCGCAGGAACAAGTGCGCGCCCTCTACGCCAGGGAAGTTTCCTTGTTTCCACCACAGGCATTACGGGCCGGTGATTCATTCTTCGCCATTGAAAAAAACGAAGTGCCGGGAAGATTGTACATCGGGGTTTTTGCCTCGGCACTCTCATCTCACGTCACCGCGCAAATCCGGGTGATGGCGGCATTGCTGCAAGCGGTGAAATGTTGCGAGGTCAGTGATCCGGCATTGCTCGATCCCTACTGGACCTTGATGGCCTACTTCAACAGCCTGCGGGAGTTGGGCCATGCCGCCACGTTGATTCGCGCGGACATTCGTGAGTATCTCAACGCCGTTTGGGATCGTCTGAACATCCGCAGACCCGAAACCGGCTCCAACGAACCGGATCGCCGCCGTTTTATCAATCGTGACCTCGAACTTACCAGCCGCATTCAAAGCGTCCGCATTAGTGAAGCCCTGCAACAGTTGTTCGAGCAGCACACCGGCGAAAGCAATGAACGGGTGGTGGATGTTTGTCTCGCCACCAATATGATTCAGGTGGGGCTGGATGTGCCGCGCCTTGGGCTTATGACGGTTGTTGGTCAGCCCAAAACCACTTCGGAATACATCCAGGCCACCAGCCGGGTTGGCCGCAGCGACACCGGCCCGGGTCTGGTGGTCACGGTGTACAATGTTGCCAAACCGCGCGATCGTTCGCACTACGAGCATTTTCACTCCTATCATCAAAGCTTTTATCGCTGGGTGGAACCGACCAGCGTCACGCCGTTTGCGATACCGGTGCTCGAGCGCGCTCTGCACGCGCAGATTGTGATACTGGCGCGATATCGGGGTGACGAGGATGTGCGCCGGCGGCCTCAACCCGCACCGCCTGATGCTCTTTTTCAGGAAGTAGAAAAGGTGATTTTGCAAAGAGTGCAGGCGGTTGACCCGGAAGAATTCGATTCCACCAAAAGGGTATATGAGGAGGTTGTCAGCAACTGGCGACTCGTTCCGCCGCCAGTGTACGGGCATTTCGGCCCGCCGCCGGATCAAACGCCGCTGATGTATCCCAGCGGTTCTCAAATACGCGCGGAGTGGGACGGCCGCTCCCTGCCAACACCCAGCTCAATGCGCAATGTGGATGCCGGTTGTGAAGCAGCGGTTGTCAGGAATTACATTTACAACGAGAACTGAAAAATGCCCGCCATCAAACCCATCAGGCGCGGCCAATTGATCACTCCATTTGGCATTGGCGCCATGGTGGATTTCCCAAAGGATGAATCGTTGATGACGGCCGGACTGGATGTCTGGCCGTATGCGAAGGAGGAATGCCCGCCTGATTCCGGTTGGGGAGTCATTGAAGAGCGTTTGCAGGCAAGACTGGGCGTGAGCCACTTTCGTCTGCCACCCGACTTTCGCGACCCGGTGATGGGTGAACGGCACGCCAATCAAAAAATTCCCTTTGTAAGATTTCCGCGCTGGCATTATTGCCATCATTGCGGTGGCATGGAATTGCTGCCGCTTTTTGGCAATCGACAGCGCTGCGCCGGCAGGCGTTATACACAGCAAACCTGCGCCGACAAGCCCGAGAAGAAGCGGCCATTTCTCATCCCCATGCGCTTTGTGGCGGTTTGTAATCGCGGCCACATCGAGGATTTTCCGTTCCTGGAATGGGTGCATCGCGACGCGCCTGCCAAACCGGATTGCAAATTGCGGGCGCGCGCCGGGCGCTCCTCGGCGGCGTTGACCGGCATCACCATCGAATGCTCATGCGGCCAATGGCGCAACATGGGCGGGGTGTTTGATTTCGACGACCAGAAGGGTGGTGCGCTGCATCGCATCGGGTATGATTGCCGGGGTTTGCGCCCTTGGCTCGGTGAAGTTGAGAAGAAGGCGCCACAATGCGGAGAATTTCTCAGAGTCGTTCAGCGTGGCGCTTCGAACGTTTATTTTCCTTATGTGGTCAGCTCGATCTATCTGCCGTTGTGGGCGGAGAATTCCAAACGGAATATGATCAAGGCTTTGGAGGATTCGACGGTCTGGTCCATTCTTTCATCAGGTTTGGTGAATGGGAAGATTGACCGGAGCCGGTGCGAGATTGTTGCGCGCATGCGGCATTTGGATGCCGAAGAGTTGCGGATCGCGGCGCAGCGCAAACTCGACGGCATGCCCGTTCCCTCCGCCGTGCAGGCACAAAGCGAGGAGGAATACCGTCAGACGGAATATGAGGCGCTGGCTTCGGGCCGCGGCGGAGCGCAGACCGATTTGTTGATTGAGATTGCCGATCTCACAAAATATCGCGCTGAGATTAGGGATTTTTTCTCGAAAATATGCCTTGTCCACAAATTGCGGGAAACCCGCGCCCTCGCCGGGTTCACCCGCATTCTTCCCCCGGATGGCCGGCTCGACAGTATGCGCATGCAGCCGCTCAAGCTCGATCCCGGAATTGACTGGCTGCCGGCGATGGTGGTGCGTGGCGAAGGCATCTTTCTCGAACTCGACGCAACAGCGCTCGAGCGCTGGCAAAATTCCAACCCTCAAATTTCCGGGCGCATCGCGCAACTGGATCATTGCTACAATCAAGGCCGCAGCAAACGGGCACAGGAGGTGCGTCCGATCCATCCCAAATTCGTTTTGATGCACACCCTGGCGCATGTGCTCATCAACCAGTTGAGTTTTGATTGCGGCTATGGCAGCGCCTCATTGCGGGAGAGAATCTATTGTGATTTCACCGATCAAACCCATCCCATGCAGGGCATTCTAATTTACACGGCATCGGGAGATTCCGAGGGAACGATGGGTGGGCTGGTCCGGCAGGGAAAGCCCGGCCGTTTCGAATCAGTTTTGCTGCGAGCCTTGCGTAAAGCCGCTTGGTGTTCATCTGACCCGGTGTGTATCGAAAGTGTTGGACAGGGAGCAGACAACGCCAATCTCGCGGCCTGTCACGGCTGCGCGCTGTTGCCGGAAACTTCCTGTGAGGAGGGCAATCGCCTGTTGGATCGCGCCATGCTGGTTGGCACGCCACAAAATTCCTCAATTGGCTTTTTTCACGAATTGAGCTGAGATCATGGCCGACGTTTTCACCAAAGCCAAGCGTTCAGAGGTGATGTCACGCATTCGCTCGAGCGGCAACAAGGAAACCGAGCTGGCCATGATCAAATTGTTTCGCAAACACAAGATCACCGGCTGGCGCCGTAATTATCCGCTGTTCGGAAAACCGGACTTCACCTTTCCGCAGCAGCGGGTCGTTGTATTCGTGGATGGTTGTTTCTGGCATGGTTGCCCCAAGCATTCCAACATGCCGCGCAACAATCGCGCGTTTTGGAAAAGGAAGTTGGATTCGAACAAGGCGCGCGATCGCAGGGTTAGTCGTGTGTTGCGGCAGGAAGGCTGGCGGGTAATCAGAATCTGGGAACACGCAATAAATAAGAACCCTGATCGTTGTATTCGGGGTATCATCGAAACGGTCAGCGGCAGTTAATGTTCGTCAAATTACTCTTCCCGCCTTTAATTTTACTCTTTCCCATTTTCTACCTTGTTTTCATAAACATTTCTGATTATTTTAGTCAAAATATTTTAACCAAACAAAATCCGTTGGCCGCCTTTATCCGTTGGAGAAATTTTCTCTGATTTCACTTTCCGAAAGGAACTTCCCATGCCCCATCGCACCATTTCCATTTCAATCTCAATCTTCATCTCCCTCCATCTCCCCCTCTTTGCGCAACCGCTTTTCAAAATAATGCCTCAATCAGCGGGGCAAAGTCGTAGCGCTGTCTTCCCTACGAGCGTAGCCAGACTGCAGACAGGATGTCTGCGCTACTCCCCCGTACTTTCCCAACCGCCAGCGGCCAATCTGCAAGCGCTGGCCAAAGAGTTCTTTGCCTGGCGCGCGGTAACACAACCGGCGACTTACGATGATGTCAATCGCGTGGAGCGACCAGACGGCTGGGTGCCGGATTTCTCGGCGGCGGCGTTGCGGCAGCATGATGAGATGCAGAAAAAATTCCACGACCGTCTCGATGCGCTCGATCACACCGGGTGGACGGTGGCGGATAGCGTGGATTATCTCTTTCTGCACGCGGCCATTGAACGCGTGAATTATGAATTGAACGTCGTCCGCTCAGCACGGCGCAATCCGGATTTTTACGTACAACAAACCCTCGGCATCATTTATGAGCTGATCTTGCAGCCACCGCCGTTCAGCGAAGCACGAGCAAGAAATATCGTTCTACGCATGCAGTCCATTCCCAACACGGTGCAGCATGCGAAAGCCAATCTTACCGAAGGCGTGCGCTTCTTTGCCGATATGGCGCTCGCCAATCTCGATGATGTGCGTGAAAAACTGGATCGCGTAGTGGCCGGCTTGACCCCGCTTTTTCCAAAAACGCAACAAAAACCGCTGGCCGAGGCGGCGAAAAGAGCAGCGACGGCGCTGGAAGATTACGCCGCCTGGATCAAACAGCAAAAGCCGGCCATGGGCGCGAACTTTGCAATCGGCGCAAAAAATTACGATTGGTACTTGCGGAACATTGCACTGATTCCCTTCACCCGCGAGGAGATGTTGCTGCTGGCGCGGCAGGAGTGGGATCGCGCGGTGGCGTTTCATCATTACGAAGGCTTGCGCAACGCCGACATTCCCAAGCCAGCGTTGTTCAAAAATTCCGCCGAGCAAATCGAAGCTTGCCAGCGCCAGGAGCAGGCGATTCGCGAGTTCATGGGGAAAAAAGACATTCTCGATGTGCCGGAGTGGATGGGGCATTACGGCAATCTGAAGACGCCGGATTATATCGCCGCGTTGTCGCACCTGGGCGTGGTGGATGATCTCACCGGCCCCTCGCGCCTCGGCGAAAACGGTGTGCACTACATTCCTGAACCTTCACCGAATTTGTCATTCTTCCTCCTGTCGATGGCCCAAGATCCACGACCGATCATTGTGCATGAAGGCACGCCCGGGCATTATTTTCAGCTTTGTCTTTCTTGGGCACATCCGAATTTCATCCGCCGCCATTACATCGATTCCGGCCCGATTGAAGGCCTCGGTTTTTATGCCGAAGAGATGATGCTGCAACATGGCCTGTTCGATGACGCGCCGCACACGCGCGAGATCATCTATCGTTTCATGCGTCTGCGCGCGCTGCGCGTGGAAGTCGACATCAAGCTGGCCACCGGCGAGTTTTCGATTCAGGATGCCGGGCGCTATCTCGCCGAAACCGTGCCAATGGATCAAGCAACCGCGGAAGGCGAGGCGGCATTCTTCGCCTCGAATCCCGGCCAGGCGATCTCCTATCAGATCGGCAAGATTCAGATTCTGCGTTTTCTCGCCGCCGCCAAGATGAAATTGGGAGCGGCTTTCAACCTGCGGGCTTTTCACAACTTTCTCTGGCAAAACGGCAACGTGCCGATTGCGCTGCTGCAGTGGGAGTATTTGGGACGGGGTGACGAGATCAAAAAATTTTTTGACTAGAGGCTCGATGTCCGAGGCAGGCAAAGATCTTACTTTGCAGCACACTCAGGAAACATACGAGGGAGGAACAATGACTTTGAGAGCTCGAGGCAGGACAGAAATTTCAATCGGACTCTCGCAAATTTGCGCTTCGCCATCGACATGAAAAAGGACGGGCCCGCATTTTTCGATGGCTGCTTTTTTCGAGCGGAAGTAGGTGATCAAAGGCACCGTGTCGGCTTTGCCGTTGAAGAGCTTGGGCGCATGCAGGATAAGTTCGGCAAACGTCATGGGCCGGACCACGCAGACTTCCAGAATGCCGTCGTCAGGCTTGGCATGCGGCGCGATGATGGCGCCGTTGCCATATTGCAGCGTGTTGGCGATGGTCACCAAAAACGGCGTCATCTCCATCACCTCCTGCTCGAGATGAAGGCGCAGCGGCTCCGGATGATAGTTGACAAACTCACGCGCCACGATATAAAAATAGGGCAGGGGACCGCGCCACATGGCTGTGTTGAATTTGTGGCCAACGTAGGCGTCGAAGCCGACTCCCGTTACCACAAAGAAGTAACGATGCGCGGCGCGTCCGGCATCGATGTAATGCTCCTTGCCCGTGCAAATCAGTTCCAACGCCTCTGCCGGTTGCAGGGGAATGCCCAGGCTCCGCGCCAAACCGTTGCCGGAGCCACGCGGCATGATCCCCAGCGCCGTATCGGTTCCGACCAAACCCGAGGCGGTTTCATTGACCGTGCCATCGCCACCAACGGCCACGACTGTGGTATAGCCTTCGGCTGCGGCTTTCTGCGCCACCCGGGTGGCATCGCCGGGAGCATAGGTGTGCTCGATCTTGAAATTCATGCCTTTGCAGCGACGGCGGATGAGATTATAAATATATCTCTTGTCGCGCCGGAATCCGGCGATAGGATTGATGATAAATTTTATTTTTCCCGAGCGCATGTTTTAAAATAAAAAAAAGCATTCACAAAGGCAAGTTGAAATTTTGCCTTGGATCTCACCGCGTGCAATTCCGAAAAGGTGGTCGAGAATTAAATAGCCTTACAGCCTTACTTTTTTGACAGGACATCAGCTTGATAATGTCAATTCAAAAAGATTTTCCTTGATAAAAGTCCTGATTTTTGCTATTATTGATCAAGTAATATTCGGACGGCTGCCCATAACAAATTGAGCTTACAGGAGGGGAAAAACAATGCCGTCAAGATTTAAAGAGTTGCACAGGTTACAAGCCCAAATCTCACGGGTGTTGATCTTACCGGCTTGAATGATCAAAGGCTGGCAGGCGAGGCTGCGCCCGTGGAGTGTGGGCTTTTTTTGTTTGAAGTGGGACTATGAAAAAAATGGAATCGTAAAAAGCAAGCTCGCAGGCTTCCTTATCAGCCAGTTCTCGAGTTGGGATCAACAGACAGGATCATGGAGCAGGCGAGGCGCGAATGTCGGAAATGTCGACATATAGAAACATTTCAACTTGGGGAAAATGGCTATTACCTGAATTATTCATAAAAAGTGAAAAAAATTCGAGGAATTTGCTCCACAATTTATTATATTACAGTCATCTAATGACTAAACAAGTGGAGGAAATTCTGATGAACTCAGTTTTGCCAGAGCCAAAACGCGTCTTAAACACGAACTCCGAAAAATCCGACACGTCTTTTGTCCCTGTTCAATTGTCCAATATCCAGGGCAAGCCGGTTTTGCTGGATTTTGAAGGATTAGTAGACATTTTCACAAAAAAAGTGTCTACCGGTAGAAACATGATTTGACGCGGGTCTTGTCGCAGAAAAAGTGTTAGCCGCGTGCGAGTTGATAAAAGAATAAATATTGTGACGGCTGTTGCAAGATTCAAATTTTCTGCTACATCTATTTCGATTGGAATGGAGGATACATTCATAATTAAATATGTAGGATGCAATCTCAAGAAATCACAATTCTCAAGGCAAAATTACGATGCAAGAACTGACCTTGTCGCGAGCAAGTGAAACATCACGTCCTTCGAACAAACGTCCTATTCAAATTGGCTATACGAAAACATGTCAATGCCCCCCGAATCATTTGAATTGCATGACTGCAAAAGAGTGGATCAAAGCGCAACTTGGCGTATGGCAATTCAACTACGAAGGCCGGGATATTCGTGATAAGAATCAGCACCCTGCCACGTTTCCAATTTCCTTAGCAAAAAAAATAGTTGAATTGTTCACACATCAGGGAGAATTGGTTATCGATCCATTTGTTGGAAGTGGAACGACATTGGTAGCTGCACAGGATCTCGACCGTAATGCTGTTGGGTTCGATCTTAATAGCAAGTATATTCAGCTTTGCGAACAACGATTAGCAAGTAATAATCTTTTTAACAACGCAAAGCAAATAGCAATCACCGAAGATGCAATCAACATTTCAAAGTATATTTTGCCTGATACGGTAAGTCTGATTTGGACATCGCCACCATACGCAAATTTATTAAATAGAAAACGAAAAAATAAATCGAGACGAGGCGACGAACGCCAAAATGACCAGTACGGTAAAGTAGAGCAATATTCACAGAATCCACGTGATCTTGGAACCATGTCTTTAGAAGAATATTCCATAGCAATGGGGGATATCTTTGAGCGCCTGTTGCCTCTCTTGAAACCCAAGGCACATTGTGTCATTAATGTACCCGATATGTGGTGGGAAAATGAAAGAATCACTATTCATGTATCACTTATTCAAGAACTTCGACGACGAGGTTATGAGCTTCGTAATACAATTATTTGGGATCGTACCAACATAGTTAATCGCATAGGTATCTTTGGTTGGCCTTCAAATTATATCACAATGGGTACAACTTTTGAATACTTACTCGATTTCTGGCGTCCCCCGATAGGAGAAGTGGAGGAAGATGATAACAACAATTCTGTAAGCCCGCATCTCAGTTAAGGACATCTCATGAAGATTTACACAAAGGAGTCACTAATTCAGGAATTGCAGAGGATTCGAGATAAAGGATGGATACTAAACGCGAGACAGGGAAATGTTGGTGGTATTGGAAATACGCTTGAAGATCTGCTCGGTATTCAAGAAAATAATCTACCAATACCAAATGCCGCTGAATGGGAGTTGAAGTGTCAACGATTAAATACCAGTTCGTTGACTACGTTATTTCACATGGAACCATCGCCACGCGCTATTAGATTTGTCCCACTTGTACTGTTGCCGAAATATGGATGGCCACATCAATTTGCTGGGTCGAGACATAGCAAAACGGAGATGAGTTTTCGCCAAACAATCAGTGGCCGAGAAAGAAGTGATCGCGGTTTCAAAGTTTTAGTAAATCGAGTTGAGCGTAAAGTCTTAATATCGTTTGATGCAAAAAGCGTTGATTCAAGGCATTCGGCTTGGTTAAAATCGGTTTCGTCACGTGTAGGGTTGGGCGAACTTGATCCTCAACCGTATTGGGGCTTTGATGATCTACGTAATAAGGCCGGAACAAAGCTTCTAAATTGTTTCTATGTGCAAGCTGAAGTGAAAAGAGAAGAGGGAAAAGAATTTTTTCACTATTCTCGAATTATGATGTTGCGAGGTTTTAATCTAGAGGGCCTACTTTTGGGGCTGGAAGAAGGATATGTGTTCATAGACTTTGATGCACGTACAGGGCACAACCACGGCACCAAATTTAGACTTCGCCAAGATATGTTGCCAAAACTTTATAGTCGAGTAAAAGAATACTGAACCAGATAAAATGCGGCTAACATCCGTGTCCAGCGGACTCGGCGAGCCGAGCATGAATTTCAGTTCAGTGGTAACCTCAACGTCTCTTTTTCGATCAAACTTCATCTTCTGCTTCGCCGCCGCTGAAAATCGTGTTAGCAACTACCAAGATCAAAAGAAGTTCGTTGCAAAAATAAAAATTTGTTTATAAATTTGGGTAGGGTTCGCGGCCAAGAAGTAAAGTTTGGTGCACGAGCCGACAATACGCGTCACGGTAGAAATATGAGAAGGAAGGCTTGTTTGACAATATCCTGCATCGAATGCGTAACAAGATTCGGGCGGGTGACTACGTAATGACCTTGCATGGTGAGGAAGAAATAGATGCAGAAGATTTGAGCGTTTTCGATGTCGAAAGGTGCATCCGCACAGGAAAAATTATCGAACGCCAAAAAGACAGGAAGACCGGCGAAACAAAATATCGTATTCTTGGATCTATGGTCAGCGGAGATCTTATGAAGTTATAGCGAAATTTGGCCCCACAGGAAGATTGTTTATTATTACAGCCTATTCCATCTAAAACAATTTCGGAGATGCTCATGCTCAATAGATCAAATAACCGCAATAGGAAAAGAAGGTGTGATAACTGCGGTAAAGCTGGTGTGATCGAAAAACGCATTACACGGGTTTATGGGCGCGGCCAGAATGCGCTTGTGATCGAAAATGTCCCCATCATTGTATGTCCGCATTGTGGAACAAGTTATCTGGAAGCCCAGACTTTGCACGAAATAGAACGCATCAAGCTTCATCGCAAGAGTTTTGCAAAGCAAAGGGCACTTGATGTCGCTGCTTTCGCTTTGTGAAATATGTGTGCCGTAGCAAAGACATAAATATCGTACGTACATTGGAGCCGGCATTGTGCTGGCTTCGCGAAACTGAGTGCTCATGCCGAACGCTCTGCAAATTCCCATTTAGCAGAGCAAGTTTTGAGGTTCATCTCAAAGAAGTAAATTTTGGTAGTTCTCCAGCGAATAAAGTTTGGCTGCGCCCGTGGGGTGAAAATATAAAGCTGTACTTTGATTTTGATACAGACAGAAGTTCATGGAGAAATTCAAACATCGCGCTGCAACGGACTTGGCAAGCAAAACATGAAATTCAGGTCGGTGATATTTTCAAACGTAAATCTTCGACCAAACTTCGTCTCTTGCTTGCCAAGCCGCTTACACCCATGTTAAACCGTGTTCCGCTCGAAGGCAAACGCCCGCAGATGGGGAACTTCCCAAAGCATGCGAAACTAAAACTTCCGCACGAACACAACTTGGGTGTGGTCGGCTTTCATCACGTCAGCAATGAACTGGCGATAAGCTTCATACGGATCCGCCGGCGGTCGACTCTCACACACCTCTAAAGGGCGCATGTTTCCAGTGCTCGCTTGACCCGTTGGAGAAAATCTTTGGGGCCCAGATAGCCGGTCACACGCACATCCTTGATTTCAGCGCCCTCGGGAGAAAGAAATATAATTGTGGGGACACCACTCACATTGAATTGTTTCCGCAACTTTTCGGCTGCGGGTGACTGGTAATGCGTGACATCTACCTTGACCATGACAAACGGCTCGGTCGCTGCGATCACTTTATCATCGCTGAAAGTGAAGCGATCCAGCTCCCGGCAGGGAATGCACCAATCGGCATAAAAATCAAGAATGATCGGCCGGCCTTCTTGCCGAGCTTGATCAAGAACAGCCGGGGCGTAATGTTGCCAGGTGATCGTTGCTGCCGGCGCTCGGGGAATCACGGCGAAAATTCCGAGAGCGAGAATGGCCAGGCTTACTCCTTTTTTTATCCAATAAAACGCCTTCCCTCCCGTTCTGCTTTTTTCCAGCCAGCCGAGATATATGCCGCTGATGGCTGCCAGCGCCAGTACAACCCAGGGCACCATTTTATCCGGCAGCAAGGGAGCAATAAAATAGAGCGCCAGCCCAATTAGCATGAAGCCAAACAGTCTTTCCACCCAGACCATCCAGACACCAGATTTGGGCAATTTTTTCAGCCCGCCGGAAAATGTTGCCAGCAACACGTAAGGCGTGCCCAACCCAACCGAGAGTGCGAAGAACATCCAAAATCCGAGCCAGGGATTGCCGGTTGCGCCGACATAGGTCAGCAAGCCGATCGTCACCGGGCCGACACAAGGCGCGGCAACGAGGCCCACGACCAGCCCCATGGTCAGCGCTCCCAACATTCCCGCGCCGGCGCCGCCGGAAACTTTTTGCATGAGAAAACTCGGCGGTTGAATCTGGTACACACCGAACATGCTCAACGCCAGAGCAACCATCACCGCAGCGATGCCGATCAGCACCCACGAATTCTGCAGCAACGCGCCGAACATTTGTCCGGTGAGCGCAGCAATCACCCCCAAAGTGGAGTAGGTAATGGCAATGCCGAGCAAATACATCAGCGCCAGCACAAACACCCGCATGGTCCTGCCTTCGCCCTGATGGCTGAAATAACCGATGGTGATGGGAATCATGGGATACACACAGGGCGTCAAATTCAACGCCAGGCCAAGAAGGAAAATGGACAGCATGGCCAGAAACCATCCCCGTTCCTCAATGATGCGCGCCACTTCGTTCCTGGAGGCATCCCCTGCAGCCCCCGACGTTTCATCGGTTGAGGTGGTCACGCCGGTCGATCCGAAGATATCCGTGTTGATAGGCTGGCTTGGTTGCTCCAGGCCGGCGATCTGGATGGGAATTTCCAGATTCAAACGAACCGGCGCCAGACAGACCTGGTCATTGCAGGCCTGATATTGAAAAATGCCCTTGATGATCTTGGTGCCGGGCGACTGATGGCGTGCCACTGTAACCGAAACTCGGATGATGATTTGTCCTTCATACACCTCCAGCTCCTCTTCAGCGAATTCGAGCTTGCGGCGGAATGATTCCGGATACTTGATCCCGTGAAATGCCAGGCCCTCAACCGGCTCAAGCCTCAATTCGGTGGGGATGAGATATTCCAGCGTGGGCCGGTGAGCATTGATATGCCAACCCTGCTCGAGGTCGGCGATCACCGCCAATTGAAAAGTACTACCGGGGTGCACATGGTCCACCGAGAGCACGGTTCGGGTTTGCACGAGATTTTCCCCGCGCATCAATTGTGATGGCGCTGTCCCTGCAAAAGCAAGGCCGAGGAGCAGAGTGAGGCCATGCATGCGTATGTTCATCATGTTCATTTCAAATAAAGGAGAATTTTTTCACTTCGATGTAATGCGTGCGTTGAAACAAATGTCCCTCGAGTTGCACATAGCGGTGGAGCATGCCCGGATCCTGGAACAAGTCTCGGCTTTTCTCGGAAAGCAAGATGCACCAGACTTTTCCATCCTTGCAGCGCAAGCCGATGCGATGAGTGGCCTCGTGGGTGAATTGTGCATGCGTCAATTCGAGCAACAAGCAGTCTATGCAAACGATCTCGCCTTCGATGCGGCCCTCGACATACTGCAGGTCGCTGCTGACGCGATTTAGCCCGGCCTGAAAAGCATAATGGGTGGCGAGGCCGGAGAAGAGTATCAGTCCCAGCACCGACGCAATCGCCGGGAGCGGGTTCAGCTGAAACAGATCGCGAAGCTGGTTCAGAAAGCCCAAGCGGATCAATGAGTTTTCGAGGCGATGGCGAATCGCGGCGCGCAAATGCGCGGAGGCGGGAACATGCCGGCCATACTGATGCACCAGCGCTTTGACTGTTTTTTGTGCGCTCACTTCCTGGGCGCAACCCGGACAATCTTCGAGATGCCGGGAAATCTTGCCGGCCTGGCTCGGTTCGATTTCCTGATCAATATAGCCGGCAATTTTATCCTGAATTTTTTTGCAAATTTTTGACATAACCTCTCATACATGGGTTTCAATCACCCATCCCGATTCTTTTCGAAATCAAATGGAAAAGCTCATGGTTGTTCGGAATTGGGATTTTTTACGATGCCTTTCTGCCGGGCATACACACGCAAATATTCCTGCAACAGGTGCCGGGCGCGGGAAAGGCGTGACATCACTGTTCCGATCGGCGTGCCGAGGATTGCAGCAATCTCCTTGTAGGAAAATTCTTCAATGTCGCAGAGAATGACCACGGCGCGAAAATCATATGAGAGCTTGTTGAGCGCCGCATTGATTTCGTCACCGAACAAGTCGGTGTAACTTTTTTCGTCGTAGTGCATTTCATATCTGTCGGCGCGCTCCTGCTCGGCTTCCGAATAAAAAAAATCAACCTTTTCAAAATCCGTCTGCTGTGGCTTACGCACCTTCTTGCGATATTGATTAATGAAGGTGTTGGTCAGAATCTTGAATATCCACGCCTTGAAATTGGTTCCTTCCTGAAACTTGTCAAAAAAGCGATAGGCGCGTAAAAAAGCATCCTGCACCAGATCTTCCGCGTCGAGTTGGTTGCGGGTCATTCTGAGCGCGGTGCTGTAGAGCGCATCCATGTGCGGAAAAGCCAGTGCCTCAAACTGCTTGCGTCGTTCCTCCGGCGAAGGTTTGTTCCTGGGCATGAGACTTGTTGCTTTCCTTACAGTTCATAGGGACAATCGGCTCGACCTGGCATTGGCAAGCCCGGGACTGATTACTGCAGGCTATATCTGTAAGGGTACAATAAATTTGGCAAAAAGTCAAGAGCTCATGAGGAACAAGAGAATGGAATGAATCCCGTCACAACAATTTTTCCAGTTCTGCCTCCAAAGTGGCCGCGGAAGTCATTCCAATGATGCGTCGTCTGATTTTGCCGGAATGATCGATAATAAATGTTGTCGGCAAAGCACGCACGCCATAACGTAAAGTCAATTCTGGGGAGCCGATGAGTACGGGATAAGCAATGGGATTTTTCTTCATAAATGGCGGCACTTCGGTCTCGGGCGACTGGTCCACGGAGATGCCGAGGATTTCCACGCCGCGATTGCGATAACGTGAATAGACGCGGTTGAAATCCGGAATCTCGCGCCGGCAGGGTCCACACCAGGTGGCCCAAAAGTTGACCACGACGATTTTTTCCCCTTCCAAACGCCGCAAGTTGATTTTGTCACCGGCCAGCGTCTTCAAGGTAAAATCCGGCAATTTCTCTCCGGTATTGGCGATTTGGCTGCGATTGCCGGAGGCGGTGCTTTCATCCCGGCTGGCTTTTTCGCAACTGCTCACGATCAAACCGCACCCAGCCATGATCAGCAGGAATCGTTTCAACATGATAATATGTCCTCGCTAAGTTCTTTGTATCCAGTATTGGGCAGCCGGCAAAATATTCACTCAAAGATCGGATTTATCCACCCAAAGCACGATGCGCCATTTGTCATCGCTCCTGCTCCGGCGAAACTTGAAAATCGCAAAGCCACTCACACTGAAGTGATAGCCGGCGCTGGCCAGATCGAGCTGAAAACTTTTGGAGATGGTGGCCAGCGTATCGTTGTTGACCACATCCGTGGAGGTGAAAATGGTGTTGAGCCATTCCAGGTTGATGGAGTCAAAAATCCGCAACAGTTTGCCCGTGGTTTTCAGATCGACTTCCCGGGTCCACGAAACAAATATTCCCGAGGCGCCCTGGTTCGGATCGAAATACTGAAACACAAACGCGCTGTCCAGCAGATCGGCGTACAACAGGGAGTCTTTGAAAATATAGGCGTATTTGAAATTGGTCAGCGCCTTTTCCGGCGTGGACTGGTCGGTGATCATCTCCGCCCCCGGCATGCCACGATCCAGTGCGGGGGCAAATGGATTGAGGCAACTCCAGGCGGCCAATCCCAAAACCAAGCCCAGGCTGTACCAATGTCTGCGCTTCAAGCGAAATAACATATCAGATGCACGAGCCCGATCCATTTATTTTACACAACCTGTTGACAGGTTGATTTTATTCCCACTGCTCATTTTTATCCCCGCAACGTGGTGTTGATCAGATTTTTTCTACCATATGACTTTGCAGCCTCGATGCTGAAAACAGGTTTGGTTTGTGGCAGGACGCAAATGACAAAATTATCCGCTGCTGGAGGAGAAAGCTTCAATGGATGACGTTCGGTCATTATGATACTCGTTGAGGGTCACTTTTTAATGTCACGGCGAGTAGTACATGGCCGAGGTGCCATCCTTCCGCTCAGAAACGCACACTTGAATGTCATTCCGCAGGAATTTTCCCATGCACTGGCACTTGACGTCCACAGCATGACAAAGGAGAACGTTTCTTGCGCGCATTACGTTATTCGCAAAGACAACCGGTTTTACACAACAGGTGCCGGCCGGGCCATGTACTACACGCAATGACTGCAAGCTTGACCTTGGAGCAGTATCATATCCGAACTTGGGCGAAAGTTCGAGGTTCAAGGCATTGGCAGCGCGCTGGTTCAGTTTTTCAATAAATGACTGCCGGCACTTTCACCCATGGCCGCGATTTTCTGCGCTTGTGGGAAAAGCCGCAGGACCTCTTGCATTTGTTTGCTGCCGGCAGCCTCAATTTCGTACCATTTTTGTCGGTCCCACAAATTCATCGCGAGTTCGCTTTTCAGGCGCAACTTGATGAATTCGAGATCCTTGTACCAACTCTCCTGATCGAATCTGATCTTTTGCGCCTCGATTTTGCGGCGAAATTCCGCCAGCACCGCTTCGCTCGGCTGCCAGTTCTGTCGAAAGGCATTATAATCCGCGGCAAGCTGTCGATTGCGTGCGCCGTAGTCGCTGGCAAATTCAAAAAAGACGCGCTTGATGATCAAATCAACCGTGAACTGGGTCGGCCGCGGCCACTTGATCTGCACGTCCGGCGTGACGCCACCGCCGCCATAGACATCCCGGCCGGCACTGGTTTTGTATGTTGGCCGCTGTTTGGTCGCTACCGTATCGGTGTTGGGATCGTAGTCATCCCAACCTTCTTCATAATATTCGGAAAGGGTTTTATCGTAAGGTCGTTGAATCAGGCGGCCGCTGGGGGTGTAATATTTTGCCGTGGTGATTCGCACCGCGGCGCCATCGCGCAAACCGATCTGGCTTTGCACCAAGCCCTTGCCGAAACTGGTTTCCCCAACGATCAGGCCGCGATCCCAGTCCTGGATGGCACCGGCAACGATTTCGGAGGCGCTGGCCGAGCCGTGATTGATCAGCACGATCAGCGGGAAACGCGGATGTCTGTCCACCTCGGTCGCATAAAAATCATCGTTGGCCTGCGCAATCCGGCCGCGGGTGTAGACGATCTTTTTGCCGTGCTCAATAAATTTGTCCGCGACGGTAACCGCTTGTTCGAGGAAGCCACCGGCATTGCCGCGAAGATCAAGCACCAATTGTTTCATGCCTTGCTTTTCGAGTTTGACCAGGGCGCTTTCCAACTCATCGCCGGTGGTCTTGGAAAATCGATTGATCTGAATGTATCCGGTTTGCTGATCCAGCATAAAAGCCACATCGATGCTGTTGATGGAAATTTTCTCGCGCGTGATGGTCACCTCGAACGGTTCATCCATGCCGGCCCGGCGTATGGTGACCCGGACTTGCGTTCCTTCCGGTCCGCGCAGACGATTTCTGACTTCATCCTCGTTGAAGCCATAGGTGGACTTGCCTTCGATGGCGATGATCTGATCCGCGGGCCGCAAGCCTATACGGTCCGCAGGCGTGCCCGGTATCGGTGAAACCACCGTGGGAATTTTATGGAAAATATTGAACTCGATGCCAATTCCGTAGAAGTGTCCCTCGAATTTCTCCGTCACATCCGCAATTTGATCCTTGGGAATGTAAACCGAATGCGGATCCAAAGTCTCCAACATGCCGGTGATGGCGCCATTAATCAATTTTTGGTTGTCAACTTCTTCCACGTAATACTTGGAGACGGCATGGAGGACTTCGTTAAAGCGCTGAATTTCCTGGTACAAATTGCCACCTCTGATCTGTTGCGCAACGGATACAACGGATGGACGGATCATGGCAACGCCGGAAATTACCACCACCGCAACGACACTCATCATTACCAGGGATTTTTTCAAAGGCTTCATAAGACACCTCTCAAGGAAAAAATTGGCTCAATTTTTTGGATCTTCATTCACGGAAATCGTCAACGTCAGCCGGTTGGTCCAACTGCCGCGGCCTGCCAATTGCAATTGCCAATTGGGAACAATCACCGAGCTTTGATAAACCCGGTCGAAACCTGATTCCGACTGCGAAATGGTCTCGATGGGGAAACGCCAGATCGAGCTTGCTCCCGGTGTTACAAGTTTGATATGAAGTTGCAACCACGCATCCAATAATTCAACACTTTCCGCCCCCTCGACTGTTCCGGTGCTACTCAAATGGCAATCGGAAATCTCGTGACCCGGGAAATAATAACACCGGTCCGACGCCTCCCCTGCCAATAAAGCGAAGACAAATTCCATACCAAAATGCAGCACCACCGGCTCGGGTTGCAGATTTGTAACCGAATAATCAATAATTAATTTAGGAAATTTTGGATCGAATTTCAATGATTTGTTGATTTCGACTGGCCAGGCTGCTTCATTGACCCAAACTGTTCCTCGCCGCACCAATGTCACCCGGGAGCGCTTTTTCTCTCTTTCGATTGTTGCCAGATACGGCTGATTGACAAAATCGCCCTGCTCACCGTAACGTGCGGCGGCAAATGTTTCGAGTGTTGTTCCCGGCCTGAAAAAATGGTCAATGAGCGAGGCCCGGCGATACCAATCATGGACCAACTGATTTTCTGATTTTTCTTTCGACCAACTGCGATGATAAGCCTCTTCACGCCGGGTCATGGTGTCACTGAGATTGATTGCCTTGGGCTTGTAATCGAGTTCAAAGAGGGCGCCGCCCAGTTGCGGCTTCAAATAAACGTTCAAGCTTTTGGTGGAAATCAAAATTTCCTGCTCATTGTCGGCATCCATGTCCTGCTGGGAAATTTCCACCCAGCCGGTCCTATTCTGCTCGTCGGTATGCTCCAGCTCATCGACGATCACTTCTGCCTGCAGCATTTCGTGATAATTGGCATAGCGCAGGTTGTTGAGATAAGCACCGCCAAAAACGCCGTGCCAGTATGGACAGTTGCACTGGCTGGCCCAGAGATGATCCTTCGCCTTTTGCAATTGGGCGTGGCGGCCTTTGGTACGAAGATGATTGAGGCGGCGGCTGACCAACAGCATCTTTTTGTGCATGTTGTTGATCTCGGGATATTTGGCCATGAAATTGCGCCAGAACCCGCCGCGCACAAAATCCTTATATGGCTCGAACCAGTTGGCGCTGCGCAGCGCACCCTCGAATTCCTCATAGCGGTGGATCGTGGCGCTCGGCATCGCCCATTCCATCATTTCGCGGTAACTGGCGGTCGGCAGGTAAATCCGATCCACCGGCCGGAATTTCTCCAGCGCTTCGGAAAAATGCAGCAGGTTGATCCAGCCGCGATTCTCTTCGAGCGCGATGAAAAACCGGTCGAGCCATTGGTCTTCGTAACAATGCTTGTAGCTTCCCGGCCACACGCCAAACTTCTCACCGTCGTCGGCAAAAACGATGATTCGCGTTCCGTCCTCGCTCGCCAGGCTCCGGAGGTATTCGATGGTCGCGTGCGGGTCCTGATATGGAATCGTGTAACGCAGGCGTTCGGCAATTGGGAACAGGTCAACGGTGTAACCCAATTCCTCGGTGACAAAATAACCTAACAACTTTTCCGGCGGAAGTCCGGCAGCGCGGAAATGTGAGTCATCGAGCACGACATATCTAATGCCGGCCTCAGCTAGCGGTTTTGGCAAATGCGGCTCCCAGATGCGTTCGGCCAGCCACATCCCTGTCGCTTCATAACCCGTGTGCTTTTTGACATACTGCGTCAGCTTGTGAATCTGGCCCAGCTTGTCTTCATCGGGAATCACGGCGAGGATCGGCTCATAAAAGGCGCCGGTCATGATCTCCACTTGACCGGAATCAACCAGCTTGCGGAGTCGAGGAATGTAATCCGGTTTGTACTCCTTGATCCATTCGAATAAAATGCCGCTGCAGTGCAGTGCCAATCGGATTTGGGGATGCCTCTCCAAAAGCTCCAGAAAAGGCAAATAAGACTTCTCGTAAGCTTCTTCAAAAACAAAATCGAAATTCCCCACGGGCTGATGATCATGAATGCCCAAACAGAGGTTGATGCGCTTCACCGACGGTGCTCCCGGACTATCAAGCGTTTCTTAAACTTTCCCTTTGACAGTGGTTTTGGGAAAACCGAAACCAAAGCGCGAAGGGCGGCGTTCACACTTTCTGAATTCGGAAAGAATTCAACCAAATCTGGTTCAATCAAAACGATATTGGTGCCTTCAGCATACTTCTTGGCGTATTTGTTTGGGCGGGAATCGGAAAAATCGTATTGCTTTCGCATTTCCCATTCTCCAGTTTTAGTCATGGTGCTTTTCTTCATATTGCTGTCTCTCTGTTTTTGTTGCGAGACGTGAGCTGATGATGCGAATCCAATCATTTCGCTCGGTAAAAACAACAACCAATATCCGAAACTTTTGCGACATTCCAATTATAATATATCGCTCCTCGGTTTCAGAATGATCGGGATCATCTTTGATGCGTGCCAACGGGTCAGCAAATACAGTGGAGGCTTCGACAAACGTTACGCCATGATTTTTGATGTTCGTTTCAGCCTTCTTAGAATCCCATTCAAAGCGTAAGCCCATTTGGTTCCTCTAACGTAAACCATACAAACTGGTCAACGCAGCCCAATTTGCTTCTGCTTGCCCCGGCCTGATAAATCTCCTCATTGAATAGTCAATTGCGGCTATCGCCGCGCTACGAAGAATTAAAATAAAATTTAAACAATTTGCAATTGAAAAGCAAAAGTTTGGCGAAGTCGGACTTGCGCTCGGCGATTCTTCTACTTTGCACAATCCTGCGGGCGCAAGTCCGACGTCACTATCTTTTGTCTAACCATCGCAGAGCAATTTCTGAGTTGAGGCAATGAGGGGAGTGCACGGAGAGAACCGCTATCCCACAGTCAAGATCATGGAAGAAATATTCTGGCAGAATTTACAATTTCACCTCCACCGAAAACCGATGCGCGTTCCCCAAGTCATTCCCAAACGGCGCGTAGCCGTAATCGAGTTGGTAACGGCCGAGCGCGGTGCCGAAACCGGCAGTCAAACTGTGATTTTCCCGGCCGAATTGATAGCCGGCGCGCAATGCCAGTGTTTCATGGAAGAGGAATTCAGCACCGGCACTGCTGCCGTCACCGCCGCGCAAAAGGCGGAGGTGCTCTGCCGTCAAAGCCAGGCGGTTTTCTCCTTCCGAAAATGGCAAAACATATGCGGCTCCCAAGCGCACGAGCGCCGGTAATTTGATATTGTCCTTTTGCAGCGCACTCATCGCACCGAGATTCTGCACGCTCACGCCAAACTTTAAATGTTCCACAGGCGTCTGCCAAATACCTCCGAGATCAATTGCGAAGCCGGTGGCGGAATTCAGGTAAATTTTTTCATAAAGAAATTTGGCGGAAAAACCTGCGGCCAAAGTTGATCGCCACTGTCGACCGAAGGCCAACATGAACGCGAGATCCTGCGCATCGAAAGTTCCTATCGGCTCCGCCGTCGGTTTGGTACGCACCTGAATGCCGGGAATCGTCTGCATGATGAGGCCGGCTCCCATCGTGCCGCCGAAGCTCGGGAAGGTGACGGCGGCAAATTCGTGATTGATGCTTTCCAGCCAGCTCAAATGCGTGAACGTGAGATGCGTGCCCTTTAGGGCAGCAAGACCGGCGGGATTCCAGTAGATCGCCGTCGGTTCATCAGCGAGTGCCGAATAGGCTTCGCCGAGCGCTGCGCCACGACTGCCAACGCCGACTTTCAAAAAGGCCAGGCCGCTTTTGCCGGCGTCTTGCGCAGGTGACGGGCAAAAGGCAAAAAGCAAAAAGCAAACGGCAAGCAAGACAACTGGAATTGGCGGTACTCTTTTGGTTGTGGATTTCATTTTCTTTGCAAAGCGTTGTTGATCTTTTATTGGTAAATTCTTTGCTTTTGAGGCAAAGATTTCAAGACAAAATAATTTTCGACAAAATGATGTTAAAATTATTTTGCGTTCAACTAGCCTGTGGCACTGGCGCCTTTAGCGCCAAGGCAGGCATTTTGTCTTTGGGTTCCAGCTTTTCCGGGCTGAGTATTCACTGAAAAACTAAGAACGGCTAAAGGCGTCACTACGAAACTAAAACACAAACGCCCATCCAAACACATGGTCGCCATCGAGACTTTCAGGATGCGTGACAAAAGCATAATGCAATTCGGATTTTCTGCCGAGCAGGCCGAAGATATATCCGGCGCCGAAAGTGGGCTGTCCATCATTCAGGCCGAGGCGGACTTGCACCATTTGGCGATAGTTGGCTACGGCACCCACGTGCCAGGTCTCGTCACTGAACTTTCGCTTCTCGCGACTGATGGAAATTCGTCTTTCATAATCTGCCGCCGCCGTGAGCCAGGGCCACGGCCGGGAAATCGCGACGCCCGCTCGAACTGCGCGGGGAAATCTGTCGTAATTCGTTGTACCGCGTTCATAAACTTTCTGGGTATTCCAGCTATATTTCAGATTGAGATTGCGTGCAGTGACGCCAACCCGTACCCCATCCAAGGGCTCGACGAGAGCGCCCAAATCGAAACCGGTGGTGGAAGCGGAAAGATTGCCGTTATCTTGTGTCACGCCGGTGAGTCGATTCATGACCACAAGCACGCTGAGGCCAATCGTCGCGCGCTGGTGCGGTTGCAAAGCAAATGACAGGCTGAACGCATTTTCGGAATTGGACAGCGTTGCATATTTTTCGCCATCGAAATCCCGCGCCTCGATGTTGTTGACGCCGGCGTGAATCCAATTGAAGCACAATCCGCCGTTCAGTACGCGGCCGGTGGTATCGGCTTTGGGATGAATCGGCAGGCCGATACCGATGACCGCAAAAGAGCGGTCCAACGTCAAGGGTCGAAACGAGGTGTTGAGTTCGCGCCGCTCGAGCATGGCAGCGCTGGCCGGGTTGTAAAAAGCGGACTCCGTGCCTTCGACAACGGCGACATAAGCCCGGCCCATGGCCTCGGAGCGCGGGGCAATACCCATCCGCAAAAAAGCTCCGGCATAGCCGCCCTGGGCAAAGGCGTTGGAATCAAAAATAAAGAGGGAAAACAGCAAAAATGATTTTACGAATTTCACAGCGACCTCGATAAATTGCAACGAACAGGGAACCCTGCGGGCGCAGTCTGCGGCCGTAGGCCGCAACTAAAAAACATGTTAATGATGAAACGATTTGTTCACAACAGCGACGAGCATCCAGCTTCAATCCAGCACCATTAACTTTCCCCAAAACGTGCCTTCGCCCGCCAATTCGACCCGGTAAAAATACACGCCATTCGCGACAATGTCTCCACGATGGTTGCGACCATCCCAGACTTCATCATACTGCCCGGCCCCGGGTAATTCTCTTGGCTCGATCTCCGCGACCGGTTCCATGGCAAAATTGAAGATCTTGATCGTGACTTTGGTCGGACGGGTGGCACTGTAATGAAAGCGCACGTGTCCATCATCCCGAAATTGATTATGGCGAAAAGGCGAGAAGGGATTGGGATAAGCGTAGGTTCGCGGCTCGCCAGCTTCTCCTGCTTTCACAGAGCCGTGTTGGATATTCCAGGTGATACCGTCGTCGTCTGTGAACGCCAGGCCGTCCGGACCGCCGGCCCACACGCGACCATTCTTGACTGCAGCCGCGTAAAATTCCGTCGTTAAGAATTGATCGCCTGTCGTATTGTCGGTGACCGGCGCAAACTTCGCCCAAGTACGGCCGAGGTCGAGCGATTTGAAAAGGCCGTTATCTGTGACGACGTAAGCTGCGGAATCAGCAAAAGCGAAATTGTGGGCGAATTCGCCTTCGAGGGTGACACGCCACGAGTAGCCGCCGTCTTCGGTGATGGAGACGGCACGCGTCTCTTTCGGATCCTCGGCATTCACCGTCGCCGCCCAGATATACTCCCGGCCCCGCCATTTTTGTTGTCCGATGGCAACCACAAAGTTTCCGGATATTGGTCGCGCTTGATTCTGATGCGAAAAATTTGTCCAGGTTTTGCCGCCATCGAGAGATTTGTTGATACCTCCGGCAGTGCCGTGCCACAATACGCCATCGGCATTGATGATGGAAAAAGCGCGATGATTGAGATTGCCCAACGGATCAAAAAGAAATGTGTCTGGAGGCACGACTTCCCAGGTTTTGCCGCGATCAACCAGGCGTTGCAAACCGCCGCCAAAATTCGTAATCCACACTTCGTTGTCGCGCAAGGCAATGTCATAGGTGACGTTTTGAACAGGAGTGGGGCCGTATTGTGGAACCAGTGTCCAAGTGCGCCCATCGTCCGTCGAATAGCTCAAGCCGCCACCGGTCGTCAGCACCCCGGCATCTTTGGTCAATGAATCGAATGCTGCCGCGACCCAGATAATCGTATCCGTCACGGCCAGGGCGGAAATGCCGCCGCGGGGCAAGCCATTGGCACGGGTGTAAGTAATCCAAGTTTTTCCACCGTCTCGCGAACGCGCCAGTCCTTTGCCGGTTCCCAGCCAAATATCTCCCCGGTGGATCACGATATCAGAAACCGAATTGGAGCGCAAGCCTGGCAGCGGGTCGGCTTGCCAACTGAGCTGGCTCAGCTGCCAACCGTTTTTCAAGAGCATTTGCGCATTCCCGGAAGTGGCAAGGAAGAACAATGCGAGCAACGCGCGAGCAAAAGATATTTTGAAAAGTTGCATTTATTCCGTCACTGTAATGGTATGAATTAGCTTTGGACTAAGCGCTCCCCGTTTGTCTTCGGCCTGAAATTCGAAACGATAGTTGCCTGTGGCATTCTGCGAGGTAATCTGTATCGTCAGCGAAAAACGTGCATCGCCGGCAACTGCATCACCTTGCTGTCCGTCATCGCGCATCAAAAATGGATTGCCGCTCGAGGGATTGCCATTGGGCAGGAAGGTGTTGAAAAAAACTCGTTTGAGATCGGTGTAGCAATTCGGGTCGTCGGCGCGCACGGAAAGAAGGTAAGTGTTCGGGGTGCGGCTGCGTGAGATTTCCGAGGGCGCGCGCAAATCACTCAGCACCGGAGGCAGATTGAGGCCGTGGCGGGTTACGTTGGTCGTGGTGACCATGCCTGGACTCTCGGCGCCGGCCGCATCGAGGGCGCGAAACACAATCGAGAACAAGCCAGTGCCACACAGTTTGGTGGTGGAAATGGCGCGTGCAAAAACTCCATCGCCCGCGGCGCCGTCTTCATGCTTGCCATCATCAAAGAGGGAATCCGTCAAAGTCGGTCGGGGAAAAGCGGGTGGGAAAAATTCAATGCGCACAAAACGCAGCGAACTCACGCCGTCCGCATCAGTCGCGGTGGCGCGAAAGATCGGCGCATAAATGGAATCACCGGCAATTGTGGCCGGTACCAGGATGGAAAGCACCTGGGGTGAAAGATTTTCCCGACCCGGCAATATTTTGATCGTATCGCGGGCGGCCTCACTTTGCAAACCGCTCTGATCGCGCGCAACCGCTTCCAGAATAAAATCTCCGGTTTGGCTGTGGACGAGTGCCGTATCAATCGGCAGGAAGTATTGGCCATCACCAGGGAGAATGTCGCCGCCGCGACCGTCATCGCGCATGGCAAAACTGGCAACCTGCGTCAAGTTGGTGCGAAGTACGGCCAGCCGCACCCCGGCGAGAGTTTTCACACCTTGCGGATCATCAACGCGAACGTGTATGCCCACAGGTGTTGCCGGAAACTGATAAACCTGATCCGGTGCCTGGATCAAAACAATTTGCGGATTTAGAGCTGGTGGTTGAAGGGGATTATTGTCGGTACAACCAGATAAAAAAATGCAGGCAAGCCAACAAGCTGAGAGAAGATAAAAAACGTGCACTCCGGCTTTTGATTTCACGATGGTAGCTTCCTCAATATAATTCTTCTTCAATGTCGATCAATCGCTGGAACTCGGGCCGGACTGGCTGAGGTTTGGGCTGCAGTGCCGGCGCTTCATATTTGCTCATGATACTCGGCAGGCGGCGTCGAAGTTCCACGAAATCATGCACGATGACGTCAGCTTCGCGTAAATGGTGGGGTGCCAGGGTGGTGGTGATCGCGACCACGGCGGCGCCGGCGGATTTGGCAGAACGAATGCCGAGTGGCGCGTTCTCGATCACCAAAGTTTCGCTTGGTGCAACGTGCAATTTTTGCATGGCACGCAAGTAGGGTTCCGGATCGGGCTTGCCGCATTCCACGTCTTCGGCAGTGATGATGCAATCAAACCAATCACGAATTTCGGGACCGATGACCGGTTCCACCTGCGCGCGGATTGATCCGGTCACCAAACCAAGACGGTAGCGATTCTCCTTGAGATACGTCAAAACTTCCATGATGCCGGGACTGAGTTGGGTGGCGTTATTCTTCAGATATTCATCACGTTTCTCGCGCACAATTTCCTGCACCTGATCCGGCGAGGCGGGCTTGCCGTGGCGATGGAACAGCTCCGCAGCAACCTCCATCGTGGTGGCACCTTCGGCAAGATAGATCTCCAGCGGGTCAAGCTCGATGCCACGTCGCGCCATGACGCGTTTCCAGGCCTCGACGTGATATGGCATGCTGTCCACCAAAACTCCATCGTGATCAAACATAATGGCGCGTATCATGGCATCTCCTCGCGGTTAGGGGTGAAATGCAATATGGGGGTCACGCAGATTGACTTCCTCCCCATATTCGATCTCGCTTTTGTAAATTTTGCATGATTGGTTTCAACTACTTTTAATGAATGACGATTGGAACTCACTGCGCTATTACAAAATTGTACGAGGCCTGAAGATTTCACCTCCACAGCCTTTGAATTATAAAATAACAATTTTTCGCAAAAGGGCAAGTAATAAAATTGAATAGAAAACAGTTTACTTTCAAATACAATATCTCCCGACTATACGCAGACCGGGGAATGGAAAAAATCTTTTGGGATTGTTCTTCGGTTATCCATTTAGCTCAAAAAGACGTTAAAACGGCTCAATCGACTGAAGCGATTTCATTAACACCACGATTAATCGCGGTGTTGCTGAAATACAATAGTTCTGGTCAACCCTGAGGGCGTAGCTGCTTCAGCGGTTTTGCTGACCTGATTGGATGACCGCTGGATTGTTCATGAATATGTGTGTTTTTCTTTTTCCGGATGCAGGATCCTCGCCGATTTTTTATGTTTTGTTTCTCGTGCAAAGTTTTTCAGGTGTTAAACATTTACTACCTCACTCCGGCATCATATCGCTGCTTCAATCAACCCGGTCGCGAGATGGCGATGATTGTGCACGACAATCCGGTGGTAGGCCACCAACTGTTCATATTCGTCTGCTGAAATCAACTTCAGTTTCTGCAACAGCGCCAGCGCCACAACCGAGGTGGCACGATGAGAGCCATCGCTGATTTTTATCGCAATGCCAAGCCGGTAATTTCCGCATACGCCAATGCATTGAATACCCTCCATGCCCATTTTGGCGATCAATCTGCCATTGGTCACGCGGATGAGGTCGGTATCGAACCGCTCTTCGCCGGCAATCATGTCCGGGGCATTGGCGAACGTTTGCAGGATGCGCCGGGCGTTGGCCTCATTTGAGCTGACCAGGGTTGCGTACATGCGCGCGATGTTAAAAAGCGGCATGGCAAAATTCGGCGCGCTGCAACCATCGATCGCCACACCGATGTCGGTTACCGGCAGCCAGGCCCACCGCGCGATGGTTTGCAGAATCCTTTGCTGATGCGGATGATCGGGGTGCAGATAGTTTTCGATCGGCCAACCGCGATTCACGCAAGCCGCCAACATACCAGCATGCTTGCCGGAACAGTTGTTGTGCAGTACCGTCGGCTTTCCGCCGCGCCGGTTGAGTTCTCTGAGCGCCTCGGCGCCGAGTGGCGCGTGGATGCCGCACTGCAAATCTTCCGGTCGCAGGCCGATTTTTCTCAAAATACTGGCGACTGCGTCGATATGTTTGGGTTCGCCATTGTGGCTCGACATCATTACCGCCATTTCATCATCTCGCAGCCGGAATACTTCAGGAACGGCATCATCATAGAGCGGCATGGCCTGGAACGGCTTTGCCGCCGAACGGATATAGGTGACAAAACGCGGATCGCCAAGCGTAAAAACCGGTTTCGCCTCGGCATCGACGACGACGAGATGACCAAAGTGCTGGCTTTCAATTCTCCCGCCGCGAGTGACATTCGCAAGTAATGCAGGTGGTGCCATCACAAGAGTTGAAGTTCAAATTCCCTTCTCATGCCCGCACATGCACAAACGCCGCTGAAATTTTCCCTGTTGCAATGGGCGTGCGGTTGTGCGCAGGCACAGGTTTACGCAAGTTTTTGTCCTCCCCGGAGTGATTGCGTCTGTTCATTTCCCGGGTTATTTGAGTATCTCGAGCATCTCGCGAACCGCTCTTTCCATGCCCACCATGACGGCTTTGGCGATGATCGCATGACCAATGTTCAATTCTTCGATTTGCGGAATGGCAGCGATGTCATGAGCGTTCTGATAATTCAAACCATGACCGGCACTCACACCGAGGCCGAGTTTGCTGGCAGCCAATGCCATGGAACGGATTCTCTCCAATTGTTCGGTCATGGTGTTGAGACTGTCCGACAGGGCATACGCGCCGGTGTGCAGTTCGACATAGTCCGCTTTCACTCGCGCCGCCGCCTTGACTTGACTCATTTCCGGATCAATAAACAAACTGACGACAATGTTGTTGGCGCGAAGAATTGAGATGGCTTCTTCCAAATACTCAAAGTTGGCCACCACGTCCAGGCCACCCTCCGTCGTCAACTCTTCGCGGCGCTCGGGCACGAGAGTTACCATGTCCGGCACCACTTCCGTGGCAATCTTGACCATCTCATCGGTCGGCGCCATTTCCATATTCAAATGCGTCTTGACCACTTCCTTGAGCAGGTACAGATCCTTGTCTTTAATGTGGCGGCGATCTTCGCGCAAATGGCACACGATGCCATGAGCACCAGCCATCTCCGCCATGACGGCGGCGACCACGGGGTCGGGTAACTTGCCTTTGCGCGCCTCGCGGATGGTTGCCACATGATCCACATTCACACCCAAACGCACCATGACTGTCTCCTTTGGGTGTTCGAGGCTCGAGGTTGAACTTTGGGTTTGCCTCCAGCCCCGCACATCCCGTTAGTTTGTCCGTTGTGCCAACATTTTTTCAGTTGGCGGTTGCTTGCGCACGAGTTGTTCCACCGATACCAATTCAAAACCACGCTGGATAAGCTGCGGTCCAATCTCCTGAATGGCCTGCAAAGTGTTGCGATGCGGATGCCCGATCGCAATGGCGCTTCCGCGCTGGGCAGCAAGATCCGCCAACTGCCATATCTTTTGTTGGACCTGCTCGAGGTTGTTTTCATTGTCGAGAAACATATCATTGATGTCGGTTTCCAGGCCCATTTTTTTTGCCAGCATGAACCCGCGGCTGTTGGGATTGGTCCGGCTATCAATAAAAAACAAACCTGCATTTTTGAGTTCATCAAAAACCGGCCGCAAGAGACTGTCGCGAACTGTCGTGGCCGAGCCCATGTGATTATTCATGCCGATCGCATGCGGCACTGCGCTGATCGCTTTGTGTACGCATTTGCGAATCTCTTCCTCCTTCATGTCGAGCAAAACAGTGTAACCATCATTTTCCACCTTGCGTTCAAGCGGTTGCATCGGCATGTGAATCAGAACTGATTTGCCGGCTTTGTGCAGACGCTCAGCCAACTCCACGGATGATTTCAAACCCGGTATGATCGAGTAGGTGACAGGAATTTTCAAATCCAAAAAATCATTCACCACATCGTTGACCGCATATCCAAAATCATCGATGATGATGGCGATTTTGCCGGCGTGACGTGTGAGCTTCGGATCGGGAATCAGGCGGATTTTCCCGAGTGTTTTTCCGGCAAACGAATAGGTCAGCTCGGTTTCACCGGTTCGCAGGTCCTCGGTGCCGCTTTCCACCTTGCCGCCGAGCTGCCGCACTTGATTCGATAAAACTTGATAGATGACCAGCGGATGCAGTTCTTTCGGTACCCGCACTTCACGGTCGTTGCCGCGATACTTGATCCAGTCGAGGCGAATCCCAAAATTGGTCAACACCCGGTCGGTCGCGAGTCGTATTCGCTCATCTTTTGTCGGCGTTTTTATTTTTGGCAGGGGGTTTTTGGAGGAGGTTCGCACAGGCGCCGAGGAGGTGTTCTTTTCGGAGCGTGGGGTCGGCGCCACCTTTCTATAGACAAATTCCACGCCCAGTATGACGACAATACCGACGCTGAAAACGAGGGTCAAATTCTTCTGCCATTCCGGAATACCGCGGCGGTGAACTTGTTTTGACTTTTTTTTCATTGCGAGAATGCTGCCTTCAAGGTGCTCCAGGTAAATGTGCTGCCGCTGGTGAAATCGGCCCAGCGATAAATCGACCAATCGCCGAATTGGTCCCGGCTCAACCAAAATCTCCCTTCGCCGGAAACTTTGCGGGGAACGCCGCTGCTCTGCCGCTGATGCCGGGCAATCAATTCGTAACGGTGCCAGAAGCTCGCAGAATCGCCGGTAACAACGGCCTGCAACGAATCAAGCTGCAGCGTGAACGTGGAATCCGCAGGAAGAGGATCGCGCATGCGCGCGAAGTAGTTCTTCTCTTCCTTCATGCCCCAATTCGCAAACAAGCCCGGGTTGGTGTTGGCAACCGTCGCTTCCGGGATGAAACGAAACCGCCGGCCTGAGCGGATGGAGTCGACAAAACACCGCTCATAATTTACCACATTCAGCTCGGCAAGGGCATTGCGGAGATTGATAAATACGATTTCTGGTGCATGGGGCAAAATCCACGTACCCTGCACCCGGATCGGCGGCTCTGGCTCGCGAGTTTGGAAAGGATTCTGGCAGGCACTGAACCACATCGCCAGGCTGATGGTCATAACGCTGACGTTTTTCCAGACAATTCCATTCGCAGAAACTTTCATGTCGCTCATGTCCGGATATGATCGAGGCAACCATGCCTCCGAATTGAACTGACTACAGGTGACTTCTGTGAATATAGGATTTATGAAGAATTTTATCAAGCGGTATTTTTAATTTTTTTGTTGGTAAAATTCATAAAAAAATGTTGGCAATCAGCCACAAATTTTGTATATTTGTCTGCGTAAAAATAAGACTTTGGCGTCATGAGTGGGGTTGAAGAGCACCCGGTTAAACATCTTTCCGATCTTGCAACAGCGCGCACTTGACTCCCCCCCATTCTATTGCACTTCCTGGCTCGGCTGGATACCTTTAAGGTGTTTGACACGATGCAATTGAAATAGGTTTCTTCAAACGGTGGACAACTTGAGTCTACAATAGCTGCCGGTTTGAGGCGAAGCTTCGCCGAATTAAAGGAGTAAAATATCTCAGAAAAGAAATTCCAAAATATCGGCTTCTGGAAAAGAATGAGCAGGAAGGTATCGACTATGATCTATTAACGTATGAAAAAGACCCGGCGTCCAATGAGAAGATTTTGACTGTTATAGAGTCTTACTTCGTTCCTGCCTGCCAGATCTGCACCATAACTTTTAGCTGTATAGACTCGATAACTTGTGGCTTGATTAACGGCCAATTGATGGGTATGAAATAATCCAGTTTCAGCATACCACTTAAAAGTTACATTCTCTGTGCGAGGAGCCTTTAGTCGCGCCCAAGCCCAAACCGTTCCGGAAGAAAATCTATCAGATATCCCCTGGGGGACACGGTCCACGACATTTCGACAGGTCACAAAATCATCTTCACTTTCTATCGAGGCGAAATCGTTCTTTAAGGATTCTAAGAGTTCTATTTGCCCATCGGCATGGCTTTTTTCCGGACTGGCTCTTTGTGATCTCGTAAAATCTTTCCAGGATGCTAGCTTTTGGTTGATTGTCACCGTGTCACTGCCCGCGACGGCTAATTGCCTTGCAAATCGCGCGACTGATTCTTTCAAAATCGCAATTTGCTTTTTGACGCTAATGGTATCAATGTGATATGAATAAGTTTTCAACAAATGCTGGTAGCCATTCAACAATGTTGTATCACTTACCGCTGCATTTTGGCTTTGCTGATCGAGTTGCCCCAACAGGACACGAGCTTTGAGAGCATTCGCCTCGGACAGAAGCGGTGAATAAGGCACTTCCTTGTAAATTTCCTCAAGAATCATCATACTGTTTTGTAAAATTTCCAATGAGGCCGATTTGGGGCGTGTTTGTATACTAATCGATCTGACAAGTCTTTCCAAAAACTCAGTGGTTTTTCGGCTTTTGGGATCAAGCTCATAAGCGAATCGCAGAGCAACCAACGCTCGCCTGGTCCCAGGGTTGTTGACATCATCCAGAACAATGTTTCCCCAAACCTGTTCGTCTAACAACCAATCAATGACATCCATCGGATCGGCGTTCTTACCCGCCAAATATGTGACTCGCGCACCACCCCAATTATAGCGATAAGACATAATTCCAAACGAGAGACCTGCGACAAGTGCAATGATAGCCGCAAATATCCATCGCATCATTGCTTTGCGTCCACCTTTGACGCGTTCTTGCTCTTGCAGATAACGCGTCCGCCAATCCAAGATCGCTGGAGCCAACGCATCATGGAAGATTTCGTAGCGTGATAGATCATGTTGTCTGGCGCCTGTGAATCTCCCGCGGATATCCTCTGTACCCCAAGAAGTTGACTGTGACAGAGCGACTGGCCGCAAAATACGCGTAGCTTGTCTAGATAGTTTGTCCAATAGCCTAGCGATTTGTATTTGTGGAAGCCCGGTAAACTCGAAGAGGTCGTCAGCCGTGAGGGCAATTTTAGTACCGGAAGGCGTAACAAGATAATTGAAAATACTTGCTGCGATGTCCTGCTCATTTGGCTTAAGACCTTTCATCGCGACATCCAAGTGCGTTCGTACAATACCCTCTGCCTCACCTAATTCGTTCAGAGTATTCCGCCGGAAAGTGCGTGAACCCGCCTTCATCTCTTCCTCCCATAGGCGCATCATGACCAATTGCAGATAGGGGGTCTCAATTTGCGCTGCCGCGTGTTTTTGTGCGGTAATCCGTCCGCGCCCAAGTTCGCCGATAATAACCTTGCCAGTGCTAACCTGGTCAATGATCGTGCTTACCATGCTCTTGTCGATCACAACCTCCTTACCCGGCCCAGCGTAATGGTCATTATAATATTCAAGAGGTTTTTCGATGGCCTCTCTCGCCGCACGGCGATCGAGATGATCAAGACGTCGATATTTATCGAAGAGGTTAGGGATACGGCCTTCAAAGCGATCCAACTTGGCGAGGGCATCTTCACGGATGGAGATGAGGAAGCCGATTGGAATATCAACACGCGTCACTGCTTCCGGGAATTCGGCGGCAAAGGCATCGGCGCGGGGATGGTAAAGGAAATATTCCTCGAACTGATCAAGAATTATCATCATGCGACGCTTAAGGCGAGATGCGCTCGTGGCTAAATATTCGGCTAGTGAAGCTGACTCTGATATTTGGAGGGTTACCCCCGTGACACTTGATACAGCATCGATAACAACGTCTTTAAGACTGTCGAGTGGATCGATCTGCCAAGCATTAAAAAAGATCACGAGCAAATCATCGCGCTGGCGCAATTGCTTAATAACACCCGCACGCAGTACTGAAGTCTTGCCAACTCCGCTTGCACCGTATAATAGTGTAAGTGGTGCAGCAAAAAGATTAGCAATAATAAGGCGAGTGTCCTTATCGCGTCCGAAAAAAGGTTGTTCATCTTCTTCGGTGTAGGGCATCAACCCTTTATACGGACAAAAACCTGTGATCTGTTCTTCCATAGACGCTTAAGGTTGTTTCAATCTTTCCACAAAATCATCAATCTTCATGTTAAAAACTTCCACCCCACGCTCTTGCCAGAAACGCTTTTCAAGCGGGGAAGGATTATCCTGAATCGCCCAAGATTTTATTCCTTTGGGCCGACGCAAAGTCTTTTCTATATAGTTCAGCACAACACGCAGGTTCCAATCGCGCAGGCTATAACCTAGAAATAAGAAAGGGCGAGTCAGAAAGCGTTCAGCAAAAATGTCTGGAATTGCTGTATTTTTGATCATGCGTACCAAAAAGTCTATGTAATCATCTTCGGTGATTACATATTGGTCACGATCCGGTTGTTCTCGATCCAAGGCGCCGTGCATCTTGTAAATAACCGTGACGGAGTCAAGATCAATATCTAAATCTTTCGAAAGAACCTCGATCGGTTCGGTATTGCCGTACTGCCACCACAAAAGCTGCTCACTTAAGGTCAAACCAGCAGTCTGGATAACCACATCAAATTTTCGAGCTTTGTCTTGGAAGGCGCGCTCAATTAGGTTGTCGTAGTTGGTGGTAACTATCAGAAGTGGCACGGGCACTTCGGCAAGGAAGGTGTGGAGCGAGGTGTTTTGGTAATCGCGAGTGAAGACTTTGTGCAGCTCCTCATGCAGTGGTTCGCGTCCAGCGACAACATTGTAATATTGAGCTACTTTTGCAAGATCACGCGACTCATTTTCGGGAAAACGAGTTTTCCTTGCAAAATAACGCGCCAATATAGCAGAGTTCGGCAGGCGTTTACGTTTGCTCCGATCTCGAGATGCGCCTGACCCGAGAAAGGGAATGATGCGTCCTTGTCGCAATCTTTCACGAATGAGAGGAAATGGTGGTACGAGCGGTGAACCGGTTGATCCTGATGGCAGATGATTCATAGTTCTATCCCGACGGCAAGGATATTTTAGAAATCTGAATTTAGTGGAAGTCCCAAGATATTTGAATAAAACCCAAGTTCCGCGCACAAAAAAGATTAACTGTTTTTAATATAAGAAAATTCATCAATTTCAACAACAAAATTTTGAACTTCCGCCAATTATCTCTACTTGCAGTGAATTGTGTTTTTGTTTTGTTGGCGCTTCCGCAACTCACTCCCATTTCAGGTACAAATAAGCAGATATCTTCGTCAAAATTTCCACCTCTTGGCTAAGAACGGCCGGGGCTACTTTCTTTCTTTGGCGCAGCCCTACAGGCGTGGCCTGCCACGATCGTAGCCGCATGCATAGGGACTTCAGTTTAAACTCGATCAACTCTCCAATTGGGCACCTCGCTTGTTATCATGACGCCGTTGCCGTGATTTACCTGGCGTTGCGATATGGATGCTGTCTTGCGGCAAAACCATGAATAAACTTTGGCTAAACATCCACAGAGAGGAGTTGCATAGTGCACTGGTCACAGAGGAAAAAGGTTTATTTTATGACATTCGTTCGCAAATGCTGGCGGGCCATGACATGTGTCGCTCTTTTAGTCAGTTTGGGGTGGTCAAGGACTGAAGCTTACGGCCAGACCGGGGCCTCTATTTCGCCGGACACCAAATCCAGCTATTCAAAATCCAATCAAGGCAAAGTCTTCTTTCATGACGGGAAATGGTGGGCGCTCGCGCACTACGAACCCGAAAAGCGCTGGTATATTTGGAAGTACAGTGGTGGCAGTTGGTCAAGAATTACGACGCTCAATAAAAGCACAACCTTAAAGTATGACGCTACACTCGATGCTGCTACGGGCAAGCTTTACATTGTTGGTTCGCACACCACCAGCCCGGAATTTTGGCGTTTCACTTACTCGAGCAGCACGGAAACTTGGGTAAAGGACACCGGTTTCTATGTCAATCCAGGTTTCGTGAATACTGACGGCGCCAATCCTGTCAGTTTGGTGCAGGCAAAAAACGGCGATCTTTGGATTTTCCGAATCGAGAGCAATGCCCTGCAAGCCAAACGTTCCAGTGATGGCGGCGCAACATGGTCAGCCGTTATTAACCTGAAAGCTGGACTGACCTCGGCCTCGGGCACGACGGATGCCGTGAGATTCACCGCCAATGGTCATGATTACGTCGGCGTGGCTTACGGAGAAGTTGATGCGCTGGGAAGCAGGTATGGCTTTCTCATTCATCGTGACGGCGATCCGGACGTGACTTGGACTGATGAATCCGCTTCCCTGACGTTTTTCGGCAGTGAGCGTGCAAACAACAAAATCGCAGCAGCCACGGACAAAAACAATAACGTGTATTTGTTTACCCAGAACGCCAACGTGAGTGGCAGCGATCCAAACAACACACTATACAAGCGGAGCAATGCCGGGGTATGGACAAAGTTTGCGTTGCATCCCGGCACTTCCGGCACCTGGTGGAAAACTCCGGCAGTGGTGGCAGACACTTCCTACAATGTGCTCTATGTCATGGGCGTTAACAGAACGACCTTGTTCGCAGAGTACAAAGCCTGCGCCATCGGTGCAGAAGAGAATTTGTCCAACACCACGTCCACAGAGTTGCTGTCTTCACCCGGCGCCGCATTTGATGATTTGAGTGTCGCTGCTCCTTTCGTCGGCATGGCGAGCGGGTTGATGATTTGCGGCGATAATACGGCGGCAAGCGATATTTGGTTCAATCAAATTGCATTGACGGCGATTAATGGGGGACAGGTACCGGTAACTGTGACCGGCGTGACCGTATCCCCCATCGAGGCTAACATGAAGGCCACCTACACAATTGCCTTGAATCTTGGCAATGAGGGGGCATTGGCTGCCGGAGCAGGCACCATCACGATTCGATTCCCCAAAAACACATTAGTCGTGAATGGTATGGTGGCAAATCAGGTTACGGTGAATGGGGTTGCCGCGACCAATGTCATTTCCAACAACACCACGCGTGAGGTGACGGTCACCACGCCGATAGATCTTGCCAATAACGCCAACGTCACGCTCGTCTTCAATCTCGGTGCCCAGCTCGTCAATCCTTCTCACGCCGGCAATTATTCCTTGCGTGTGTGGACAAATGCGCAAACCACACCCGCCAATTCACCGGAGTACGCGATTAGTGCAGCCACGACAACAGTTTTACCGGCAACGGTGACACCAGTCCCAAACCTCACTAATTTGCCGGCAGCATATACGATTGCATTCAATCTCGGCACACGCGGCCGTTTGATATCCGGTGTCAGTACCATCACGGTGACATTCAATGGTACCACCAGTGTAACCGATGGCAATCCAAGCGGTGTGTTGGTGAATGGCGTGAATGCCGCGACCACTTGCAACAGCATCAATAAAACAGTAACGATTACTGCACCGGGATCATTGGGCTTTGGCAACAATGCCGCGATCACGATTACTCTGCCCCCTTCCGTGATCACGAATCCCGCAACCGCCGGTTATTACACCCTCACCGTGGCGACCAGCGTCGAGAATACGCCGGTTGCTTCGAGTCCGTATTTTATTGAATCCACCGGATCCGTGGGCGTCGGCACGATTGCGCTTTCCACCAATGAGGCCAATGGCACAAGCAGCTACACCGTACCATTGACTTTGGGAAATCTCGGTGCGCTTTCCGCTGACAGTGGCACCATCACAGTGCAATTCCCGGACAATACTTTCGTGCCGGGTGACATTGCCGCCAATCAGATCACAGTGAATGGAGTGGTCCCGCCTTCTACAGGAGTCATCGCCAACAGCAGCACGCGCCTTGTGACGATCACCACACCGATAGATCTGGCAAACAACGCGAGCGTTTCGGTAATGTTCAACACCGGCGCCAATCTCCTCAATCCATCGAATGCCGGCAGTTATGCGTTGCAGGCATGGACGAGTTCACAACCGTCGTCCGCCAGCTCTCCGGCTTATTCGATTTCACCGGCAACGACGAGTGTAAGTGCAGCCAATGTCATCCCCAGCCCCAATACCATCGGCAGCGCTGCGGCTTATACGATTGCATTCAATCTTGGCACCCACGGCCGCTTGATCCCCGGCAATAGCACGATCACTGTAACGCTCAACATCGCAACAGGAGTGAACGATGGTAATCTCGATGGCGTGCAAATAAACGGAGTGAGCGCTGCGGCAACTGGCAACAGTGCCAATAAGACCGTTGTCATCACCGCACCGGCCTCTCTGAGTCTTGACAACCATGCTGCCGTGACGATCACTTTGCCTTCCTCGGCCATCACCAATCCTTCGAGTGCAGGCAGCTACACACTCACCGTGGCCACCAGTGTGGAAGCAACCGCGACTGTCTCGAATGCCTACGTGATTGAAGCCCCGCCATCACCGCCGCAGCCACCGGCGACTGGTGAAGAGCATCCAATTTCCGGGACCACCGGTGGTTACGACAAGCCGCATCAAAATCGTCCATTTTACCATGGCGGGTATTGGTGGACCGCCGCCAGAAAATCTTCCGATGGCAAATGGTATATTTGGAAACTCGATGGCAGCTCGTGGTCAGCGCAAGTGGTCCTTAACACTAAAAGCTCCGACCGGCTGGATTGTCAGCTGGATTCGCCCGCGAATAAACTTTACGTCATGGTGGCTTCGAGTTCCAGTGAGGGATCGAAAGTTTTCCGTTTATCGTATTCCAGCGGTTCGTGGAGCATCGATAGCGGCTTTCCGGTTACGCTGAGCGGATTTTATTTCGGAGGCGAACGTGGTTGTGTGGTGACCAAAGCCAGGAATGGCGAGCTGTGGGCTTTTCGTTATGAGAGTGGAAAAGTTGAAGGAAAGCGTTCGAGCGACGGCGGGCTAACGTGGTCCTCCACCTTTACCGTGAAAAGCGGGTTGGTGAGTTCCGGCCTGTTTGATGCCATCGCGTTTACCAGCGGCGGTCAGAATTACGTCGGCGTGGGTTATGCTGAAAATACCGCGAGCAATGCTCTGTTCGGATTTCTGCGCCACAAAGACGGAGATGCCGACAATAGTTGGACAGACGAGACCAGTTCGATACCACAATTTAGCGGTGCCTATGGTGACGATCACATGTCCCTGGCCGTCAGTCAGAACAACGAAATCTTTTTCGTCTGCAAAACTCATCCCAACTCCGGTTCGGCGGCTGGCATTGGCTTGTTGAAAAGAAGCACCAGCGGAAGCTGGCAAAATTTTACGATCCAACAAGGCGGCGGTTGGACGAGACCTGCCGTGGTGGTGGACGAGACCAACAACGAGCTCTACGTCTTTGGCACCCAGGAGAGCTCATCGGAATACGGGCAATATCGCAAATGCAAGATCGGCAATGAAAGTGCCTTGAAAGACGCCGAAGTCGTGGACATTTTCACCAGTGATGGATTCAATAATATTTCCGTGCCGGCGCATCGTGTCACCGCTGCCACTGACCTGCTTGTCTGTGTCGAAACCAGTTCTTCGAGCGCGGTGTGGTATAATCTGCTGCCAATCGGTGAGAGTGGTAGCGCGTCAACTCCATTGGTGGTCAGCGCTGTAACGGTGAATCCTGCCATTGCGGGACAAGTCGCTGCGTATACGATTCCTCTCACGCTCGGCTCGAATGGTGCACTCACCGGCGGCAGCGGCACAATTACGATAACGTGGCCAAGTAGCACGACAGTTCCGGCCACCATCGCCAATTCAGCCGTAACAGTGAATGGGAGCACTGCGGCAAATGTGACAACGACGCCGGCCTCGCGTAAAGCCGTGGTCACGGTGCCGAACAATCTCGCCAACAATGCGAGTGTTTCACTTGTCTTCGCCAACAGTGCCGGAATCATCAATCCCTCGATCGCCGGCAATTATACGCTGCAAGTACATACCAGTGCGCAACCGACTGATGTTAGTTCGCCAAATTATTCCATTAGTGCAGCACCAGTCATCACTGTGGTAACGCTTGGGAACATCACGGTGACGCCGGATACTGTGAGTCGTGTGGCCAGTTACGCGATTCCGATTACACTCGGCAGTAATGGCGCATTGACTGGCGGCAGCGGTACAATCACTGTGACGTGGCCAAATAACACGACTATTCCGGCCACTATTGCCAACTCGGCGGTGACGGTGAATGGCAGCACTGCGGCTAATGTTACCACCACTCCGTCATCGCGACGCGCAGTGGTTACCGTACCAAATGCCCTGGCCAATAATGCAAACGTGACATTGATTTTTGCCAGCAGCGCAGGCATCACCAATCCGGCAACAACGGGAAGTTATACGCTCCAGGTACAGACCAGTGCGCAGGCGCTTGACGCGACTTCCCCTCAATATAACATCAAAGGGAGTTCTCCAGAACCACCTTCAGGAACGGCCGGCACCTTGGCACATGCCAATATGGGGGCAACGCTCGCCAAATCGAATCAAAGCAAGCTCTTTTATCATCAGTCGGCATGGTGGTTGGTGGCTTATGATAAGACACAGGGTGACTGGTTTCTCTGGAAATTTCAAAACGGCACCTGGACACGCGACTATAATGTCAACAGCAGCACCAGTATCCGAATCGATGTGGTTCTTGATTCGACCAATAACAAGCTGTATCATGTCAGTTCCTCTTCAAGCTCGAGCAAATTCGGCCGGCTGGCTTACTCCAACGGCACGTGGACCAAGGACATGAGTTCGGTCAGTCTCTCGGATTTCGGACACAGCAGTGGTTCCAATGCCGTCAGTCTGGCGCGCGCAAAAAATGGCGAGTTGTGGCTGTTTCGGATCAATGGCAGTGCCTTGGAGGCGAAGCTTTCCACCAATCAAGGCGCCAGTTGGTCGAGCACCATTGTTTTGAAAAGCGGTATTACCGGCAGTGATGGTGCGACGGATGGCGTCACATTTACAGCGAATGGCGTCAATCGTGTCGGTGTGTTTTACGGCATGACCAGCGCCAATGGTGGCATCAACTATGGCTTTTTGCATCATCGTGATGGTGATCCTGCCGGTGCGTGGACTGATGAGAGCGCCGGTCTCACCTTCTTCGGAGCCGAAAAAGCCAACGATTGGGTGAGCGCACAAGCTGGGAATGATGGGACGATTTTTGTCCTTACTCGCAACAGCAATGCTGTTGCCTCCGGTGAAGTCAGAAATACACTTTACAAACGCTCGCCCAACGGCGATTGGAGCAAATTCAAAGTCAATACCAGCGCCGAATGGAGCAGTCCGGTTGTTGCCATTGATGCAAGCAACCAGCGGGTTTACGTGATGGGCGTACGCACCGATGCGCCCAATTTTGCCGAGTACAAATTCTGCAACTTTGGTAACGAATCGACTTTGGAGACGCAGACTGCGACACCGCTGTTCAAGAATGGCAATGACAATTTTGGCGACCTCACGGCACCGGGCAAGGCGGTTTACAGCACTTCGGGCCTCTTGGCGTGCGCCGGGAATCAGACGACGGATAATGCATGGTACCATCAGATCAACCTGGGATTGCCCAAAGTTGCCGATGCCGATAAAAATGCTGCGCCGTTAAACAGTCATAATGGAATCATGCGGGTTTCCGCGTATCCGAATCCCTTCAACCCGGCCACGACCATTCGTTTTACCTTGCATGAGTCTGCACCGGTTCGTTTGCAAATCTTCAACATTCGCGGGGAACTGGTGAAAACACTCATCGATCGCGAGCTCGACGCCGGTATTCATGAAAGCTGTTGGAATGGTCGCGACAACTTCGGTCGATTCGTCGCCAGCGGAACATATTTTTATCGCTTGCACCTCGGTGCCGAAGTATTGCAGGGGAAGTTGAAAATGGTGAAATAGAACCGGTGCTTGATCCTGGTTGTTGGATTGCCTGCACTCTTTATCATCATTTTGCACGCTGTTATTTTCAATGAAAAGGTAAGAATTTAGCCATCTGAACCTTACCTTAACTAAGGCTGTCATTCCGTAGGCCTGCGGCTGTAAGCTACGCCCGCAGGGAATCTTTTTACTTTTTAAAAAAATACTTGCTAGTACCAAAAAAGATTCCCTACGGGCGTAGCCCACAGACGCAGTCTTCCAGAATGACATCTTCTTCAGTTGGCTAAATTCATACATGAAAAGTAAGAGTGTGAGCGAGAGGTTATGAAAATAGAACGCCACTTGGACCTTGGCTGAAACAAGTGGCGTTTTTTATTGAAATCAAGCAGGATGGCTTTGCCCGAATCTTATCGTACTTTTCCAGGAACCTGCCAAGCCTTCAATATTTCCTGGAGCCGGTCAAGCTGCACGGACCAATATTTTTTCATGCGCGCCGCCGCCATTGCGCTCGGCAGCTTGCTGTGCTGCACAACCACCTGACTTTTGTTGTTACTCTTTGCATAGAAATTGACTTCCACACTGGTTTTCCGGTCAATCCAGGTGATCCGTATGGATTTATTCGCTGTGGCTTTGCGGATGACCATTGGAGCAGCCGGCAGCCAACGTTGGCGAGTCTTCTCATCCTGCCATGCCTGATAAAGCATGGAAACAGGCGCGGCCATCGTCCTGCTGACGCCGATTTGATACCCTTCCGGTTTCTCGTGCTTTTCTCGCAGACCCCGAGATTGCTCGTAGGTGACCGTCACCATCTGCTGCCACCACGGGACGAGTTTGTAGTTTTTGCTCAAACAGGCGACGATTTCCTTGTGGCTCATTTTTTTCGCGCCGGCCTTGTCGAGGAGGGCAAACCATTCCTGCCAGGTTTTCCCGGTTTTCGACTGCACCGCCGCATCGCTGATCTGAGTGATCTGCCTACGTTCACTGCTTTTATTCATTTGTCCTCCGCGACATGTTCAGATTTCTTTCAATTTAAACAACCCCTCGATCGACCGCAACAAGAAAATCTTGCGCTCCATTGAAAACATGCATCAACAGGCTTGACAAGCTGGCCGGGCTTGTGTATATTGAGCTTGCTGTGACTTTTCGTGAACTTAACCAAAAATCCAAAAAGATGGACATCCCCATGAGTATTACCGTCGTGCTTCCACATTCTCCGCAAGATTACTTTGAAAGAACGTTGCACGAGTTCATCAACTCGCCGCTCGTTCACACCATTTTTGTTGTAAACAATGGCACCTATGCCACTTCACACGTCAAATGCATATCATTGCCGGCAAATGCACCTGCCGCCGGCGCAGTGATCAATCAGATCGTTGAAAGATTGCAGACTGAGTATTTATTGTTCATCAATCAGTCTCGAGAGATCACTCTCGGGCCGGCGGCACTGGAGCGATTCACCGATGTCGCGCAACAGACGCGTGCAGGACTGGTGTATTCGGATTTTTATGAAGTGAAAGCCGGCGCACGTGCCGAGCATCCACTGATTGATTATCAGCTCGGTAGTGTTCGGGACAACTTCGATTTCGGTACCGTGCTGTTTTTTTCGACCGGGGCGATCCGCGAGTCAGTGAACCAATACGGTCATTGCTCCGACTTGCAATGGGCCGGATTGTACGATTTGCGCCTCAAAGTTTCCATCGATCAGCCGGTGTTTCACCTTCAAGAATTGCTCTACACCAAAGCCGAAACGGATGTACGAAAGAGTGGGGAAAAGTTGTTTGATTATGTGGATCCGCGCAATCAGGCTGTACAAAAGGAGATGGAGCAGGTGGCGACGCAGCACTTGAAAAATATCGGCGCCTATCTCGAGCCCAGGTTCAAGCCGATTCCGCCGGCGCGAATGCGCTTTCCGGTCGAAGCCAGTGTGATTATTCCAGTGCGCAACCGAGTGAGAACCGTGGCGGATGCCGTACGAAGCGCATTGCAGCAGAACACGAGGTTCCCTTTCAATGTGCTGGTCATCGATAATCATTCAACCGACGGGACAACCGAGGTGCTTGCGAGACTCGCACAGCAAGACCGCCGCGTGAAGCACATCATTCCGAGCCGGCACGACTTGGGCATCGGTGGCTGTTGGAATGAGGCGCTGCTTTCCGAACATTGCGGCCAATACGCAGTGCAACTCGATTCGGACGACATTTATTCCGACGAACACACGTTGCAAAAAATCGTGACCGAGTTCAGCCGTGGTGATTATGCCATGGTCATTGGCTCCTATCGTTTGGTAAATTTCGAGTTGCAGGAAATTCCGCCCGGCGTGATCGATCATCGTGAGTGGACACCGGAAAACGGCCGCAACAATGCGTTGCGCATCAACGGCCTCGGTGCACCGCGCGCTTTTCGAACCGAGCTGGTGCGAATGACGCTACTGCCCAACGTCAGCTATGGCGAAGACTATGCGGTTGCCCTGCGGCTTTCGCGCGAGTATCAGATCGGCAGAATCTACGAGCCGATTTATCTTTGTCGGCGTTGGGAAGGCAACACCGATGCCGCACTTCCGATCGAGAAGATCAACCGCCATGATCTTTACAAGGATCGTCTCCGGACGATTGAGATTATGGCGCGGCAACGCTTGAATCGGGAGGGATGGTAAAGCGCCGTGAATGCACTCGACCGTAGAATTTTCGCAGCATACAATTCTTTTGATTCGACCCCGCTGCCCGATCTATTGATTCAGCTTCTGGAAAATCAAAAAAGAACCTGGCCGATGGCAGCGGAGGGCTATTCGTCTCTTCAATACGTTCAGATTCGCGAGCTGAAATGCAACAGCTCGACGGGGGCAGCCTACCCGGCATGGCTGCAATTCAATCCGAAACGCATTACGAGCACGGGAGCGAAAGTGGATGCCGATTCAATCAGCCGGCGCCGGTGTTTTCTCTGTATCGATAATCTGCCACCGGAGCAGCAGGGCGTTCTGTATGAGCGCGATTTCATTGCGCTCTGCAACCCGATGCCGATTTTCTCCGCGCATTACACGATTTCCCATGTGCAACATCAGCCGCAAATCATCGAGCCCAATTTGGAAATCTTTTTGCGCTTGGCCCGCGATTTGAGTCCGCGGTTCACTGTTTTCTATAACGGCGCGAAATGCGGCGCATCGGCCCCGGATCATTTTCATTTTCAGGCGGTGCCGGCGGGCAAAATTCCAATTGAGCAGGAAGCCATAAAAGATTCCCGGCGTGAGCATATGCAGAGCAGAAACGGCATTGCCATTTTATTGCTGAAAGATTTGGGGCGCGCAGTCATCGTCCTCGAAGGAAAACAAGCCGAAAGCATTGCCACCATCCTGCGCCAACAGCTTATGAAGATGAAAGCGATTCTTGACACCTCCGAGGAACCAATGGTCAATATCATCTGCCACTATCATGAGCCGCAATGGCGCGTGATAGTCTTTCCGCGCCGCAGGCACCGCCCCGAAGTATTCTTTAAAACTGGCGCTGACAAAATACTCATCAGTCCGGCTGCAGTGGATATGGGCGGTTTGATCATCACCCCGATTGAAAAAGATTTTCAGAAGGTTGATGCGCGGATGATCGAGCAGATTTATCGGGAAGTGAGCTGGGAAGAAGAAAGCGTCAGGAGTTTATTGCTCAGTTGAACTTTCAAGTAAGTTGAGCCGAAAAATGTTGAATCGTGAACCTGCCATTTCGGTCGGAATTTATGAAGGTCGCCCTGTGGCCTCGGGTGTGCTGCATGGCACATTTGTCATCAACGGCCAGAACGCCGGCCAGGGGGAATTCCGCATCGAAGCCGTCGCAAATGAACTTGTGATGATTGCTGGGAACGGAAAAGAAATGGCGCGTGGAACGGAAATTTCGTGTCTCCCAATTGCGGGTGCGACTTTTACCCTGTGCGATGTTACCATCGGCGTGCACTTCCACTGGCAACGCAAAGAGGATCAAACCTTCGAGGGAAGGCTGCGTTTTTTACGACGCGAGGACGGAAGCATTACTGCCATCAACGAAATCCCCGTGGAGGCCTATCTCAAGAGTGTCATTTCCTCTGAAATGAGCGCCGCAGCGCCAATTGAATTGCTCAAAGCTCATGCCATAACTTCCCGAAGCTGGCTGGTGGCGATGTTGGAACGCCAGAAAAAATTCAAAAACATTGCCCTCCCCTCGCGTCGCTCTCGCGAAACTACGGATGAGATCATTCGTTGGTACGACCGCGAAGATCACAAGGATTTCGATGTCTGTGCCGATGATCATTGCCAGCGTTATCAGGGTATTTCCAAAATCATTTCACCGGCAGCGGCACAGGCGGTTGAGGAAACGCGCGGACTGTTCCTGACCCATCATGACGAAATCTGCGATGCCCGTTTCTCCAAATCCTGTGGCGGCCTGAGCGAGGCGTTTGAAAATGCGTGGGAAGACACACCAGTACCCTATCTGAAAACGATTTCTGACTCGCATATCCAACACCCCCCGATCACCGGCGAATCGCAGGCAGAAAAGTGGATTCTCTCTTCACCCGAAGCTTATTGCAACACACGCGAGGCCAATATCCTGCGGCAAATTCTTCCCGCCTTCGATCAGGAAACGACTGACTTCTTTCGTTGGACAGTGCAATATCGACGAGAAGAACTTGAAGATATACTTGCCACAAAATCTGAAATGAATTTTGGCACCCTGCTTGATCTTGTGCCGGTGCAACGCGGGACTTCGGGAAGAATTGTCAAACTGAAAATTATCGGCGCGGAAAAAAGTATTGTCGTTGGCAAAGAGTTGGAAATTCGGCGGTGGCTTTCGAGGAGTCATTTGTATTCCTCGGCGTTCATTATTCGGTCGGAAAGAAATGAGCAGGGCATCCCGCTTCGCTTCACGCTGCACGGTGCCGGCTGGGGCCACGGAGTCGGATTGTGTCAAATCGGTGCGGCGGTGATGGCGACCCGGGGTTTCAAGGCCGAGGAGATTGTAAAGCATTATTTTCGTGCTGCCAAATTGAAGAAGCTTTACTAATTCTACTTAGACAGATTATAAACCTTATTCTTTGACGAAAAATTTGCTATATTGAGGTATGATCGACAGGTCTTCAAAAAAATCCGACTCACGGTCACCCTAAGCTAAGAGAGACAAAAGCTATGAGGCGCTGCAAGGTTCTAACGAACACCTTGCGCAGGATTTTATTGCCTTCCATCGTCGGTATCATTCCCATTTTGAACTTCAAACGAAATCGGTTGTTGTGCAAGCGGAGCAGTACGCCCGCGGCCTAATCCAGGCAGGCCGACGAAATATGGAGCGGATGGTCGAGGCCGTTCCAGACGCCGTATGGCACGAGCAACAACATTTCACCACGTATTCGCCATGGGATGCAAACGCCTTAATGTCGCGCGTAGCCCACGATGCCAATCGTTTGATTGGCGGCCAAGATGACACCTTTCTTGTAGGCGATGAAAGTGCCTTTTCCAAAAAAGGCGACAAGTCTGTTGGCGTTGCACGGCAATGGAATGGCCGCGTCTGGTGTGGCTCTGGGACGGCAAAGAAGAACATGCGCGGCAGTGGCATTTGATCGTTTGCGAGAAAACGGCCGACATGCCGCATCGGAAATACAGCTTGAGCAATGCCCCGCAGGACACGCCGCTCAAGTGTTTAGCGTATATGCAGAGCCAGCGCTATTGGGTCGAGCGGGCGTTGCAAGATGCCAAAAGCCAAGCGGGGCTGGCTGAATATCAAGTCCGTCAATGGAACGGCTGGCATCATCACATGGCGATGTGCATGCTAGTTCAATTATTTTTATGGAAAACAAAATCACGCATGCGAATCAATGCCCGTTGTTAAGCTGTGCTGATGTTCGTCGGTTGTTGCGGTTTTTATTACCTCGTCGTGATGTGACGTTCGTAGAGGTCGTTCGCCAAATGATGGTTCGACACAAACAACGAGCCGCTACCGCCAGCTACCGTAAAAAAACGACGAAAGGAATCTGTCTAAGTAGAATTAATGTCTTGCGGACATTTCGTTGAGCAAGTCCGATTTGTCCACCGCCGCGAGCTCGAATTTTATTTCCAGCGACGGCAATATTTGCCGAATCACGCGATGGGGAAATTGCGTATCGATATTCAAAATCAAGCGCGTCTTGCCAGCATATGCTTCGACTCGGAAGCATTCAAAACTTCCGGCTGGCACGGTAACGGTCTCGAGACGAGAAACCCAGCCTCGTGCCAGCCCTTTCTCATTTTGCAGCACATTGAAAAAGTGAAACCGGATGGTTTTGTTGAGCGCCAGAGGTGTCGCGCGAAAAAGATGCGGCACTGCGTAGATATCAGTTGCGCTATAGGGAAGCTCGACATCAATCACCCGCGTACCGCCGAATGCCGCCGGCCAGCGTACAGCACCGGTGATCTGCCGGCCATTATTATGATATTTCAGTCGCGCTTCGTGATATTGATTGTCGCGTGTTATGACAGCATGACTGTTGAGCATCTGAAGCGTGGAGTCGTTGCGGAGGGAGATGGCTGCCGTTTGCTCGAACAAGCCGGAATATGACTCGATGATATGAATGATTCCGGCCGCGTGATCACGACTGATTGTGATGGTTGAACTGCCCACGTCGGTGGAGCCGGAGCCCATGCGGTACCGCAACGTCTCCGGAACCAGATTGGCGGGATTAAACTGCGCATGCAGCGCAGAAATGGTGCCCCACCCCAAAATGAGAAAAGCTGAAATCTCCTTCATGATCTGCCTCCTCTTCATCCATAAAGAGTGTAATGATGCTGACGAACAACGTTTTTAAAATTTACATACGTGCAACAACTTCAAAATGCGAAAAGCGCATCGCATGCTCACAAAGGAGATTTGCAGCCAACTTCTCATGCCTCACTCATGCCGCAGCGCCGACTTCCGATGGCCGCCGGGCTTCGCCGGAAACCCGTGTGCCGTTAGCATTGTACTTTAGTTGAGCTTCCTGGTATTGATTATCTCTTGAAAGCACCGTGTGGCTGGTGCGCGTTTGCAGCGTGGAATCTTCGCGCAGAGTGAGAACAGTGGTTTGCTCGAATAATCCAAAAATCGATTCAGCAATGTGGATGATACCGGCAATGCTGTCGTGACGGATTTCGATAACAGCTCTGCCGACTTTGATGGAACCGGAGAGCATGCGATAATGTAGTATTTCCGGAACCAGGTTGGCAGGATTAAATTGCGCCTGTGCAACTGGCGTGGCAGTGAACCAGAAAATGAACAATGCTAAAATCGCCTTCATGACTTTCTACCTCTTCTTCCGTAAAGAGTCGAGTGATTTGTAAAAAAAATTGAAAAGGGCGAAAAATATTGACAAATTCATTTTTTTGGTTAAGTTCATATTTATCGCGTACAACTAAGGATGACAACTCGGGTCAAACAGGAAAGTATGAAGCGCGAAACTCATCACTCATCACTCATCACGAACAGCAGCCATTGGTACTTGGAACTTGAATTGCACCCAAGCACGCCGGGCTTGTTTTTGCAAGCTTGAAGGTAAGGCTACTTTATTTTTAAAAGTTGTATGAAGAGTAATTGTCACAAGGCTACGCCTGTAAGGTCCTTGTAATGCTCGAAAGGAGGTGATGGGATATATGTTGGTGCTAAAGTTGATTTAATAGTCGCTGGGTCAAAAAGAGAAAAGCTTCGGCAGCACAAGAAGGCTGGCCACCAAAGCTTTTCTACATTGATACGGCAATTTAATGTAGAGAAATTATTGGTGATAGTCAAGGGCTTTTTTGCGGCTGCCGAAGTGACAACCAACGGATGGTGTTGCTGTATCTTGTTAATGACAAACAGGAGGAAACCATGCTGCAAAAAAGAAGCTATCCCCTTGCTCTGTTTCTACTTCTGGCTCTGCTGTGGTTCGGTTGTTCGGAGCTGAAAGATACCACACCATTGAGCCCGGAAGGAACGATGAGCGCGAGCACGCTGTCCAAGAGTGCTTCAATTCAAGAAACCCAGATGTTATCCGCCTTCGCCCAAAAACTTGCCGCCGCGACGAATAATCCCGATCTGCAAGCGAGCCTGTTGCAAGCGATATCCGAATCAAATTCACGCGAGAAGATCGTTTCCCTGAAATCTTTGCTGGCGGCAAACAGTTTTGTCCAGGCGGTTTCTGCCAGTGCGGAATTTATTCAAAGTATAGAAGCTCATCCCCTGGGCATTGATGTTTATTTTCCAGTTGATGCCCATCGGCAAGCGATGTTGGCAAACCCGCAGCAAGAATTTCTGGTTACCTACTATGATGGCTATCAAGATGATCAGGTAGAAAGCCAGTTTCCGGCTTGGGATCGAGGTGGCAAGCAAGTGATGTTGACTACCGCCGTGGTGCCGGAAACGCCGGTTTTGGTGATTACGCAATGTGAGCATGGAGGGCAACACAGTGTTGTACCACAGGAGACTGTGCCTCCTTGTGAAGGTGATGATTGTGGAGGAGGCGGGGGCGGTGGAGGTGGAGGCGGGTCACAAAGCCGCAATGATCAGATTCTTGATGAGATCACCATCTTCAATGATCATGAGCCTTGGTATAAAGGTGATCCTGAGATCAAGATACAAAATGCCCAACGATTAACTGATTTGCCTGATGTGAATGACGAGAATCACACTTACTACCCCAATAAAGTCATATATTATTGGGCTACAGGTGAGAATGGGCCAATCCAAACAGAGGTCTTTGAGGATGATTGGCCCGATGGTAATGACCACATGGCGTGGTTTTATATAACTCGGCATTTTGAGCAGCGCATATACTACGAGCCCGGTGAATGCGCGATGAAGGTCCATACTGAGTATATTCCGTAAAATGTGATTATTCCTGAAATGTCAAGTTCTTCCGTACCGAAGTTGCATGTAACCGCCCGGAGATTGCTCCGGGCGGGATTGTTTTTGTTGCTATATGGCTGCGCCATTTTCCCTTTGCAGGGACAGACTATCGAAATCACAGGCCAGGTACGCGATGCAATTTCTCTTTTGCCGATTCCGGGTGTGAACATTTCTGTAGTTGCGACTCATAAGGGCACTGCGGGCGATCAAACTGGGAATTTCCGTTTACACTTGGACCCTGGCATTTATCTTCTTCGTTTTCAACACATCGGATATTTTCCTGCCGAAATCACCGTGCAAGTGCCGCCGGCGCCCAGGCTCGAAATTGCTTTGAAGCCACGAATCTTGGTAATACCCGGCGTGATGATTGAGTCCACCCGCCTCAACAAGGATTCGCTCGCCACCAACTTTGTGCTTACGCCACGTTCCCTCGCGAATGCCCCGGCTTTGGGTGAGGCCGATCCTTTTCGTGCCGTGACCTTGTTGCCGGGAGTTGCGACAGCCAATGATCTGAAAGGCGAGCTGCATGTCCGGGGCGGGAGCGCCGATGAGAACTTGATTATTCTCGATGGCATGGAAATCCAAAATCCCTTTCATCTCCTGGGATTGTTTGGAACCTTTAATGTTGAGGCATTGCAGGAGGTTCGGTTTTATCCTGGCTTATCACCTGTGATGTATGGTGACCGGCTCAGCAGCGCATTGATTCTGCGCAGTAAGTCAGCAGAAGAAGGCGCGCGTTCCAAAGCGAACGTCAGCCTTCTCGCCAGCAGTATTTTATTGCAGAGAAAATGGAACCATGGCGGTGTCATGACGGCGGTGCGCCGTACCTATTTGGACCTGGTTGCCCGCGCTTTGGGGAGCAGGCTGGGTTACTATTTTTATGATAGCAATCTTCATCTCACACAAAATTTATCACCAGCGTGGCAATTGGCAGTCGTGGGCTTTTTCAATACCGATCATCTCAATCCGGAACAGACCGAAGGCGAGATTTCCAACGATCCTGATCAAGACAAGCGCTACCGTTGGGGCAATCGCGCAGCCGCCCTCAGTCTGACCCATACCACGAAAAAAACGATTTGGCAAAATCAACTCTCTTTTGCGAAAAACTATGTCCGTTTTGCCGGGGCAGATGCCAATCTTCATATCGACAATCAGGTGAGCGATCTCTCTTGGCGTTCTCAAATGGAATGGCAACAAGAGGGACTTGCTGCTATCGCCGGCATCTTTGGCAGGCATTTCACCTTTCATTATGCGTGGCAAAGCGAGGAAAATGAGGATGGTTTAGAGGATATTTTTTATCAGGGTATTCCGCACGCATTCCATGACACGCGACGGCAATCCCTCTTTGGCGGATTCTTTGAGCTCAGTCAAACAATAAACTCTCGCTTGGCCGTGCGAGCAGGCACGCGAATTTCGACAATGGCCTTTGATAATTTGCAGTTGCTGCCGCGCTTATCGGCACAGATACAAATACCATGGAATACAAGCTTGCGCATAAACTATGGAGAAAATGTGCAATGGCAGGCTTTCGGCCGCGAAGGCATCGAGGGCGCTGTCGGCAGTCCACTGTTTCCATTGCACCGCGCGCTGCGTGCAAGAATATGGTCCTTGGCCATAGAACAGGATCTGCCGGGGCACATTTCATTGAGTGCCGAGGCCTACCACAAGAAATTTCTCTCAGTATCGCGACTGGGGGAAGGAGATTACCCCTCGTTTGAATTTGGTGGCGGTAAAGCGCGCGGGGTCGACTTATTTGTTTTGCGTGAGCGAGGAAGGCTGACTTTTCAAGCCGGATATAGTTGGAGCGAATCCATTTATACCTTTGGTCAAGAAATCTACCCAACGGACTGGGATATTCGCCATCAATTTAAAGGATTGTTCGGCTTTTCTTTTGGTAAGAGCATGTCTTTGCACATAGCTGCCCAAGCGCACTCCGGTGCCCCTTACACGCCTGTGAGTGGTTATGTGCCAATTATTCGCGATTTTGGTCAGGGATGGCAATTGTGCTGGGTACCACTGCCCGGGCAGCGCAACAGCGACCGATTGCCGAAGTATATGCGTGCCGATATTTCGTTACGGAAACGTTGGACACGCACGAATGGCAATACCGAGTTGTATTTTCAGGTGCTTAATTTACTGTTTCGACGCAATATCCTGCGTTACAATCCCAAAATCAGATCGATTCCCAGTGCTAGTGGCTCGACACGGCAATACTTATACCTTGAAACGACGACGGGTTTGCCCTTGTTGCCATCCATCGGAATTGCATTTGAATTTTAAGAGAGAAAGTATGCACGGTTATTATGAAAAATCGTTTTTATTCATATTGAGTGTCTTTCTGCTGGTGGGTTGGGTTTCGTGTGAAACGAGAATCCCTGCACGCGATGCCACTGCGGAGCGCGTGGCGATCAGCAGCATTTTGATTGCGGGCGCCTCCGAACAACATTTGCTCATGACCGCGATTGTCAAGAACATTGGTGATTCCTTACGATATGTGCAGGATGCCCACGTCGAGGTGAATGGCTTCCCTTTCACACCGATCTCATTAGATCGCATCAATCCCCAAAATCCTCATAATTGGGTGACTACTGACTTGAAAATTGAATGCGGACAAATCTGCTCATTACGGGTCTTGTATAAAGAACGAATCATTCGCGGGCAAACGATTGTGCCCTCTTCTCTCGAACCGGTAACGATCAAAAATGATACCATCAGATGGCATCATGATCCCTCTCATTTTGGCTATTCGGTGTCGCTAAATGAAGCGCATGTCAGTCATATCGGCGAGGCCTATTTTGGCATACGATACTTTCCTCCAGGTCGCTATCGCCTGCAGATTCGGGCATACGATCAGAACTATGAAAGAGCTTTAACAACTGCTTCAGGCTCTATCGGTCTGGAGGGGGCTTATGGGCTTTTCGCTTCGGCCTGTGTATGGCAGGATTCAGTAGATTTGAGATAAATACTAAAAGAAGAAAATGATGCGAAATTGGACACCCCTGCGGCGAATGGTCTCTCTTTTACTACTTCTTGCAGCACCAGCAACCTCACAGTGGTCAACTCCGACGCCTATTTTATCCGAGGCCGTCCCGGTCCTGCCGGATTTCGGAGACGACCCCGTGGCGCCGATGATCGCGACGGCGGCCACTGCCGAGGCCGTGCATCTGGTCTGGAGCCAGGAAGTCAATAACAACGTTGAGCTTTTTCACGCCGTGTGGCAGGCGAATAATTGGAGCACACCGGTAAATATTTCGAAAGGCGCGGGGATTTCCGTTTTCCCTGCACTGATCACCACCTCGGATAGCGGAGTTCATTGCGCCTGGACGGAAGCCTACGAAGATTCGGCGGAAATTTATTATACCAACCTGGATCCGCATGCTGGCTGGGCCACACCTTTCCGGCTATCTCCGCCGGATGACATTCCGTTTCATGCGTTTCCAGTTTTAGCCGCAGACGCGGACAACGTCCTTCATTGCCTTTATAGCAGTCTAATCGAAGCCGGCACCCATGACAAGCGCGCCATTTCCTATCGCAAGCGGCTGGCCAATGGCCAGTGGTCAGAAGCGTTACCAACACCGGCCGCAGAAATCCATGCGTTCCGTCCGGCCATCCTGTTTGATCGCGACAATGTCTTGCACTGCGTCTGGTACGATGGCTCGACAACCAACCCAACAAACCCACAACGCCGCATCGATTACAGCTTTCTATCCAACGGGGTTTGGAGTCCGCCTGTGACTGTTGCCAAAGGAGCAATAAGCGACGACCTGCCGCTGGCCTTCGCGGCCGCGCCGGATAAGTCATTGCACGTTTTTGGCTACAACTATCTCGCTTCTTCCGGATTCAGCATACGAAAAACCGCATCGGGCTGGCAGGCGCCCGTTTTGTTCAACCGCGAGATGTTCAACGCTCAGTTTGTCACGGTTCAGAATCAAGTGCACGTCATCTACGAAACCCCGAACGGAATTGAGTACACATTTTTTCAGGAGAATAGATGGCAACCAGCAGTCTTGTTGCAAAGCATGCCAGCTCGTTTTCCAACCATGACGAGTGACGGCAAAAGCTTGCATGCCTTTTGGTTGGCCAAAATTTCGCCAGATACCAATACCTATGCACTCATGCAGAGTGCAATGCCTCTCAACCTCTCGAGTGTAAACGAGCAGGAGAGCAACGCTCTGCCATTAGTATTTCAACTCTTGCCGGCCTATCCCAATCCATTCAGCCACACCACTGAAATTGGCGTGAAGCTCGAAAGTCCGGCCGAAATACAAATGAAGATTTTTGATGCCCAGGGTCGTTTTGTTCGCACGCTGGCGCAGGGGCAGGCAAACAAAGGCTGGTTTATGATACAATGGGATGGAACCAACGATGCGGGCCAGAGGGTGGCAAACGGTGTTTATTATTTCCGATTGCAGGTTTTATCAAAGGAAGGTGCCAAAACTTCCGCCTCCCGCCCGGTGTTGTATCTCAAGATACGATAAAAACCTGTAAATATTCACCAAACCGCGTTGTCACTCCGATTGACTTTTGTCTTTATTGTTTCTTTTTCTTTTTTACTTTATTCATGCCGCAGCGCCACGATCGGATGCAGCTTGGCCGCTTTACGCGCCGGGAAAATTCCAAAGAAAAGTCCGACGCTTGCCGACATGAAGACGGCAACAAAAACCCAACCAATCGGCAGCACAAATGGAAAACCAAGCAATTTGGCGACACCAAGAGCAAGACCAATCCCGATGATAATGCCCAACAAGCCGCCAATGCCGGAAAGTGTGGCTGCCTCGATCAGGAATTGCCAGGTAATCTGGCCGCGCGTGGCACCAATCGCTTTACGGATGCCAATTTCGGCAGTTCGTTCGGTCACCGAAACCAGCATGATGACCATCACGCCGATGCCGCCGACCATCAGTGCGATCGAAGATAATACCACCAGCACCAGGGCGATTTTGTCCGTGATATTTTGGGTAAATTCGATGACCGCCTCGACAGGAATAATCGCGAAGTCATCCGGCTGGCCGAGCGGCACTTTGCGGCGCATGCGCATCAACGCCCGCATGTCCTCTTTCACTTGATCAATATAGCGCACATCTTCAACAATCACGTTGATCTCCGGCCCTTGGCGCCACCACAGAAAGTCTCGTTCGAAGGAGGTGTAAGGAATTACCATAAAATTCTCTGCGAAGCCACCGAAGATGGTTTTCCTGTTACTAAAAACGCCGATGACTTCATACTCCTTGCCCTGGATTCGAATCGCTTTGCCAATTGGATCTTCGTGGGGGAAAAGTGATTTCGCGGCTTTGTCACCCAGCACAACCACATTGCGGCGATGCAGTTCCTCCGATTCGGTGAAGTATCTGCCTTCGGCGAGACTGATACTTTGCACTTGCAGGAGCGGCTGATTGGATCCGGCGAGCTGGATGAATTGCGCCTTGCGGTCCTTGTATTTCACCACCACACTGCGGCCGTACTCCACCTCGACCCCGCTCACATGCGGAAGCTCCTGCAGGGCATAAGCATCCTCGATGGTAAAGTTCTTGCGCTTTTCCCATTCCTTGTGCCCTTCGCCCGCCAGGAAATCCACTTTTGACAGTGAAAGAATCGGCGTCTGGCCGCCGCTGATTGAATCCGCAATGAACTTCTCCAAACCGGCCAGCGTCGCGACCATGCCCATCAGGCTGGCCACACCGATCAATACGCCGAGTATAACCAAACCCGAGCGCAGGCGATTGCTGCGCAGCGTGATCAATGCCTCGCGCATGGCCTCATAAACTTGCGCGCGAATTTTTTCCCATGATTCGGCTTGAGTTTTTTTCATTGGTCAACCAATCCCGTTGCGTTAGCGGTTGAATATTTTTCTTGATTTTTGAGCAGGAATGGGGTATATTGGGCTATGATAATTCACCAGGAAACATTCAAAGAATTTGGTCACGTTCTTATTCATCTGGGTGAAGCTGCTATCATTGGTGGAGCGGCAGCCTTGTTTGTTCAAGGTTTACCCCTTGCGGTCTCTTTAACCGCTTTTATTGGCGGCATACTTCTTGTATTCTCAGGTTTATATTTTATTAACAGGTCTCATTTAAAGGAAAAATTAAAGGAGCAATAATTATGTCAACTCCAGTTATATTTGTCATATACATGGGGGTGCTTTTGCTTTTTGCCCTGATTGGTGGCATCATCATCAATCACTCTCTGAAACAGCAGAAGAAAGAAAAATCAACAACAGCGGCTTAATGGACAAGCACAGACATTGCGAATGAGATGACCAAATAAAACCCGCGCCTCTTGCTCAGTAATAAAAAAAACCTCTGCTCATTCGCTCTACGCCCCTCGCTTCACACCTTCCGTTTCACTTTTTACGTTTTATTCATACCTCAGCGCCTCCACCGGATCCAGCCTCGCCGCTTTCTGCGCCGGATAGACCCCGAAGAACAAACCCACCACCAACGCAATAATCAAGGCCACTGCAATTGACCAGGTAGCAATGCGATAGGGCAGTGGCGTCAGCGCCGCAAATGTCGCAGCGGCTGTAAATCCCAAGACGATCCCGATAATTCCGCCAACGATCGTCAGCGTGACCGATTCAATGATGAACTGGTAGGCGATATGGCGTCGTTTCGCGCCGAGGGCTTTGCGAATGCCGATCTCGCGCGTGCGCTCGGTCACCGCCACGAGCATGACGTTCATGATGATGATGCCACCGACGACCAGGGTGATGCTCACGATGCCGATTAACGAGCCGAAAATTGCGGTGCTGATGGCGGCCCACAAGGAAAGCAATTGTTCCGAGGTGGTAATATAAAAATCGTCCTCCTGCGAGGGCTTCAGCTTGTGGCGAATGCGCATGACGGTTCGCGCCTGCTCTTGCGCCGCCTCAAAAGTTTCCATGCTCGCAGTGCGAATGGGGATGGCAATGGATCGCCAGCGCGAACCAAAATGTTTCAAGTGCGTGGTGATCGGAATGAAAGCAAAAATATTTTGGTTGGCACCAAGAATTGAAGCTTTCTTTTCGCAAACGCCAACAACCGTGTAATGCCGACCGGCAATCTTCACCGTTTGCTGGATCGGATCAGTGTCAGGGAAAAGGCTGTTGGCAACATCCCAGCCCAGCACACAAACTTCTCGGCGCTGCTGCACATCAATGCGCGTGAGATGCCGGCCATTGGCGATCGGAAATTCCCCAATGGCGGGATACTCTTCGGTGCGGCCGCGAATCTCCACCTCCTCCACAAAGCGCCGGCCGTTGTTGAGGCGCTCCTGCCGATCGATGGCCGCGTCGACAAATTCCGCCAACGACACTTCCTCCCGCAGCGCCTCGAGATCTTCCAAGGTCAGATTCGGATTCTTCAACGACTTCAAGAATTTGTCGAAATCCGTCAGAATCTCCCATTCGTTGAACCGGCGAACCGTGAAAACATTGCTGCCCTGATCGGCAATTTTGGTTTTGACGTAAAAATCCATGCCGTCGACAATCGACACCACGGCAATGATCGACATGATGGAAATGATCACACAGAGAATCGTCAACGCTGACCGCATCTTGTTTGCCCACAAGGCGCGCAAGGCAATGGCTATGCTTTCCCAAAATTGTTGCATGGCAGGTTACTTTGTTTCCTTTTTCTTTTTCTCGATTTTCACGGCGTCGCCGTTGCGCAATCGGCGAAGCGCACTGAACGGCCCGATAACCACCTCGTCTTTCGGTTGCAAACCGGAAAGCACCTCGAAGAAACGATCACCCGCAATACCGGTCTTGACTTCGTGATATTGCACTTTGCCATCGTTGATCACAAACGCGCCCTGGATCTCTTTTTCTTTTGTTGTATCCGCCTTGGCCTCGTCATCGCTCCCCGGATTTTTGCGTCCTTTGCGGATCAACGGTTTGAGCTCAGAGGGCTTGCGTAATGTCAGCGCTTGAATCGGCACGGCAATCGCCTTTTCTCTGTAGCCGGTGGTAATTTCCGCCTTGCAAGAGAGGCCGGGCCGGACGTTCGGAATGGTGTCGGTAACTTGCACAATCACTTCAAAGCTGGTCGCCTGTTGCTGGGTGAGACCAGTCGCCGTGCTCAAGATCGGACTGCGGCCGACTTTGGTAACCTTCCCTTTAAATGAGCTGTCCGGATAAGCATCCACTTTGACCGTAGCTTCCTGCCCAACGTGCACATTGATAATGTCAGTTTCATCCACCTCGACCTCGGCTTCGATGATGGACAGATCAGCGATCGTCAGCAGCACGGTCGCCGGATTGTTGAAGGCGCCGACAAAAACATTCTCGCCCTCCTCGATGTTGCGCTTGGTAACGATGCCGGAAATATCGGAATGGACATTCACCTTCTGGAGCTCGTGCCGGGCGCTGGCCAACATCGCTTGCAAGCGTTGAATATCTTGCTGCGCCGCATCGGTTTGCAGTTTTTGTACGTTGTACGAAGTCCGCGCCTTTTGGAGCAATTCTTCGGAAGTCAAGTTCTTTTGAAAGAGTGACTCCTGACGATCAAGCTCGATCTTGGCCTGTTCCAAATTGGCTTTGGCCAGCTCAAGATTGGCTTTGGCGGCGGCGATGCTGGCTTCAATTTGCCGCACGCTGGCTTCGGCCGGGGTCGGATCGATTTGCAGCAGAAACTGGCCCGGCTTCACATGGTCGCCTTCATCCACGGCCAGCTTTACCACCTTGCCGCTGGTGCTGGCGCTAATGTCCACAGAGGTTTTCGCGCGAATTTTTCCGGAAGCAGAAACCACCGCGCGCAGTTCTCGCTCTTCGACTTTTTGGGATTCCACCGCGAGCGCGCTTTTGCGATTCAGGCTCAAGTTGAGGATCACCATCAGCGCGATAACCGCCACCACCCCGAGGGTAATCCAAACTTTCTTTTTGCTTTTCATGGTTCTCCGTGCATGTAAGTTCAAAGATTCGGTATTTCAATATCGCAATATTTTTACGAATGGGCAAGGAAAAAGATGCAAAAAAGCTTCAATTAAAAAGCTTCGACATCTTACCTAACCTGGACGATCCGGAACACTGCGGGTGCAGCCAAAAAAGAAAAAACATCACGCAAAGCCACGAAGCCTGCCCTGGCGCCCGCCGTGGCGTTAAAGGCATCAGTGCCGCAGGCCAGGAAGAGTTTTTGCCTGCAGCCGTAGGTACGCCTGTAAAGTTTTTTTGCAAATATTCAACTTGTAAAAGATTAATTCTTTGCTCCGGATTGAGAACAGGGTGGATACGTTTGATGATATGAAAAGTACTGGCTCAGTAATTTTTGCTGAACAGGCGGCAGAGGAAAATCATCTATCGCGCTCTTCGTTACAATATTTCAATGCACCATTGAACACATGCCGCATCACGTGCTCGCCATATTGCTCCCGCACGGATTTGTTCATTCTGTAATCTGATCCTCGCACCACCTTGCGGCAGTTGGGTGCACCGCAGTTACAAATCAAAACAAAATTCTCGGCGGTTTCGCTGGTCGCATAGTCATAGGTAATCTCCTCGCCCTTTTTGATGTCCCGCCGCGCTACCATGTTTGCATCATCGATGAACCAGGTGTTGGGATCGCAACTGTGGTTCATATAATCCGCCGGATCGGTCACAATACCGTCCTCCGGGCCATGATACCACTCCTCGCCGACTTGATAGGCATAGCGCCCAAATTTCTCCTGCTTCTCCGCCGGCCAGCTTCTAATGACGTCAACATGGAACCGCACCTCGTCCGGATCGCGACGCCAAATTATTTCTCCAGCTTTGATGTCGGCACTGGCAAATAGGCCTTTCCCTTGAATACCGCTGTTCTTGACGATGATGGCGTGATGCAACATTCAACTCATCCTTTCCATTTGGCAAATACAATTAAGCTCAATTATTTTGACCCCAATGTGGACGCAGTCTGCGTTCCAAGGTTTTTGCTTTTTGGCAAAGATTTCACTTTAAAGACCTCAATCATTTTGACCTCAATCATTTTGACCTCAATCATTTTGACCTCAATCATTTTGACCTCAATCATTTTGACCTCAATCATTTTGACCTCAATCATTTTGACCTCAATCATTTTGACCTCAATCATTTTGACCTGATACGCTTTTCAAACAGCCCGATTTTGAGATAATCATCTCCGACAAAATCCTCACTGATGGGAACGTCCTGCACCAGCTTGAACCGCTCCGTGAAAAGACTGAAAAACTTCTTTCGGGACAAGCCCCGGTAATTGGTACAGGCAAGCAGATGGCCGTGTGGCCGAAGGACGCGATGGAAATCGTCAATCATAGCACGATAACTTTTCTCGATGGTAAACCGCGCACCGGTCTTCTGCGTGGAGTAGGTCGGTGGATCACAAATGATCAGGTCAAACGCAGCATCTTTTTGCTTGTGCAGAAATTTCACCGCATCTTCCCGGCGCTGGCGCACGACGGTGACCTGATTGAGCTCCTGATTTTCTTTTGACCAACGCAGCCATTTGGCGCCAGTGTCGACTTCAATCACGCGGTTGGCACCGGCTTTGGCGGCGGCAATCGAAAAACCGCCGGTGTAGGAGAAGAGATTCAGCACTTGGTCACCTGGCTTGGCAATTCGAGTGACGAGTTGCCGGGCGTGCTTGATGTCCAAAAACAGGCCGGTATTGTGACCCTCGTGGAATGAAACAATAAATTGCAAATCTCCTTCTTTAATAATAAAACGCCTGGGAGGCAACACACCCAAAAGGAGATCCGGGTGGTAAATCCTCGAACTCTCATCATTGAGAACTTGTGAGAGATTTTGAGGGCGACACTTTTTGACCGCACCATAAAACGACAATCCCACGCATTCAAGCGCCTGGGCAAATTGGGCCGCCAAACCAGCCAAACCTTCCTGGGGAAAACCTTGATAATATGTAAACAACAAATAACCGGCGTAATAATCAACGGTGAGAAGAGCATGAAGCTCATGGTGACATAAACGAAAAGCAGTATATTGTTCAAAGAACTGGCCTCGCTTTTCGATCATCACCTTGAGCGATTGGGGAATGCTTGTGCTTTTTGTTGCCGAGGTCATCTCGGAGCTTATCATCGGATACGTTCTTTACGGCATGGATGCTCTCGATACTTTTTTATAATCTATTTTACATGTCTGGCAATGTCAAGACATTTCTCTAACAAAAATGAACGAGAAAGTGTATTGATATGATACAAAATCGCGGCAAATTGGAACTTTGACTTGATTTGGTTGATTTTCGACCATCTGGATGATTTTTGTACGCCAAATGAGCTTTTCGGTTGGAAGTATAATAAAAATTGAGTTCAACTGCCATTATGCAGCTTGAACCTCAGAATAAAATAAGGGTTTTTAACTTTAATAAAATAAATGAGATTTATCAGCAGCCCTTGACTTGTATGTCTTTTGAAAAAAATAACTATATTTAGTATGAGTGGCATGCTCCTTGCAAAGATTAAAATCGTTTTGTCAAAAGGATTTTGTTCACTACGCGCCTCAGAATGAGGCGCATTTCACTTCTTACTAATGGCGAGCAACTGTGGATTATAGGACGTCAAACCTCCGGGAGGAATCAATGGAGAAAGGGATAGTACACATCTTTGGCAACGGCACCAGCGCTTCTATCCAGTTGGAACACCTTCTGGAAAGTGAGGGTTATGTCCTGCAACAAACGTCGAATATGGACGGACTCCAGGAGATGGTTTTGCGCGACAAGCCCTCGGCAATTCTGATCGACCTGGACGAATTCGGTGATCGTGCGTGGTCAGTTTGTTCCGAGCTCAAGGACGACATGGTCATGCGGAAAGCGGCACTCATTCTTCTGTCCTCAAATGAGGATGAAAGTTTGCGGGTCAAGGGCCTCGAGGCCGGGGCGGATGACTTCGTCGCCAAGCCATACAGCCCGCGTGAGATGCTTGCCCGCATCAAGGCAATCTCCCGGCGGATCAGCACAGGCGACGGCAAGAAGATTCGCGTCAAAGATATCGAGATAGATTTGGATGAGCACCGCGTTCGCAAAGCGGGGAAGCCCATCGATTTAACATACATCCAGTTCAAGCTTCTCTATCTGTTAGCCTCTCGCAGGAATAATGTGTTCAGTCGTAAGGAGATCCTCGAGAAGGTGTGGGGCAAAAAAGTCTATGTCACCAACCGGACCGTGGATGTACACATCAAGAGGTTACGGGAGAAGCTTGGCGAATATAAGTATCCGTCACAATATATCGAAACGATTCACGGCACAGGTTATCGTTTCCTCTAATACCTCATTTTTTCCTCCCTCCGGGCCCCTGGCGTAAGCTGGGGGCTTTTTATTTACACTGCCACCCTCTGCTGCCTTTTTCCTTGCATCGCAAATCGCAATTGCTACCTCCCACTCAAAACCACCAATTCCGCATGGATGCCCATCTCGCGCATTTAATCTTTATGCAGGGCGAGGGGTGATCCATGTGCTGATCGTGAGAGCCGACTATGCCCACACAGAGTTTGGGGAAAAACACTGCATCGCCTCCTTGAAAATTTTTATCTTGGGAACACCATCAGATAATACAATAAGCCGTCGTTATTCACCAAAATTGTTCGGCAGTACAATATCGAAATGTCTTCACGCAATCTGTATGTGTGCAGCCTTGTGGAAGGTTTTTATAGTTTGCCAACAATTTCGCGAATTCCCACGCGCTGGCTGTCCTGCAGCACACCGCTCCAAATGCCCATTACCCTCTCGCTGCCAACTAGCACGCAGTTTGCTGTCCTGCCCACAACCACTTATCCCCTACTCCAACTCAAACTCCAGCTTGCTCTCTTTGGTGATATTGGCCAGTTTATCCGTCACTCGTACGAGCAAATTGTATTTCCCGCTGCGTAGTTGACTGAAGTCCAATTGCAAGTAAATCGGCTCCACCGCTGCGTTGCCCTGGCGCATTTCCGACACCGAAATGCTGCCACCGGATTTACCAAAGGGATTGAGACTGGCCAAAAGTGAAGACAAGCCCTTCTTGCTCGGCGCATTGACTTCATATTCTATTTCATAAAAAGTCTCGCCGGCTTCATCGCGTTTGAGATCATAGATCTCGAAATAGACAAACATTGGCACGGAGCGCTTGAGAGCAGGGAAAGGATAAGGCATGATGGCGAGCTTGTGGCGTGTGAAAATATTTCGACTGCTGACTGCATCTGCGGGTACGATGCTTTTAACAAAAATGGCACTGCCCAGGTGCAAACTACCGATTGGATAATTCCCAACGGCTGGAGAAAAATTTTTCAATGTGGTTATCGTGAATTCACTTGCGTTTTTCTTTCTCCTCAGATATATTCAATTCCAATTAGAGAGGCTTTGGTGATACTGTGGGGAAAATTGGGGACGCGATCGCAATTGTTCAAACTGATCGTTTCGTCTCGGCGCGTTCGAAGGAAAGAAATTTCTGATCTCACCCGAAATCCATGGAGCATGAACCCCTATGGCAGAGATTGACACTGTGGTAGCGGGCCACATTTGCCTGGATATCATTCCACCCTTTCCAAGCACCAGCCCCAAAGAGGTGACACAGCTTTTTGTGCCCGGCAAGCTCCTAAAAGTTGATCAAGCGGTACTCTGCACCGGTGGCGCAGTCTCGAATACCGGCATCGCCCTCAGCAAACTCGGCGTGGGCGTCGCCTATATGTCAAAGGTGGGCAATGATGAGTTTGGCAAGATTATCGTCGACAAAATGTCAGCCTGGGGTGATGTCCATGGTATCACACGCGACGATAAGATTGGCAGCTCCTACAGCGTCATTCTCGCACCGCCTTCCATCGACCGTATGTTCCTGCATCATCCGGGCTGCAACGATTTTTTCACAAGCCAGGATATCAATTGGGAAATCGTGGCATCGTCGCGCCTTTTTCACTTCGGGTATCCGCCGATTATGCGTGCTCTTTATATCGACGATGGCAGAGAAATGGCAAAAATATTTGCACGCGTGAAAGCACTGGGCATTGCCACTTCGCTGGATATGGCCTTGCCCGATCCCGAAAGCGAAGCAGGGCAATGGCACTGGCGGAAATGGCTGGAAACCGTTTTGCCGTTTGTCGATTTCTTTGTGCCGAGCATCGAAGAGGCGTTGTTCTTGTGGGATCGGTTGCAATGGCAGGCTCTGCGCCGTCAAGGCGGTGACTTTGTTGAGACCGTACCGATCTCGACCTATTCAACGCTCGCGACGAACATGATTACCCTGGGTTGTGGCGCGATTTTCCTGAAAGCCGGATCACGGGGCATCTATGCGAAAACCGCAAGCCCTGAACGTTTGGCGGAGATTTCAGCTCTACCGGAAAAGGTCCGGGAAAATTGGAGTGCGCGCGAGTACTGGGGTGCCTCTTTTGTCCCGGATAAAATTATGTCTGCCGCTGGCGCCGGCGATTCGGCAGTTGCAGGTATTCTCACAGCGGTGCTACATGGCAAATCACTCGCCGAAACGCTGCAGTTTGGCAATTGTCTGGGCTGGCAAAATCTCCGCGCGCTGGATACCGTGAGTGGGATCGGCTCCTATGAAGAAACCGAAGCACTCGTCAAAACGCTTACCCCAGCTTCCTGCGATTTTCTGGACGAGTCCTGGACGCCAAGTTCTTATTCAGGAATCTGGCAACGACAATGAGGCGGACACTGCTTTATGCTCGAGAAGGCACATTGGATTTGGCTTGCCCAAGAAAAAAATCTCCCCAATTCTTTCTTGCGTTTTCGTCGCACCTTTCGGGTCGAAACACATCGGAACGCCACACTCCACATCACGGCAAGCGCACGTTACAACGCTTACGTGAATGGACATTATCTCGGACAAGGCCCGCCACGCGCATGGCCACAGCATTATCAATACGACCTGTATGATTTGACGCCATATCTTCAAGAAGGCGAAAATGTTTTGGCCATCTTGGTGCATCATTTCGGCATCGGCAATATGCAATGGATTCCTGCGCCCCCAGGACTGTGGGCACAAATTCAACTGCAGTCGCCTGAAAGCATCGATATCATCGGAACCGACACTTCCTGGCGTGTTATGCCAGAACCTGCATTTCTACGACCCACGCCGCGAATCAGCATCCAAATGGGATTTGAAGAACAGTATGATGCGCGATTGACCGAAGCCGGCTGGAAAGATTTGCATTTTGATGATCGCAACTGGAAGAACGCCAGTATCGTCGCAGACCCGGTGCAGAATTTACGGCCACGCGATATTTCATTTTTAACAGCGCGTCCGTTACCTCCCGTTCGAGTTTTGAATATCGAGGCCGTTCGGCCAGTACAGCAGGTTTGGTCGATGAATTTACGTCCCTACTTCAATCCCGAGGACAACAGCGCTCATTTTCTGCGCACCCATGCATTTCTCTTTACGCAAATACATGTGCCTGACACCACCACCGCGACTTTCACCCGCATACATGCTCGAGACAGCCGGGTCAAATTGAATGGTCACGAAATTCCAGCACAGGCGTTGGAGGAAAATTGTTATTTCAATTTTTTCCGGCATGAACTGTTGTTGCAAAAAGGTTGGAACAGCCTGCTGATCGATTATCGCCAGGCCGAGCATCTCACGCGTTTTGTCGCGACCCTGGATGCCCCTCTCCCCCTCCGGCTGGCATGGAAAGGTCCCGAAGGCGATGGGCCCTGGGCGTTGCTCGGTCCTTTCGATGATCCCCTGGCACGTACGCATGAGCTTGCCACCTTTCCATTCCATAACGTGCCAACCATCACATTGCAGCCCGGTGCAACACAGGAGAAAGCCAATGACCTTTGGCAAGCTGGAAAACCGGATGCTTCGCTTTTATCTTCAAATCTTGCCATTGCCATCCGACCGGAAGACATTGCCGTCGATGATATCACAGCCCGCGCCTATTCCGATGTTGCACTGCATGATCATCGGGTCAAAATAGAAAACCTCGAAGCCCTGCTTGCCTGCGAGGGGAATTGGGCGACCATTCATCCGCCGGCTTGCCATGGCGATGTGCGAATACTCCTTGATTTTGGCAAAGAGGGCGTTGGTCATTTTACCTTGGAAATCGATGCGGCAGAGGGCACGACGATTGATCTGGTTGGTTTCGAGAATCGGCGCAATGATGGCAAGCTGGATTGGACCGAAGGCACCAACAACAGTTTGCGGTATATTGGTTCCAAGGGAAGATCGAGTTATCGCAGTTTTGGACGGAGAGGATTGCGCTTCGCTTACCTCTACGTGCGCAATTTTTCCCAGCCGGTACGACTCCGGAAAATTGCGCTCGTGGAAAGCATCCACCCCCAGCAATATCGCGGTCACTTTGTTTGCAGCGATGCGAAACTGAGCGCGATTTGGGAGGTCGGCGCTCGCACGATGGCCTGTTGCAGTGAGGATACTTATGTCGATTGCCCGGCTTACGAGCAAGTGCATTGGGTGGGTGATGCTCGCAATGAGGCACTGGTGGATTGGGTTGTCAATGGCGATGCGCGCTTGTGGCGGCATTGCTTGCTACAGTCTGCGTACAGCTTGGAACGATCACCACTGGTGGAGAGCCACGTTCCGAGCGCGTGGCCGATTATCTTGCCGGCGTGGAGTTTCCTGTGGATGCGTTCTTGCCGTGAATACTTTTGGCATACTGGCGATCGTCAGGGTGCGGAAGAACTGTGGCCGTGGATTGTGCGCCAAATCGATGGCATCAAAAAATTTTTGAACCAGGATGGCTTGTTTGAAATTTGCGCATGGAACATGTTCGATTGGGCGCCCATGGAAACGCCGGATCATGGCGTCGTGACGCATCAAAATTGTCTTTTGACTCTGGCCTTGCAAGAGATTGCCGAGTTGGCCGAGTGGTTGGACAAAAAAACGGAGGCGAAATCTTATCGTGCTCTCGCCGATCAGTTGCATCGCGCCATCAATCAGCAGTTGTATGATTCGGAGAGGCAAGCCTACGTTGATGCACGGTATCCGGATGGGCGGCTCGGTAAAACTCTAAGTCAGCAAACACAATCCGTGGCTTTGGTTTCACAAGTCGCGAAAGATGACCGTGCGCAAAAAGCGCGGGCGGATATGCTGGCGCCGCCGGCAGGATATGTGCGCGCGGGCAGTCCTTTTTTCAAGTTTTTTCTTCTCGAAGCGCTCATCCGGGAAGAAAATACCCTGGCTGTTCTGACGGAAATTCGTGACAAGTGGGGTTTCATGATTGATCACGGCGCGACGACGTTTTGGGAAATGTGGTCAGGCCCCAAAGGCCGCTTGACGCGAAGTTATTGCCACGGTTGGTCAGCCGCACCGACTTTTTTCTTGAGTACCTACGTTTTAGGCGTGCAACCTCTGACACCGGGTTTCGCTCGTACACGCATCGCGCCACACCCCGGCGATTTGCGCTGGGCGCAAGGCAGCGTTCCCACGCCCAAAGGGGAAATCCATGTCGCGTGGGAGAATCCGGAGGCTGGAGAATTTACTCTGAAGGTTAAAGCACCACGAGACATTGAGATTGAGGTTGTCCCCCCGAAGATCAACACGAATATCAAACTCGAAAAGCAATGATGCGCTACCGGGACTTCTGCCGTGCATAAAAAAATCCGTTTTAAAAAATCCCTCCTGAATGTCTGAAGCTGTTACTTGGCAAGCGAACTGCCAATCGGCAGAAAGAAGCCGGATATTTATACTTGTTAAGGGTTAGTTTGTAATGTCATTGCGAGTGGTAGATGGCTGATATGCCATTCTTTCGGTCAGAAACACACCACCTGAATGTCATTCCGCAAGGAATCTTCCAGCGTACTGGCACTGTACTCATGCGGGGGAAGATGCTTGCAGCATGACAAAGTAGGGAGTGTTCCTGGGAGCGTTTCTCAGCCTGCGGCCGCAGGCGAAGCTATACGAGTCGTAGACCCCACATGCGTAGCCTACGGCCGCAGGCAATCCCTTAAAAACCAGAAGACTGCGTCCGTTGGATTGCTTCGGCAAAAAGCGCCTCGCAATGACGTCAAAGATGAAGTTTTCGGACAAACACTATCCATCAAATTTTATAAGCCAACCGACATCAGGGTTCTTCTGTTCGCGGAGGCACATAGTGCAGGTAGGCGTTCATCATTTCGATTTCTGCCGATTTCTCCTTGATGTCGATGATCATTAGATCGCGCAACGAGATCACGCCGAGGAGCCGATCTTCAGAGGCGATCACCAAATGACGAATGTTATGGTTTTGCATCTTGGCCAGACAGGATGCGTAGCTTTCTTCCGGCCGGGCCATCACAATGTTGCGCGTCATCACTTCTTCGACCAGCACCTTTTGGGGGTCAAATCCCTGGGCGATGACGCGCTTCATCAGGTCGCGCTCGGAAAAAATTCCCACCAGGCGACCGGCTTCAAGTACGGCCACGGCGCCGATCTCTTTCTCGACCATGTACTTGACTGCTTCCAGCACAGTTTGATCACGTTGCACGGTAAAAACTTCGCGATCTTTTACAATACTGCCAACGGTGTTCATGATCAACACTCCTTATGTATGTAATGAGACCCAAGCACTTATTTGGACGCGGCGGCGCAGCGCGATGAGAATGAATCTCCGCGACGAGTTATTTATTTTGCTGCAATGTTCACTGCGGGCGCTTTTTGCTGAGAAAGGCATACTTCCATCTGCAGGAGCGCTACCGCTAGCACAACGTCGGCAGCGCTCAATTTCCGAAAATTTACTTCACCCCCCTCCCAATCAAATTCAATGCACTTCCCGCCTTGAACCATGCAATTGCCGTCTCATTGTACGAGTGATTCAGCTCACACTCGTGCTGAGTACCATTGGAATGTTTGAGAATCATCTTCAGCGGCTTGCCCGTTGCGAAGGAAGCCAAGCCGACAATTGAAACCCGATCGTCTTCGCGGATCAAATCATAATCCGCCGGGTTTTTAAAAGTCAGCGCCAGAATGCCCTGCTTCTTCAAATTGGTCTCATGAATGCGTGCGAAGCTGCGCGTGATCACCGCACGGCATCCGAGCCAGCGCGGCTCCATCGCGGCGTGCTCGCGGGAAGAGCCTTCGCCATAATTTTCGTCACCAACAGCCACCCACCCGGTCAATTTTCCGTCTGCCATCATCGCCTTGTAGTCGCGCGCGACTTCGGCAAAAGACTTGACCTCGCCACTGAAAATATTCCGGCCTTTTCCAGCCTCCCCGGTAAAAGCATTGATTGCACCGCTGAACAAATTGTTCGAGATGTTGTCAAGATGGCCGCGATATTTCAACCATTTGCCAGCCGGCGAAATATGGTCGGTGGTGCATTTGCCCTTGGCTTTCACTAAAACCGGCATATCCAGCAGATCCGTGCCTTCCCAAACCGGGAAAGGCGAGAGTGCTTGCAAACGATCACTTGCCGGATCGATGCGGACTTGCACTTTGGAGCTATCTTCGGCTGGTGGCAAATAACCCGATTCGCCCACGTCGAAACCACGCACTGGCAATTCCACACCCGTTGGCGGTTCGAGTTTGACTTGCTCGCCCTGTTCATTTGTCAAGGTATCGGTCAGCGGATTGAAGCTGAGTCGCCCGGCCAAAGCATAAGCCGTAACGATCTCCGGGCTGGCGATGAACGCCAGGGTGTTGGGATTGTCATCGTTGCGCTTGGCAAAGTTGCGATTGTATGAATTGATGATCGTATTGCGCTCACCCGGCTTGATGTCGTCGCGACTCCACATGCCAATGCATGGACCGCAGGCATTGGCCAACACCTGACCGCCGATCTCGGTCAAAACTTGCAATTGGCCGTCGCGCTCGATTGTCGCGCGAATCTGTTCAGAGCCTGGCGTGATGGTGAACTTTGATCTCGCTTTTAGGCCTTTGGCCAATGCTTGTTTGGCGACGCTGGCCGCGCGCTCGATGTCTTCGTACGATGAATTCGTACAACTGCCAATGAGCGCGACTTTGATCTCATCGGGATAGTCGTTCTTCTTCACCTCCTCTGCAAGCTGCGAGACCGGTCGCGCCAAGTCCGGCGTCATCGGACCGTTGACATGCGGCTCGAGTGTTGACAGATCGATTTCGATAATTTGATCGTAAAATTTTTCGGGCGATTTCAACACCTCCGGATCCGGCACGAGCTGCTCACGGACCAGGCGTGCTTTCCGGGCCACTTCAGCGCGCCCGGTGGCGATCAAATAGGATTCCATGCGCTCATCGAACGGGAAAATCGAAGTGGTTGCGCCAAGCTCGGCGCCCATGTTGGTAATGGTTGCCTTGCCGGTGGCACTGATGGCCCGCACGCCTTCACCAAAATATTCGATGATGTTATTGGTGCCGCCCTTGACCGTGAGAATGCCCGCCAGCTTGAGGATCACATCCTTAGGCGCCGTCCATCCGCTCATTTTGCCCTTGAGATGCACGCCAATGATCCCCGGCCATTTCAACTCCCACGGAATGCCGGCCATCACATCCACTGCATCAGCTCCACCGACGCCGATGGCGATCATGCCCAGTCCGCCGGCATTTGGAGTGTGAGAATCGGTGCCAATCATCATGCCGCCCGGAAACGCGTAATTTTCCAGCACGACTTGATGGATAATACCGGCGCCCGGCTTCCAAAAACCGATGCCATACTTTTGCGAGACGCTGGAGAGAAAATCATAGACTTCGCTGTTCTCATCCAGGGCACGACGCAAGTCAGGTTGCGCGCCGACCTTTGCCTGGATGAGATGATCACAATGCACCGTTGCAGGTACAACAGTTTTCGGGATGCCGGCCGTCATGAATTGCAGTAGCGCCATCTGCGCGGTCGCATCTTGCATCGCCACCCGGTCGGGTGAGAGATTGACGTAACTCCTTTTACGCACGGGCGCCTCTTTCAATGGTTCCGAAAAATGCGCGCACAAGATTTTTTCCGTCAAAGTCAGCGGCCGGCCAAACAGTTTGCGGCCGGCCTCCACTTTGGTTTTCATACCAGCGTACACGCGCTGGATCATGTCAAAATCGAAAAGCATATCGCAACTCCTGTTGAAGTTATCGAAAATAACCAAGCCAAACAATTTCAGTTTCCAAGCCGAATACCGGCAAGTTATCAATCTGGCTTGGCGTCTTTTCATTGGCAATCATCTCGTCAACGCTCTGTGAAACATCCGCTTCAAGAAAAATATCGCCATATTTTTCACAAAACGACCACCGCATTCAGCATCCATCACAGGCCGCCGCATTTCCATGACAACAAGCAGATTTTGAATTACCTCCTGCTACGTCAACCCTCCTGTCTGCAAGCTCTTTCCCAAAACATACTCCACTTCCAGCACATTGCCCTTCAGCCGACCTTTCAGATCCTTACGGTCGTCAATGATGATCTCAGTGACGACGCGCTCCGCCACTTTTTTGATCTCTTCATGGCATTTTTTGACGACAAACATGATCTCTTCCCATTCGCCTTCGAGCAAAATGCCCATGGCAGTGAGCTGATAATCCAATTCGCTTTTTTCGACAATCGCCATCGCTTTGGCAATGAGTTCTTTCAGCTCTTCTCCGGTGCCAACAGGAATAATGCGAAATTCAACCAGCATAGCGATCCTTTCTCATTAAATTCGATGACAGACCCAATCGATTATTTCTATCCGCAAGCACGACGTTTGTATCGCACGGACCATCGGGCCACAGGCGGGGTAAACTTACTACATCATAGTCTTTAATTTATGAAAATCTACCGCTTTGTCAAGCCTTATGTGCAGACGGAATGAGAACGCGTTCACGCCCAAGAGTTCAAGTGCTTTATGTTATGACCGTATTGCAGTGCGAGGACATTTTAAAATACACTGCTTTTTTTCAAAAATCAAGACCGGTTTTGTTGATTTTTTCCACTTTAGGAAAACATTTTGACCTTGCATAAGCCCATAACTTTTTTTATATTGGTATCATTCAGGATTGGCTTGTTTCAGGCCTTTGAGTTTGTCCAGGAATAATCTGATTTCACGATAACAAATTCGGCGTCATCAGGCAACACGCATCAGCCAAAATCGAGAGAGGAGGAGGAGGTTTGGCATGCTTCTAAAAGGTAAGCTCTTCGCTGAGTCCCCGATCTATCGGGGTAACGCTCGCAAGACCCTGTTCACGCGAGACGGTGATGGGACGCAACGACTGGTCTCGTTGGCGGGCGAGATCGCCGGCACTGCGCAAACGTTGATGGATGCATTTATTGGCAGCTCTCGCACCGGCGCCAATATCGGCTTGCTCAACCACTTGTGGTTGCGATTGTATAAATCACCCATGCCCAGCGAGTTGATTAAGCGCGTGCAATGCACTCTGCGCGAAGAATGCTATCCGCGCGACCGGCTGTTTGATTTGCGCATGGGCATCAGGCTGGATGAAGATCGCTGGGCTGCCGAAGCCAATGCCAACTACAAGTATGAAACTTTGTTTCGCAACGCCGTTTTCGATTTTAAAATGGAAGTGAATGATGCCCTCCTCCAGCAAAATGAAAATGCGACACGTTTATATTACGTCCTGGAGGAGCTGAAAGCCGGCAGATTTTGGTTCGGTGCCGGCAAAAGCAAAGGCTTGGGACGATGCCGGTTGGAGATGGATCCAGGGCTGCCCGCACCGGCAACTGTGCCCTCGGTCAATCATCGCGTCAATCACTTGACCATCCATCTACGTTTCAACACCTCGAACCCCGTATTGGTGGGCTGGAATTGGGGTAAATTGGATCCGACGATTCCGACGTTCGCGGCGATTGAAGGCCGTCTGCTCATCGAAGCCATGCGCACCGTGCCGGAGCCGATTCGTCAGCGACTCGCCATGAGCATCGGTGGTCCAATTCTCAGTCCCGAGGATTGGAAGAAAAAATTGGCGGAATATCTGCCGAAAATCATTGCGATCTGGCTGCGCGAGCAATCCACGAAAGAAGTCGAGGGTTGGGCATTCCCCAAAGCGGCAATCAACAAACTGGGAAAAGGCAAGCATCCGCTTTCCAAGAAGATTCTCGACAGTATGAAACCACTCGTTGATAAGCCCTTTCCGAGTCAGGATGCCGCAAAAGCCGCTCTCGACAAGGTACTCGGCAAAAAATCCCACATGGCGAATCGAATTCTGGAAGTTTTGACACAAACCAAGCAGACGACGCAGGAGTTCGATCATGAGGCGTGGCGCAAGCTGGCGGGCAGCCTCGAGCTCGAGGGGCAACTCGCCGAGCAACTGGCGCCGCACATCACGAATGAGGCGGCGTTGGTAAAAATTCTGGTGCCAGTTTGTACGAAAATACTTCCATCACTTTATTTGCAAGTGGATCGCCAAATCAAGTTGCTCCGCAGCGATCCCTGGATCGATGTGGAAATTGCCAACCGCGAAGAGCACATCCGGATCAAGGAAATGCTGCTCAACGGCCGGATCACTGAGCAGCAATGGAAAAATCCGGCCTCGCCCCCGGAAGGCATTCGCGCGGCAACCTGGAAGGAATTTCTCGACTCGCATAGTCGCGTCGATTTTCATCACATGCTCCAGCCGAAGAATTTGCAGAAGAGCCTCAGCAACGATCGGAATCAAATCGCTCTGCTCAAAGCTTACCGTGATCGGGTTCGACAAGAATTGTCCCAGCCCTACCACACGGACTTTCGCGTCGGTGGCGTGAGCAATCGTGAAATCTCGCGCAAGTACGGCAAGGCGTATGATACGATTTTTATGCGCATGCTCACCTGGGCGCCGTCATCCAAAGAAACCGGTCGCTGGGAAGTCTATATTCCTGGCAGCACGATCAAGGGCGCATTTCGCAAGCGCGCCTCTCAGGTGCTGAAAACGTTGTGGGGCGAATCGCCGCAGACCAACGCCAGGCTGGATCGTCTCTTCGGCACCCAGGGGGAAAGAGGCCTGGTGTTTTTTTCCGATGCCTATCTTGCCGATCCGCAAATTCCGGAACAAGTGTGGTGCTCGATGGATGGCGTGAGAATGGATCCCAAAACCGCCCAGCCGATTGAAGAAGCGAAAGCCGATTATCTTTACGCTTACGGCGACAAGCTGACATTTCATCTCCGTCTCGATCTGCAGGATCTTGATGAAAAAGATATGGAAATTTTCGTGCTGCTCAGGCATTTGCTGCAAGATTTCCAGCGTGGCGATATTCCACTCGGCGGTGAAAAGACCTGCGGTTTTGGTTGGGTCAAGGCGGAAGTAACGGAAGTCCATTGGTTGACCGCGGATCGCAACGGCATTGGTAAAAAGCTCATCGGCGAGCACACACTGGCACCGGACGGAATCTGGCACTCATTGAAGTTATCCGGAGAAACGGCGGCAAAGGTGCTGCATCCTGCCAGCGCGCTTTCCACCGGTGAAAAGAAAATCGCCGCCAGCCCGGTCAGGGCCGGTGAGGGTTTCATCTCGCATCGCGCCTTTGGCGGATACTGCGGCGAGCTCTCGGTGGTTGCGGAAGTGTTGACGCCCATCTGCGTACAGGAGAGCGGCGAGCCCTCGTTCACGGCCAGGCTCGATGATGGCCCGATTCATGGCCATGATTTCTTTTCAATGGCACCGCCGGAGGCTGGCAAGCGCGGTGCACAAAAAATTTACGCGTTGCCCGCCAAGAGCATTAAAGGCATGCTTCGTCACATTTATACGATTGCGAGCGATTCCATAAAGCCGAGTGCGGATCTCAGTCACCTCAATCCGGTCGATAGCCTCTTCGGTTTTGTCGGCGCCGGCCCGAATCAAGCACTGATGGGAAGGCTGGCGTTCGGCTTTGGCATATTCGAGAAGCCTGAGTTGGCCTGGTTCAAAGCGCCATATCCTTACGGCGCATGGCAGTTTATTGACGGGGAGTGGAAGAACATCAAAAAAGGCCGGGTTCCGATTTTGCGCATCGCGGGTGAATGGCGGCTCTTTCCCCACGCGCCGCTCGCGCCCAACGTGACAAAGTTGGAGGACTTCCATCCCGACACCGCACAGGCAACTTATATGCGCGCGATTCTGCCCGGCGCCAAGTGCCGTTTTACGATTCGCTTCTGGAATCTTGAGCAGCAGGAATTGCAACGCCTGATTTGGTGTCTGGCATTGGAACCAACGCTGGCACACAAGATGGGACGAGGCCGCTATCTCGGCTTTGGCAGCTTGCGCTTGCATATTCAGCCGGAAAGTTTTCTCACGGATTGGGCGAATCGTTACACCAATCAAAATGATCAGGCGTGGCGTTTACCCATCAAAGTGGAAGAGTGGATCAATCCGAGTGTCATTGCGCATTACTCCGAGCTGCAAAAGGCGTTAAATGCTCAATACCTTTGATTGGTTGCGCCGATGCGACAGTGGCGCAGAGTTGCTGGCAACCTTGAGATATTTTGCCAAACGTCCCAACCCTTCTCCGGATGAGCAGGCGATCGGGCCGCCACTCTCGGCGCTGGATGGACCTTGCCAGCGATGTTATGTTTATGCACGTGTGCCAAATCAGCTCCATTGTCAATTTTGCAGAACGATTCTGGATAAAGCCAACCGCGCGGCTCATATTTCCCGCAAGACCGTGATCATTTACGGGACGGTGAGTCAATTGCCCAAAACATGGCTTGCAGGCGGCGCCGGCAATATCAAATACGTGATCGGAATTTATCTGCACGATCAGAATCGTTTTCTGGCGATGTTGGGCCGGCGCAAGATCAAAGTTTGGCTGCAAGATCTCATGCTGTATCACGGTGCCGAGCTGAGGGGACTTCTCCAAATTTTCCCGCCGAAAGGGACCGGAGGGAATATCAGCATGGGCGACATTCTTTGCCATGCCAGCCATTACGAGCCGCGCGTGCAGCCGGATCGACTGGCGGTGCAGTTCTACACCTCACCGTTTCAGCTTTTCAGGCCGCGCGAACGAGAGCGCAAGGGCATGCTCACTTTTGAAGCGGCGGAATTTTTGAGCTTGCTGGAGATGGCGGCGGTGTTTCGAGCCAAACTCTATCCGCACGAGCAGCGCCAGCTCAATGAGTTGTTGAATTTGGAAAATCCCAAAGAAGAACAGTTTTATTGGGGGCGTTTTCTCGGCCAATTACATTCCGAGGCCAAAGACATGCTCGCGGCGTGGCGAATTCGGCAATGGCCCAAAAATCGCATCCAACTGTTATACGAGTTGATCGATTATGCAGAGCTCCCCAATACCGATTAGCCTTTTGCGCTATTTGATCGTGTGGAAGGTCAACAGCTCGTTGGCCGCGCTGCCGAAATGTTTAGCAGTCGAGATGTCTCTCGTCCTCGGAAAAATTATCGCGAATCGTTTGGCGACGCATGAAGCGAGCCCCTGGCGCAAAGCGCTCGCGCCGCTGGAGGAATATTACAAACAAATTGCTGAAAAGAACATATTGCCGGTTCCGGCTGTCGCCTGGCCGATTGAAGCGGTGTTGCTGGTTTATCCCACCAAAAGAATGTTTGGACCAGGCGAGCTGATTTTCTGGGAACTCGAGCTGCTCGGCGAAAGCGCGGATCACGGCGTTTTTCTCGAATTGATTTTGCCGGCGATGGAGGAAGCCGGTTACACCACGGACACACAGTGGAATCGTCCCAATCGGCTGTGGGGACACTTCGAGGTCAATGCTGTTTACGTGGCAAAAGGCAGACAGTGGGAGCCTTTGGTCAGCGCGGGGAAATTGGATTTGCGCTATCGCCCAACGCCGATTCAATGGTGTGAAGGACTGTCATTCACACCTGATACACCGAAAAAATTCAGCCGCCTGAATTGGCTGACTACTTTCGATCTGAGCGAAAGTAAAAGCACGGGTAACCCGCAAGACAAGGGCCCCGAAACTTTGCAAATTGTTCTCGATGCTCTCATTGCGCGCGCCAGTCGGTTGATTCCGGGCCGGCACAAATCCCGCGAAGGTGTGATGGCGGTTTTGAATGCCGGAGAGCAGGCCGCGCTTCAGAAAGCGATGTACGATTCGGCTCAGGTAAAGCTTCTCAATGAAAATCTCCAATACGCACCGGCGAATTGGCCGGGTGTTTGGAGCGGCACGCAAACTTACACGCCGATTCCAGCGGCGCTGATTCCATATCTTGAACTGGCGTCAATTCTACATATCGGAAAGCATACCCATTTTGGGTGTGGGACGTTCAGGCTTGACTGATGATCACAATTTCTCGCCCTACCTGCAAACCTCTTTCTGTGTAAATTTACCCAATCCGGACGAGCCGGAACTAAAAAAACATCACGCAAATCCGCGAAGCCTGCCCCAGCGTCCGCCGTGGCGCTAATGGCGCCAGTGCCGCAGGCCAGGGATTATTTTGCAGAATAATTCTGTGATCATTCTGCCGAACCTTCATTCTGCCTTTCAAAAATTTGCGGACGCCATAGCTTCTTCGAGGGCTCAGTCGCTTGCCAATCATCGCATGATAAACAACGTCGCCGTTGTAATGCCGAAAACCACCGTCGTGGCGCGATAAAACTTCAGCAAACGATTCTTCTTGACAAGCTCCTTTTCGCTTTTGGTAAGAACCCGGTTCAGATCGTCGATCTCCTGCTTGCGGCGTTCGGCAATGCCAAGGGCCTCATGGGTTTGCAGTTCAAGGTTGCTCACCCGATCGCGGAGAACCGCGGTCTGTTTCTTCAAGTCACCCCACGAAGAAAATATCTGGGGTAACAAGCCAAATCGGATGTTACTCAATCTTTCCGCAGCCCGAATGGGGAGTACAAAACCGGTATCGCCCTTCGTGTCGACGACCATCAACACGCTATCGGGTAATACTCGTGTCTGGGAATGGAGGCAGAGGGGAACGAACAAACTCATTAAGCTCACGCAACAGATCAGTCGGCGTACCTTTGTAAACATTGAGATCCCTCACGATTTTGGTAATGACTTTGGTCTTGCTTTGAATTTCCTTTTCCAACGAATCGGCAAGTTCCCTCTTCCGTATATCCCGCTGGCGCAGGGAATCGATCCGCGCTTCCGCCAGCCGGTTGATTGCCTCGAGCGAATCGTTCTGCCGGCGTACTTGTTCAATTTCTCTGCGCAGCTTATCGAGATTTTGATCGGGTGCGCAGGTGAACTTGAACAGAAGCATGCCACCGATAATGCCAACTGCCAGCAGAAGCAGCGTCTTGGTCAGCTCTCGCATCCTTCCTCCTTGGGTTGACACTTTTGCATGAAGTATGATGTTGGTAACATGAAGAATATGATCGCGCGCTTAAATTGTAACATATTTCCTCAAAAATAGCAAGCATTTTTTGAAAAGACCCAATCACCGGTCTCGCACCATGGCCATGAACTCCTGTTCCAACGACGATCCCTGCCGGCGCAAATCCCCCCACTCCTGGCGTTGCATTTCGCGCAAGATCCGGCCCTCATGCAGGATGACGAGGCGATCGCAGAGATGCTCGACGGTTTCGATGATGTGTGAGGAAAAGAGCACGGTGCCGCCGTGACCGCAAAACTCGCGCAAATATTCTTTCAATCGAAAACTGCTTTCGGCATCGAGGCCATTGGTGGCCTCGTCGAGCAGCAGGATCTCCGGGGTGCCAAGCAGGGCGGCGCAGAGACTGATTTTGCGGCGCATGCCATGGGAGTAGTGCGTGATCAGCTCATTGGCTTTGCGCGAAAGATCGAAGAAAGCGAGCCAGCTTCGAATTTGCTCCTCCCGTTTTATCGGAGCGACCTGTTTGGCGGCGGCAATAAACTGCAGGAATTCAAGGCCGGTCAAGTACTCATAGAGAATCTCGGTTTCCGGCGCATAGCCAATTTTGCGTTTATACGCAACGTCACCATAAGTGATCTGCACGCCAGCCAATGCCAACTCTCCGGTATCGGGCTTTAATAATCCCATTAGGATTTTGAAAAGTGTCGATTTACCAGCACCGTTCGGGCCGACCAATCCGCACAACGTTCCTTTCTCCACAGAGAAGGAGACGTCTCGAAGCGCTTGCACTGATGCAAATGCCTTGCTGAGGTTTTTGATGTGGATCATGTTCATGGTTTCGTATTATTGCAAACATTGAGTTCACTTATCCAATCAAACGCAGAAAGAAATTCTGAAAGTTTTCTTGTCATTTTTTGAACACGGATCATACGGATTGACACGGATAAAGTAAAAATCTGTGGGCTGTTTGTTCCCTGCGGGTGCAGCCAATTCCGTGAGCGATTAATTCTTTTTGGTCGCGGCTCACCCGCGGTGGGTTATCTCCAAAAACTGAAAATGTCTTTGTGACTTGCGAATCCAGAAGAGCATGATTGCCGGCAGCAAGATCGTCCCCAGCGGCATGAAAAACCAAAAGAGAATCATCAGCAAAAGCGAAATATTCAGCAGGAAGCTGCAAAACCTGGCGTGAGGAAACAAGCCAAAGCCGGCGTTGCAGTACAATGCCGCAAATACGGCCGCGAGGCCGATGATGATGACGATGAAGAAAAGAAATTCCATTCCCACCCCAAATTTAAATGGCAGGGTGAAAACCGGAGCCAGCATCGGGAGAACGAGAAAACCTGCAGCCAGCAGCCAACGCGCCCGCCAAGGCATGCGAGCGTTAATGGGTAAAGAACGGATCAATCCCACTGTTTTTATATCATGCTCAAACAAGATCAACAGGGTGTTGATCGACAACGCGCTAAAAATGATTTCCAGAACGATGCTGCTGACACAAGCTTCTCTCAAATTCTCATGAACGAAACTGACCACGGTCATGATCGCCAGGGCGAACAAAAGGAGAATGAAGGTCGATCGCTTGCGCCGCCATAAAAATCGAAGATCGCGCAGAATGAGTGCGTTGGTCGTCCCGGCGCTGCGGCCTGAATTCAACCCGCCAAAGACTACTTTGGCACCACGTGTGACGCGAGTTTCGATCAATCCCGGCTCATAAGCGCGGTAAATATAAAAAAGAAAAAACGGCACGGCACTCCACCCGAGCAGAAATCCAATGAGTCCGATGCCCTCTGGCGCAATAAACATTTGTCGCCACCATGAGGCGCCGGCAATGAGAATGAAAATAGTCACCGCCTCGGCAAACAACCAGCCAAAAAGTTTTTGCGGAGAACGCTGGCGTGCGCGGTGGGCTTGAAGGAATGCGACCAATTGGAGTGTCACCAAAATGCCGAGCACAGTGAAAAAGTGCAACATTCGTCCGGCGGTGTCACCGACGCCGAGCAAAAACGGCGCTGTGCCGAGAAAAAGCATTGGTCCGGTTTTACCCCAAAAACGCAACAAGTGATAGTTGGCAATGGTTCGCCGATCAAATGGCAGCGCACCGAGAATCTGCCCCTCGCCGGTGGGACGGAGAGTGATGAACGCCAAAACTTCGGCAGCGAGATAGAACAACGGCAGAAGCACTGTCAATAAATTTGCCCAGCGCGTTGGAAACTCAACCGCAGAGAGGAATTTCAGACTATAGCCAATATCTGCCGGTGAACGCCCGGTCAAGAGAAGGACGATGAGAATAATGAGTGCAATTTCGATTCGCGCGGCGCGGTCGAAATGGTGGCGCAGATAATTACGATAATAGCGCAACCGGGTTTTAAAGAGAAGGCTGAGCATACTCCGGATCGGCTGCAGACGACCAAAACCATTGTTCTCGAAAACAGGTGCACATAAATTTAAAACGAAATTTTCCAGAATCCAAATACTTTGAAAGATTACCCTCCCATAAAAAAACTGCTTGCGAATTGGTGCTGAGAAAGTTATATTGTTTCGGGTTTTCCTCATTCGCAATCTTGACACGCCATCATTATTGAACCGACTGCTGACAAATCCGCCTCGGTCAGTTGACGATGGGTGTTGCACATAGATTCCTGTCATTACTCGCGCGATCCCTCAACATTGCACTGCACCGGCTAAATGGGATGGTGTCTTTTTCCGTCCCTGTTTATTCAGTCAAAGAGGTGAAAAAATGAAGTCCGCCCCAACCTCCTTTATGACCTTCCGGCCACTATGGTGCTTGAGCTCCTGTTTCTTCTTTTGCCTGGTTCTCCTCACCGAGGTCATTGGCCGCGACTCATCGGAAGTTAGCCCTCCAGTCTTACAGCGATCGACGGGCGATCTTCGGGAACAAGATCTGAAAAAAGCGACTCAGGCCGATTCGCTCAGGAGACTGGCATCCGCAGAACTGGAAATGGGCGCCTATGAGCAAGCTTTATCCAAGCTCGATTTGGCCCTCGCGCTTTATCAATCGATCCGTTATATCCGCCAAGCCGTGGATTGTATGCGCTTGCAGGGCTACATTTTTTCCAAGATTGATCGACTCGACCTGGCGCTTGCAAAGTATGAACAAGCCATCAACTTGCTGCGTGACAACAACATCGTTGATCCCAAGCTGGAAGCAGATTGTCGTTACAGGTATGGCTATGTTCTCTATCGGGCAGAAAAATACACTCAAGCCATCGACGCCCTCAGCGCCGCGCAAAATTTGTACGAAACTATCAGAGTTCCGGAGATGGCTGCTTCGTGTCTCAAGCTTAAAGCCCATTGCTATTATGATCAGGAGCAGTACGATCTTGCCAGCGTCGTATTTGCCCAGGCGCGGGAACAGTTCAAAACCCTTCGCGATGACAGCACGAAAGGAATTTGTGCCTATTATCTCGGGCGTTGTTATTACTGGCAGGAAAACTACGAAACAAGCATTCCATACTTTTCCGAGGCGATGGCTGCGCTCGCGCCTGCCGGATCCCATGCCAACATGACAATTTATGCGGATTGTCTCAGATTCCTCGCCACCATACATTTCGCCCAAGAGCACTATGCGCAAGCACTTCAGGAATATCTGCGGGCGCGGTCGTTTTTCCAAACTCTGGGAGCATGGCCGGAACAGGCCCAGTGCTTGATGAAAATCGGCAATTGCTACTTCAAGCAACAAAATTATGAACGCGCTGCGGCATATTTTGATTCTGCGGCCGCAGCATATCGCCAGATCGATTCCGGAGAAAATGAAGCCGCCTGTGCCGTCAATGCCAGCCATGCGCTGTTTAATCTCGGCCAGTATCGAGAAGCCGCTTCGCGTTACCGGCTGGCCGCACAAATCGATAGCGCACTCGCTCTTCATGCGGCAGAAGCGAAGGCGCGCCAGAGCTTGGGCGACGCTCTGACGAACCTTTTGCATTACGATGCCGCCAATGCCGAGTACCTGCGGGCCGTGTCCTTATATTCCCAATTGGATCAAAGAACCGATCTTGCACAGTGCTACAAAGACATGGCTAACAATTATTTTGATCAAAAATTTTACCACGACGCGCTTGACCATTATAACCGGGCATTAAACTATTTTCCGCTCACCAGCGAGACTGCTCTGTCTCGCGCCTGGTGTCTTTATCGTAAAGCTCGCTCGCTGCACTTGCTGGAGCAATACAGCCAGGCCTTGCTGAGCTACGAGCAAGCCGAAGCCTCGTATCGAGCAACTGGAGATTTTCCCAAGACCGGGGAAAGCTTGAATTACGCGGGTGACTGTCATTTGGCACTGAGGCAATACAGTCAGGCTCGGCAAAAATATGAAGCCGCGCTGGCGATATTTTTGGAGGTCAAAGACCAGGAAAAAATCTGCTCGGCTTACCGCAGGCTTGGCCGCTATTATCAGCTGCTGAACCATCCCGCCGAAGCCCTGCAGAATTATCAAAATGCATTATCTGCCTGCCGCCAGACGGATCATCCTTATAATGTCGCGTTGTGTCTTCATAACATTGCCGAACTGCATGCGGAGAGGAATGACTTTGACAAAGCCCAGGTGAATTATCGCGAGGCGCAAAAACTCTACCAGCAAGCGCGTGACTCTTCCGGAGTGGCGGGCTGCAATTTTGGCTTGGGGCAACTGGCATTCAACCGAAAAAATTATCCCGAGGCGCAAAATTATCTCGAGGCGGCGCGAAACATTTATCACCATTTGTCCGAGCACTCCAACGAGGCGGTGTGTTTGCGCTATCTTGGGAGCATTTCCTTTAATCGCGAGGACTTTCGCCGCGCCCTGGCCTTTTACATGCAAAGCGATTCCCTCTTCCGCCATCTGCATGATCCCGAGAATATCGCCAACTGTCAAATCAAAATTGCCAAAACCTACTTGCGATTCACTCCTCCTGAAGTTGAGAAGGCGTTTGCTCGCAATCGCGAAGCCTTGAATCTCTATCGCTCCATCAACCACCCCGCCGGTGTTGCTGAGGCACTGATGCAAATCGGCGATCTCTATCTTCTGCGCTTCGACTTCACTTCCGCCCGGGCTTATTTTGAAGAAGCTTTGGCGCAGTATGGCACGCTGCCCGAGTCGGTCGATAAAGCTGATTGCGAGATTCACCTGGCGAAAGCAGAAGCCGGCTTGGGGAATGATGAGGAGGCGATGCGATGGCTCGACAAGGCGCATGAGTTTCTGGTCCGCTACAATGATAAAGAAGCGCTTGCGAATTACTGGGATGCGCGCGCAACCGTGTTGTACGCCATGCTGCGTTATGAAGAGGCATTGAAGGCTGATTCCATCGCCATCTCCGGTTATCGACAAACGGGCCAGATTGATGCGGAGGCGGATTGCCGGATCCAGATCGCCAATATTTATTACGACCTCAATCAACCGGACAGCGCCGCGGACTACTATCACGGTGCGTTGCGTTTGGCGAAAAAATCCGGCAATGAAGCGCTTCAAGCGACCTGTCTGTTGCTGCTGGGCAATGTCAGTTATGACAAGGAACAGTACCCCGAAGCACAACAATATTACGAACAAGCCTGGAGCAGCGCACAGGGCCGAAGCGATTATATTCTCCAGGCCTCGTGCCGGATCAATTTGGGCAACCTCAAGATCAAAGCGCAGCAGATCGAGGCTGCCGAACAAGACTATCGCCAGGCTTTGGAATTGTCACAGCAACATAACTACCCCAAAGGCGAAGCCGTGAGCTATGGCAACCTGGGTGGCGCTTATGTTGATCAGGCCAGATACGAGCAGGCGCTGGATTATTTCAACAGAGCGGAGACGATCTGCGACCGCTATCACTTCAAACGCGAGTTGCGCCTGGTGTATACGAACAAAGGCGTGGTTCTGGAAAAATTGGAGCGCTTCAATGAGGCAATCAATGCCTATATTGCTGCGATTGGAATCATCGACCAAATCGGCACCGGCCTGAGCCGCGAACATTTGCTGCGCAGCTTTTTCAGAGATTATGCCGAGCTTTACAATCATTTGATCCTGTTGCTCTATCAACAGAACCGGCTGAGCGAAGTGATGTTCTACGCTGAAAAAATGAAATCGCCTGAATCCCTGCAGATTTTGCAGGAATCGATCGCGCAGACGGGTAACCCGGCGCTCATCGCGGAATTCAACGAACACGCAAAGCGCATTCTGGAAGCGCGCCGCCGGTTGACGCAAACTGGAAAAATGGAGCAAACCGCCAACACCGAGCTGTGGTCCGAGGCCACTGAAACAATCGAAAGTTCCTTTGCCAAAATTTTGGCTGCCGCTGCCAAATACGGAATAAATCTGGAAGACATTTACCGTGTCGGCCATTTTACAAAAGAAAAAATCGCGGGTGATCAAGCTTATGTGCTTTATTATCCCACCTCGGAGGTTCTCTTGATCGTCGTCATCACCAGTGAAGGGCACCGAGGCGTTGCTGTCAAAATTGCCCAGAAGGTTCTTTTTGAGCAAATTCAAGCCTACCGGAACGAAATCAAGAAAGCCGTTGACGATGGACAACAAGGCAGATTCCCGCAAGAAATCATTGACTGGAACGACCCGTATCTGGCACCGCTGATGCAACAGGCACAAGTGTTGTACGACAAGTTGATCGCGCCGATCGAACCGCAGATTGCAAATAAAAAGTCCATTACCATCGTTCCTTCAGGAACGATCTACTATCTCCCGTTGCATGCGCTGGCCAAAAAAACCGCCGGTGGTGATTATGTCTTTGTTCAAGAACGCTGGTGTGTTTCTTATCTACCTGCCTTTCGTTTTGGTTTTTCCCTGCCCACGACCGGCCCGTTACTTCGGGATAAGGTCTTTGTTTTCGCCAATTCCGAGGGGGATCTGCCCGGGGCTGAAAGCGCCGCAGAGGAGATTCTCAAATACGTTCCTGATGCACAGGTCTTTATCAGAGATCAAGCCACCGAGGAACGTTATAAACAGTTATGTCAACAGTATTCCGTGCTGATCCTGTTGAATCATTCTCGACTCGATCCGGTCAATCCGCAAAAGACCTGCATCCGGCTTGCCAGGTCTGCCCGGGAGGATGGACAACTCTACTTGAGTGAAGTGCAAAACCATCCGTGCCCCACGAATTTGGTGATTCTCACGGCCTGTGAGACGGCAATCGGCGGCAATCATACCGGTGCCGAGATCGTCAACCTGGCCAGCGCTTTCAGCCTCGCTCGGGCGAAATCAATTATTGCCACCTTGTGGCCTATTCCGGATGTTTCCACCAAGGAATTGATGCTGCATTTTTACCGGCAGTTTTTTGAAAAGCAGCAATCCCCTCTGGAAGCGCTGTATCAGGCACAATTATCTTTGATGCGCGATGCGCGTTTCAAACATCCCTTGTTTTGGGGCGCCTTCACTTTTATCGGAGACTCGAGATAAGATTGTGCAGCATCACGGTAAGAAATATGGCCCGGGCAACACTATATAAATGAAGCCTGAGATGCTATAGCATAAGCACAGTGCCTCTCTAACGCCGGCGGCAACACCACAGGCCGCTCCTGGCGTTGTTGGCGATTGCGCAAACGCGCGTTTTTCATGCTTCCATCGGTGCCTCCGGGACGCAGTTGCGCCCGGGGAAGGTCTCGATCCTTGGGAGAACGGTTGCATGAAAAACAAGATTGTAAAAACTGCCCTTGCCACCCTGGCCTTTGGTTCGGAATCCACGCTTGGGTACCTCTACTCTTTGATTGGACCTGACCATGGTGGAATCATTACCCAGGTTGAACAAGACCTTTTTGTGAAGGCCAGTTTCAAGTTGTTGTGCCTTGCCTTGAGCTTCCTGGCAGCCCATTTCGCGCTTTGCCAATTTATTCCGTTAATAGTCAAAACTGTGCAAGAAAAGCAAAGATCTTTGGGTTGAGTTTGATTCAGTCAGTATTCACAAGGGTTTTATGCAATTTTCAAAATCCGTTGGAAAAATTGGCTTTGAACCTTTTGGTCGCGGCCTGCGGCCGTGGGCTTATCCGCCTTGTGTCTGGAAAAAATATTTTCTGAACAGCCTCCCGCTAAATCAAATGACTCACCATCACTGTTGCGGTGGGCCGCGCGGCAAACAGAAAAAAATATAAAAAATGCGTAAGAAAAACCATTTTGGCGACACTTATATAATGAGACCTGAAGTTTCATAAATGCGATAGAGCCTTCCGTTCAACAGCAGCCACATCTTGCGCCGCCCCAGCCCCATTTCTCTATCGCAAAAACAAACCACAACCGATTTCAAATTTTACACTTGCTGACGCTGAAAAGGAGGACGGCAAGATGAAAAAATCTCCGCTGCGATTGAAATCGCAGACTAAAAGCTGAAAGTCACCTGAAGGTGACTTGTTACCCAATGGCTGGCAGCCGCCTTCAGGCGACTTGCGCTTTTGAACCTGAGAATTCATTTTCAGGCGAAGGTTACCGAGAAAACGATGCAAAATTCAGGTTATAACACTTTTTCACTTTGCCTGATACCTTGGGCGAGAACGATGTTTTTGTCGGATTTTATATCGACAAACTTGACTGGAGTTATGCCAAGGATAAAAACTATGAGCAATGGGCGAAAGAGTATGTCGGGCACTGGGCCGCACATGGGTTGTTTTATGACAAGAAAAAGGGGCTCTGGTCGTATGGAATTTTTGACTTACTTACCGATGAAAAAGTTGCTTATACCGAGGAGTTATATTCCAAGAAAACCAGCGAGGGCAAACAACCCATCAAAGTTTATGGTAAAGACGGTTTCTTTATTTCACGCCGAATGCTCAATTGGGAAACTTGAGAGATTTATTGGCATCCCACTGAGGTAAACTTTCCGATTGGGAGATATGTCTGCATGGTTGACAATATCGGAGATTCCTGGTTAAGCAAAAACGAGCTGATTGCGCGGGCGGAGTCTTTTCAGTTCGAAAAAGGAGGATACCACAAAATTGTCAGCGCAGAAATGGATTCAACTCGATCGAATTGAGAAGGAGAATTTATGAACCGGTTTTGCATTTTATGCCCTGGCGTGATTGTGCTGGTCGTCACTTCGGTTTCTGCGGTGGCCCAGACGTTGGATCTGACCGAACCGCTCACGGCCGAAACACGCGTGCAGTACGAAGCTTTTGTCAAATTGCATGCCCCCAAGGAAGAGGCCTTTGTGGCGGTCCAACGAATCGCCGCGCCGTATATTCAAGCGCGGCAATTCATAAGCTCGGCCAATCATACACGCCATGCTTTTTGCATAAATATTCAGTTACCATCACCCTGGTATAAAACATAAGGAGGGGTCCAATGCAATGCGAAAGATGTGGTGAAGTATATCCCTCGCAATACTATTTCAAAGACGAGGGCAAGACGCGCAGATTAATATGCACGAAATGCGCCAATTCATTGACACCGGAGGAGATCGAGCATTTCCTCCACGAACCCAAGCCTGAACAAAGTAAAACCGAGACCGGAGTGGCCTCCTTGAGCACAAAATCCGGGCATAAATCCGGGAGCATGGCCATTGAAGATGAAATTACCTATATCATTAACCGACTGAATGAAATCGAAAATCGATTGCCGAACAGTAACATCATTCAACGGCGGCGGTGATTTATGGGATCATTCTGGCATTTTTTTTAATTATTGGGTTGCTAAGCGCACTTGTAGGATGATTGGATAAAAAGCATGTGTGGGACGACTTGATGTGATTAAGGCATCACGTTGTGTCGGAAAACTGCTGTAACATAAATCATTTTCTTGTGAGGTCAACATGTTCAAGACAAAAGTTTCCGGGCTTGGCTATATGAGGAAGATGGTAGTGGCTGGCTTCGGGGTCATGGCCCCGTGGCTGCTAATCGATTTCGCTCATAGCCAGGAAATACCCCTGTCCTCGGGTACGCGGTTGGAGAGCAAAACTCTTGCAACCGATTCGGTTGACACCATGCAGGTGATCAATTTGGGAAGCAAAGTAAACTCGGCTTTTGGCGACTATCGCCCGCGCATTTCCACCGACGGGAAAACCATTTATTTCTGCCGAAAAATCAGAGATGAGAAGGCCGAAAAGGCTTTTTATAAATATTTCGGCATGAGTTATCAGGTTTTTAGCGCCTTGCCGGATGATCAGCGCGAAAGTCGAGTTCAGAAAGTCATTTCCAAAATGGATCTGATCGAACGTCTTAAATGTATCTTGGAGATCCGCATGGTTGACGGGCAGGAAGAAATTTACGTATCACATCTCGAAAATGGTGACTGGACCGAAGCCGTCAGCGCCGGCAGTGTGTTGAACAGTGAAGATAACCACGAAGGCCCGGAATCGATCTCCACCGACAACAATCAGTTTTTCATCTTCAAGGGAGGAGACATTTATCTGTCAAGGAATTTGGGGACGACGTGGGGTGTGCCCCAAAAACTCGAAAAGCCGATCAATTCCGACTCTTGGGACGCTGATATATGCTTCTCCGCGGACGGCATGACTTTATTTTTTGCCTCCCAGCGACCGGGATTTACCACCAGTGCCACTGACACTGCCAAAAACATCGATATTTGGGTAACAACGCAGAAAGAGGGCCAGTGGACCGAACCGGTGAATCTCGGCCCGATCATCAATACGCCCAAAACGGATCGTACACCTTTTCTGCATGCCGATGGCAAAACGTTGTATTTCGCCTCTGACGGGCACCCAGGCAAAGGCGGGCTCGACCTCTTCAAAACGACCCGGCTCAGTGACTCTTCGTGGACGCAATGGTCTGTGCCAACCAATCTGGCGCGATTGAATACACCTGACAATGATTGGGATCTAACCATGCCGGCGAACAGCGAATGGGCCTACTTTAGCTCTGAGAAGTCTGAAGGGTTTGGCAAAAACGACATCTACAAGGTCCGTGTCGATTCCACCATCGAACCGGCCCGATCGGTCACTCTGATCTCGGGTATTGTCACCTCCAACAATGGCGAACCTCTTGAAGCAGAAATCCGGTGGGAAGATTTGGCCACCGGCAAACAAATGGGGATTGCCACAAGTAATCCAATGACCGGTGAATACACGATTGCTTTGCCTGCCGGTCGCCGATATGGTTATTACGCCACGAAAGAAAATTATTGGGATAAATCCGAGAATATCGACCTCACCAATTTGCGGCATTACAAAGAAACAAAGGTGAACATTCAACTGATCCCCATTGCGAAAGTGGCAGCCACAGAAACGGCGCAATCCAAACCACCGGAAATAGTCCTGAAAAACATCTTTTTTGATTTTGACAGCGCGAATTTGCGCGAAGACTCAAATTCCGAGCTGAATCGCCTGGCCGAAAAGCTGGCGAAGTATCATGAGATTAGCATAGAAATCCAAGGCCATACAGACAGCGTCGGCACGGATGCTTATAATAAAGAATTGTCAGAAAAACGCGCTCATGCGGTAAAGGACTATTTACTCTCGAAAGGAATCAGTCCCAAGCGCCTCATGGCAGTTGGGTATGGTGAGGACCGGCCGATTGCCAGTAACGCCACTGAAGAAGGCCGTCAAAGCAACCGCCGGGTTTCGTTTGTCCAGATTCAGTCTGTCGCCAAAAGAGAATAATGAAGACCCGCCTTGGATTTTTTCTGCCAATCAATATATCGAACGTTGTTTGGATTGGCGAGCAGATGATTTGCCAACTAGATCGTGGTTGTTTGTAGACTTACACTGGGTAAAACCCAGGGCAGCCGCCATGGAAGAGGTAACTATAAAAAAAATCCTCGCCCTTCTTGAGCAGGCAAAAAAAGACGACGCAAAGGCGAGAGAAGAATTTTTTGCGCATCTGCGAAAACTCTATCTGTCGCGAACAAGAAACATCCTTTGGTCGCGTTATGGCTCTTTCAAACATCGAAACGAGCTGGAAAAAGATGCGGAAGATATCGTTCAAGTATTTTGTCTGACAGTGTTAACCAAATGGGAAAAAGTTGAGCGCGCAGAAAATGGTTATTTCATTCGATGGGCCAATGTTGTTCACCATCATATTATCGGTGCCTATGTTCGCGGCAACAGAAGATGGCGGGAGTTATTTGATTTGAAGGACGAATCGACGTCGGATATTTACGATGCTGATTCTCACGAGGAAGACCAAGTGGCGCTGAGGGATCAGATCGAACGAATGACCGGGGCAATCAAAAAGCTTTCGGAAACATGTCAGAAAATTCTGGGATTTTTTCTGGAAGCTCTGTCAAAAGATGAGATTTGGGAAAAATTTCCCAACGAGGATCGTAACGTGCTTTATAAACGCCTCCACGATTGTCGGGTGAAGCTGAAAAAACTCTTGGAAGCGAACGGAATTGACTATGCCATGTACTAATCCCGAAATCGGCAAGCTGATCTTCATGTACGAACTCAAATTGCTTTCCGACGAGGAGCGCGAGCGTTTCGAGGATCACTTGCTGGCATGCGAGCACTGTTTTGATGAACTCTGGCGCTTTTCGCCGGTGATCAGCGGGATGGAAGAACACCGCGCGCAAATATTGGCGACTTTGGAACCAGCGGTGCAGGAGGATTTTCAGATTCGGCGGCGTCCGGTCATCGAGAAGATTCGTGACCTCATTGCCTCGTTACAACCCTTCCTTCGGCCGGCCCCGATTGGATTTGCCTTGGCCACCACCGTGGCCATTTTCATCGCCCTGCTTTTCCTTTTCCCACGCGTGAATTATGCACCGCTCGCCGAAGTTACCCGCGAACCTTATACGCTCTTCCAGATTATGGGGACATCCGACAGTCTGGACAGCGCACAACTATTCTCACAGGGGATGAGCTACTATCGCAACGGTGAAGATTCTGCGGCGGTGCGGTTGTTACAGCAGGCGCATCGCTTAAATCCGACGAATGCAGCCACGCTTTTTTATCTTGGAGTTTCTTATCTGCAGTTGGGCCAGTTCGATTCCGCCAGCACGGCGTTTTCCAAAGGACTAGCGCTGAAGGATTCGCTTTATGAGGAACGGTTTCTCTGGTATGATGGCAATGCCCGGTTGGCAAAAAACGACGAGGCTGGCGCGTTGCAACGTTTCGAAGCAGTCAAAACGCGCGCCGCAAAATACGCCGCACGCGCTGAAACAAAAATCCGCCAAATTCGACAGGCGCAAAAAGATCATGCTCTCCGCTATTTTTTTCAGAAAATACGAGAGGAGTTTTGAATCGAACGGGGCAAATCCGACTTTATGAGGTGACCCGTTGCGCGCGCCCATTCGACGCGTGGAGGCGGGACGAGAAATGATTTCTATTTGCCGGGGAATTTACTGAGTCTGTCAACTGACTGCTGGCTCCGGCTGCTGCCGCAAGCGATAAATCATTTCTTTGAGGTTGTCACATTGGCAGGCGTTTTGATAGACGACACAGGTGCGGCAATTATCCGCCCGGCAAGTTGCAGGAATTTCTGGTTTCATGATCCAGCAAGGGCGCATCGCGCCGTGAAATGCCGGACAGTTCTCTCTTTCTGCCTGCGTACAGTGACGCCATTCCCAGCACGGCATGAGGGCCAACAATCTGCGAATACCCTCGAGATTGAGGCCCTGCTCTTTAATCAGGCGACGAATGCAGCCGATCCAGTGCAGATCAGAGCCGTTGAAAACCCTCTGCCCTGTCGGGGTTTTTTCCGTGATTAAAATTCCCTCCCTTTCATACATGCGAATGGTCTCAACGGCAATATTGAGCCTCTTCGCCACCTGCCCGATTTTGAGCCAAGTCTTTTCCGGCATTCTCGTCATCGTATTTTCCTGTGGTCAGATTCACTGCAAAGTTACCGGGCCGGTTCAAAACAAGTTGCAGACGTATTATGGTCACATATATCGTTGCAACGCCTTTATATAGTTTGCCCGCTCGAACGCAGCAGGCTCGGCCACAGACTTCTGGCTCATGCTTCCCTGCATTTGCCGGACGGATTCATATTCATGCTCTTCCATCCAAATTTCCATATCCCTCAATATTTGACGAACATGTCCGATCCCATTGTGCAGCAACGCCGAAGCCATCATCGTAACTTTGGCGCCTGCCATCAAAGCTTTTAGAACATCTTGTGCCGAGTGGATGCCGCTGGTGGCCGCGAGATCGGCTTTCACCTGCCCGTAGAGAATGGCAATCCAGCGCAGGGGCAGACGCAGCGCATGTGGTGTGCTCAGGATGATGTTGGGCACCACCTCGAGTTGCTCGAGATCAATATCTGGTTGATAGAAGCGGTTAAATAATACCAAGGCATCAGCGCCGGCGGCGTCGAATCGCCTGGCCATATTCACCATCGCGCTAAAAAAGGGGCTGAGCTTGAGCGCAACGGGAATTTTGACACTGGCCTTGACCGCTTTCAACGTGTCCAGATACATTCCTTCGACATCGTTACCGGAGAGTGCCGGATCAGTCGGAATATAATAGATATTCAGCTCGATCGCGTTGGCGCCGGCGGCCTCGATTTTGCGCGCATAGTTGATCCAGCCACCGGTTGAGACGCCATTCAAGCTGCCGATAATCGGAATATCCACTGCGGCCCTGGCTTGGCGGATATGCTCGAGATATCCTTCCGGCCCGACATAAAATTCCTCCGGCTGCGGGAAGTAACTCAACGCCTCGGCATAACTTTCTGTGCCATAGGTCAGGAAATGGTCCAGCTCACGCGTTTCATGAAGAATTTCTTCCTCAAAAAGCGAAAAGAGCACGATGGCTGAAGCACCGGCGTCCTCCAGCTTGCGAATATTATCAATGGTTCGTGACAACGGTGAAGCTGAGGCCACGAGCGGATTTTTCAATTTCATGCCGAGGTAGGTCGTGGTGAGATCCATGTATCATCCTTTCTGTTTTTTGACTATTGTGGCGAAAGCAGCTCCAAATTCCTCTTTGCCTCTTTGTTTTTAGGATCGAGTCTCAACACGACTTTGTATTCCGTGATGGCTTCGTCGTGCCGGTCGGCGAGGGCATAAGCCTGTGCTCTCCAGAGCCGTGTTTGCGGATTGTCATCCTTGAGCTTGATCGAGGCGGTCAGCACTTCAATCGCATCGGGATATTTTTTGTCGAGCAACAGTGCAAAGCCGATATACCCTTCGGCCTCGGCCAGCTCGTTTTTGTATTTTTCCGGCGTGCTTCCCGCCAGTTTTACCAGGATCTCAAATTCTTTCCTGGCCTGCTGCAGGGAGTCCATCTGCATGAGCGTGCGGCCGAGAAAGAGATGTCCCTGGACATAATCCGGCTTCAGCTTCAGCGCACGCTTCAAGGCGAAATGTGCCGGACTCCATTTTGCCAGTGCCATGTTGCATAATGCGTAATTGACATAGCCACTGACCGAAGTCGTATCCTCCTTGATTTTTTGCTCAAAGACCGCAGCGGCTTTGTCGAATTTGCGCATGCGCATATAAGTGGCGCCGAGATCGGTTAATAATTCTGTTCCGCTCGCACCCGCCTGTCGTGCCTCTTCCAGCGTGAGCACAGCCAGTGAATCATTTTTCGTTTCCACGTAGGCCTTGCCAAGCTGCTTCAGGTCATCGGTCTGCAACTTGTCCAGTCGACTGAGCGTCTGGTAGGTCACGACCGCCTGTTCATACTCGCGCAACTTGACATGAGCGTCGGCAAGCATTCGCAGCGCTTTGACCGAACCTGGCTCGAATTTCAAAACCTGCTGCGCCGCCGGCACCACCTCTTTGTACTGTTTGCTGGAATGCAGCGACTCCATATACATCGACCAGGCTTCCTGGGAATTCGGATTGCGCCGAACATAGGTTTTCAGCAGCTTGGCGGAACTGGGATATCGTTTGGCGGCAAAGTAAAGCTTCGACAATTCGAACAATGCCACCTGATTGGTCGTATCCATATTAACGACCCGCTGGTAGGCTCTCGCCGCATCGTCATACCGGCGTTCCGAAAAATACGCTTTGGCAAGCTTGTGCTGCAAGCTTGCCTGCAGGGTATCCAGCTCGGTTGCCCTCTCATATTCCATGATGGCCATGACCGTGCCGCCCTGCTTGATATAAAGGTCGCCTAAAGCCTCGTACGGTGCAGGATTATTCGGGTCAGCTCTTTTGGCTTGTTCGAACGCCACCATGGCCTTGTCCAGTGAATCGCTTGCAACCAGGGCTTCGGCAAGTATGGTCAATAAGTTCGGATTCTGCTTGTTGTATTTCATCCCGGCACGCACAGTCATTTTGGCTTCGTCGAAATTCTTGCGTACCAGGCTTGCTTTCGCCAGCAGCACATACCCTTCGGCAGCTTTCTTGTCCAGGTCAAGAATCTTTTGACCGGCGACTGCCGCAGAATCCAGATTCCCAGCTTGGAGATATGCCTCTCCCAACAAAAACCAAGCAGCGGTATTTTTTGGGAAACTGACCACAGCTTTTCGCAGCTCAACCAACGCTTCTGCAGTGTTTCCTTGTTGTAAGAGTTGCTTTCCTTTTGCGACTTGTGGTTGGGCAAATGCCGGGAGGCATTGAACGATCAACATCCCGATGACAAGTAAGATCGTGCGTTTCATCAGGAAATACTCCTACTGGTTAGCCTCTTTGAGTGAAAAATTGAACGTCAACGTTGACCACACGTCGACCGGGCCGAGCTTCATCATTGCCGGGGTGAATTCCCACTGTTTTGCCGCAGCGACCGCCGCTTCATTCAGGATCTCCACCGCACCTTTCAGCACCTGCACTTCTTTGACCTTGCCCTTTTTGTCGATCCAAACCTTGACGATGACCTTGCCTTCGATGCCCGCTTTGCGCGCCAGCTCGGGATAGGTCGGCTCGACGCGTTTGATCACCGCTGGAGGCTTCTCAAACGGAACAAAATCAGGCGGCGGACCTTCGTCTTCTTCAATCTTCAGATCCTGCTCTTCCGCCACGACCTGAGTTTGCCCACCACCGATCTCGGACGTCACCGGGCCAACATACTGGCTCATTTCTGTCTGAGTGGCGATGGTTTGCTCCGGATTCACCAAAGCATCAGGCACCGGCACCGGTATACCAATACTCGGCTTCACCGCAGCAGCGGAAACCGCGAGGCTCGCCGCTACGACCGATTTGATGTCGGTCAGGGATGGTGGCGGTCCCAACTCGCTGTATTTGACGATGCGCACGGTTCTGACCGGCGGCTCTTCTTTTTGAAGATAGACGGCGCTCCAGTAGCAGCCAACAAAGAAAAAGTGAAGCACCGCCGCAATCAACAATGCGCGGGTCAAATATTTTTGGTAAACTTTTTTGAGCTCTGTGGCTCCGTAAGGAAATTGAACCATGTCTAAGAAGGCAGCCATAATAACCTCCTTTTGTTAATCGAATCCGTTGGTGACAACGGTGTCTTTTTCACTCTTCACGTTTTGGTGCGGCTCCGGCTTTGCCATTCGGTGCGCCGAACGCTGCCCAATGTTCGTACCTCCGCCAACGATTATTGACATCCTGTTGCGCCAGTTGCAGCAGACGCTCTGCTTCCGCCGGGTTGCTCTTGGTGAGCATCTTGAAACGCGTTTCGCGGTACATATACTCCTTCACCGGAATTGATGGCGGCCGGCAATCCAAATGCAACGCCGGCTTGCCCTCCTCGGCGAGCTTGGGATTATAACGGAAAATCGGCCAGTATCCGGAATTCACCGCCAGCTTTTGTTGCTCCATGCCCAGGGTCATGTTGATGCCGTGCGCGATGCAATGGCTGTAAGCAACAATGAGCGAAGGCCCATCATACTGCTCCGCCTCGATGAACGCCTGCACGGTTTGCGTGTCATTTGCGCCCATGGCCACAGAGGCGACATAGACCGTACCATAGGTCATCGCCAGCATGGCCAGGTCCTTTTTCGCCCGCGGTTTGCCACCGGCGGCAAATTTGGCAACGGCGCCGCGCGGCGTGGCTTTCGACATTTGCCCGCCGGTATTGGAGTAAACTTCGGTGTCCAACACCAGAATGTTGACATTCTTGCCGGAGGCAAACACATGATCCAAGCCGCCGTAACCGATGTCATAGGCCCAGCCATCACCGCCGACGATCCAAACGCTTTTCTTCACCAGAAAGTCCGCGATACTGAGAAGATTCCTGGCCGCCGGCGAATTCATCCGACTCAGCTTGTCCTTCAAAAGTGCCACTCGTTCGCGTTGCGCATAGATGCCGGTTTCGTCCGATTGATCTGCAGTCAACAGCGCCTGCACGAAGTCCCTGCCCAATTCGCCTGCCAGCCGATGCAGCAATTCCTCGGCTTGCTCCTTGTGCTTGTCGATGGTCAGGCGGAACCCGAATCCGAATTCGGCATTGTCCTCAAACAGCGAATTCGACCAGGCCGGTCCGCGTCCCTCCGGATTCTTCGCGTACGGCGTGGTCGGCAAATTGCCACCGTAAATCGATGAGCAGCCGGTGGCATTGGCGATGATGGCGCGATCGCCGAAAAGCTGGCTGACCAGCTTGACATACGGCGTTTCGCCGCAGCCCGCGCACGCTCCGGAGAACTCGAACAACGGCTGCAGGAGCTGCGAGCCTTTCACCGTATTCACTTTCACCTTGCGCCGATCCAGCTCCGGAATGGTCAGGAAGAAATCGAAATTCACCCGTTCGGTTTCGCGATGTTCGAGGAACGATTTCATGTTGATCGCTTTCAATCTCGTCTCGCGCTTGTTTTTCGCCGGGCAAATTTCCACGCAGAGGCCGCAGCCGGTGCAATCCTCCGGCGCCACCTGCACGGTATACTTCATGCCTTTCCATTCACGATCGCGCGCATCGGTGTACGCGAACGTCGCCGGCGCATTCGCCAGCACGCTGTCCTCGTAAATCTTGATGCGAATGGCGGCATGGGGGCAGACGATCGCACATTTGTTGCATTGGATGCAAACTTCCTTGTCCCAAATCGGAATCTCCAGGGCGATCGCCCGCTTCTCCCACCTGCTGGTGGCGGTCGGGAACGTGCCATCCACAGGCATCGCGCTCACCGGCACCTCGTCGCCGTAACCGGCGATAATCTTGCCGAGCACATTTTTCACATAATCGGGCGCCTGCTCCGGGACTACCGGCGGCATATCGAAGTTGCTGGTCACCTGGCTGGGCACCTTCACCTCGTACAGCCGTTCCAGCGTTTGATCGACCGCGCGGTAATTCATCTGCACGATCTCGTCGCCCTTGGCGCCGTAAGTTTTCTTGATGGTCTCTTTGATTTTGGCAATCGCTTCCTCCCGCGGCAGCACGCCGGAGATCGCGAAAAAGCACGTCTGCATGATGGTGTTGATGCGCGCACCCATGCCGGTTTCTTTGGCCACCGCGTAGCCATCGATCACATAAAACTTGGCCTTCTTGTCAATGAGCTGGCGTTGCAACTGGCGCGGCAGATGATCCCACACCTCCTTCGGGCCATACGGGCTGTTCAACAAAAACGTCCCACCTTCGACCAGATTGGACAGCATGTCGTATTTTTCGACAAAACCGAATTGATGGCAGCCGATGAAATTCGCCTGCTTCACCAGATACGTCGAATGAATCGGACGCGGACCAAAACGCAAATGCGAGACGGTCATTGCGCCGGATTTCTTGGAATCATAAACAAAATAACCCTGCGCATAATTCGGCGTTTCCTCACCGATGATCTTGATCGTGTTCTTATTGGCGCTCACCGTGCCGTCCGCACCAAGACCATAGAACATCGCCCGAATCACATCATCCGGCTCGATCGAGAAGGATGGATCGTACGCGATGCTGGTGTGGGTCACGTCATCATTAATACCTACTGTGAAATGGTTCTTTGGTTCCGCCTTCTTCATCTCATCAAAGACGCCTTTGATCATCGCCGGCGTGAATTCCTTGGAAGACAGGCCGTAGCGGCCGCCGATGATTTTGGGGAAACTTCTGAGACGGCCATTGCCTTTTGCCAGGGATTCGTTGACTGCGGTCACCACATCGAGATACAAAGGTTCGCCCAGGGCACCCGGCTCTTTGGTGCGATCGAGCGCCGCGATGACTTTCACTGTGGCCGGCAGGGCATTGACAAAGTGCTCGACCGAGAACGGGCGATACAATCTCACTTTGATCACACCAACTTTTTCGCCGCGATGGACAAGATATTCGACGGTCTCGTGGGCAGTTTCCGCGCCGGAGCCCATCAACACGATGACCCGTTCGGCATCCGGCGCGCCGACATAATCAAACAATTTGTATTGGCGCCCGACCAAGCCGGCAAATTTGTTCATGACTTTCTCGACAATGCCCGGGCAGGCAAGATAAAACCGGTTGACCGTCTCGCGGCCCTGAAAGTAAACATCCGGATTTTGTGCCGAGCCACGCAACACCGGATGCTCCGGCGACAGCGCCCGGGCGCGATGCTGGCGAATCAGCTCCTCGTCAATCATCGCGCGCATGTCCTCGACCGTCAATTGCTCGATTTTGTTGACCTCATGCGAAGTACGAAAGCCGTCAAAGAAATGCACAAAAGGCACACGTGCCTCCAGGGTTGCCGCCTGCGCGATGAGCGCAAAATCCATCACCTCTTGTATGGACGCCGAGGCGATCATGGCAAAGCCGGTGCTGCGCGTCGCCATCACGTCGCTGTGATCGCCGAAGATGGACAAGGCATGTATCGCCATCGAGCGCGCCGCCACATGAAATACGGTCGGGGTCAACTCACCGGCAATTTTGAACATGTTCGGTATCATCAACATCAGACCTTGCGCCGAAGTAAAAGTCGTGCTCAGCGCGCCAGTCTGCAAGGCACCATGCACGGCGCCGGAAGCACCACCTTCACTCTGCATCTCCACAACCACAGGCACCGTACCCCAAATATTCTTCTGTCCCTCTGCCGACCATTCATCCGACCATTCACCCATGGGCGAAGAGGGAGTGATCGGATAAATGGCAATCACTTCATTGGTTTTATGAGCTACATAAGCCGCTGCTTCATTACCATCAATCGTCACTATATTTCTGTTCATCAGATTTCTCCTTACTGCGTTCATGTACTGGCATGATCTCTTTAACCTAACAGCCAGTTTTGCTTCGACTTAAAATGAAAAAATCAGCGTATCGAAGCGATATATTAAAAAATTTTTATGAGCAAATATCGTGCTATAGGTAAATTCCAATAAAAACAATAGTGCAAAAGTTTTTGATTTCGTCTTGTTTTCTTAAATTCGGGAATTCTGTGATGGCCTATACAAAAAATGAGAAAACTTTGGGTTCTCTCAGCCTTTTTGGTGAAATTTGATTTTTCCGTCTTCCGGGTTCCGAGTTGAGACTACCGCAGCGATAGCTCATGATGTTGCACTCATTTCCAATCCGGCGAAAATATCTTGCACCGGCAGCTCAAAACCGGGCAGAATATTCGGCGCGGTCAACGTGTCACGCACGATGTACTTGCTCTGCGTGGTGCAAACCAAAACCTCGCGCGTGCTGGCAATGACCACCCAGACGAGCTTGACGCCTTGGGAGAGATATTCATCAACCTTTTCCATCACTCTCATGAAGCTGTCATCGGGAGAAAGAATCTCGATTGCCAAATCCGGCGCGAGAGGTAAATAGCGGTACAGGTCTTTCGGGAGACGCTCTTTTGAAATAAACGATACATCCGGGGCGCGGGACTCCTTAGTGCGTTCCGGCCACAGGCGGAAATTGGCATCACCGCCGGCCAGACCGATTGGATGCGTCTCCAAATAAATTCCAATTTTCTTTCCAATATTATTTTGGATGACGGCATGAGCAAAATTCGGCATTTTGAACACCACCCTCCCGTTATAAAGTTCAGCCGGATACGGAAGAGAAAGTCTCTCCAGCTCATCGACGGTCACATCGGTGCGTTGCTCGAGCGGCAAGTTTTCACTATCCCTCAGCGCGCTTACTGCCGTAACGGGTTCTCTGGTTTCAACCGGCGCTGTTGAAATGGATTCAGCCATGTGTGCGTCTCATAACGGTTTGATGATCTGGCGGCACTTTTAGATATTAAGTTAAATATAACACCTTTGCCGGCAAAGCGCAAGGAATTCCTTGCGCGGGAATTTGTTGCAACCGGATTTTTATTCGACCTCGGCCATGGGAAGAATGGAACGGGGATTCTGATACACGCCCAAACTTCTCGGCTCGACGATCAAATCCAGCGTCTCCATCACCACCGCGCCGATCCGTGCGTATTTCTTCTTTGGCTCGACGATGGCTTCAAAAACGCCCTTGCGATCACATAAAGTTACTTCGACTCCCCAAACCACATTCCTTTCCTCGGTGTCCTCGTTGGCGTATTTCACGGTTTGCTGGCGAATAATCGGGAATTCGAGATCACTCACGACGTACTCCGGCAGCACCAGCAAAGTCGCGCCGGTATCGACTTTTGCCTCCACTTCAACCGGTTCGCTGTTGGTCAGGATATTTCTGACTTTGATGGTGGTATGTACTAAGCCCATGTTTCGCCTTTTTCACTTGGATTATTCACATTATTTCACCGCGACGCAACGTCCGCAAAGAATAATAGCTTATTATGAGTACCACAGCGAGGCATGGCAATTTGCACAGAATGACAACATCGTTGTTCAACTTCATGGCATTGTATAATCAGTAAACACCAATCATAATTTAATGCGCTTGTCACAGAGATGCAAGATGAAAATGGGGGAAGAAATTCTTGGGGTTTTTCATGAAAAATATTTTGTAGTGGTGCCCTGCGGGCTACTACACAAAAAATTTTCGAGGCGCGCCGCACTAAAGTGCGGCGCGCCTTTCAGAGTATCAGATGGACAGAATCTCAGAGTATCAAAAACTAAGACTGGCCGCACACCACGCGAAAACCCACACTGTCGTACCCGTCGTGCGGATCGCCCCCGTTACGGACCGCGCACGGCAGGTAACCCGTGAGGCTGTACCACGAGCCGCCGCGCAGGGCGCGCAGATCCTGATCCTCGTCATACCAATTCTCCATCCATTCCCAAACATTGCCGGCCATGTCCATGAGTCCTTCGGGCGTGGCGCCGGCCGGGTAAGCGCCCACTGGCGTGGTGTGGCCGACTTTTTGGCCGTAATTGGCGCGGGTGTCATCCGGCATTTCATCTCCCCACGGATATTTGCGCTTTCCCCCGCTCGCCGCCCACTCCCATTCCTGCTCTCTCGGCAAACGAAAGATCATATTTTCATTTTGCTGTTTTCTTTTTGCATTTTGCTGTTTGCTTTTTGCAGTTTGCAGTTCAGTTAACCATAAGCAGTAAGCAGTAGCCGCAAACCACGTCACGCCCACCACCGGCTGGTCATCGCCGTTGAAGTGCTTATCGTCGTCGTTTTCTGAGCGTAGCGTGTCTGCCCATTCGCTTGGATTTTCGCCCAGATATTCCAGAAAGGCTTCGATCTTTTTAGCTTTTGTCAACAAGGTTTGGACAAAGCGTTCGGCTGGCAAAATCGCCAATATCTCTCTCATGCTCTGCTTGGCAGCAAGATAATCAATGAACCGGCGGTAGAGTTTGTTGGTGAGCGGATATTTGGCGAAATAGAGCGACGGAACTTTGATTTCTTCTCCAGTGACAGAATATTTGTATTTGCCGCCGGGGATGAGAATGTATTCGGCCTCCAACTCGAACGGATTCCGGAAGCTCTTCACCAACATTTTGGCTGCCTCAACTTGCACCACTTGCGCCACCGGTGGCCGGTGCAATTTCCATTCGATCAAAATTTCTTCGGCTTTTTGTTTGAGCCGTTTATTCCTTTCCTGCTGCCAAATTTTTTGCACCAGGGCTTTGGCCGGCTCGGAGGCGATCAGGCGCAAACACTGCAGGGCGTTGTGTCGCTTCTGCCAAGGTTGCCGGCGGTCGAGCAGGAATGTCTCGAACGGCTCAATGGATTTTTGCCGGGCCTCTCTGATCACTTGCTCCAACAACGGTGGAAAACCGGCGGCATTGTGTCGATGCGGCAGAAAACTTTTCATGAAATCTTTGAAGATCACCGGCCGGGGCAGGCTGAGCGCGAACACCAACGTTTCGCGCCACCAACCCTCTTGAAAATTTTCCACCAAAATATTGACCCGCTCCGATTTCTCTTTCACCTCCTCGGCCAATTGGCTGGCAGCCAGAAATTCGCGGAAGGATTTGTGCCGAAAGATGTAGCCGCCATCGCCGAACTCTTGTATAATGCCGGCGCGGTCGCACAAGTTGTTGATGAAATCCTGCGGCGCTAGTCCGGATTTCACTTCTTCCAGCAGCGGCGCCATTTTTTCTTCCAGCTCGTTGGCGGTGGCTTCATCACTCTTGCGGATTTCCTGCATCCACAAGCAGACCGGGCGCAAAACAATCTTGGCCTGATCCGCCGGCAGCAAAACCGGAATGTCCTTTTCCCGGTCGCGCCGATCGAGCAGGTAGTCGATGCATCGCTCATAAAGATCCGCCCGGCTCGGCGGCAGGTTGCCGAATTCCTTCCAGAGGATGGCCATGATTTGCAACAGCACCGGCGTTCCTGCCATTTGTCGCAGGCCGGCATTTTCTTCCTGCGCCAGATATTTCAAGACGGCATCCGCTACTTCTTGCGCCTGGACCTCGAGCGCTTTTTCCTGCTCGGCCCGGCTCAATTCCGAGGAATCGATTTCCTCTTTGTAAGCTTCCTTGAACCACTTTTTCAAGAAAATTTCTTGTTGCGCCGGGCTGAGATCGAGCACGTCGGCGCGCAGGTGATCGGTACGCAGCTCGATGCCTTCGCTCACACGATAGCCGGCATAACGCGAGGTGACCACAAAGCAGGAGTTGCGGTAATAATCACAGGCATTGTCGATCCATTCGCACACCTGCTTGCGCAAGCCAATGTCGCTGATTTCGTCCAAGCCGTCGAGCATCACCAGCGCCCCGCGTTTTTCGAGCCATTGATCAAAGAGTTGAGGGGAAACGTGCCAGTTCTTTTTGGTGGCCCAGGCACTGAGGGCTTCCTCAAAGGGTTTGCTGGGATCGACTTTGCGCAGCGGCAGAAAAATCGGGAGCAGCGGCTGGCGCAAACCCAATTTTTGCCGGCCCTTCTCGTCCAAGCAGCACATCGAGTAATATTTCAGCAATGTGGTTTTGCCGGAGCCGGGGTCGCCGATGATGAGCAGCAACCGCTTTTTGCGGAAGGCGCGCTGCAAGACTTGTTCGGGCGTGAGATGGCGGCCATCTTCTCTTTCCGGCACCTCACGCGACCTCTCCCCACGCCACTCTTCCGTGAGTCGCAGCGGAACGAAAACCTCCAACGTACTCACCTTCAAATTGGCGGAGGATTGAAAGCCGTAGAGCTTGATGGTGTCGTGCTCGGCTTTCACGCCGTTCAGGTAGCGGCGTTCGGTTTCGTCGGTGGCGATAATTTGAATATCTTCTTCATATTCCCGCTCGGCCTCCTTTTCGGCTTTCTTGGATGCTTTTGCAATCTGCGGCGCTTTCCTTTCGCTTCGGCGCGCAATTGACCACGTGACCCATGCACCGATGAGCGCCGTAACGAGGCCAACCAGCGAGGCAAAGAGGACAGGATGTTTCTCGATCCAATGAAGCGCGGAGGTCGAATCCGGCGTTTGCGGCATGAGGTTTGGCATCGCAAAATTAGCGCAGAAGAGAAAAACAATAGAAAACAGCAGAGATTTAATATGGTGGGACATATTTTACTCCACGTTAGAAATCATAGCTTCGAACCACTTGTTGCATCAATTCGGGATCGAGAAGCTTCACTTCCTCCGAATGCACGAGAAACGGGGCGACATCTTGTCGAAGTCGGGCACTATCCAATCTAACGATCCTTTTGCTGAGAAGCTGTTTGAGTCGTTCTCCATCCAGCACCACGGGCTTTGCTTCCGTTTGCGCGATGGCATTATTTAAAACCGCCAGATTGGGCCGAACCTTTTTGCCGAGATACCACATCAAATCGTAGAAGTCCCTGCCTTTGGCATAACGTCGAAAAAGACAAGCATGCAATTTGGTGGCAAAAGACGACGGCAGATCGAAGTGAAGAATCGGGAAGGTATAAAATTCCGAAAGCAAGGAGATGGCGGTTTTCCAGCCGGCCGGCGGGTTGGTGTCAATCTCCAGCCGAATCGGAAATTTTTCTTCACGGTGCGGCGACAGGCCGGCATCATATAACAGCCCGGGAAACCGGAGGTAGAGATGATGAACCGTCTTTTCAGCTTTTGCTTTCATATCGGACGGCAGAGCAAGTTTTTCCAGAGACTGCCTGGTGAAGGCGGTGAGCTGATCGAAGTTGTATTTCTCTGAGTTGATCAAGGAAAAATCAAGATCTTCGGAGAAACGCTGCAAGCCGTGCAGCAAGCGCAAGGCGCTGCCGCCGGTGAATGCGAGCGCAGCACCAGCCGGAGACTCATGCAAAATTTTCAGCAAAATAATTTGCAAAAACTGCCGCAGGCGGTTGAGATTGTCTTCTCGTGGCCGATCTGGCGCCACTTGTTTCAGAAGCAAGTCACGCATGTACTGCCTACGATAAACATTCCTCAATAAACAATTGTGCGACGCGCTGCAATTTTTTCGAGGTGAAGCGCACCGCGTACTCGATCAAACGCTCAGGCCGCAAAATTTCATGCCCGCTGATGCGATAAGATTCCGTGAAAATCCCGCCATCGTTCGGAGAAAATGTGGCGAGGTTCAGATAGAAAAAATCCAACAGCGCTTTTTCCGGAGCGGCCATCATGACCGCAAAGCCGGCCTCGTCGCGAATCGTATCAAATCCGAAAAACAGAGACTTTTTCAGATGGCGAAACGAGTACGTGCCCTCAGGCGTGTCGTATTGCACTGGCTTTCCGGTCGTGACACTCGTAACTTGGTAAACCGCTTCGGGAATAATATGATAGAAGGCGAGCGCACTTTCCAGGCTGATATAAGAAGGAAAAACCATCTGATTGGCGAGAAAGAATCGCGAGGGCTGGATGGCGCGATCTTCCCGATTGAGCAGGTACAGGCCTTTCTTGAGCTGAACGAGAAGTCCCTGCTTTTGCCATCGGCTCAACTGGTTGCGCAAAATGTGCTCATCCTCATTCAACGCGCTGAGGAAGCTTCTCGAGACCACCGGATGGCGTCGTACCAGGTTTTTGAAATCCTGATATTTCATTCCCTTTACTCATCATTTTTGATGATTTAAGGGAATATAGCAAATTTCCCCTCGAAATGCAAGAATTCACTAATTTTATTCCGGCAACGGCGGATGTTGGCGATGAAACGCTGTGGCCTCCTGATAAGCTTTTGCCACCGCCAAAACTGTAGCCTCGTCGTACAATCGGCCGATGAAGCTGATGCTGGTCGGACTGCCTTTTTTGTCGAAACCATTCGGCACGACGACGCAGGGATGGCCGGTGAGATTGGTGAGCAGGAGATTATCGCCAAAGGAAGGGGTGACATAAACGTCGATATTCGCCATCACTTTGGCCATTTCTTGAATGACCAGATAGCGCACGCGGTTCGCCTGAATATATTCCACCGCGGGAATGAAGCGCGAGGCGCGAAAGACGTTGGGCCAGGCGTTGCGGATTTGTCGCACCATCAGATCATCTTTGCCGGAGCGCGTCAACTCATCAAACGCCGCTGCGGCCTCGGCGCTTAAAATAAAGGAAAGATCGTTGATCGGATAATCCGGCAGCGCGACAGGAATCAAATCGGCGCCCAGCTCCCGCAGCTTGGCGAGCACGGCCTCATTATTGGCTTTATTCGTCGTATCTTTTTCAAAGGCGCTTTGCAAATAACCAAGCCGAATCTGGCGCAACTCGAGGTTGGGGTTATAGTTGAACGGCAGATCGACCACGGTTTGATCGATGCCATCCGGCCCGTAAATGGCGTTGAACACCAGCGCGCAGTCTTCAACGGTGCGACAAATCGGGCCAATCTTGTCCATTGACCAACTGAGCGCCATGGCACCGGCGCGGCTCACGCGGCCATAAGTTGGGCGCAATCCGGTCACGCCGCAACGTGTTGACGGCGAAACAATGGAGCCCCAAGTCTCCGTGCCAATCGAAAATGCCACCAATCCTGCAGCCGTGGCCGCAGCGGAACCGGCCGAAGAACCGCTGGAGCCTTGTTCCAAATTCCAGGGATTGCGCGTTTTGCCGCCGAACCAAACATCGCCCCAAGCCAATTCGCCCAAAGTGGTTTTCGCAACCAGCACCGCGCCGGCTTGCTCGAGACGTTGAATGACGGTGGCATCGGTGTCGATGATTTGATCTTTGTAAGGAACGGAACCCCACGTGGTTTTATAACCTTTCTTGGCTAATAAATCTTTGGCAGCGTAGGGAATGCCGTGCAGCGGACCGCGATATTTTCCGGCGGCGATTTCGGCATCGGCGCGTTGAGCTTGCTGAAGCGCCAACTCTTCGGTCAGCGTGATCACGCACTCCAGCTTGGGGCCGTATTTCTTCAAGCGCTCGAGATACATCTTGGTGAGCGCGGTCGAAGTGATCCGGCGCGTGCGAATCAGCTCGGCCAGCTCACCGACCGAGGCATAAGCGAGCTCTTCGAGATTCGCCGGCACAGCAAGTTTCGCAGGTTTGCTCCACACCGGCGGTTTGCGCTTGGTTTCGAATTTCATGCCAACCGGAACCGGATTGAAAGCCAGTGCCGGCGGCACGCTGTTGTCAATGGTGAGCGCGCGCAGCTTTTGATAACTATCGAGATTCTCTTTGAGATCGCCGAGCATCGAGTCGCGTTTGGCGTCGCTGAACTGCAGCCCGAGGAGATTCTCGGCGGCGGCCACCATCTCGCGCGTGAGGGGATTTTTTTCTTGAGTTTGATGGATCGCGCCAATAACCAGGCAAGCCATGACAGGGAGCAGAAGAAGCAGGTGGAAATTCCATTGGTGTCGCATAGATTCGTTCCTTATGGTGGAGCATTGATGAGCAGATTGATTGTGCAATCAAACTCGCGTCATGATGATTTTTTGCGTTGTAGCCTGTGACCGCGGGCTCACCGGCGTTGGACAAAAATCGGATGGAAAATGCTTGTCAATGATATGGAGGAAAAACCCTCGGCTCGACGGTTTTGTCGCCTTTTAGCTCCTGTGTTGCTTGTTCGCGCGTCAAGACCCAGATGGTGTAGATGCCAAGAATCGTTCCGAGCGGAATGTTGAAAATATTCACAAAGCCGAGTATGAGAACCAAAATTCTTGCCCAGGGTTGCCGCAACAGCAGCGCCGTGCCACCGATGATGGCCGGTACCGATACGATGGCAAAAAAGAAGGCCAGGACGGCGCCAAAACCGGAGGTGCTGAATATCAACAATCTTCTGGGGAAAGCGACCTGTCCAGTCAGCGCATTCAAAAAAACGATCGCGACGATCAGACCGAGAATGCCAAAAACAAGATAAAGTCCCCCCAGTATCTTGACATGATTCTTCATTCGATCTCCTTTATGCTTTTCGCGAGGTCTTTGCGAAAAAGTTGCTCAACAGTTGCTCGACGTTTTCACTTTTGCATTTGGGGCACTGCGGCTTGAATTTGTCATGCTCGCTGACTCTGAGCACTTCGACGAACTGATGGCCGCAGTCTTTGCATCGATATTCATAAGTTGGCATGGCCTTTTCCTCCTTGTGAGTGATCAGAGACTTGACTGTTCATCATCTGCCGTCTACTTTTTTATTATACAAAAATTTTTATTGAAATCAAGAGCATGCCCAGGAAATTAGTCCGGACGCTTTCGGATTTGCCTGAGTTGTTGTTCCCGCTCCGCGAGCAGTGTCTCGATCGCGGCAATGTCTTCAGTTGATATTTGCCAGTCTGCCGCTGCCGTTGTCTCCTCGATTTGAGAGGGACGCCGCGCACCGACAATCGCCGCCGTCACCTCGGCGCGCCGCAGGACCCAGGCAATGGCCAACTGCGCCACGGTTCTGTCATGGCGCTGAGCGAGGGGCAGCAACTTCTTGACAAGCTCGAGGTTGACAGAAAGTTCCGGCTCCTGGAAATGGCGGTTTTTCCTGCGCCAGTCATCTTCCGGCAGGCTGTCGACACGCTCTTTCGTGAATTTGCCGGTTAACAGTCCCGCCTGCATCGGGCTGTAAACGATCACGCCAATATTGTTGGCCGCGCAGTAAGCGAGCAGCTCTTTTTCGACGCCGCGTTCCAGCATGCTGTATGGCGGCTGCAGCGAAGCGACCGGATGAATTGACTGCACGCGTTTGAGCTGCTCGAGGTTGAAATTCGAGACGCCAGCATAACGTATTTTACCTTCTTTAATCAAGTCCGCAATCAAGCCCCATGCTTCCTCGATATCTTTATCGGGGCTCGGCCAGTGAATCTGGTAAAGGTCAATCGCCTCCACTCGCAACCGGCGCAGGCTGTCTTCGACTTCGCGGCGCACGCTGGGGGCTTTGAGTCGAGGATAAGGCGTGGTGCGGTCCCGGTCCCAAACCAAACCGCACTTGGTGGCAATGAGGACTTTTTCTCGGCTCCCGGCGAGGGCGCGCGCAACGATCTCCTCCGCATGGCCGAGGCCATAAACCGCTGCGGTGTCTATCCAGTTGATGCCCAAATCCAGGGCGCGATGAATGGCAGCAATGGAATCGGCGTCATCTTGTGGGCCCCAGGCATAGGCCCATCCGCCGCCACCGAAGGCCCACGTGCCCAGCCCAATAATTGTCAGATGCAAGTCGGTGTATCCGAGTTTTCGTGTTTGCATGGCTCTCATCCTGTTTCGCTAAAATACATATCCCACACCAGCGACAAAATGATGCGCCAGAATTTGTGTATCGGCGTGGCCATGTGCTATTCGTACATCCTGGAGATTGTTGCTGGTGAATTTGTATTCCGCCAGCACTTCTGCCTGGCGCCCAATTTTGCCGGCAAACCCCAGCGCGATTTGTACCGCGGGAAAAGTCAGGTCAAATTGTTCCTGATGCTCGCCCTCGAAAGTGCTTTCCGCATGCGGAATTCCCAGACCCAATCCCAACCGGCCACGCCATTGCAGTTTCCACCAGCGCTTTTGCAGAACGACATTGGCAAGCGCCAGATTGTCGCCATGGGAAAAGGAAAAATCACGCAGCAGGGTTTTCATCGGAATCCGTGCGTCATACGGAGCACCGTGAAAGCTGCCTGTCACGTGCACAGTTCTTTCGGTGCGGGCATAGGCTTTGTTGTGAATGAATTCGATTTCACCTCCCAGCCAATTGGGGTTCCGAAGAAATTTGCCAATTCGTATGCCATAATAGAGCGGCACTCTGAGCGCCTCGCCACTATAGGCCACGGTGTGAAAGATGAGCGCCGTCTGCCGTTGCGGTTGCCGAATCTCGACATCGTGGGAAATGATCTTCACCGGCCCGAGAAAAGCTTCGATCTGCCATTGGCCGGCTGCCACGGTTGGCAACAGCAACAGTAAAAGCCAAAGTACCCGAACCATGATACACCTCTGCAAATCTCGTTACCTCATTTCCAAACATTTGCCTCCGGGCATTCGCTGATCCGCGGAAAAGATGAGACGCGCAACCGGGCCGCACCCATCGGAATCAAAACCACTTCCTCCAGAGGTTCATCCGAACGCACCGGACTGCTCGGAAGCGTGCCGATCAGGCCGTTGCTTTCCAATTTCCATCCGGTAATGCGTTTGCCTTTGGCGCGCAACGACACAGGCACGTTTTCCGGTGTGAACGGCTGCGCGGGCACGGCGGCATGAGTTTTGGCGACTTCAAAGGAAGCCGAGGGATCGTTCGGATCCACAACGAGTCCATAGTTCCATGAGGTCGTGGGAAAGACTTCGTAAGCCGGCCATGGGTCAGCGCCGCCGTAACGCTCCCAACGCTCGCCGATCTTGAGCGCATAGGTGAGCGGACCGCGCGCGACGGAAATCGCGTTGTTGTTTTTTGCCCACGTTTTGACGGAAATGGTCATCGGTAATTCGAGATGAACCACGTCGCCATTCTTCCAGTTTCGCTCCAACACCAGCCAGGAAGCGGGTGTGGCCTGCACTTCAATTTTTTCTCCGTTGATTTGAACGCGCGCCTCCCGGCACCAGTTCGGAATGCGCAACAAAAACGGAAATGACACTGCTTTCGAGGCGGAGAATTTGAATTCAACGACCTCATCAAAGGGATAATCGGTGGTTTCGGTGATCCGAACCTCGAGGCCACTTCCAACTTTTGCCGTTACGGTGCTTGCTGAATAGAGCGCCGCAGCCAGGCCGTGGTTTTGCGTGGCCAGCCAAAGATGTTCGGCATAATAGGGCCAACCGAAGGCGACATTATGCTGGCAGCAGCGATACTGCCACGGATTGTAGGAGAGCATGTCGCCGCTGTTGTCAAACATCGGCGCCTTGCTCATACGATCCAGTTGCACCATGTTCGGCGCGGTGAGATAATGCAAGCCCTTCAAATCTGGCGTCAGTGCTGCGGGCAACGAATTGAAGGCAACTTCCTCGGCGCGATCCGCCCACACGATGTTGCCGGTAATCTTCAACAACATTTCAAAGCTGTGCATGAATTCGACCATCGAGCAGGTTTCCGCTCCCTGTCGTGGGTCGATGTATCCGGGGCGCGCATTCTCATCGGCGCCAAACATGCCGCCGGGAACCTGGCCGTACATGCTCATGATCGTGTCGTAGTTACGTTCCGTGGCTTGCAGGTAACGAATGTCGCCGGTCTGCTGATAATATTCTGCCGGCTCGCGAAATCCCTGGCACAGATTGACGCCGTGCCAGGTGGGAATGCCGCCGGTCCAATCCGCGGTGCGCTCATGGTTCACGCGCGCCAAATCCAACAGCCATTTCTCACCGGTCTGATTGTAGAGCCAGTAAATATGATCGAGATTGTCCCCTCCCCGCCACTTCTGCCAGCTCTCCGGAAGGTATTGCTCGAGCGGGATTGCCGTCAGCCAGCGGCAATATTTTGTCATCAGATCCAAAACGCGCTGGTCCTTCGTGGCCTCGTAGTGCGTCCGGAGGACATACAGCATCACCATGTTGGGCCAAATGTCATGATTCTTCTTGTTGAGCCGGGGACCAAAGTAGCCATCGCCTTCCTGGCTTGTGAGCACGCCCTCGACCCACTGTCGCGCTTGCTTGATCATCCGCTCCTCATTCAGCACGTAGCCCAGGTCGATGAATCCCTTCAACCAATACGGCAGCTCCTCCCAGCCGAATTCACCCTCACCATTGGCACTGACCCACGCGTTGCCGTCGTAGCGGCACCACTTGCTAATCTCGGTCAGTTTGCCGGTGAACCCTTCGGCCATCAATTGCAATTGCTGTCTCAGCCATCCTTCCGGTTTGATGCAGCCGACCGGAAGTTTGATGAGCGGACTCGCCAATAACGGCGCACGATTGCCAATATAGAAATTGTTTCCGCCAGTTGTCGCCGGTGAATTGATCACTCGTACCATCGTCTTCTCCTTTGTCTCGATGAGGTTCGCGGCATAAAGAACCAGGGGCGCGAACAACAAGAAAACCGTACCGACCGTCAAGCATTGCATTCGTCGATTCATAACTTGCCTCTTTATTTAAAGGGTTGTTGCAATAACCCCTCCGGAGCAGTTTCCGAAGTGGCGCTTCAGAAGGTGACAGATCAATTCTCCTTTGATGAAATTGGATCCTCTCCATCAAATCGAGCAGTTGCAATTCTCTTTTGCCTGTTTCGTTCTTTTGTCAGGCGTGAGGCAATGAGAGTATAATGATAAACGTCTTCCACTTCGCGATGCCGGCGCACTCGGTAGGTGGCGGCCATGATAATCGTTGTCACCATCGAGATGGTCAGCCCGATGAGGTTTGTTGCCAGATGTGATGGCAGTGTGCCGGAATACCAATCGATTCCGAGCTTCGCCACGCTGAGCATAAAACTGAACAGCGATGCCAACAGCAGGGAATCAAGCATCCGGACCTGGGCCTCGCGATGCTGAATCTCCTCCCAAAGCTCGGGGACATAAATCTTCAGCAGGCGCTTACAAATAGAAAATGGCTGATAGCCCCGCAAGTCAGTATAGGGCAGATGAACCTTCGATTCAATGAACGACTCGAGAGTTTTGAAGTATTGCTGACGTTTGTGAATCGCCGGATAGGGAAAGAGATAATCCTTGAGCTGGAATGGAGGTGGTATCGCCGATCTCTTGCTGAATCCCATAATAGTTTTGGGAAAAAATAGAACGATCCCGATTCCAAATGAGACTAAATCTGCAATGCGTGAGGGGATGGCTTTCATAAAATACCCGGCGAGAAGCGCAACAAACGCCAGGCCGACATACGAAAAGGCGTTGAGTGCGGGCAGGGTAATTTTTTCTGAATGCAAACCCACGAGCGCATAAGCGATGTCCCGTGGATTGGCATCCTGCACCCATCCACTTGGGTGCAAGAGTTCAGCCATGCTGAGGAAGAGAATCAACCAGACGATGCCCGGCAGGAATACGCCCATGAAATCAACAATAGTGAGCCGTACAGGGCTTGATTCGGAATTCATATTTCACATTTCGCTGACAATATTTCTTCAAAAAAGCCAAAAGTCTTGGCAGCGCGCGCTGAAACAATTTTGTGGGAGGTGGAATAAAATAAATTACCCATTTTATTCCCGCAGATTGACACTGCCGGAACATAAAATGCCGCCGTTACTTTATCCCACCTCTTTAAATATGGCATTCACTGTTGACTTTGTCAAGGGTTTCTATCATCAATAATGCTTGACCTTTTTCCTCTTTGATACTATCTTATTTCGTAATGGCGGTGCTGAGAAGTCCAAAAGAAGATGTGAGGCATTTACGATACTTACGAGACGCAAGTCCGAGGGGATGGGCATTCCCCATGCAACAGCAATCAATTCACTCACTACTGCCTACTTTATTGAATATTTTACGTGAAAGAGGAACGCCAGGATGAACGACCACCACAAAGAGACGATGCCGGCGGTAAAAAAACGCAACGCGCCCCTCGCCAAGCTCTCGCCCTCGACCAACCGCTTAAAGGGAATGACGATCGAAGATCTGGAGATTTCGTTTGTCGATCATCTGGAATTCTCACTGGCGAAAGACCGCTTTTCTGCCACGCTGCGGGATTGCTACAAAGCGCTGGCGTTGACCGTGCGCGACCGTTTGATCGAACGCTGGGTGGCCACTCAGGAGGCTTACTATGAACACGATGCCAAACGGGTGTACTACCTGTCGTTGGAATTCATGCTGGGACGTTTGCTGGGCGATGCGCTGGTCAATCTCGGCTTGTATGACAAAGCGCATCAAGCGATGGAGGAGTTGGGTTTCGATCTCGAAGAATTGCGCGAGATCGAACCCGATGCGGCGCTGGGCAACGGCGGCTTGGGACGGCTCGCCGCCTGTTTCATGGATTCAATGGCGACTTTGGAATTGCCGGCTTACGGCTACGGCATTCGTTATGAATACGGCATCTTTTGCCAGAAAATCGTCAACGGGCAGCAAATCGAAGCGCCGGATAACTGGCTGCGCTACGGCAATCCCTGGGAGATCGAGCGTCCGGAATATACTTACCCCGTCAAATTCTACGGTCGCGTGCATCAGTACACGGACGAAAATGGCAGGTTGCGCCACGAATGGGTGGAGACCGATGATGTCATCGCCATGGCTTACGACACACCGATTCCAGGATTTCGCAACAACACGGTGAACAATTTGCGGTTGTGGAGCGCCAAATCCAGCGAAGAGTTCAATCTGGCTTATTTCAACCATGGCGACTATGAGCGCGCGGTTGCCGATCAGATCGAATCGGAAACCATCTCCAAGCTGCTTTATCCACGGGATGACTTTTATCAGGGAAAAGAATTGCGCTTGAAGCAGGAATATTTTCTGGTTGCCGCGACGCTGCAAGACATCATGCGCCGATTCAAAAAAAGCCATCAAAATAATTTCACGGTTTTCCCGGAGAAGGTGGCGATTCAGCTCAACGATACGCACCCGTCACTGGCCATTCCGGAGCTGCTGCGGCTGTTGCTCGACGTTGAAGGATTGGGCTGGGAAGAGGCATGGGATGTTTGTGTGCGCACATTCGGCTACACCAATCACACCGTCCTGCCGGAAGCACTGGAACGCTGGAGCGTGCCGTTGATTCAGCGTCTGCTGCCGCGACATTTGCAAATCATATACGAAATCAACCGCCGATTTTTGGATGCAGTTGCCACGCGCTTTCCCAATGACACCGATCGCCTGCGCCGCATGTCGCTCATCGAAGAAAGCAATCCGAAGCGTGTGCGCATGGCCAACATGGCGATTGTGGGCAGCCATTCGGTAAACGGCGTGGCCGCGCTCCATTCCAGGATTTTGCAGCAACGGGTCTTTCGAGACTTTTACGAATTATGGCCGGAGAGATTCAACAACAAAACCAACGGCATCACCCCGCGCCGCTGGCTCATGCTCAGCAACTGGGAGCTGGCGCAACTCATCACCGACCATATCGGCGAAAGCTGGAAAACCGATTTGTTTCAATTAAAAAATTTGGAATTGCTGAGTGAGAATGAAAACTTTCAGAGCCGATGGCGCCAGGTGAAGCAACGCAACAAACAGCGACTGGCCGAAATTATTCACGCCCGTTGCGGCGTGGAGGTCAATCCGGAATCGCTGTTTGACTGCCAGGTGAAGCGCATCCACGAATACAAGCGCCAACTGCTGAACGTTTTGCATGTCATCACACTTTACAATCGTCTCAAAGCCCATCCGCGACAGGAGTGGACGCCGCGCACGGTGATTTTTGCCGGCAAAGCCGCGCCAGGCTATGCCATGGCCAAGTTGGTGATTCGCTTGATCAATGCCGTCGCGGAGAAGATCAATCAGGACGCCGAGATTGGAGACAAATTGAAGGTGGTATTCATACCGGATTATTCCGTGACCCTGGCGCAAAAAATCATTCCGGCCGCGGATCTTTCCGAGCAGATTTCCACCGCGGGCATGGAGGCTTCCGGCACCGGCAATATGAAGTTTGCGCTCAACGGCGCGCTCACCATCGGCACGCTGGACGGCGCCAATATCGAGATCATGGAAGAAGTGGGCCGTGAGAACATTTTCATTTTCGGATTGACCGCCGAAGAAGTGCAAAGCCTGCGGCAATCCGGCTATGATCCGCGGCAATATTACCAAAACAATGCCGAGTTGAAACAGACCCTCGATATGATCGGCAGCGGTTATTTCTCTTCCTCGGAGCCTGCGCTGTTTCAGCCGGTCCTCAGCAGCTTGTTGGATCAAGGCGATTTTTACATGGTGCTGGCGGATTATGCCGCTTATATTTCATGTCAGAGTGAAGTTGACCGGGAATATCGCGATCAGGCGCGCTGGACAAAAAAAGCAATTATCAACACCGCCAACATGGGCAAATTTTCCAGCGATCGTACGATCAAGGAGTACGCCGAGGAGATCTGGGGCCTGCGGCCGGTGCCGGTCAAGATTTGACTTCTTTGAAAAAATCTTTTTAGTGTTTGCTTGCTGGCCGGAGCGGTTTTATGCCGCGGCTCAGGAAAATCCTTCCTGGCCGGCAGTATTCATGAACTTCACCACAAAAGAGAACCACTGTCTCTCACTTACACCGCGATTGGTCACAGGGTGAATGAAATCACATTGAGCGTCTGCGCGGTTTCAACGACTTTTCCGAGCAAAACGGATCACTGAACCTTTCCCCAATCAAAACTCAGTTTGGGAATCAGGTTTTCAATCAAGTCCATGGCACCGGATCAGGGTTCTCGCGCCAGCCGCGGATCATCCACATCACCAAAATCGGATAGAGCACGCGACCGGTGAACATCAAAACGATGTCGATCCATTTGCCGGCGGAAGAGAGATTCGGGGTGAGGTCGCGGGTCAAGCCGACGGTGCCGAGGGCGGAGAAGGCTGCAAAAGCCATTGCCATACCGGCTGGTAACGAATAATCTTATCGTCGATCTTTTCAATTCCTGATTCATCGCCGGTCAGGATCAAACCTTCCTTCAAGGTGAAATGTTCGATGGCCGAGAGCAGACTGCTGACCTCCCGCTTTTTGATTTTGGGATCCGTGAGCTTGGCAGCAACCTGAATCGCAGATTGCACCGTCGTTCCGATACGGATAAGGAAATCGGTTTCCATCCCGCGGCCATTTTTCCAATAAAACAACTCCTGCCCGCGACGCTTGAGCTCGATGGCGATCAAGTTTTCCAGATTGCGCCCATAATCTTCGGAAAATCGAAACGAAACGGCATCTTTAAGGCCAAGGTCAATCGCGTAAATCTTTTTGGGATTGGCGATTTGCTTTTGATAGGAATAGTCAAATTTGGGAGATTGAAAAATGAGCCAAGCGTCTTCTAAAAATCCCAGATATTCCGAAATGGTTCCCAAGCCCATCTCGAGTCCACCGCGAAGACGGCGTTGGCTGAGCAAATTGCTATTGTTGGTGAGAAGATAAATGGCGAGCTCTTTGAGTTTTTGATAGTTGGCGCCAAAACGCGCGACAATATCTTTATAAAGAATGTCCTCGAAGTATTGATTGAGCAGCCGGCGTTTGATATCCTCGCGTTTGGAAAAAATCTCGGGGAACCCGCCGGTCGCAAGATACTGGTTGAAATGAAATTTCATTCTGTTGGCCGCCGTCGTCGAGAGCGCGGTAAGCTCCGAAATTTCGACGCCGCTAAACGACAAAAATTCCCTGAAACTCAACGGAAAAATTTCAATCGCCAGGTTGCGTCCGGTTAAAAGCGTGGCATATTCCTTCTTGAGCAAATGCGCGGATGAACCGGTAACAAAAAATTGCATGTTCTTTTTCAAATCATACCATTTGCGAACCCAGCTCTCCCAATTCTCTTGACGGCCAACTTCATCCAAGAAAACCCATGCGACCTCCTGTGCACCGAATGCGGCTTGATACTCTGCGAAAATTTTCTCCAGACCGGCTTGCTCCAAAACCAAGTCTTCGAAGTTGACCAATAAAATATGCTTGGGCGGAACTTGTTTCGTTTGCAGCAGCCAATCAATAATTTGATAAAAAAGTGTTGACTTGCCGCAGCGCCGGACACCCGTCACGATTTTAACTTGACGCTCGGTAGCGAGTCCGATCAACTCATCCGTGTAAGGTCTGCGGATACCTTTCAAATCTGGTGGAACGATGCCAGTTTCCCACCATGGATTCCAGTCCGCCAATGCCTGCATTATTTCCGAGTACACTTTTGGCCTTTATTGAACTTTAGATGGTTCGGTTTTGCAAGAAATTGAACTATATTAGGTTCAATTCCAAGATATAAAAGAAAAATTATGCTGTCAATAAAAATAATTACTTTTGCCCTGAGTCTCACGTCCATGGCACCGGATCAGGGTTCTCGCGCCAGCCGCGGATCATCCACATCACCAAAATCGGATAGAGCACGCGACCGGTGAACATCAAAACGATGTCGATCCATTTGCCGGCGGAAGAGAGATTCGGGGTGAGGTCGCGGGTCAAGCCGACGGTGCCGAGGGCGGAGAATGCTTCAAAAGCGGCGTCGTTGAAAGCGGGGTGGTCGGCATGGATCATCAGAATCGTCGCGAGCACGCCGGTCAAAAGATAACATCCCACAAGCAGCGTTGCAATGCGAAAAGGTTTGAATCCGACAAACCATTTGGAGGATGGCCTTTCGTCGCGCGGATCAGTCCGTTGAAACAAACGCGCCCAAACCACGGTTTTGATTCCGTCTGCAGTCGATTGCCCTCAATGTATCAAAAAGTGGCAAGTTCGCAATGAAAAAGAAATCATCCGATGAGTTGATCTGCACCACGCCAACCAAGCGCTGTCCTGTTGCAAAAAATGTTGCTTTTCAAACTCGAAATTGATATAATAAGACATTGCCGGCGTTGAAAGTATGTGAATGGATTCCGCGCTTGTCAATATTTGAACCGCCCCTATAGCTCAGTAACGGATAGAGCAGAGGTTTCCTAAACCTTGTGTCGCAGGTTCGAGTCCTGCTAGGGGCACTCGGATTTTCAAACAGGTTTGCGTTTTCGGTTCAACAAGATTTGATTGCTTTTGGAGCGGCTTTCGCCGATGCTGGTCACGTAAACCGCCGGTCGATCTTGAACCGGACAGGCATACTCGCAGGCCCCACAACCGATGCAGCGGTTCGGATCGACATAAGGTTGCTTTACCTCCTTGCTTCGCCCTTCCGCATCGACGACCAGAGCAGGTTTGAGATAAATTGCTTTGGGTGAGGTGGGACACCACTCTTCGCAAACAATGCACTCGATGGCCATCGCCCAAGGCAGGCATCTGCCGCGATCATAAAACGCCGTACCCAACTTGACCGGAGCCTCTCCGGCCTCCTGGCGATTGCTTTCCTGAGAAGTTCCCAATTTTTCCTTCTGCGTGATTTCCCAGATCGCACCGGTCGGACACACCTGGCCGCATAACACACAGGTTGGCTCACAATAGCCGATTCTGGGCACCAGCACCGGCGTCCAAATGCCTTCCAGACCCGCCTCCAAGAAGCTGGGATGGAGTGCATTGTTCGGACAGACCTTCATGCATTCCCCGCAGCGGATGCAGCGTTCCAGAAAATGTTTTTCATCCAGTGCACCTGGCGGTCTGATGAGTCGTTCGTTCCGCTCGGCTTCCAAACTCGTCGAACTGCGCAAAAGCGGCAGCATGGCCACACCCGCCGCCATACTGGTTATCATCCGGCGGCGTTGCAAATCCGGCTTGACGATGGTGTTCTCCGTGCGCGGAAAGAATCGAAAACGAATGTCATTTTGTGGACAGACTTCGACGCAATTCAAACAAAGATGGCATTCTGCTTTGCGCCACTTGGCACCTGGGATTGGATCATCACCGCCCTGGCAATGCAACAAGCATCGATTACACTGCTCGCACATTCCGGCGCGCTTTTCCAAACCGAGTATCGACCATTTGGAGAGAATCCCCAATAACGCTCCAAGAGGACATAACGCGCGGCACCAAAACCGGGTGATGCGAAGATTCAACCCGAGAATCAAAATAAAAATACCTCCGAGCAGGAATGCCTGGCGAAAATGCGGCTGCTTGAAACTGAGCACGGTCTGTTTCAAAACGAGATGCAGGACGCCTCCGACAGACTGCAAAATTCCAAGATTGGTGTGCTGCAGCGCCTCAAAGAAAGTACTACAACCATAATTCAACGCCGGGAGGACCGACATCGACATGGAACGCACGGTCAGGGATATGGGGTCGAGCACGCCGACAACCAGACTGCCCAAAATAGCTGCGACCAAAACCGCGAGCAGAATGTAATATTTCAATGTCTGCCATCTTTTGTAGCGATTGGCTTCGATTCGCTGCAGGCCCCTTTTGCTTTCAGATTTCAAATGGCTAAAGAAATGATTCAACGTGCCGAGCGGGCAAATCCAGCCACAAAAAAAACGTCCCAGGAAAAAGGTCGGAACAATGATGAGCAAACTCCAGAATAACCGGCGATAAAGTGAATGCGTCGCCAGCGCATTGGCAATACACGCCAGCGGATCGATCTCCAGAAAAATGCTGACCGGATAGGGCAAACGAATTTCGGTCTCGGTCGAACGAATGGATCCCCGATACTCGGTACTCAAAAGCAAAATGAAAAAGAGGGCAAGAAAGAAAATTTGCGAGTATCGACGCAATTTGATGGTAGTCGTTGGCTTCATGGCGGAGTTGGCGTTTTATCCAAAGCAGCGGCGAAAAACAGCCGGCTCATGTAAAATAAAATTACGCGTCGACCGATGGGCCGTCATCGCTGTGAGGACATTTTTGAGCACTCGATTCCGTCACAGGAAAATCCTGGTTTCATTTCAATTCCGGTCAGATCTCCACGACTTTGCTTCTCACTTGACTGAAATGCATGTTCCCCAAACCGCGTTCGTGCGCAAGTTTCAAAAATGGCAGCCGATGATAATCCAGATCCCAATAGGTCTTCGCGGCATAAGCATCGAGCGCAACCGGATCGGTTCCGGCAATAATCGTGTTCTTCATGACCACGTCAGCGAGATTGCCGCCGGTGGGACCGTTTCGAATCAAGACGCGATACGCATCGATGATGGTCAGCGCCGGTCGCATGAAATCGGCAAGGTCCACGATACTCTCGTTGATCTGCTGATGCAACTGGCTGCGCCGGCCGCCAATGATGCCATACCAATTTTTCATGCCGAGCGTCACGCCGGTGAGACTGTGATGTTTGGCGGCTGCCATGTTGATCACTTTGGTTGCCTCCAAAAATGGTGCGAAGACCGGCCAAACATTCAAGACTTTTCCCTGGAAGTCGATCTCCTTGAAACCCTGTTTCTCCGGGAGAATCACTTTGGCACCTGCAGCACTGGCTTCCTCCGCGATACCGCTGCGCTGAAAACAACGGCGTGGATCATTGCAACTGACGTCTGTGACAATGACGGTTTTCGCGCCAGCGCTGCGGCACAGTCGCACCATCTCGCCGACCGCCTGCGGATTGGTGTTCGCCGCTTGCTCGGGCGTGCGATCCCAGGCAATATTGGGTTTGATCAGCACAACTTCCCCGGGAGCGATAAAACGCGTGATGCCTCCCAATTCCGCGACTGCCCTTTGAATCAATTGCCTCGGATCTCTCCCGTACACAACCACCATTTCCGGGAAATTGGGATCCGGCGGAATCGCCACCCGTTGAGCTCGCCCCGCAATAAACTGTTCTTGCGGACGCTGGCTGCGGCTTTTCAGCCATGCACCCATGCCAACACTTGCGGCACTCAAACCGCCCAAACGCAGCAAATTCGTGATGAAATCTCGACGAGATATTGCACGCTGCTCAAACGACACGGTTGATCCTTCCATTGGTTAATTTTGTAGCCGCAATTCCCAATGTCAAATTATTACTCAACAGTTTTTATCATCTGTAAATTTCTGCCGATTGCTTCGGCAATTTTGCGACAATCCTCTGCACTCGCTGCTGAAGTCGCACCGAAGAACCACGGTCCCTCACACCCCGCCCAGACATGGCCGGTATATTCATGGAAGGATTCAAAATAACTGCCTTTGTCTCGAACCTCTGCGCCCTCGAATCCGCGCTGGGCATCAGTATATTTTCTCAAACAGAATTCGGCCCTGTCGGCATTCTCGCATTTGGCCACAAAACCGCGTACTTCCAGACCGTTAATCTGGTAAGTGGCCTCCAAGCCTCCCGGCAAATAATCTTGTCCGAGAAAACCCTCCGCCACGTATTTCAGAGTATGCGGAACCTGCTGCTGTTGCGGCAGCCAATTCATCGCCGCAAGCGGCTGGCAGGCCGGAAGTTTTTCGGAGACGCGTTGTGCAATTTCAGATAATAGCTTTTCAGCATCTGCGATGGAATCGCCACTATTGATTTCGACTTCAAAACGATCCTGCCAGAAGCGTATCTGTTGTGCGGAGACAATGGCCTCACAGCCGATGGGTTTGAAGGAATAATCCGGATGCGCCTGGCTCGAGTAAACACCGAAGGCGCCAAGAGGAGTGCCCATATCGTAAATGTCGAGGGTGACCGTTTGATTTGGATTATTTTCGCTTTGATAAGTGGCGCTCACCAGACTTTCAAACCCGTAGGAAAAATACAACTCACAATTGCCATCGATGTAATCAAACAAATTGTCATGCGTGTAAATCTTTGGTGCCTCTGACCGTTGCCAACCGCTCATCACCGGTAAAAATCCGGTTTGCCTGGTTGTGATCTCATCTTTTTTCGTACAACTCAGCGCGAACAGCTCGATCAACAAAAATGGAATCAAACAACGATACTTCATTTTCGACCTCATGCCATTACGGTTCCAAAGATTTCTCTGGCGCGGGCTAGGCGCGCAGGTATGTCCAGGCCATATTTGCAGGTGACCGTGCAATTTTCACATTGCAGGCAGGCCTGGAGGGGCGCTTCCGTGAAAAGCTCTCGGTACGTGCGCAGGGCCAGATCATAATCACGGTAGCCTTCGGCATACATCAAGCTCCGGTTGATGTCCTGGATGGGCACGCCGAATTGGCATTGTTTCTCGCACGTGCCGCACGTCCGACAGAGCACCCGATCGTATAGCTCGCCATAGCGCTCGAGGATTTCCTGATCGTGCGCGCCAAAACGCTTGCCCATGACCTTCACGTTTTCATCCACCTGCGCAATCGTGACCATGCTTGGAATGGTTGTCGCCATGCCGGGATTCTGCAATACCCAGCGCAACGCTGCCTGGTGTGGACTCCAACCTTCCAAACCCGGGTCTGTATATCCACCAGCTTGTGTTTTCATTCCGACCACGCCGATTCCCGCTTGCGCAACTTTGGTGATCGCTTCTCCGATGGCCGGATCTGATTTAAAATTGTAGGAGACCAGGATGACATCATAGAATTTTGCCTCGATACTGGCCTCCAGGCACTCGACTTGATTCTTGTGTGTGGAGAACCCCACAAATCGTACCATGCCCTTTTTGCGCATCTTGTCCAGCGCATTCATGGCCTCCTCGTTGAATACACCTGCACGGCTGACCAGGCTGTGGAGCAGAATCACGTCAATGACGTCCGTTTGCAGACACTTCAGGCTGGTGGCGACGGAGGTCATCATCTCGTCTTCGGAACTTGGGCGTAACTTGGTGGCAATATAAGTCTCTTTGCGCCGCGTTTTCAAGACATTGCCTACAATGATTTCATTGTTGCCGTCCATGTAGCTGCGTGCCGTGTCAATGTAATTAACGCCTTTATTGAGCGCGTGATGAATGACATTGGGATCCGAAGTTCGCATCGCTCCGAAACCGACCACCGATACTTTCAGCCCGGTTCGCCCCAGCGTACGATACTGTACATTGACCTCGTCCTTCCTGGCATTATCCTTTTTTGATTGTCCGGCAAATCTCCAGGGAACGAGGCTGGCCACGCTGCCCATGAAGATGGTACGGACGAAATCCCGCCTGTTGAGTTCCTTGAATTGCTCCATTGGTGTTACCTCCATTGTTGAATGCCTACCGCACGTGCCCGGTTTTTTGACTCATTCTTTTGCAAATATTCATGGGGACTGCAAATGTGTGATGTGTGATGGGGAAGCCACAACTTCCATGCCAATGAAATGGAAATGAGCACATTCAACTAATCGTAAAATTATCAATTGCTTATTTTCATCCTTTCTGGTTTTATGGCCATATGTATCCGGATTTTTTTGCAAGAATGGGAAAGTTCGAGTTTTTTTTCTCGGATTTGCCAAAGACAGATTGGCAGCGATTTGATCTGGATTATTTGTAACCACAAAAGAACGCAAAGCCCAATAATACCTGTTGATCTTTACATTTTTTTGATTAACTTTATTGCTGTGTAGCCGGCCCGTTCAGGCAACCCATGCAACGAGAACGGTGCGGCGAAGTAAGATGCATACCGATGGGCAGGAAAGCACAGCAACCTGGAAAGTGGCCGAATCATTTGAGGCAACGCCGGAGCTTTTATTTTTTCTTCCAAAGAGATTTCATCAACGCATTATCTCATGCAGCCTTTAAAAACCATTATCGTCGACGATGAATGGCTGGTGCGTACCGAGCTGAAAACCATGCTGGCCAGCCATCCGGAGCTTGCGGTGGTTGGCGAAGCCGGTGATGTCGCACAAGCCATTCCGCTGATTCAAAACACTCAGCCCGAGGTGATTTTTCTCGACATTCAAATGCCCGGTGCCTCGGGCTTTGATTTGCTCGAGCAGACCGACATCACCGCCAAAATCATTTTCATTACGGCTTATGACAAATATGCCCTGCGCGCCTTCGAGGTCAATGCGCTCGATTATCTACTGAAGCCAATCAGCAAAGAGCGCCTGGCGAAGGCCATTCAAAGACTGAGAACCAACGAGCAGGCGACTCCGGTTGAGAAAAAAAAAGCGAGTTACGATGACGTCATTTATGTCATCATCAACGGCGCGTTGAAGTTTGTCAAGCTGTCGTTGTTGAAGTGCGTCACCGCGGAGGGAAATTATTCCTACATCCTTTATGCCGACAAGCCGCGGGCGCTCGTTTCCAAGACTTTGCAGGAATGGGAGGAACTGCTCCCGGAAAAATATTTCATCCGCATTCACCGCTCGACCATCGTCAATTTTGCCCATGTAGAAAAGGTAAAAAAATGCAAGAATTATTCACAGGAGGTTTTTGTCAAAGGCATCGAAAAGCCATTTATCATGAGCCGGCGTTATGCATCAAAGCTGAAACACCTGCTGGTTTCGTGACCAGGCGCGTGTTTAATATTTTATGCCGTTGGAATTTTTTTTGCCTTTTTAAGAGTTTAGCCAACTGAATAAATGTCATTCTGGAGGAATCTTTTTTATGCCTTTGCAAATGTCTCGCTAAAAAAGTAAAAAGATTCCTCCAGAATGAGCGTGAGCCGAAGTGATGTTGAGCTAAGTCGCAAACGGTGAAAATCCTACCTGTGCGCTGCCGTAAGCGTACAGAAATCGTATCTCGAATCCTCTGGACTACGCAGCCAGCGTCGGATCGTGAGGTCCGATGGCGAAGTGGCCAGGATACGATACCCCGGGAGGAGCCATATTGGCCATCCGGATTCCGTGCCAACCTCCTCATTCTGGTGAAGCACTGAGGATGAAGGATGCTCCTCGCCACGTCAGATGCTACGGTCACTGACGGGCTAAGGATGGTGGCGCATGACTTCGCCTGGAGAAAACGGCTTGACATCATGACCGGTTGATCTCCCACGCTGTCCACGCGATGCGCTGACGCAGCAGCCGCACGTGGTAGGGAGTTGATATAAGGCAACGAAAGTCACTTCCGACGCAGCGGTGCATGTCTCACCTCCTGTACGGACATGCTTCAGGGAAGTCAGCGAGCCTAAAGTAATCCCAAAGTCCCGGGACGAAAGGGCTCACCAATAGCAGTGCAGCTTTTACCAACAAGGACAGCCGATGTC
>JAPDQK010000011.1:0-121619 GCA_034505955.1 Candidatus Zhuqueibacter pondensis
TTTGGAATGGTGTGGATCAAACAAACCGGAAAATTGCTGCGGGTATTTATTTTGCAGTGTTGCGCTGCCGGGCCAAAGCAAAGACGGACTCAAATCTGGAAACACAAATTCTTACTGTTAAAAGCCAAGTGCTTTATCTGAAATAGAAGTGGCTCGAAAATGTAAATTGGGGCATCTCTCATCCTCTTTTGCCACCCTGGAAGGCTACGCCCGGACAGGGTCTTTTTAGCCCAGATAATTCACGCGGTGCGTAAATCGGCCGCACTCTGCTTTTGGGCGCAGCCTGAAAATCTGATTTATGAATTATCGGGGTTAGGAATGAACACAAGAGTGTTCCCCAAGAAGATTCCCTGGATCCTTATAGTCGCTGCGCAAAATGTGAAGCGCCACTTGTTCGTAGTAAGTTTGCCAGTGGCGTTAGATATGACAAAACTTGTTTCCTCCTCTGCATCCCAGTCAATTGCCGGTAAATAATAGTTGTCATTTCTCACCTTATACCTCGTTCACCTTGATCACCTGACTCTTGGCTGTAGCTCGACAATATTCGTTTCAATGAGCGTGTTGTATTGAGATAACTGCTGAGGAGAGAGCATTATGAGAACCGCATGCCGCTGTTTCTCCCACTTACTTCCGCTCTTGACTTTTCTTGCGCTTGATTGCATCACTTTGCAAGATGCGCCAGCCCAATCCATCCAATTCCGCGATGTAACGAACGAAACAGGGATAACACCCAATGATCCCGAAGGTTACGGCCACGGGTCCTCTTTTGGTGATTTCAATGGTGATGGCCGGCCGGACATTTACATTATTTCGTATGCCACGGCCAATTTTCTTTTCCGCAACGACGGCGGGCATTTCACTGATATTGCCGCTTCCGCTGGAGTGCAGTATCCCTCGGCGAGTGATCGGGGGATGGCGGCAGCGGATTATGACAATGATGGCGATCTCGACATCTATATTGCCGCAGGTTACACCGGCAATGTGCTCTATCACAACAACGGTGACAATACCTTCACAGACGTTACCGATGAGGCCGGCGTCAATTTGACCGGCCAGGGACAGGGCGCGGCATGGGGTGATTATAACGGAGATGGTTTACTCGATCTGTTTGTCGCCCAAACCGATGGCTACAACGTTTTGTTCCGCCAGGAAAGTGATCATCATTTTACCGATGTTAACGACGCAGCAGACATCGGTAATTACTCTTTCAGCTTGCAACCGGTGTTTTTCGATGTCGACAATGACGGCGATGTCGATCTGTTTGTCGCCCGCAGAGAAAATCAGGCGAATTTGCTGTACATTAATAATGGCAATGGCACCTTCCGCGAGCGCGCCGCTGCCTGGGGAATCGATTCTCCGGCACCGCACAGCCAGGGTGCTGCAGTCGGCGATTACGATCGTGACGGCGATTTGGACGTTTATGTTTGTGACTATGATGGTTATAATCTGCTGTATCGTAACCAGGGCCATTATTTTGAAGAAGTCGCAAGTTGGGCTGGAGTGGAAGCGGGATATTCCGGCAACCGGGGCGCGGTGTTTGCGGATTTCAATGACGATGGCTGGCTCGATCTTTATGTGACGCGTCGCAATGAAAACAAGATGTATCAGAACAACGGCGACGGCACGTTTCGCAATGTCAGCGGCTCATCAGGGGCTAATGATTGGAATGACGGTTATAGTCCGTCCATTGCTGATTATGACAACGATGGCGATCTCGACATTTTCTTTACCAACACCGGCCAGAATAGCGTGCTCCTGCAAAACCAGGGTCCATTCAATAACTGGCTGCAAATCAAGTTGATCGGTACCACCAGCAATAGTGGCGGCGTCGGCGCCAGATTGACGGGTTGGCTGAATGGTCAGAGACAGACCCAGACAATTGTTGCCGGGCAAGCCTATCTTTGCACCGGCAGCGATTTGACCGCACATTTTGCCCTTGGTTCAAGCACGCATCTTGACAGTCTGGTTATTCACTGGCCTTCCGGGATACGCGACCGTTTTCCAAATCTCAGCGCCAATCAGAAGTTGACGTTGATCGAGGGCACAGGCGGCGGACCGGATACGACCGCACCAATTATCACCGGAGTTGCTGCCGACAACCTCACGAGCACGACCGCAACAATCTCCTGGCGAACCGACGAATTGGCCGATTCCCAAGTTGAGTACGGCTTGACGGCCAATTATGGCAGCACGACGCTGCTTGATTCAAATCGCGTCAACACACATGCCGTCTCCCTTGCAGGACTGATAAAAAATACCACTTATCATTATCGTGTCCGCTCCAGGGATGCGGCTGGCAATCTGGCAGTAAGTAATGACTTCACTTTCACCACGTTATCGACGGATGTGACGCCACCGGTAATTTTGAGCGTCTTCGCGGGCAACTTCACCTCATCTTCCGCGACGATTAACTGGACGACAGATGAGGCCAGCGATTCACAAGTGGAATATGGCTTGACGACAAGTTATGGTAATAGCACGGCGCTTGAGTCGGCGCTGGTGACTTCGCATACCGTCTCACTTTCAGGCTTGCAAGCGAGCACCACGTATCACTATCGCGTGAAATCCAAAGATGCCGCTGGCAATCTGGCTGTTGGTGATGATTTCACTTTTAGCACGCTCGCGATGTCACCTTTTCAGATCGTTTTGTACGAAATCTATGAGGTCGTACTGACCGCCAATAATCCCGGGGCGAATCCTTATCTTAATGGACCTGCGGTCTCTGTGACGTTCACCGGCACCTCTGGCGCTGCCTTGGGGAAATCTGTCACGATAAAGGGTTTCTGGGATGGCGGCGCAACTTATCGCGTACGTTTCGCTCCAACCGCAACTGGTGACTGGTCATGGACTTCCAGCTCGAGCGACATAGGTCTTAACGGAAAATCAGGCGTTCTGACTTGCAGTGGCACCCTGCCCTCAGGACACGCTTCGGCTCGCGGACACGTCCACGAGTCAGTGATGTTTCCTTATACCTTTGTGCACGACGATGGTACGCCCTTTTTCTTAATGGGCGACACGCAGTGGCTGTTCAGCAGCAGCGACGTTTCCTGGCCCACGGAGTTTCAGACGTATGTGGAGGCGCGAGCCGCGCAAGGTTTTAATTACGTACACGGCCAGGTTTATGCAATGAATCCCCCGGGCGTCGAGAAAAACGAAGGTGGCCCCGTCTTCTACTCGAATCATGTTGACAACCTGAACCCCGGGTTCTTTCAAATTCTCGATCAGCGTGTGGCGTATATGAACAGCAGGGGCATCGTCGCCGGCCTTCTTTTGGCTTGGGCCGATGAAGGATGGCAACAATTTTCCACGCCAGCGCAAGTCGACCGCTATATTCAATACTTGATCAATCGTTATGCTGCTTACAATGTCATCTGGATCACTGCTGGCGAGTATGAGGAAGCGGAACCGCCCGGTGGGCATAATCATATCGGCGAGTTTCTCAAAGCCAACGATCCCTATGATCATCCGATTACGACCCACACCATCAATACGAGTGCGGATGATTTTGGCAATGCGGCATGGCACACGACGATCTATGAGCAAACTTCCAATCCGGCACAGATCACCAGTGACCGGCGATACCACAAACCGGTGATCAATGCCGAGTTCGGTTACGAAGGCCGTCAATCCGCAGACGAGGTGCGCCAGGATGTCTGGGAAATTGTCATGCGCGGCGGCTTTTTCGTCTACGGGAATGCGGCTACATACCACTACAATGCGAGCATGACGCCGGAAAATTTGTACTCGGCCGGTGCCACGTACATGAAGATTCTCAAAAATTTCTGGACGAACAACGGCAGATATACGATCGAGTGGTGGAAGTTTACACGGTTTGATTCTCTCGGCAAATCCCGCTGGCTGGCCGGGAACCCTGGTGTCGCCTACGTCGTTTATGTCGACAATCCAGATCCTTTCACAATTGATCTTTCAGATGCCCTCGGCCAAATCAGAGGGCAATGGTTTGACACCCGGCAGGGCCGGTGGAGCACCACTTTTTCCGATTCCGCCAGCTCTGCTGTTCCTGTCACACCGCCGGGATCGGGATTCGCGGCGTATGTGACCGTCGGCACAGACACCGTACCGCCGGTCATCACTTCGGTTGGTTCGACAAATATCACTTCCTCATCCGCCACAATTATCTGGGCAACGAATGAGGCCAGCGATTCGCAAGTGGAATATGGATTGACCACCAGTTACGGCATGTTTGCGTCGATGGACACCATGCTCGTTACTTCTCATTCCGTTGCATTGGCACAATTGACACCCGATACCACCTACCATTATCGTGTCCTCTCGAAGGACGCGGCCGGGAATCAGGCAGTTTCCGCCGACTATACTTTTCGGACTTTGGCCCGAACCGTTTCCGGTCTCGTCGGCACCTTTACGTGGCAGTCCGATCCCAATGCCGGCGCCAACAGCTTTGACGAAGCCGTGATCACGATCGTGGTCACGGAGCTCAACGCGACGCAGTTGCAAGTTCGCGCCACCGCGGACTTGCTTTACGGAGTTGGTGACGATGATTACATGGTCAATCCTTATGTACGCCTGGACAACACGAAGCAGTACATTTATCTTGGGCGTATCGGTGGACAGACTGTAAACCCGGCTGGCGGCAAAACCGTTCCCTATTCAACCACGCTGACTTTTAGCAAACCGGCCGCCGGTGGCGCATGGTATCTTGGCTACGAAAATTATTTCGATGGCTCGCACATTCCGGAGACCAATCGTGGCGCCGAAGAAAGCGGACCGTTGCGTGGCGGTGGCGATCGTCCGGATACCACAGCACCCGTGATTTCGAGTGTCACTGCAACAAATTTGGCTTCAACCTCTGCAATGATCACATGGATCACTGACGAGGCCGCTGATTCGCAAGTGGAATATGGATTGACCACCAGTTACGGCATGTTTGCGTCGATGGACACCATGCTCGTTACTTCTCATTCCGTTATGTTGGCACAGTTGACACCCGATACCACCTACCATTATCGTGTCCTCTCGAAAGACGCGGCCGGGAATCAGGCAGTTTCCGCCGACTTTACTTTTCGGACTTTGCCCCGAACCGTTTCCGGTCTCATCGGCACCTTTACGTGGCAGTCCGATCCCAATGCCGGCGCCAACAGCTTTGACGAAGCCGTTATCACGATCGTGGTCACGGAGCACAATGCGACGCAGTTGCAAGTTCGCGCCACCGCGGACTTGCTTTACGGAGTTGGTGACGATGATTACATGGTCAATCCTTATGTACGCCTGGACAATACGAAGCAGTACATTTATCTTGGACGTGTCTGTGGACAGACTGTAAACCTGGCTGGCGGCAAAACCGTTCCCTATTCAACCACGCTGACTTTTGGCAAACCGGCCGCCGGTGGCACATGGTATCTTGGCTATGAAAATTATTTCGATGGTACGCATGTCCCGGAGACCAATCGCGGCGCCGAGGAAAGCGGGCCGTTGCGTAACAGCAGCCTCGCGTCGGGCAAACCCGCAGCCGAGTGCCAGTCGGTGCTACGGCCGGAAGAACTGATCCCCTCGGAAATTGCATTATATAATTATCCCAATCCCTTCAATGCTTTCACAAGGATATGCTTTGAGTTGCCACAGCCGGCCGATATTCAATTGTCCATTTTTGATTTGACCGGCCGTGAAGTACGGGAATTAATGACAGGTCCGTTTGCAGCCGGATGTCATGAGGTAATGTGGAACGGCAGAAATCGCGAGGGGATTGAATTGAACACCGGCTTCTGCATCGTGCGCTTGCGCTATCGCATGAACCAATCCAGGACCTGGGCGCAAATCGTGCGCCGGGTGATGATGGTGAAATAAAAATATTTACCCCTGCTTTTTGTGCTTGACAGGGATTCTTTCCCAGACTAATTTATTTTTGAGTCTGTTGTGCTAAAAATAGATTGCTGCACAAAGAGATGGTGAAAGCGGAAGGAGGCAGGCATCTCGTTCTTGCTTCTCAGGGCCTCTCACTTTTTCATCCTCCCTCGCATTGCGTTCAACCTCAAATTCTGCGATCAGGCATGTATGAGTGCAAATTATATTTTTTCGATTGACGTTGCCCATCCGCCCCGATCATCCGCGCAAGTCGAAGCTGAGTTGAATGCGGCGCATGCAAAGGTAAGAAATTCCTCCACCCTGCGCGTCATCAAGGTCATTCACGGTTATGGCAGCCACGGCCGAGGCGGGATCACCAAAGAGACGGTTCGAAACTGGGCTTTTCAATTTCGCCGGCGCTTCCGTGCCATCATTGACGGCGAAAACTATGACCTTTTTGATGACGACACCCAGGCACTGCGACAAGAATGTGGCCAAATTGACGATACCGATCTGGGAATGGGTAATCCGGGAATCACCCTGATCTGGGTGAAATAGAGAAGGCAAATTCAAATTTGAAGCCGGTGTTTTCTGATGTCATTTTTGGAATTCAAATTTGAAATTGGAATCCAACTTGATACACTTTCCAGGCATAATTACGAAATTGTCAGTATCTCTCCCAATGGCCACAAAGTTTCAACCTGCTTTGTTTTCACAATTTAGATCAGCATTTGGGGGGCTGAGATTTGCCTTCGCGGATTTCTGCTTTTGGCATGCCTCTTGCTTTGGTAAGGGCCAGAATGATGAGTTAGCGTTCATTAAGATCGAGCAGGAGCTGAGCGGTCTTAATGAGAACTTGCCTCCCGTGAGCAAACATGGATGTTACTCCCAGGGAAGCACCCTGCAGGAAGCATGGGTTTCGGCCTTGCGGCCGACATGGAATTCGCGTCCGGTCGAAACGCGTGGCATCAACAAGCCACAGAACATTTCTGACCAATGGCGAACAGTGACGTTTGCCAGAAATCAACGAAGGCGCTTGGTCGGACGCGTTTTTCGTGAAACGAGTGCAGTGTTTCACATAAAGTTTGTGGCTCCCCCTCACAGCCAAGAGGTCCGGGTTGAAAGACTCGGGCCTTTTTTTATTTCAACCGAACGAAGAACAGAGAAAATGGCTTTGCTGGCAGTCAGGCTCGTTGTCTCACTTGAGATCCCGCCAGTGAATCAAACCCAGTTCATGTTTGTGGCGCAATGCCGGATGTCGGGGTAACACGCGAATACGGCATTGCCGGGCACCGGTCATTTTTTGCGCCAGTTTGAGCTGATAGTAGCAAACACCGTCACCATTACAATGAACAATTTGCATTGGGGTCGTTTTGATTGTCTCTGGAGTGCCGTTGCGCCGGGATTCAATGGAATAAACTTCCACCTGCACGAGATTCGGATCCAGTTCGCCGAGATAGACACCGGCTGAAATTTCCAATTTTCCGTTGCAGGGGCGGCCATTCCGATTGGTTCGCCTTCTCGTGGCACGCGGTGTCGCAATTTCGACGTGGGTGACGTGCACCAACGGCCAATTTCCCCGCAGTCGTTCTTTAATCCTCACCACTTCTGCGGCGGTGGCAAAATGGTTGCTCTCGAAAAATTCATTGCGGTGCATCGTCGGCACATAGAGTTTTTCCACATAATTTCTGACCATGACCTCGGTGTTGAACTGTGGAATTAGCGTGGCCATCGAAGCCTTCATTTTTTTGATCCATTGCGGTGGCGGCCCCTGATTCCGACCTCCGGTTTGTTGTCGCGAGGGAGAATCGGGACGGTGGTAAAAAGCCGGAATAATTTCCTCTTCCAGAACTTCATAGAGCGCACGCGCATCGGCACGATCCTGTTCCACTTCGTTGGCACCTGGCATTTCCTCGCCAAAGGCCCAACCGTTTTCGCCATTATAGCCCTCGGTCCACCAACCGTCAAGAATGCTGCAGTTGATACCGCCATTCAAAGGCACTTTCTGGCCGCTGGTGCCGCTCGCCTCCAACGGTCGTCTGGGAGTGTTCAGCCATAGATCAACACCTTGCACGAGGTGCCGGCCCACATTCATGTCATAATCTTCAAGTAAAATCACTTTGCCCTTCAAGCTTTTGCGTTGTGTCATCTGATAAACCCGACGCAAAATTTCCTGCCCCTCTCGATCTTGCGGATGCGCCTTGCCGGCAAAGATGATTTGTATCGGCTGTTTGGCATGGTTGGCCAATTTTTCCAGGCGCTTGACATCGCTAAATATCAAATCTGCGCGTTTATAGGAAGCAAACCGTCGCGCAAAACCAATGGTCAACGCTTCCGGATTTAAAACCGTTGCGGCAGCCTCGATCTCTTGCTGTGAAGCGCCACGACGTTTGAGCTGTTGCACCAAGCGCTGCCGTGCAAAATCAATCAAGCGGGCTTTCAAAAGTTGATGAATACGCCAAAGCTCCTGATCCGGAATCGTGCTGATGTTTTGCCAGTATTGGGGATCGTCAAGATGCGCACGCCAGTTTCCCTCCAGATGGCGATTGAATAGTTCGGCCATTTCCGGAGCAATCCAGGTATCCGCACGAACGCCGTTGGTTATCGAGGTAACCGGCGATTCGGATTCGGGAATATCCGGCCAGAGATGTTTCCACAAAGCACGCGAAACTTTTCCATGTAACTGGCTTACGGCATTGCTGGCGCCCGAGAGTCGCAAGGCCAGCACCGTCATGCTGAAGAATTTGTAGCCTTGATCGTCAGACTGCAGCCCCAGATTCAACAGACGTGACAACTCGATGCCACTCTGTTTGCAGAAATGGCGAAAATACTTGTCCATCAGCGGCAAGCTGAACGCCTCATTGCCGGCTGCCACCGGCGTATGCGTCGTAAAAACCGTGCTTGCCGTAATTGCTTCCAAGGCATGATCGAAATCCAGCTTTTTATTCCGCATCAACTCGCGCAGTCGCTCAAAACACACAAAGGCAGCATGACCCTCGTTCAAATGCCAGACGCCTGGAGTAATGCCGAGGGCTCGCAAAGCGAGCACACCACCCATTCCCAGAAGGATTTCCTGCGCAATACGGACTTCACGATCACCGCCATAGAGCTGCATTGTCAGTTTTCGATCTTTCGGCTTGTTGTGTGCAAGATCCGCATCCAGCAAAATCACTTGCGCTCTGCCGACATTGACAACCCAGCATTGCGCCGCAACGCGCCGGCCTGCCAGCTCGATCGTAAGCTGCAACCGTTTGCCGTTGCCCCGGCGTAGGGGCAACACCGGCATGCTGGCAGGATCAAGTTTTGGATATTCGGCCAGTTGATTACCTTGCGCATCCAGGCGTTGGGTAAAGTAACCATTTTTGTAAAGCAACCCGATGCCAACGAAGGGAATGCCCAGATCGCTGGCGGATTTGGTGTGATCTCCAGCCAAAACACCGAGGCCGCCACAATAAATGGGCAGGCATTCGTGGAAACCAAATTCGGCACAGAAATACGCAATCGGAGATTCCTGATATTGGGGATAAGTACGCGCATACCAGGTATTCGAATTGTTCATATAATCATCGAATTCTTCGATAATTTTTTCATACGCAATGACAAAATTTGATTCGTGCGCAAGTCGGCGTAAGGCGGCGCCACGCTCGCAGAGTAATTTGACTGGATTGTGATACCGGCGCCAGTGCTTGGCATCAATCTGCTCGAACAATGCCTGTGCTTCCGGATGCCAACTCCACCACAAATTATAAGCCAATTCCGGTAAACGTTGAAAAGGTTTGGAACAACGCAAAGGGTATTTGACGTCAAAGAGTAATTTCATATTCTACCTCGAGAGATGCATATCGAGATGCGGGTTTTCCTGTGACTGTAAGTGGTTTGGTACACGCTACAGTTTCAAAAAGTCGATATAGTTTGCAATTGGTTGAGTACAGGTTAGCAATCAGGTGGGGAGGACGTCTGGCTTATCCGCTCCTGCGGCACAAGCACGTACGTCCAGGAAGACAAAATTTTTAGTTGGGCAGTGTGTATGACATTCACGATTTCGACTCCACACATCCACTCTATAAAAAAAGCTCGATGAGAGTGGCGACTCTCGCCGAGCCAGTGTAAAGGAACATGAAGTAACCCTTTACCGAATGGATTGAATATAAAACATTTCCATACAAAAGGCAAGTTTTTCTTTCATTGCAATGCATTTATTGTTGTTCATGCTTTTGTTTCTTGTGGAAATGTTGATTGATATCTTCAGGCGAGAAATCGGGGCCGGTGTGGTTATTCAATCAAATTAGCAAAATCGCTGAAACGGCTACGCCCGTACAGGGTTAATCGGAACAATTGTTTCTCACCAACACCGTGATTAATCAAGGTGTTAAGTTAACGGCATTTTTGAACTAAATGGATAACCAAACGTGACCGCAGCCTCAGCTTATAAAAACAGGAACTTAATCAGATAACAGAAAACAAAGCCCTTGCAACTAATGCCGATTCCTGTTATATTTTATAGTTGGTTTGAATAATAAAGAACATCAGTCTCAGGCAGACTTTGCATTCCATCTTGGAGAGGATGACATGGTTCGGACACGCGTTCTCATCATGGGCGCCGCAGGGCGCGATTTTCATAATTTCAATACTTGCTATCGCGATAATGATAAATATGAAGTGGTTTGTTTTACTGCCACGCAAATACCAGATATCGAAGGCAGATGTTATCCGGCACATCTCGCCGGCAAGTTCTATCCCAAAGGGATTCCGATTTACCACGAGCGTGAACTGGTTCGACTGATTCATGAGGAAAAAATTGACGAGGTCGTTTTTGCTTATAGCGATGTCTCGCATGAGTATGTGATGCACAGGGCGAGTACGGTATTGGCCGCCGGCGCCTCTTTCAAATTCATCGGCACGACGGCCACGATGCTCAGAAGCAAAAAACCGGTGGTGGCGATTTGTGCCGTGCGAACCGGCTGTGGCAAAAGCCAAACCACACGCCGCGTGGCGAAGATTTTAAAAAATATGGGGAAGAAATTGGTGGCGGTTCGTCATCCGATGCCATACGGGGATCTTGCGGCTCAAGCCGTGCAGCGCTTTGGCAGTCTTGAAGATTTGGATAAAAATCGTTGCACCATCGAAGAGCGAGAGGAGTACGAGCCGCATCTGAATATGGGTACAATCGTTTATGCCGGGATCGATTACGCGGCAATTCTTGAACGCGCGCAATCCGAAGCGGATATTATTCTGTGGGACGGTGGCAATAATGACACACCGTTTATCAAACCCAATTTGCATATTGTGGTTACGGATCCGCTGCGGCCCGGCCATGAGACCCGCTATCACCCCGGCGAGACGAATTTGCGCATGGCAGACGTGGTGGTGATCAACAAAGAGGCGAATGCCAAACCCGAAGATATTGAGTGCGTGCGCGAGGCCATCCGCGCCAACAACCCTCATGCAGAAATTGTCGATGCGGCATCACCGATTTTTGTCGAAGATTTCAGCCTCATTCGTGGCAAACGGGTGTTGTGCATCGAAGACGGGCCGACAGTGACACATGGAGAAATGAGCATCGGTGCCGGCTTTGTTGCCGCCCAAAAATTCGGGGCAAAGGCGATCGTTGACCCACGGCCATTCCTGAAAGGGAGTTTGGTAGACGTTTTCAAAATCTATCCCGCCATCGGCACGATTTTGCCGGCCATGGGCTATGGCGAAAAACAAATTCGCGATTTGGAAGCAACGATCAACGCCACGGATTGCGACGCCGTGGTTATTGCCACACCGGTTGATTTGCGCCGGCTCATGAAACTCAACAAGCCGGCAACGCGCGTGACATATGAGCTCCAGGAAATCGGACAGCCGACCTTGGCCGACTTTTTAACGCGATTTGCTTGAAGGTCGATAACTGGGCGATACCTGTGGCTGCGCGTATTCGAGTTGTACTACCTACGGGCAAACCCGTAAGATAATTCCATGGATCGAAAAACCATCGTCATTGCCCTCGGTGGCAATGCGATCACACGTGAATTTGAAGAGGGGAATATTTACCAGCAATTCGCCAACACCCGGCGCAGCTTGGTGGGCGTGGTGGCGTTGATCGAGCAGGGTTGGCGTGTGGTGCTGACGCATGGCAACGGCCCGCAAGTTGGCAATGCGCTGATTCGTGTCGAGGCCACGCGGCATTTGGCTCCGCCGCTACCCTTGGGCGTGATCGTGGCGGATTTGCAGGGCGGCATGGGCTACATGATTCAACAATCGCTGCAGAACATGTTGCACCGCCGTGGCATTCAAAAGGAAGTGGTGACGCTGATCACGCAAGTGGTGGTGCGGCCGGATGATCCTTCGATCAAAAACCCCACCAAGTTTGTCGGGCCGGTCTATCCACAGGAAAAGGTGGAAGAGTTGCGGCATTTGTACGGCTGGATTTTGAAAGAAGATCGTGGCCGTGGCTGGCGTCGAGTGGTGCCCTCCCCGGAACCGGTGGAGATTGTCGAGAAGCATATCATCAATGAACTGGTGGCAAATGATCGAATCGTCATTGCCGCCGGAGGGGGAGGTATTCCGGTTTATCTTGACCGGGAAGAACGCCTTGAAGGCATCAATGCAGTAATTGACAAGGATTTATCCGCAGCAATTTTGGCGCGTGACATCGGGGCAGACGAACTGGTAATTTTGACCGCCGTGGAAAAAGTCGCAATTGATTTCGCCAAGCCGTCCCAGCGCTGGCTTGATCACATGACCATTGCCGAAGCAAAGCAATATCTTGCCGAAGGTCAATTCCCGGCTGGCAGTATGGGACCGAAGATACGCGGCGCGATTAATTTTCTCGAAAGTGGTGGCCAGCGGGCAATGATCACTTCGATCGAAATGTTGGCTGCGGCGATGCAGGGCAAGACCGGGACGGTGATTGAGCTGAGCGCATAGTGCGAAGAGCGCAGTGCCTTTTAAACGAGTCTGGACGGTCAGCCGTCGAATTGGGAAATCGAGTGAGAGGTAAATATGGGCGAACCATGGTAAAAATTCAAGTCGAAAATCTTGCAGATAGCATTCGTGCAAGGGCAGGCGAAATTTCTGAAAATCAGGTGCACCGCCTTGAAATTGAGGCGTTAGTGGATACTGGTACGACACTGCTTTGTCTGCCCAAATCCAACATCGATCTTTTGGGTCTGATGTTTTTGATACGCGCCGGGCAACGACGGCCAATGGACCTGTCGATCGGGGAATTTATCATGGCGCGCATCTTACAGTACTTGGCCGGACTTGCAGTGTTGACGTCATGGAATTTCCTGAAGACGCGCCACCGCTGGTTGGCTATCTCGCGCTGGAAGGTCTTGATTTCGTGGTTGATTCCAAGAGCCAAACCATCATCCCGAATCCGGCGCATGAAGGCAAGTTCGTGATGGACTTGTTTTGAGATATGAAAACGTATGCAGAATTCCTGCGCGGTTACGTCGGCAAAAAAGGCGATTTGGTGAGCTCGCCGGCTTCCGAATTCCCACAGTGGGTTTTCGTTATCAAAAAATCATCTGCGAATGATGGCGCAGCCAAGCTCGTCGATGTCGGAATGGACTATGCCGAGTTTGCCGTAGGAAATGGTTTTCGTTTTGTTCCATTAAATTTATTGACATTGGAAGTTGAATAACCTCGAGTTCTGCCGGTAGAGGTGCAATAGAAACGAGGCAGCTTGATATTCTTTGGTTGGAAGGGAGATTTACAATGGGCAAAGTTATGGAAAAAATTAAACTCACCAATGTCTTTGACCCATCAAAGTCTGTCGAGGTTGATGCAGTCATTGATTCCGGTGCGACCATGTTGGCACTGCCGCAGGATATTGTCGATCAATTAGCGTTGCGAAAGAATCGGGAGGTGAAAGTGCGTTATGCCAATAATCATGTCGAAGATAAATCCGTTTACGGCGTTGTCGAAGTTGAATTGCTAGGACGTGTTGGCAATTTTGATGTCCTCGCCGAACCGACTGGTGCATCTCCCTTAGTCGGACAAGTGATTCTTGAAGTTCTTGATTTATTGATCGATGCCAAAAGCAGAAAGCTGATACCGAATCCGGCGTCGCCGGAGATGCCGATGGTGGAGATTTTGTGAATATGGAAGAATACTACGTTTCGTTTTTGAATAACACGAAATAATTTTGAGGAGGATACCCTTTGAAGATTCACGAATATCAAGGCAAGGAAATTTTGCGTAAATTTGGCGTGGCGGTGCCGCAAGGCAAAGTCGCCAGCACGGCTGAAGAAGCCGGGATGATTGCCCATGAATTGGGCGGTGGAACGGTTGTCGTCAAGGCACAAATTCATGCCGGCGGCCGCGGCAAGGGCGGCGGCATCAAAGTCGCCAAGAATCCGGACGAAGCCTATGAAATTGCCAAAAACATGATTGGCATGCAGCTTGTCACGCATCAAACCGGGCCCGAAGGCAAACGTGTCAACAAAGTGTTGGTCGAGCAGGGTTTGAACATTGCCCGGGAACTGTATGTCGGCATTGTGCTCGACCGTGCGGTTTCACAGTTGGTGATGATGGCCAGTACCGAAGGCGGCGTCGAAATTGAGAAAGTCGCGGCGGAAACTCCCGAGAAAATTTTGAAGGAGTACATTGATCCGCTCACCGGTCTCCGGCCTTCACAGGCGCGCAAGCTCGCTTTTGGTCTCGGCCTGGAAGGAGAGGCTTTCAAAAATGCGGTGAAGTTTTTCCAGGCACTGTACAAAGCTTATGTTGAATCCGATTGCTCCCTCGCTGAGATCAACCCGCTGGTGGTGACAACGGATGGGCAGGTGTTGGCGCTCGATGCCAAGATCAATTTCGATGACAATGCTTTGTATCGCCATTCGGAATATGCGGCATTGCGCGATATTTCCGAAGAAGCGCCGCTGGAGGTCGAAGCCTCGAAATATCACCTGAATTATATCAAGCTCGATGGGGATGTTGGGTGCATGGTCAATGGCGCCGGTTTGGCGATGGCAACCATGGATATCATCAAACTCGCGGGTGGCTCGCCGGCGAACTTTCTCGATGTCGGTGGTGGCGCCAGCGCAGAAACCGTCGAGAATGGCTTCCGTATTTTACTCTCTGATAAAAACGTCAAGGCGGTGCTCATCAATGTGTTTGGCGGCATCGTGCGCTGCGACCGCATCGCCACTGGTGTGATTCAAGCGGCAAAGAATGTGCAAATCAACGTGCCGCTCGTCGTTCGCCTCGAAGGCACAAACGCCGAAGAAGCAGCCAGATTGCTTCATGACTCCGGCCTGCCGCTGATCGTTGCCAGCAGTTTCAAGGATGCGGCAGAGAAAGTGGTGGCGGCGGTTCGGGCGTAACTTAGTGCAGTCAGCTCAATTGTGAGAAGAATGAGAGGGCGATGAGCTGGAAGTAGATAAACATGTTGAAAATGTTCGGCGTGACTTTGTGCTCGTACGTTCACATCCTCTCTTCACACAAAAACTGCATGAACACAGCGTAACAATTCAAGATGCTGAAAGGGCAATTAGCATGTATAGCGATACTGGTATCTTGAAGACATTCTTATGACGAAAGCTTCGCCAAGCCGGAGAAGAAAAAGAATGTCGAGTATGCGATTTCGAAAGAAGCCATAAGTTTGCGAAGTGAAAGTGATTATGAACGAATTTGAATGGATGAAAATGAAAAGAGGAGGAAGATTTGAGTATTCTCATTGATAAAAAGACTCGCGTGCTGGTGCAGGGCATTACCGGCGGCGAGGGCTCGTTTCATACGACCCAAATGATGGAATACGGCACCAAAGTCGTTGCCGGAGTGGTGCCAGGGAAAGGCGGGCAAAAATTTAATGATACCGTGCCCATTTTCAACACGGTCGCCGAGGCCGTCAAAAATACCGGTGCCAATGCGGCGGCGATTTTTGTTCCACCGCCGTTTGCTGCAGATGCGATCATGGAATCCGCCTCCGAAGGTGTGCCGGTAATCGTGACGATCACCGAAGGCATTCCCACGATTGACATGTTGACGGTGAAAGCGTTGCTGAACAAAACCGGCGTGCGCATGATCGGCCCGAATTGTCCGGGCATCATCTCGCCAGGAAAATGCAAGATCGGCATCATGCCGGGTTTCATTCACAAACCCGGCCGCGTCGGCGTCATTTCGCGCAGTGGGACATTGACCTATGAAGCGGTGAAACAACTTTCTGATCTCGGCATCGGTCAATCCACTTGCATCGGCATCGGCGGCGATCCGGTCCCGGGAACCAACTTTGTGGATTTGCTCAAGCTCTTTGCCGAAGATGACGGCACCGAAGCCGTGGTGTTGATTGGTGAAATCGGCGGCACCGCGGAGGACGAAGCCGCGGCTTATATCAAGAGATATTTCGACAAACCGGTGGTGGCCTTCATTGCCGGCCGCACCGCGCCGCCGGGCCGACGCATGGGACATGCCGGCGCCATCATTGCCGGCGGCAAAGGCACGGCCGCAGAAAAAATGGAAGCCCTGCGCAAGGCTGGTGCATACGTCTGCGAAAGCCCGGCAGAAATCGGCGTGATGATGGAGAAAGCTCTGGGCAAATCCAGGAAGGTTTTTGCGGTCAAGACGTCTTCGACCCAAAGAAGAAATGAAACGAAAAAGGTGCCGCGAAAAACCAACAAACGCCGCTAATGTTTGCCCGGCGAAAGTTTGGCATTGACCACGGATCAAATGAATTTGAAAGGAGATTCAATCTTGGAGCGTACCCTCGCAATTCTCAAACCCGATTGTGTGGCAGCGAAAAAAATGGGCAAAGTCCTGGACCGCATCGAAGCCGCTGGATTTCGCATTTTGGGAATGAAAATGGTTCGGCTGACACCGCAGGTTGCAGGAAAGTTTTACGAAGTTCACCAGGCACGTGGATTTTATCACGACCTGGTGAACTTTATGTCGAGCGGTCCGGTGGTCGTGCTGGCGCTGGAAAAGGAAAATGCCGTGGCGGACTTTCGCCAGCTTATCGGCGCCACCGATCCCGCCGAGGCAGCCCCAGGCACAATTCGAAGGGATTTTGCGACGAGCAAACAAAATAACGTTGTGCACGGCTCGGACTCTCCGGAAAATGGCCGCATCGAAGTCGCTTTCTTTTTTTCCAACAAAGAGTTGATTGAAACGCCATAATTCAGCTTGTAATGGTTCCTTATTGCGCGGGCCTGTAGCTGGTGATGATGAAAATCTGTACCCAATGAGCCATGCCAAGCAGTGAGTGATCATATCGTTTTATTCAAGGAGAGCTATCATGGCGAACGGAAATAGGCGGATGTTGTGGTTTGGGCTGGTGTTGATCGTGGGAATCGCAGGGTTGTTGGGCTGGATGTTGTGGAAGAAAAGGGAGGCAGAAAAACCGGCACCGCAAACGATGCAACTGCTGCCATCTGATACCACGGCTGATGACCTGTTGGCTGAGCCGCCGCTTATACCCAGAAGTCAACCTCCACCGCAAGTGGTGACAACAGAGGAAGGCAAATATACCGTACAGGTTTCGTCTTGGAGAACACGCCGCCGGGCCGAACAAGATGCACAACGGTATATTGAGAAAGGCTTTGATGTCTACATCCAAAGTGCTTATATCCCAACTAAAGACGGGATTTGGCATCGTGTCCGCGTCGGACGTTTCGCCACGCAAACCGAGGCTGAACAAATGGCCTCCCAATTGGCAGGCCTGCTGGAGTCCGGCTTTTGGGTGGATCGTTACCGTCAAGGTGAACGAGAGCGCTAAAGCGCGATATGCGCATGCTTGCGATTTTTATCTTGACTTAAAATGCTTTCTTTCATAAATTTTTCATTACCCTTTAGTCGGTAGCTTGGATATGAAGATTTCGCTCACACAACTTTCCGAAGGGCTGAACACACTGAGCTTCGTGGAGGAGCTGGCAGAGCTCGGTATCGAGAATCACCCGAATCTGCGCGAGAAGGTCAAGGTTCAGGTGGAAATCGAACAGCGCGCTCCTCATTATTTTGTGAAAAGCAGTGTTTATGCCACCGGCCGCTTTGTTTGTGATCGCTGTGCGAGCGATTTTGAGCTGTCTTTACTCGGCGAATCCCATGTTCTGTTTTCGAGTGATGAAGCGTTGGTGGGGATGAGTAAACATGATGAGATTCACCTGATTGAGCCCGACGCGAAGGAGATCGATATCACCGATGATCTTCGTGACACACTTTTGCTCGCCATTCCGATGAAATTGCTTTGTTCGGAGGATTGCCGCGGGCTGTGTGCCGGGTGTGGTGTCAATTTGAATGAAGAAGCTTGCCGGTGTGCCGCGCCTCCGGCTGATTCAAGGTGGGAAGCACTGCGCCAGTTGTTGTGACTCAAATTTTGCATTTAATCAAAGTGACTCGGTTTTTTCTGTTGGTTTTGAAGAATCGAAGTTTCAAGTATTTTTTCAACATGTAAAAGAGGAATAGTCGTGCCAAATCCCAAACGAAGACATTCGCGTACCCGTCGTGATAAACGGCGGACGCACTGGAAGCTATCAGCACCAAACGTGGTTGCTTGTTCCAATTGTCGCCAGCCGAAATTACCGCATCGTGCTTGCCCTAACTGCGGTTACTACGGCGACCGGTCCGTTTTTCTGCCACGCGAGCGCTAATTGCGTTTTCAACCATCACGGACGGCGCCGAGTTGTGGGTAACCACCTCTGAAGGAAAAATGCAAAGGTAAACGTTGCGTTAAAAGATTGCCCGCAAAATCGTTCGAGGTTTGGCGGGCAGCATGGACCACACGTGTATTTTTGAATTTTGGAAACCGGATATGCGCATTGCTTTGGATGCCATGGGAGGAGATAATGCACCGGCTGCACTCGTGCAAGGAGGTCTGGAAGCCGCAAAATATGCCGCCGGTGCATTGGAAATCGTTTTCGTCGGCGATCGGGTGCGGCTCGAGCAGGAAATCAGCCGGCACCCCTTGTTGACACGCGGTGATAAGGCGCATTTTTCCATCCACCATGCTTCCGAAAAAATCGAGATGAGTGATGTTCCCACGATCGCCTTGAAAAAGAAGAAAGATGCCTCCGTTCTCGTGGCTGCCCGTCTCCATCGCGAAGGCAAGGTCGATGCCATTGTCAGTGCCGGACACACCGGAGCAGCCATGGCCGCCAGCCTGTTGGAGTTGGGACGCATCCGCGGGGTGAAGCGGCCGGGAATCGGTTCGCTGATCCCCAACGGTTATGGTGTGACCATGCTGATCGATGTCGGCGCCAATGTCGATTGCAAATCACTCCACCTCGTGCAATTTGGAATGATGGGCAGCATCTTCATGAACCGCGTCATCGGCATCGAATCACCCAAGGTCGCTTTGCTGAGTAATGGTGAGGAACGCTCGAAAGGAACCGAAGTGACGCGTGAAGCCTATCGCCTGCTCGAACAGAGCCAGGTCAACTTTATCGGCAATGTCGAAGGCCGGGATATTTTGAAGGGCAGCGCCGATGTGGTTGTGTGCGATGGTTTCGTGGGAAATGTCATTCTCAAGTTTGCAGAAAGTCTCGGCGGCGTGTTTCGGCATCACATCAAACGCCAGATTGGCAAGCAAATATTTCGCCAGATCGGCGCTTTTTTGTTGAAGCCGACCTTTGCCGGTTTGCGCAAAATTTTTGACTATGAAGAGTACGGCGGTGCGCCATTGCTGGGGATCAACGGCGTTTGCATTATTTGTCATGGAGGCTCCACGCCGAAAGCGATTCGCAATGCCATCCGCGAGGCCAAGAAGATGGTATCGGAAGGCATCACTCAGATCATCGGCCAAGAGCTGCAAATATTCAATGGAGTGAAAGTTGTCGAACCGGAAGTTTAATTCGATGATTCTCGGCACCGGCCGGGCCGTTCCCCGGCGGGTGTTGACCAACTTCGATTTGGAAAAAATGGTGGAGACCACCGATGAGTGGATTCGCGAGCGTACCGGTATTGAACGGCGTTACATCGCCGAGGAACAAGATACCACCTCCGCGCTTTGTGCTGCCGCTGGTCGTGCCGCCCTGCAAGCCGCGCAATTGCCAGCCGGAAAACTCGATGCCATCATCCTTGGCACGGTCACGGGTGACGTCACCTTCCCTGCGACTGCTTGTTATGTTCAGGAAATTTTGGGCGCTGAGAATGCGGCGGCGTTTGACATCGCTGCGGCTTGCTCAGGCTTTATTTACGGCCTCGCGCTGGCAGATGGCTTGATCGCCTCCGGAAAGGCGCAACACGTGCTCGTCATTGGTGGTGAATTACTCAGCCGGATCACGGATTGGACCGATCGCGCAACCTGCGTGCTGTTTGGTGATGCTGCCGGAGCAGCCGTCCTCGGCCCCAGCGACGGCAAACGCGGCATCATCGATACCTTCATGAAAAGCGATGGTCGCTTGACCAGCCTGCTGTGCATGCCGGGCGGCGGCACCAAAGTTCCGCCCGATGTTGCCTTGTCCGAACGCATGATGTTTTTACGCATGGAAGGCCGCGAGGTTTTTAAATATGCCGTCACCGCCATGGGAGATGCCGCGGAACATATTCTGGCAAGGAATAATCTCACAGGCAACGATATCGATTTATTGATCCCCCATCAGGCCAATATGCGCATCATTACCGCCACCGCCAAGCGTGTCGGCCTGCCCATGGAAAAAGTTTACGTCAATGTCCAGGATTACGGCAACACTTCTGCCGCCTCGATTCCGATTGCCATGAATGAAGCGCTCGAAAAGGGCCGGCTGAAATCCGGCGAGCGCTGCCTGATTGTCGCATTCGGCGCTGGGTTCACCTGGGGCTCGGCAATCATACAGTTTTGATCATGTCCGCCAGACCTCCAGTCAGTTTTTGAAGAGTTGAGGTGAATTACTCTGAAGATGAGCGACCGTCGCGCATTCATATTTCCCGGCCAGGCTTCACAATATGTCGGCATGGCCCAAGATCTTTACGAGAAATTTTCGCTGGCGCGTGAGCTGTTTGCACGGGCTAATGTGATTCTCGGCTTCGACATTCAGCAAATTTGCTTTTTCGGCCCGGAAGAGAAGCTGACCCAAACTGACATCACGCAGCCGGCTATTTTCATTCACAGCGCGATCGTGACTCGCTTGCTCGCGGAAAAGGGAATCGTTCCGCACATGGTCGCCGGCCACAGTTTGGGAGAATATTCTGCTCTCTTTGCCGCCGGCGTGCTTGATTTTGAAGACGCTTTGACACTGGTCAAGCGACGCGGGGAATTGATGCAGCGCGCCGGTGTGGAAAATCCCGGAACCATGGCTGCAATTGTCGGCCTCGAACCTGTCGAAGTCGAGGCGATATGTCAGGAAGCCTCGAGCGCAGGAATTGTTTGTGCAGCCAATTTTAATTCGCCCGGACAAATTGCCATCTCCGGCTCCGTTGCCGGCGTGCAACAGGCCATGGCTATTGCGAAAGCCAAAGGCGCAAAAATAGTAAAACAACTCGCTGTTGGCGGCGCTTTTCACTCACCGTTGATGGCCAGCGCGCGCGACGGCTTGCGCGCAAGCTTGCACCAGGTGCATTTTCGGGAAGCAACTTGCCCGATTTATTTGAATGTTACTGCCAAACCGACTCAAAATGTCGAGGAATTGCGGCAACGATTGGATGAGCAGCTCACCAGCCCGGTGCGTTGGGTCGAAATCATCGAAAACATGATCGCGGATGGTGCAACACAATTTTATGAAGTCGGGCCCGGCAATGTTTTGGCCGGACTCTTGAAACGCATCAACAAAAATTTTGTGGCGAAAACGGTGGGGAAAGTTGTGGAGTTGGAAGCAATTTGACGTCGCACAGACGGCCTCGTCTGTCAATCCATATTGGCGCAGTAATGAGATTCAATTAAAATTCTCAACTATTATCTCGGATTCTTTCTCGACATGCCCAAACAGAGGAACGTTGATGCTGAATACAGATGAAGTTATTGAGTTTTTGCGAAATCACCGCCAAACGTTAAAATCTGATTTTCGCATTGTGAAACTGGGCCTCATTGGCTCATTTGCAAGAGGCGAACAAACTGAAGATAGCGATATCGATCTATTAGTAGAATTTGAGCCTGACACTGATGATATCTTTGGCAAAAAGATGAAGTTGAAAAATTTACTAAAAGCCTCTTTTGAACGGGATGTTGATGTTTGTCGAGAAAAATATATAAAGCCTTATATCAAGAGCTATCTTCTAAAAGAGGTAATCTATGTCTGAGAAAGATAAACTAAACATACTGACGATTTTGGACGCGATCGAGAAGATTACCAAATACACTTCTGGCTACAAAAATGCCGATGATTTTTACGGAAATGAGAGAGATTTTGATGCTTCAATGATGAACTTTATCATAATTGGAGAAATGGTCTCACGGCTTTCTGACAAATTTATTGAAGAGAATAGTCAAATAGACTGGTTTAGAATTCGAGGATTTAGAAACATTGTTGCGCATGACTATTTTGGAATAGATGCAGAAGAAGTATGGCAGATCATTAAGACCCACTTACCTAACTTGGAAAATGATCTTCATGCGATTTTAAAAGAATCCAAATAAGTTTTGTCCTGCATTTCGGCGCTAATCAATCCTTGCAGTCGGACGCAGGCCAGCGTGACCTAAATTGGAATGTAACCGATAGGGATGAGATGGGCAAACTCCAAGACAAAATTGCGATTGTCACCGGCGGCTCGCGCGGCATTGGCAAAGCCATCGCCCTGCGTCTGGCAGCGGAAGGCGCTAAAGTAGTGGTCACGGCCACCACCCAAGCCGGCGCTGATAAAACCGTCAGTGAAATTCGCCAAAGCGGCGGCGAGGCGATCGGCTTCGAGGTGAACATTGCCGAGGTAAAACAAGTTGAGGCGCTCATCAAAGGAACCGTCGATCATTTCGGTGCGCTGCACATACTCGTGAACAACGCCGGCATTACGCGCGACAATCTCGTCATGCGCATGAGCGACGAAGAGTGGAATGCCGTGATTGCGACCAATCTCACCGGCACTTTCAATTGTATCCGCGCGGCCAGCAAAATCATGATGAAGCAACGCAGCGGCAAAATCATCAACATTAGCTCGATTGTAGCGCTCATGGGGAACAAGGGCCAGGCCAATTATTGTGCCGCCAAAGCCGGCATCATTGGCCTGACCAAAGCTGTCGCTCGCGAGCTCGCGAGTCGTAATATACAAATCAATGCCATCGCGCCCGGCTTCATCACCACGGATATGACCGCCGCTTTACCGGAAGCCGCTAAAGAGGCTTTGGTCAAATCAATCCCTCTTGAAAGGATGGGTACGCCGGAAGATGTGGCCGGCGTCGTCGCGTTTCTGGCTTCGCCGGATGCGGATTATATTACAGGACAGGTTTTTAATGTGGATGGTGGCATGGTGATGGCTTAGTTCGTAACGCAGACGGCCCGTCTGCAAATGCGCCACTTTAGTGATTCATTGGCAACGGAGGGAGCGACCAATATGCTGGAGCGGGCGAAGGAGTTCTTGCAGGTAGCGGAACTGGCGATGGACAAAGGGCTCCATAATGGTTGTGCGGCTAATTGTTATTATGCCCTGTTTTGGGCAGCCATCGCTGCACTGAGGCAGCAAGGCTTCAAACAACAAGAATGGTCGCACGGTGGATTAAAGCAAAAGTTTACCGAGGTGCTTATTAACAAGCGACATATTTATCCGCCTCAATTTGGGGTTTGGTTATCTCATGCTTATGATGAGCGCTTGAAAGCACATTATGATGTTGAAGGAGCCGGGGTGGTAAAAACGAGAAGATTGTTGGTACATACACGTGAGTTTATTACCAAAATAGAAGAGCTTATAACGAGATGACTACTCACAAATCTCGATTTTCAAAGCGCCGCTTGGAAAGGCTTATTAGTGAATTGACTTCACTCGCGAAGGAGCTTGCGCCTGACGCGGAAATTAGCAATGTTCGCATTCCTGGATACGAAGAGCTGGATGCCTGGATTGATATTGTCGTTCCTGATGAAAAGGAAGAAGAAGTCTCAGAGGCTTTGTCACAGCTTCGCGACAAAATTTTTATGGATGAGGGTTATCATATCGGTTTAGGCATTACCGAACGCTCGCACCACGAGGCCGTTCAGGCGAAATTAAACGCCACGGTTTAAACTTTTTTGAATCCGAAATCACCATTAACCCTACTCACTCAAACGGAGGAGGCGAAAACGAAATGGCTAACATTGAAGAAAAAGTCAAGCAAATCATTGTCGATCAACTCGGTGTTGATGCCAATGAGGTCACGCCGGAAGCCAGTTTCATCGAAGACCTTGGCGCCGATTCACTGGATACCGTCGAGCTCGTGATGGCTTTCGAGGAGGAATTTGACATTGAAATTCCTGACGAAGACGCCGAGAAAATGACCACCGTCGGCATGGCCATCGAATATCTGAAAAAGAAGAAGGCCGAGTCGTAAAGTTGTCTCGCGTTCGAGAACCGAAAATCGTAAGAGTTTAGCCGTCCAAACTCCGCCTGAACAACAACTGGTATTCCGTAGGAATCCCTGGCCTGCGGCAGGTTTTTGTTTTTTTATGCTGAGTGTTGCCGACACCCAAAAAGATTCCTCCAGAATGACCTCCCATTCAGTTGGCTAAATTCTTACCGAAAATCAATTTCTAGTAAAAACTCGTATCATTTCTCAAGCGTTGCCATGGCTCAACGACGGGTCGTGATTACCGGAATGGGGGTGATTTCCCCGCTCGGTCACACGGTGGAAGAATTTTGGCAAAATCTGCTGGCGGGCAAATCCGGAGTCGATTACATTACGCGCTTCGACGCCAGGGATTTTGACACCAAGATTGCCGCTGAAGTCAAAAACTTCCATGCCGAAGACCACCTCGGGAAAAAAGAGGTCCGGCACATGGACACGTTTATGCACTATGCGATGGCTGCTGCGCAGCAGGCGGTTACTGACGCGCGCTTGCTCGAGACACCGATCGACAAGGAGGCAATCGGTGTCATTGTTGGTTCAGGCATCGGCGGCATGGAAACCTTTGAGCGTGAGACTCGCAAGTTGCATGAAAAGGGCCCCAGGCGCATCAGCCCATTTTTCATTCCGATGATGATTTCCAATATTGCGCCGGGTCACATTTCCATGCGCTATGGCTTCAAAGGCCCGAATTATGCCACCACCTCTGCCTGCGCTTCGAGTTCGCATGCGATTGGCGAAAGCTTTCGGTACGTGCAGCGTGGTGAAGCGGAGGTGATGATTTGCGGTGGCGCCGAAGCCACGATCACGCCGATGGGCGTTGGTGGTTTCGATGCCATGAAAGCGTTATCGACCCGTAATGACGACCCGCAGCATGCCAGCCGGCCTTTCGATCTGGATCGTGACGGCTTTGTCATGGGCGAAGGTGCTGGGATCCTGGTGCTCGAATCTTTGGAGAGCGCGCAACGCCGAAACGCCAAGATTTACGCGGAAATTATTGGCGCGGAATATAGTGCGGACGCCTATCACATTACGCAGCCGGCGCCTCATGGCGAAGGCGCAGCTCGTGCCATGCATTCGGCTTTGAAGAACGCTGGCATAGCGCCGGAAGCCGTGCAATATATCAATGCCCATGGCACCTCCACGCCAGCCAATGATAAAAATGAGACGCTTGCCATTGCCACCGTCTTTGGTGAGCATGCGACCAAGCTCAACATCAGCTCCACCAAATCAATGATTGGGCATTTGCTCGGCGCCAGTGGTGCCGTGGAGCTGATTGTCTCCGCATTGACCTGTCGGGATGATATCATCCATCCGACGATCAACCAATTCACTCCGGACCCGGAGTGCTTTTTGAATTATACGCCCAATCATGCGGTGCGGCGTGAAGTGCAGGTCGCCATTTCCAATTCTTTCGGATTTGGCGGCCATAACGTTTGTCTGGTCGTCAAGAAATTTGTTCAATAAAGGTAACGAGGCGGTTTTTGCGCTTCCCATTTCGAGCACAGCGAGAAATGTGTTGAGGGCAGATTTCTCCCTTTGCTCAAAATGACATTGCAGAATTGCATCCGACCTCGTCATCCATGGAAACAGGATACTCGAGGCCGAAATGACAAAGCGTCATTCTCGGCACAGTTACGCACTCCGTCAATACTTTCATTTACTCCCCCGGTGTAGCCCATGGCCGCAGGCCAAGGTTTTGTCTTATGTTCAGTTGGTTGAGAAATTTTTTCCGTCAGAAAAGCTGCGCGGGAAGGGAAGGGAGTGAAGCAAAGGCGAAAGCATTTGCAAAGCTCATCAGGTATCGCTTTCGCAATCGGGACCTCTTGCTCCAAGCCTTAAAACATCGTTCCTATCTGCCGCAAGTCAACGAGCGCCGAGTCAACTCCAATGAAAGACTCGAGCTTCTTGGTGATGCGGTTCTTGGCCTGTTGGTGACCGAGGCACTCTATCGTCGTTACCCTTCAAAAGAAGAGGGTGATATCACGGCGATGAAGTCTTTGTTGGTGAGCCGGAAGATTTTGGCACGCTTTGCCCGGCAGTTGAACCTCGGCCGCTATGTTTTGATGAGTGAAGCGGAAGAGCGTTCCGGAGGACGGACCCGGCCTTCCATCATCAGCGACACGTTTGAGGCGGTCATCGGCGCGATCTATCTTGATGGTGGAATAGCTCCGGCGCGGACTTTTGTCGAGTCCATTGTGCTGAAGGAAATGGATGATATTCTCAATGAAGAACAGCACAAGAATTTCAAGAGTCTATTGCTCGAATATTCGCAAAGTCGCAACCTTGGCGTTCCGTTTTATGCCATTCGTTCCGAAGAAGGTCCGGATCACGACAAGATTTTTACCGTTGAGGTGAGAATTCAGAATCGCATCGTGGGTGTCGGGGTTGGCAATTCCAAAAAACGCGCCGAACAAAATGCCGCGCAAAATGCCCTGGAAAAATTGCATGACGCTGCCGTGACATAATATGAAAAACAAAACCCCAATTTAACGGTGATGCTTAAGCCCCTTCATTACTTTATCCATTCCAGTTGGCAATTTGGATTCAACTTCGCGGCGCTCTCAATCGCGCGTCTACATTTCATTGTCGAAATCACAAATCGCCCTGAGCGCTTGGCGGAATGCTTGGCGTCATTCCGCCAGCATCTCCTTCAGCTCTCCATTGGTAACCGCATTGTTTTTCAGCCATCTTACCCCTCCCTGCGCAAACTGTCCAGGCTGCTCCGCGCTTTCACTCAAATTACACCTTGCTACGATAACACATTTTCTTTGCCGCCTGCAACAAGTCTGATGAGAACTTTGTGATTTTCCGTTTTGCACTGCTTTTGATTTTATAGAGGTTTTACTTGCATTTTTCCTTCCGGTCATGTATCATTTGCTTAGGAAATTTGAATGAATTATTCCGGAGATGCACGCATGAAATGGAAATTCGTATTGATACTGTTCGGGGCGTTATTGGGCTGGCAGGCCTGTCAAAGTACTGGCGAACGAGGACAACCGCAGGATGCTGGTTCCTCTGCGGGGACCAATATTTCAGAGCAGGGAGGCACTACTACGACAGTTGAGCCGGCACGTGTCCCTTCGGAGGCGCAGGCAGATTCGCTCTTGCAGCTCCAGCAGCAGATCATGCAGCAGCCCGAGAATATGGCGCTGCGCCGGGAGCTTGGCAGCCGTGCCATTGACACGAGCGCCGGAGTTGTCTGGGCTGTCGGAAAAGGCAGGGTAAATCCTCGCGCCTCCAACCCGAGCGTGGCCGCGAGCCAAGCTGAGCTGGCGGCTGTGATCGATGCCAGCCGGTGGGCGGCATATCTTATGGAATGGCAGAAAACCGATTACGCCACCAATTTCGGCACCCTCCAAGCGAGTGTGCCGGGCGCCACAGTCGTCCGAAAGTCGATAAATGATTCGCTTTGTGTGGTTTTGGTTCGCGTGCCCCTCAAACCGGAGTAAGCCTCATGCCTGATGCCTACCGCATACTTGCAGCTTTTTATGATACGATCTACGCATCCCGCACTCAAGACATTGAATTTTACGTCGCCATGGCTCGTGAAGGGAACGGCCCCATTCTCGAAGTGGGTTGTGGCACCGGCCGCATCACATTGTCATTGGCAGAAACAGGATCTGAAATTCACGGCATTGATGCTTCTGCGATGATGTTGGAAATTTTGCGCAATAAGCTGACCGCCCGCCCGGAACTATCGCTTCATATCCATGAGGGTGACATGCGGGCATTCGATCTCGGCAGAAAATTTGCGCAGATCTTTGTGCCCTTCCGTGCCTTCCTTCATCTCGATACGATCGATGATCAGCTTGCGGCGCTGCGTTGCTTTCATCATCATTTACTGCCCGATGGCCGGTTGATTGTGGATATTTTTGCGCCGTCCTATCGCATGATGAGCAACACCCAGGCGCAAAACTCGTTACCTGCTCATTATCATGCCGATGGCCGAATTATCACGGTGATGGATCATGTGACGTATGTCCATTGCGATCAGCGCATCGAAGTGGAACGTCACATTGATACCGTTTCCCCTGACGGAACGCTGAAGCGTAACGTTGAGCATTTTCATCTTCGTTATATATTTCGCTATGAGATGGAGCTGCTTTTGCGACAAGCCGGGTTTCGGCTCGATACCGTTTACGGCAGCTTCGATCGTCGGCCCTATGATTATCACAGCGGTGAAATGATTTTTATCGCGCGACCAACATAACCGGGACCGCCTGTCCGGAAACAAGCGTGGACGCGCACTCGGTTTGAAAACTCTTATTCAAGGAAGAATGCAATGATTCCCTTCAAAATTCTAACCAAACGCCTGCCGGTGAAATGGCAAAAGGATCTGCGGGAGACTTTGGGTGATGCGGCTGCGCCGCCAACTCCCGCAGATGCGGAAGCAAAAACGGGCGATTCCGCCCAGGCAGACACTGCTGATGAAATTGTCGTGACCACGCCGGGTCCGCACATTGTTGAAGATCTGGTGCGATGGATTCAGCGCATGAATCGTCAGCAGAAGTCCACCAGACCGGCAGCACAATCGTTTCAGAACCAGGGCATCAGTCTAACGATCGAACGAGCTGATGGCACAAAAATTACTTTGACCGAACGTAACGCCGGCGTGGTCAAGCAATTTCTCAGCAGTTGATAAATTAGCTATTGCTGCACACGATATGAAATTCCGTTCCCAGCCCTTGAACCAGCTATCGCCGACTGAGTTTGATATCCTGCTTCACGAAAAGGACGTCTTTGAGCTCCGTTGGAACAAAAGGAGCCCAACACTGCGTTTTCGATGCCAGGCGATCAAACGTGGCGGCAAGAAGCTCGTCACGGACAAAATGACCAGATTGACCTGGCAACAATCCGGCTCACCCGGGCCCGTAACTTACCGCGATGCCGAAAAGTATATCCGTGATTTGAACAAGAAGAAATTTGCCGGGTTCAAAAATTGGCGTTTGCCAACTTTGGACGAAGCCATGTCTTTGCTGCGACCTTCCAGAGGCGACACGAACCTTTATATTGATCCGGCATTTGATCCAACACAGCAGTGGATATGGACCTGGGATGAATCAGATTCCGGTGCAGCTTGGGTGGTGACTTATCGTGCTGGCTGCTGCTATGTCCCTGTCGACTCCCATTACTATGTTCGTGCGGTGCGCGGTGAATTCTGGTATCCTGGAGATGACGCTTTTGAAGAGGATGATCCCTGGAGCGAACTGATCTTCTCGCGAATATTATTATGAGGTCAACTTCTTATGGCAATTTTTTGCTGACATTCATCTTTTTATTTGGATGCGGCATTTCCAAAACGAGCGAAAGAACCGGTTATGTTCCAAATCAGGAAACCTCAATGAATCGAAGCAATTTGGATCAGGTCTATGTCGAAGCGCCGCCAGCCATTGTCGAAATTTCTGGCCACAGAGCCACCTTTCAAGTGAGCGGCCACCTGCCCAATCCGGCCTACAAACTTGATCATCTTGCTGTAACGGTGCGGGGTAAAATTATTGAAATAACGCCGCTGGCGCAGCACGACCCGAACAAGATCGTCGTGCAGATGCTCGTGCCGTTCACCGAGTCGGTCGAAGTCGAAGTCCCGGCGCCGGGCGAATACACGGTACGGGTGTTGGGACGATCACAAAGCCAAGAAACCCAAATCAAGGTGCCGTGAGTTTTGCAGATTCAGCATTTGCATTCGTGGGAAGTCGGTTTGGAGGAAGCGCGGCGGCTGCAAGAAAGCTTGCGTACCAGACTAATCTTTGCGCCGCTGCAAGATTTCGAGACGGTGGCCGCCACTGATGTTTCTTTCTCGCTTGATGATGATCGTCTCTTTGCCGCCGTGGTGGTAATGCGGCTTCCAGATTTTCGTTTGATTGAAGTCGCGCACGCTGAACGCCGCAGCACCTTTCCCTACATCCCCGGCTATCTTTCTTTCCGTGAAGCGCCGGCGCTGCTCGAGGCTTTTGAAAAGCTCCGAACTACGCCGGAGGTCGTACTTTGTGACGGGCAGGGTATCGCACATCCGCGTCGTCTCGGTATCGCCGGTCATCTTGGTTTGTTCCTGCAAATTCCAACGCTCGGTTGCGCCAAGTCCGTTCTCGTCGGCAAATTCGCTGCTTTGGGCAATGCGCGTGGTGCCACTGCACCGATGATTTTTGAAAATGAGCAAGTCGGTGTCGCTTTACGTTCCCGGCCGAATGTGAAGCCCGTGTTTGTTTCTCCCGGTCACCTCATCGATTTGGAAAGCTCGGTAAAAGTTGTGTTGCGCTGTCTTTCGAAATATCGTGTGCCGGAGCCGTTGCGGCAGGCGCATATCTTGGTGAATGAACTTCGCCGGAAGCGGGCAAATCGGTAATTCGCCTCTTTGATTATTTTTTGCACGTCTTGATTCTGAAAAACGTTTGTAAACAAGCGAATACTTTTGTATTTTAAAAATATATAAATTCCTTGGTTTGGGGTCGAGGCGGGCACGGATTGAAATTGGCAAATATTTGGCAGCGGACACACAGGGCTGCAGTAGAGGGTTGATGTGAGAGGTAATAATGTCTTCGCCCGTTAAGTACCCCGGAACGTATGCTTGCCCTTCAGAACAAGAAAACGCGCCGTTCGGCCAATTAGAGAATTATCCAAAGAAAAAATTAAAGTGGCGTTGCCATTACAAACTACGTCATGACTGGTTTTTTTTATCACCCTACTTATCTTTTGCACGATGCCGGCTTCGGCCATCCGGAGCGCCCGGAGCGACTCACCGCCATCCGTGAGCACCTGGAGAAATCCGGCCTTCTCGATCGTGTGCATGTGTTCGAGCCGCAACCGGCAGATATCGAAACACTTGCTTTCGTGCACCCGCGAGATTATATTGAGAGCATAGAGCGCCATTGTGCTGCAGCATGGAACAGTCATGTGATGCTGGATCCGGACACTTCCGTGTGCCAGCACTCATTTTCTGCCGCACGACTGGCGGCCGGCGCTGCGATGGAAGCAGCGGACAAAGTCAGTCACGGCGAGTTACGAAATGCTTTTTGCGCGGTACGGCCGCCGGGTCATCATGCCGAGCGTGATACCGCGATGGGTTTTTGTCTGTTCAATAATGTTGCGATTGCCGTAGAGTGGTTGATTCGCCAGCAACGTGCCGAGAAAATTTTGATCATCGACTGGGATGTGCACCACGGCAACGGCACCCAGCATTTTTTCTATGAGCGTGGCGACATTTTTTACCTGAGCCTGCACCAGTGGCCGCTATATCCGGGCACCGGCCGCGCCGATGAAATTGGTGAAGGCCTCGGCAAAGGAGCGACGCGGAATGTGCCATTGCCGCCAGCGACGCCGGAGCACACGTATCTCGAGGTTTTTTTCAAAACAACCGAAGAGGTGTTTGCACAATTCCGTCCAGATTTTGTTTTGATCTCGGCAGGCTTCGATGCGCATCGCGATGATCCGTTGGCCAACCTGATGCTGACCGAAGCCGGGTTCGGCAGGATGACGCAATGGGCGGCGGAATTGGCCAACAGCTATTGCGCAGGGAGGATGGTTTCGGTTCTGGAAGGTGGTTATCATTTGACCGCACTCGCCGCTTCGATTGCTGCTCACGTTGAGCAACTCCTGAATGCAGCAGGGCAATGAATTGACCAGGGAGTCAAAATCTTGCCTGTTCGCGGGCATGGTCGTAAAACGAATTTACTGACTCAATTTGCCACCATAAAGGCAGGGACGAGTTTCATGGATTGGCCGTGGCGGGAAGAAGATCCGCCGAATGAAGCGGAATATACAGCCCGGCGCTTGCACATGGTCAGCACCCAAATCGAGCGTCGCCGGATTCGCGATCAGCGTGTGATCCAGGCAATGCGTGAGGTGCCGCGCCATTTATTCGTGCCGGAGCGCTTTCGGGCCATGGCTTACGAAGACTCGCCGATTCCGATCGGTTTCGAGCAAACGATTTCACAGCCGTACATTGTGGCTTACATGCTGCAATGTCTCAAACTTACCGGCAAGGAAAAAGTTCTCGAAATTGGCACCGGCTCCGGTTATCAGGCGGTTTTGCTCTCGCATCTTTGCTCCCAGATATACACCATTGAAATTATTCAAGAGTTGGCCGCGCGAGCGGAAGCGCTTATTCATGATCTCAACATTCGCAACATTAAAGTTCGCTGTGGCGATGGTTATCTTGGCTGGCCGGAAGCAGCGCCTTTCGATCGCATCATCATTTCTGCCGCACCCAGCCATCTGCCAAGAAATCTGGTTGACCAACTTCAAATCGGGGGCCGTATGATTTTGCCACTTGGGGACTTCGATCAGCATTTGTTGTATATTCAAAAATCTGCCACTGGCAAACTTCACCGGCGGAAGCTGGTGCCGGTAAGATTTGTACCCATGACGGGTCTGGCGGAGAAAGTGAATTGAATATGGCTGCAGACAGAATCCAAACCGTGCGCGCACACCGGAAAAAGCAAGTTCTCACCGAACGCGATGTCCTGCAGGCGTGGAAAGAGGGAAAGACCCAGATTGCTGTCCCTGCTGCCATGTTGATTACACCCGCGGCGCACGAGGCCGCGAAAACTCACAAGATTGAATTATGCCGCGGGGTCGAAACGAATAAATCGGTAAAAACTCCGTCGTTGTCAACGCCTGCTGTTCCACAGACCGGTGGTATTGTAGCCCTCGGTGCCGATCACGGTGGCTATGCCCTCAAGGAACAAATCAAAGTTTACTTGCGCGAGTTGGGGTATCGTTTTCAGGATTTTGGGACATTCAGCGAGTCGCCGGTGGATTATCCAGACGTGGCTGAGGCGGTTGCCACCGAAGTTGCGAATGGCAAGGCTTGGCGTGGAATCATCATAGACGGCGCCGGCATCGGGTCGGCGATGGCCGCGAACAAAATTCCTGGTGTGCGCGCCGCCAATTGTCACGATATTTACACCGCACGCAACAGCCGGGAACATAATAACGCCAACGTTTTGACTTTGGGCGGCCGCAATCTTGGCATCGACATCGTTAAAGAGATTGTCAAAGTATGGTTGGAGACCGGTTTCGGCGGTGGCCGCCATCTGCGCCGGGTCGAGAAGATCAGCACCCTGGAGAAAAAATTTCTTGCGCCGAAGTGAAACCTGTTCTGGATATACTCGTTTATAGTAGTGACTTTCAAATAGTTGGATTCATTTACTGAGAGCTTGCTGTGAACGAAGAAACCCAAAATCAGCCGCAAACCGGACCAGGCCGGCGGCGTCTTTATCGGTCCGTCGCCAACCGCCACATTGCCGGTGTTTGCGGAGGCGTGGCTGAGTATTTTAATATCGACCCGATAGTTGTTCGCCTGATTTGGTTTCTCAGTATTTTTGCTCACGGGATCGGCTTGTTTGCTTACATCGCCGCGTGGATTATCATCCCGGAGAGCCGGGAACCGGTGGTGGTGTCCCCGCAAACGAAGTCGCAAAGCGGACAATACCTTCTGGGGGGTATTTTGGTTGCGCTTGGCATCATTTTCCTTGCAGATAAATTCGATTTCTATTTTATCGTGCCGTGGCGGTGGCACTATGTTTTGCCTTATTGGTTCAATTGGGGCGTGTTGTTCTCAATTCTGATTATTTTGTTGGGGATCATGCTGATCTTTCGTGGTGGCGATACCAAACCCTCCGGAATGACCACAACACCGCCCTCGACAACAACGATTCCAGAAACTGCCGGCCCGTACCCGGGAGGAGAAGCAAAAATGAGTGACAAGCGCTTGATGCGTGCGTCGGATGAGCGAATGATCGGCGGGGTTTGCGGAGGTTTGGCGAAATATCTCAACATTGATCCGTCTTTCGTTCGCATCGGATTCGTGATCATCACCCTCTTCAGCGGCATGATTATTGGCATTGTAACCTATGTCGTCATGATGATTGTGATTCCAGAAGAGAGTCCGTCAGTGAAAAATCCGGAAACCCAAACCGGTAACGTTTGATTCAAATAACATGAGCTGGAGGACGACTATGAGTGATCGTCGAGGTTCGCTCGTTGGCGGGCTGATTTTAATTATGATCGGATTGGCTTTGTTGGCGAACCGATTGCATGTGCGATTGCCCTCGTGGGAATACATTTATCCTTTTGCTTTTGTGCTGTTGGGATTGGCTTCTGCTTATCGCATTCGCGGCCGCGGCCATTGCGATGGGGTGTTTGGCACCGTATTTTTTCTCAGTCTCGGCGCCTTTTTCCTCTTGCGCAATTTTGATTTCATTCCCTATTTTCATTCCTGGCCGGTGTTTCCCCTGGCGGTCGGCCTTGGACTGCTGGCGGAGTTTGTTTTTGTACCAAGCCGATGGGGCGTGCTGATCCCTGGCTTCGCACTGTTATTATTTGGCTTGGCGCTCCTTTTTGAAGAGTTGGAATATTGGTACTTTTACGATGTTTTGAGATTTTGGCCGGTGATTTTGATTGCCTTCGGCATTGGCATTTTACTCAATGCCATGCGGCGTCGCGCGTAATTCCTGTTCCCCCCTGTTAAGCCTCCTGGATGGAGGCTTTTTTTATTTCTACTCACTCCCATGCATGTTCAGGCCGGTTTGGGGTTGCCGTTATTGCTGTCTTTTTGCCTTGCCCAAGTTCGCAAAGCACCGGATTGGCGCTATATTATCCTGAATGATTTATGAGATTCTACCCGGATTTTCCGCAAGCCAATCGGCGCAGACGGGCTGGGTTTCGCACAAGTTGGAATCGATGCGGTCACTTCGCACGCTTGTTGAGGTAGATAATGCTTTTCTTGATTGGCAATAGTGTCGTTGCTCTGCTTTTTTTCATTCTGATGGTTGTGGGGGTATGGCAACGTTATTGGGCTTTTGCCCTGTTGAATCTGATCGGCATGGTGCTGAACATCGTAGTCGTATTTTGGGATTTACTTGGCCGTTTCGACATGACGGCGTTATTGGTTACCATGCCCATTCTTGTCCTCGTGCTTGCCATTGAGGCAGCAATGATTTTCCAGTCCCCGGTTCGCAGCAAAGTCTCATCGCCAGCATCGAACGGCAAGGTTAAATCCTCCGAGTTGAGAGCGCGACAGGGGTTTTTGCTGATTGTGGATGAGAAACGAATGATCAGGGAACTGAGCCGCCATACCCAGCTCTCATCCCGTGAACAAACTGAGGCACTGCAATTTTGGAAGCAAGGCAACCAAGTATTCATGCAACATAATTATGATGAAGCAGAGGACAATTACGAATTATCAATAAAATTGGCGCCAACTCCGAGCGCCTTCAGTAATTTGGCAGCAGTTATGATCGCGAGCCATCGCGCCGAGGCGGCATTGCAACATTGCGAAATGGCCTGTGCGCTCGATCCTGAGCATCACGAGGCATGGTTCAATCGCGGTCGCGCGTTGTTCTTGCTCAAGCGCACAGAGGAGGCCCTGGCTTCTTTCGAGCAGGCCACGAAAATACAACCCAACACGCTGGAGCCCTGGATCTTTCGTGGCCATACCTTGCGCCAAATGCATGAATTCCGCCAAGCCGTTGAATGTTACGATACGGCACTGCGCATCAATCCCAACCGGCCGGAATGCTGGTATGAAAAAGCTGTGACATTGGTCCGGCAGAATGAGATTGAAGAAGCCATAAAATGCCTTGAGCATTTGTTGCAGTTGCCGCAGATAACACCTGAGATGAAGACGAGTGCGGACATGATGCTTTCCCGGCTACGCCAGCGCGAAAGCATATTGAATGATCATCAAGAAACTGCTTTAGCCGATCAATTGGAGCCCGGTTTGGTGGCATGAGAGAATCCCCAAATTTCAAGTACAAGACGCAGCTTCGCGCCGTTCAATGATACGAATAATCCGACTCATCTTGAAAGTTTTTTAAAAGGATTCCGCTAAAAGCCGGCTTTGATGGTATCATTAGAAAGCTTGTCGCGATGTGACGTAATCTGTCTGTTCTTTGAAAAAATTGTAAGGCTGTCTCACCGCCGAACTCACCGTTCGGAAGGTGACAGTTGTGAGAAATTTCAGCCGACTCACGGGAGCATATTGACTCTGACTCTGTATGGCTAACTCGAGATAAAGCTGAAGCTTATATCGATTATGAATAATCCCGCCAGTGCTGGCATGGGGTTTGTTCAAGACTAAATTTGATCATAGTCAAACAACTTCATCATGCCAAGGGCAAGAAGCCATATAGGGTACGTATCATCCATGAAAGAATTGTTATATTTTACCTTTGCGGATTTGATGGTGCGGGTTGAATACCATGAAGAGGCCAATTCACTCCGCTATGCCGCACACCGGGAAACGACCTTCGGTGAAAGGGTTCTCGTTGAGCAATACCTGTTGACCAACATCGCAGTGAAGACGGAATATTACAAGCGGCAACCGGCGCTCTTTGTCTACCTGGGAATCGATGCGCAACTGAAAAAAGATTTGGATCTCTTTCACCTGAAAAACACCCTGAGATCTCTCGTAAAAAAAGAAAATGAAGTCAAGACTTCAGTGAATGAGCTCATCAACCAGTCAATGCAAAATTACTACTTCGAGCAGATTGGCGACACGATTTTGGATGTTCGCCGTGTAACTGAAAATTGTGAATCCGGCCGTTCCAGCGAGCGGCTCAAGATGCTTAAATTGAAAATGGAGGAATTGGTTAAAGCTTATAACGTTTATACCGAACAAAAAATCACTATTGATGAAGTTATCCCCTCCGAGTTGAAATCTTACTTCGGCATTCCGGCGGAGACCGAATATTTTCGGGCTGGTGTTCCGGCACGTGAGCATAGTGGTCAAGCCGACCAAGCCGAAGAAACGGTGTAGCAGCGGCGATACCGGGAAGATTTGTTGCAGTCAGATGGTGGCCATGGTCTTCAAGGATCTGCCCGGAGGCTACACCCGTAGGGGCAAGGAAGCTCGTCACAGGAGTTCAGCCATGAAACGTCAGCATTTGTATCTCTTGCTTTTGGCGATGTGGGCATTGGGGAGCATGCAGGAAAGCGGATTTCTCAGCACCGATGCCTTGGCTCAAATGAATGAAAGAGGTTGGGGGTTCGGCTTCGGCATGGGTACGAACATTTTGTATAGCGATCTCAAGAAAACCGGCTATGGCCTGAGCACGGAAGGCTACCTCACCCGGCGTCTTGGCACGCACACCGGACTCACGGGAGCAGTGGGATACGGCGTATTGCCATTTACCATTCCTAGAAGTCCTGCCAAATTTGCCACTAACATTATCCGCGGCGACTTGCGTTTTGATTACGAATTCGGCTCTGCCGGCATCCGGCCTTATCTTGCCCTCGGTATCAGTGGGATCAATTATCAGGTGACCTCAAAACTTGCGGGCAAAACGTTCAAAGGCAAACGCGTTAACGATGTCGGCTTTGGAGTTGGCGGCGGTTTGCGCTTCATGCTTGGGCCACGCCTCGCGCTTGATCTCGGTGGCAATTACCGTTACACTACGGGTGACGATTTTGACGCCGTGAGAACCAACAAAGCCAACGATGCCATTCTCACTGCCATGTTGGGATTGACTTTCTTCAGCGGTGGCCGCGCCACAGATATGTATACCGACAAAAACTCAACAGATGAGGAACTGTCTGATTTTCAGCAACAGATCGATCAACTGGAAACAGCACCGCAGCAGCAACCGCAGGATATGCAGGAATACGTCCGCCTGAAATCCAGAATGGATGAGCTGAATCAGGAAATCAGCCAGAAAGAAAATGAGATCAGCACGCTGCGTACGGCATTGGCCGAGAAAAAAGACAATGTCGATGCCATGCAGACACAATTGGCCAATACGCCGGCAGTGCCCAGTGTGTCTGCGGCCGGCTTTTCACGAGCTTATGAAGATGCCTTGAGCAAGTTTTACGCCAAGCGTTATTCCGAAGCGATTGCGCAATTCAATGGTCTGCTCGAACAATTCCCCGATCATTCTCTCGCCAGCAATTGCGTCTACTGGATTGGTGAGTCATATTTTGGCAGCGGCAACTATAGCGAAGCCATTGAGGCGTTCAATCGAGTCTTGAGTTATCCCCGCTCCCTCAAGAAGGATGATGCCCTGCTCATGCTCGGTCGTTCGCATCTGCAACTGAATCACCGGGAGGAAGCGCGTCAGCATTTCAATCGCTTGATTCAGGAATTCCCCACCAGCGAATTCGTCGCCAAAGCCGAAGAGTGGCTGAATCGTATGTAGGTTTCTGGCAAACCCTGCCGGAGTGATGGAGTGTTGAGGTAATGCCAATCTTCGATACTCCATCACTCAGTTGCCTTCCTGCTGCACATCCCGTCTTTATTTTTTGCCTTCCCAGCTTTTTTTGGGTGCCAAAAATTTTGTAAAATGGAGACATCGTGCTTGCCTTTTTGCATTTCTGCTATTATCTTTTCACCGATCAATTAGGACCGGCAGCCCCGTTTGCAACAAGGTGCTTCTGAAAGGGAGATGGTAAAATGAGCACGACCAATGTCTTTGCTGAGCTGCTGATCATCGGCATAGAAACTCTGGCGTGGATCGCGCTGCTGATTTTCAGCCTCTTCGGTTACCAATGGATCGATTTCAGCATTTTTAACAATCTTGTTGTCGCCGTTCCTTTGGCGGCCACAGCCTATGTACTTGGCATCATCATGGACCGCGTCAGCGATACGCTGCTCTCCAATGCCGATCATGCGATTCGGAGGAATGTATTGGGGGAGGAAGTTGCGCAATCTTTTTCCCAATTGCGCAGTTACATCCTCGCCAAATCGCCATATTTGTCCAATGATCTCGATTATTTTCGCAGTCGTTTGCGCATCATGCGCAGCTCCACCATCAATTTTGCATTTATGGCAATCACCGGCGCCGCCTTTGTTCTCACCCGTGTTCACGCCACGATCTCCACAAAGTTTTGGGCCGCCGTGACCGCTTTTTTGATTGGAGTGTTGTTTTCCAGTCTGAGTTATTATGCCTGGAGCATCAGTTCGATTACCTATTACTTGCGTCTGCGGACCGCGTTTGCTTTGCTTCCGGATCAGGATGGCAGGAGCACCAAAGAAGAAAAATCGCCCACAGATCCGATTCGTGATCGAGAAACCAGCGGAACTTGCTGAATTTTGAAAAAAATCCACAGGGATGCGATATGCAACGCCTTGTTCTCGTTGTATTTGGTATTTTCTTGATTTTGGCCCTCTATCTTCTCGCCACTGGGAAATCCGGCCGCGATCCCAACGAACTGATCGTTTGGACGCAGGATTTTGCCCCGGGCCGTGTCGTGCTCGATGGTTTATTGGGAAAATACATGCTCGAAGTCAACCCCGGACTGCGTGAGTTGATCCAACAAAACATGAAAAATCCGGCGGAGTTTGACCGTCTTATTCGCAGCAATCCCCGACCCTCTGACATCAAACGTTATCTCAAAGACGGCCGCGTGCTGGATGGATATATGAAGAAGCAACCGATTCGGCGCGCCAGTCACATTTATTACGAGACCGAGGAGTTGCGCAGCAATTTTATCGTCGCGGCGCTCGGCGGCAGCGGGCCGGATCTGGTCTATGGCCCGGCGGACATGGTCGGCCCCTTTCACGACATGAAGCTCATTCAGCCGCTGGAAGATTTTTTTACTCAGGATGAGCTTGCCCGATTCGATCCGATGGGTTTGGTGCACTTCCAGGGCCATCTGTATATGATTGCCGACCGTATCGGCAACCATCTCACACTCGTTTACAACAAAAAACTTTTACCCAGGCCGCCACAAACCACCGATGAATTGATCGAGCTCGGCAAAAAGTTGACGAAAGATCTGGATGGTGACGGCATTCCGGATCAATACGCACTGGTGTGGAATTTTGTCGAGCCGTTTTTTTTCATTCCATTCCTTGGCGGCTTCGGTGGTTGGGTGATGGATGAAAATGCCAACCCCACCTTGAACACCGAAGCCACCATCAATGCCTGCAAATTCATCGAAGAACTGCGTGCGAAAAAGATCATCCCGCGTGAAAGCGATCTTGACCTGGCAAATCAACTCTTCAAGCAACAGAAAGCTGCCATGATGATCAACGGCCCGTGGAGCTGGGGCGGCTATATTGATGCCGGCGTGGACATCGGCCTGGCGCGTATTCCCAAAGTCTCCGCCACCGGATTGTGGCCGACGCCCATGATTTCCGCCACCGGTTTTTGTTTGAACGCCGTCGTCGTCGATGCCAAACGCCGTGAGCGTGTTTTGCATTTGCTCCGCTTTCTCACCCGCCCGGAAAATGAACTCGAATACACACGCGCCCTGCGTGCCATTCCTTCACGCTTGGAAGCGCGCACCGACTCGCTGTTTTTGCATGATCCCATTTTGAAGGCCTCGCAGGATCAAATTACTGTCGGTCGGCCCATGCCGATCAACACCGAAATGCGGGTGATTTGGGATGCCATGCGTCCGGCGTATCAAAGTGTGCTCAATGGACAGCTCACGCCCGAGCAGGCCGCCAGGCAGATGCAACAAGTGGCGGAGCAGAAGATCAGAGAGATGCGAGGGGCAACGTGAGTTTGGCATCAGATGCTTTATCTTTGAACTCCATGCGATTATCCAAAACTGATGGAGAGATAACGATTGATTCACATTATTCGGCAAGAAGCAACACGACAGCAGCTCGATGAGATGTTGCAAGAGTTGGGTACATACATCAAGCTGGCAGTAGACATTCAGCGCAATATTTTGGCTGGAGGCGGCCAGATGCATGCCGATTGCGAAGCCGTGCTTCTGAATGATGGCAGCCGGCAAGCCGACATTTGGGGTGCGGATTGGATACCTTCAATCCAGAAAGCCGAGTTCGATGCGCTCATTAATATTCGCCCAAGTCAACAAAATTACTCAATGACCATACAAGACCCACATATAAGGCAGCGCGTTGAATCAATAATACGAAAACTTCTGGAAGGCGTATGAACAACTTTGACCAGCGCCGCTCCCGATATTTGCAAGATTCTCTGCCCATCCGGCTGGGTGGATTAGCGGCGAATTTGTCACGAATCGCCAGTTTCTCTAAGCATGCCGGTACCAGGGAGGTTGTCTCCAGTATTCTGATAGAAAGTAGATGGTTTATCGAATGGACTGCCGCAGAACTCGAGATGCATCAAGCTGCCGAGCTTGTAGAGCTGCAGGTGCAACTGGCACTGTGGGATTTACAGAGCCCGCAGAAATGGCACGACGAAAACTGGCGTCATGGAATTGCCGCCAAAGTCGGACAGTGGTCGCAACGCATTCTCGAGATGTCAGGATTACTATCACCATATCGCGATGCATGAACTTGGAGACGAAAATCCAGCCATGATACCATCATCCCGGTCGGCCTCAAAATCATGCTTGTATGTCAAACGTTGGGTTTCCAGCACCATCCTGCTCTTTTTATTACCCAATCTTGTGGCATGTCAATCTCAACCCCCGGCCCCAGTAACCACCCCCGAGTGGGCCCAGGGTGCCATCTGGTACCAAATCTTTCCGGAGCGTTTTCGCAATGGCGATCCGAAAAATGACCCAACACCCGAAGATGCTGGAATTGAGAACTATCCCGGCTGGCAAATTTCACCGTGGACTGCGGATTGGTACAAACTCCAGCCATGGGAAAAAGCAAAAAGCTCGGAGTTTTACAAAATCGTCTTCGACCGGCGCTATGGCGGTGATTTGCAAGGCGTGATTGAGAAGCTCGATTACTTGCAAGACCTCGGGATCACCGCCATTTACTTCAATCCGATATTTGAAGCCAAAAGTCTGCACAAATACGATGCCTCGAGTTACCATCACATTGACGACAACTTCGGCCCCGATCCCGCACGCGACAAAGCCTTGATGGCCACAGAAACAGAAGACCCGGCAACCTGGAAATGGACCACCGCCGATTCACTCTTTCTGCACTTCATTCGAGAGGCGCATCGCCGCAACATCAAAGTGATCATCGACGGCGTGTTCAATCATGTGGGCCGCGACTTCTGGGCCTTCCGTGATCTCATCGCAAATCAGCAGAACTCGCGCTACAAGGATTGGTTCGTGGTGCGCCAATGGGATGATCCGGCAACCTCGCAGGATGAGTTCAAGTATCAAGGCTGGTGGGATTTGCGCTCGCTGCCGGTTTTTCGCGAAGATCACAATGGCATCGTGCAAGGCCCTCGCGAATATATCTTTGCCATCACCCGGCGCTGGATGGATCCCGACGGCGATGGCGACCCCGCTGATGGCGTGGACGGCTGGCGCCTGGATGTTTCAGAAGAAGTTTCCCCGAAATTTTGGGTGGAATGGTGCGCATTGGTGCGTTCACTGAATCCGCAATCCTACACCATCGGTGAAATCTGGAATCTCGCTCCGGAGTGGCTGCAGGGCGACCGTTACGATGCCGTGATGAATTATCCGGTCGCTTATGCCATGCGCAACTTTTTCATTGGCGGTGAGGAAAAATGGGGCCCGACTCGTTTCGATGCCGAACTGGGCGGGATTCGTGCCCATTACCGCGAAGCCACCAACCACATCATGCAAGTGCTCATCGGCAGTCACGATACCGACCGTCTGGCCAGCATGATCAAAAATGCCGGAAGTCGCGGTTATGACCAGCGTGCCAGTTGCCGTGACAATATGAATTATGATCCACGCCAGCCGAATCCCGAAGAGAGAAAGACGCAAATGATGGTCGTCGCATTCATGGCAACTTATGTTGGTGCTCCGATGATTTACTATGGTGATGAAGCCGGTATGTGGGGCGGTGACGATCCGGATTGTCGCAAGCCAATGGTTTGGCCGGAATTGAACTATGAAAATGAAACCTACACGACGGTGACGAAATTCACCGACAGTGATCCGGTTGTGTTCAACAGGGAATTGTTTGCTTTTTATCAAAAAGTGATGTCATTGCGCCGACACCATCCGGCACTGCGCCACGGTGCAATCACGTCGTTGCTGAAGGATGAGGTTGCGGGTATTTATGCATTTCGTCGCGATTTTGAGAACGACATTGTCGTTGCGGTGTTCAATGTGAGCTCCCAGTCGCAAAAATTTGCGCTGAACCTTGCGCCGATCAATGCCTCGCTTTTGCGCGAAGTACTCAGTGGTCAGGAGAAAAACGTGAGCAATGCGGAATTGCAAAATGAGCTGGCTCCGCGTAGTACAGCGATTTGGGAGATGGTAAAATAGCGCCAATGGCTCGGTAGTCGCTGTAAATGGGGAAGTGATCGTCGAAAGGCCGGAGAGGGAGCAAGCATAATACAAGAGCATCATAGAAGAGCGACAGGCCAAATATTGATTTTTGAAAGATTTTCCAGCAAAAAACTTTTTTTTTATTGAAAAACAAAAAATTTTCTTTTAAAATTAAGAAAAATGTCTTATATTTCACCTTATCAGCTAAATAATCAATTAACTTCATACGTATTTCAAATCTGCTGCGCCGGTATCTCGACAATCTCGGCACCAGGATTTGATGCACAGCAACAATTCTTAGGAGGATAACTATGGCTAAATACTTTTTACGACGCTATGATGTGGTGGCCGCGGCCCAAAATTGGTCGCTGCGCGAAAGCGCCAACGGTCTGACTGCCGACATCAATTCGATCTTTGGTGAGCACACGTTCAACATTGAGGTGATGCGGCAAAAACTGCCGCGGGAAGTTTTGCAATCGCTGCTTGCGACCATCGACAAAGGCCAACCCCTCGATCCCAAGGTGGCGGATGTGGTTGCCTTGGCCATGAAGGAGTGGGCGGTGGAGCATGGCGCCACGCACTTCACCCATTGGTTCCAGCCGTTAACGGGACTTACGGCGGAGAAGCACGAAAGCTTCGTAACGCCCAATGTCGGTGGCGGTGCGATCGCCAAATTTTCCGGCAAGGATTTGATCCAAGGCGAGCCGGACGCCTCTTCGTTCCCGAGTGGCGGCATTCGTGCCACCTTTGAAGCGCGCGGTTACACGGCTTGGGATCCGACTTCACCGGCGTTCCTCACGAAGAATCATAACGGTGCAACGCTGTGCATTCCCACGGCTTTTGCGGCGTGGACCGGCGAGGCGCTCGATCATAAAATTCCACTCCTGCGTTCGATGGAGGCGCTCAACCAGCAGGCGATGCGGGCGTTGGAATTATTTGACGGCATGAAGGTACATAAAGTGTATGCGACGGTTGGCTCCGAGCAGGAATATTTTCTCATCGATGAAGAATTTTTCTATCGCCGGCCGGATTTGGTGACAACCGGACGAACGCTGTTTGGCGCCAAGCCTCCGCGCGGCCAGGAACTGGAAGATCACTATTTTGGTTCGATTTCGGAGCGGGTGCTGGCATATATGGCGGATGTGGAATATCAGCTTTATCGCCTTGGGGTTCCAGTCAAAACTCGACACAATGAGGTTGCACCGGGCCAATATGAGATCGCACCGATCTTTGAAAATTGCAACATCGCGGCCGATCATCAGCAAATGACCATGCAGGTCATGCGCAATACCGCGCGGAAATATGGCCTGGTTTGCCTGCTGCATGAAAAGCCATTTGCGGGCATCAATGGCAGCGGCAAGCACACCAATTGGTCCATGGCCACGGACACGGGCATCAATCTTTTCGACCCCGGCGAGACCCCTCATGACAACATGCAATTCCTGTTTTTTTGCGTGGCCGTGATCAAAGCGGTCGATGAATATCAAGATTTGCTGCGTGCGAGCGTGGCCTCGGCCGCCAATGATCATCGTCTGGGCGCCAACGAAGCGCCGCCAGCGATCATTTCGGTTTTTCTCGGCGAACAATTGGAGGATATTTTCAATCAAATTGAAAAGGGCAAGCCCGAGAACAGCAAATCGAAGGACCTTCTTGGGCTTGGTACGCCGGTGCTGCCGCATCTGCCGCGCCACGCCGGCGATCGCAACCGCACCTCGCCGTTTGCATTCACCGGCAACAAATTTGAATTCCGCGCGGTTGGCGCGAGCCAATCAATCTCTTTCCCGTGTACCGTGCTGAACACCATCGTCGCGGCGGCAATCGACGAGATGACGACCGCCATCGCCTCATATCGAAATGCCGGTATGTTGTTTGAATCGGCGCTGCACACCGTGCTGAAAGAGGAGATCAGCAAGCACAAACGCATCATTTTCAATGGTGACAACTATTCCGAGGAGTGGCACAAGGAAGCCGAGCGCCGCGGCCTGGCGATCCTGCGCAACTCACTGGATGCGATTGAGCGTTTGCACGATCCGAAAAATATTGCGGTGTTTAAAAAATATAACGTGCTCAATGCACGCGAACTGGCAGCACGGGCGGAAATCCTGTTCGACCAGTATTTCAAAATGATCAACATCGAGGCCGAGACCACCGCCATGATCGCGCAAACCATGATCATGCCAGCAGCGATTCGTTACTTGCAGGACCTCGCCGCCACCGTCGGCCAGATAAAAAATAATGGTTTGCTATCGACCGGGGTGGCGCAAACTCTGGAGAAAGTCAACAGTCTGGTTGATGAGTTTAGAATCGTGCTCGATCGTTTGATCGAAGTGAATGCAGATCTCGGCGGTGATACGGTCCATCAAAAAGCCTATCACATGCGCGATAAAGTTCTGCCGGCGATGAATAATGCTCGCGCCGTTGCCAACAAGTTGGAAAAGATTTTGCCGGATGATTATTGGCCCTTGCCGATTTATAGTGAGATGCTGTTTGTGAAATAGCGATGCGCTGAACTCAATCAAACAAACGAAAACCGACTGAAGTCGGCTTCCATGGCTGGCTTCAGTCGGTTGTTTTGAGAAAGGAGGTATTTATGGTTTCCAATAACGGAATCGAATAGCAACAGCGACCTGAGCTAAAATTGTTATATGGATGTTTACTCTATATACACATGCGTGTCAGGATGACACGAGAAAAAGTTGCAAGTATGAAAGTAGAAATGAACAGAGGAAACAAAAAATCAATAAAAAAAGCAAATACCACCCGTTTCAACCAGCCTTTGTACTCTATTTTTTGGCATTGCAATTGCTTTAAAAAAGTTGGGAACAATATTAATTTTAGACCATTTAACTATTGGTTGGGTCTGAGGAAGGACCATGCATTTTGATGGAATGTATGCTGCGACAGCAAATGTTTTGTATTAAAAGGAGACCTGGCTCCATGAAGAAAAATCTCTTGTTTGTGCTCTCAGGTCTGGCTTTGAGCTGGTTGTTTTTGAGTGGTTGTTATACGCAACTGGCTTTGCCGGATCAGAATGAAGAGTCGCGTATTGCACGTGAATCCGAGCCTGCTGATGAAGACTCCGTGCAGGCTTATGACAGGGACGCTTCCGACGCCAGGCAGGTGCACAAATACAGCCATACCGATGTTTATATTTATGGCGGCGGCTGGTATGGGCCTTACCGCTATCCGTGGTGGTATCGTTATCCATACACACGCTTTTATGTCTCGTTTGGGTACTATGATCCCTGGGGTTGGTGTGGCACACCGTGGGATTGGTATGTCGATCCCTGGTACTGGGATTACTATTATTCCAGTTACTGGTGGCCATATTATGGATGGCACCGCGGCTATTACTACGGCCCTTATTATCCGTATCCACACTATGTTTATCGTGATCGGGACGTGGAGAGCAAAAAGCGTTCTTTCACGCGACGTGGTTCATCTCAACAGCCCGAAAATCCTGCCGGAACTTACACGACCAGCGGGAGAGGCAGCTTGGCGAAACCGGCGGCAGGAATTTATGCACGAGGAGATGATGGCAGTTACCGCCGTGTCCGTCGTGATGAAGTGAGCTCTACTGATCGGCGCGATCAGCCTGCGGCAGTCCCGGATCGCAGCAAAGCAGTTAAAGATGATGGCCGGCGCAGCGCGAAACGCTCCATGGGAAGCGGCAATGATACTTACCGTGTTCCGGATGCCACCAGGAGCAGACCGGAGCCCAGCTCCAGTGGCAGTGGTGACAGACGCTCATCAGGCTCGAGTGGATCCGGAAGTGTCTCCAAGCCCTCTGGCTCTGGATCATCGGGCAGCGGCTCGGCACCGAGAAGCTCGGGAGGCTCTTCCAGCAGCGGCTCTTCCGACCGGCGCAAGCGGAATTAGATGACAATATGTTCAGGAGACAATCATGAAACGCAAATTGATGGCATTCGGAATTTTGGTCAGTTTGTTTGGATGGCAGTCCATCGCTTCGGCGCAGGAGGAAGTTTTCCAGCGCGGTGTTGAGCTTGGCATCGGCGCCCGGTCGATGGGCATGGGCGGCGCCTACATCGGCATCGCCGATGATTACAGCGCCAGTTTCTGGAATCCGGCAGGATTGACGCAAATCCGCCGTCTGGAAGGATTCGGCACCCTTTCACACACGCAGCGAAAAAACGACGCCTCCTTTGGCAGTTTGAGCAGCGTGGATGAGTTGTCGACAACGCGCTTCAACAGCATTGGCCTGGCGTATCCGGTGCCAACTTATCGCGGCAGTTTGGTCTTTTCGCTCGGCTATCATCGCATCAAGCCATTCGACTCGAGCATGCGCTTTGAATATGTGAATATGACACCGGGAGACTCGGTGACGCAACGTTGGAGTGAGTTGGAAGAGGGCAGTTTGAACAATTGGGTGTTTGCCGGCGCAGTCGAAGTTGCGCCAAACTTTTCTCTCGGTGCAGCACTGAATATTTGGAGCGGCAAGGACGACTATCAGTTCAGCTTTGTTGAAACCGACCTTCCTTTTGATTTATACACGTTGAACAAGTACCGCAAAGATAATGATGTGAGCTCGAGCTTCTCCGGCTACAACCTGAAAATCGGCGGTTTTTATCGGCCCATCTCGAATTTCCGTCTGGGCTTCACCATCGGCACGCCGGTCACTTACACGATAAAGGATGAATGGCGCACCAGCGAGGTGACGACGTTCGATAATCCTCAAACGCCTGCGGAGGAGTATTCGGATAATGGCAAAATTGAGTACAAAATCCGTTCGCCGTTCTCATTCGGCGCCGGCGCGTCCTTGAATGTCGCCAATCTCTTGCTGGCGGCGAGCATCGAGAACAACGATTGGTCACAGATTCGATACGTCACGGACCCGCCGATCGAGGGACTCTCCAAGAACGAAGCCAACGAGGAATTGGCGCGCAAGTATCGCAACACGCTGCGCTATCACCTCGGCGCCGAGCTGACACTGCCTCTCATCGACCTGCAATTGCGCGGCGGTTATTATTATGAGCCCACGCCATTGGGGCGCGACTACTTTGCTGGAGGCAGGGTTCCCAAAGACGCCAATCGTGAGTTTTTCACTGCCGGTGTCGGCGTCTTCCTTGACAAACAGGTGCGGTTGGATGTCGGAGTTATGACCGGCCAGTGGCATGATTACAAAGACCCGCTGACGGATTTTGCGGATGACAATGATGACGATGTTCCGCTCGCGGAAAAAATCACCTTCAACAAAATTTTTGCAGCACTGGCTTTTCGGTTTTAATCGCCAATCGTACCTCTACAAAAGCCAGGCTGTATTTTAACACATAAAGTAACCCCGGCTCTTCTGAGATCAGGTTGTATCCACAGCGATAGCAGAGAAGAGTCGGGGTTCTATTTGTTGAGACAATAAGCCAGACCAACAAATTTTCTGGGGAACCTGAACTATGGAATTAGCTTTGTCAGGTCGTAAATTTTCCGTCCTGGTATTTTTTCTCTTGGTATTCCTTGTCCTCGCGCGGGCGCAAGAAGAAAAGCTCACCTTGATTTTGCATGGTGGGGAGGAGATTCCCTGTCAAATTCGGAAAATTGCCCATGACATCATTTATTTCGAGGCGGCTTCGACCCAGTCGGCTTTCAAGTGGGGCGAGATGATAGAAATTGGCAAAGTTGCCGCGGTCCGTCGCAGTAATGGCCAAACGGTGAGTATTCGTGAGTTTTTGGAGCAGCGAAACGAGGTTCGGGCAGCCGCAGAAACTGCGATACCCAAACCGATGCCACCCGCAGTGGCGCCTTCACCGCGAATGTCGGCTCCTCCAGCGCGGCCCAGCGGTCCGGGCATGCGCTTGAAGAACAAACTCCAGGACACCACTCGAACCGCAAGTGCGATTGGTCTGCGTTTGCCGGAGATCCCCGCCCTGCCCACACGCCCGGAGCTCGATTATTCTGAACTCGCTGATTTGCTGGCAGAAACCGGTCTTGCCGGCAAGCTACTTTATGAGATCAGTGCCGGTGCGCTGCGCGGCCGCATCCTGACCAAAGGCCAGCAGGAACTTGTGGATGCCATTCTGATGTCGCCAGCTTGGAGTGCGCGCCGGCAGGATTTGCGCCAAGCACAGAATGTGGCCAAAGCCGAATTCAATTTATTGACCCAGCGCCAGCCTGATCTGATCTCGGGTGAATTCCATTTTCGACCACTTTCACAAGATCAGGCGTATGTCGAATTCATTCAATTCCTGCATCTCGAAAACGTTCCGCACTTTCAAGACAAATGGGAAAAAATCCGAACCATTTTCGGCGATGAGGCGGCTGCGGCGATACGAGATATTTTGAACAATTATGAGGATTGGTACTATCTTTTTGGGCAGGAATCGGAAAAGCGCTGAGCCATGGTTGTTTTAACAGACGACTTCTCGAATGATCATGTTTTGCCATCCACCATCCCTGTCATAATCACGTTTTGCCGGTAATATCAAACAAGCCTTCAACAATTTTACTCGACAAGCGCTTGATCATACCTGTAAAATCCGGTTGCTCAAGAATGCGTATTTTTATACTTGGTTACTTGTTATGGGTGGGAATTTTGGTCATTCGCCGTTCTTGATTGATTTATTGTTCAAGAAGTAAGAATTCCGCAAGCTGCAATTCGAAATCGACATGGCGCATTGTGTTCGTTCTCATCAGGCGCTATTGTTGATGTTTTGAAAAGGCTGTTGTTTCCCCGCCCCACGGAATTTATCCGTGAACCACACTCTTCAGGCTTGTCAAGAAAGATTCCTTGAAAAATTTGGAACATTGAATTATCTTTTATCCTGACGGCTTTTGCCGGTCTATTGGAAATTCCATTAACCCCGATAATTCATAAATGCATTTTGGGCTTGAGTTCAAATGCAAAGTGTAATCAATTTACGCATCGTATGAATTATCGGGGTTAAAAGAACCAGTTTTGGGAAAGCTTCTTATGATCACCGAGTCCCGATTTGTCTCATCAGGAATTTACTTCCATTGCCTCCTCGTGCTGCTGTTTTCTCCCCTGACTCTGCGCGCGCAGGGAAAGCCTTATCGCGGCGCCGAATATCGCACCAAGGCCTCATATCAATACGGCCGTTTCGAGGTGCGAATGAAATCCGCTCCGGGCAACGGCATGCTGACCTCATTCTTCACCTATCATGATCCCACTCCTTTTTCCGCTGCCAATTGGAATGAGATCGACATCGAGATTCTCGGCCGTTACTCCAACGAAGTGCAATACAACACCATCACCCCGGGCCGCATCGATCACGTCCATCGCCAGGTTGTCAAATTCAATCCGCATTTGGCATTTCACGTGCATGCCTTTGAATGGACGCCGGATTACGTCGCCTGGTTCGTGGATGGCCATGAAGTGCATCGCCAGACCGCGAGCCACGTCAGCACGTTGAGCCGGGCGCAGAAAATCATGATGAATATCTGGCAGCCGAATTCCGTTTCCTGGGTGGGTCTGTTCGATCCGGCCGGCCTGCCGTACCACGGATTTTATGATTGGGTGAAATATTACGCCTACACACCGGGTGTTGGCGACAATTTTACGTTGCAATGGACCGACAACTTCGACAACTGGGATCAGAGCCGGTGGGACAAGGCGACGCATACATTTGACGGCAACAACGCGCAGTTCATTCAGGACAATGCCGTGTTTCGAAATGGGTATTTGATTTTGTGCTTGACGAGTCCCGCTGCCACCGGCTATCGCGGCGGGGCCATCGTTGATCTCGATCTCGAACCGCCGTATTTGGTTTGGGCCAGAGCCGAAGAGCAGCGCCTTACCGTCTTTTTTTCCGAGGAACTCGAGCAAACTTCTGCTGAGATGGTTTCCAACTACACAGTGCCAGGGGTGACGATTCGTTCCGCGCAGTTGCAACCCGGCAACAAGAGTGTCACGTTGCTTACCGACAGCCTGGATCTCAGCAAGAATTACGTGCTGGTGGTGACAGGCATCAAGGATCGCTCTCCCTCAAACTGGCAAATGGGCTTGCAGTATACGAACGTGGTCAATGCTTTGCCGTTTCCCATCAAGATCAATGTCGCCGGACAAGCGGAAGCGGGATTCTTGCCTGATCAAACCTGGGATAGCTACAAAGAATATGGCGCGGTTGGCGGCACGGTGAAAACGCGACCGTCCGGTACGAGCCTGCCCGCCATCTATCAAACCGAACGCGAAGCGCTCACATTCTATCAAGTGCGCGTGCCTGCGGGAAGATATCGTCTTACACTCATGATGGCCGATACGGATCACGATCGCGCCGGCCAGCGTGTCTTTGATGTTTGCGCCGAGGGACAATTGCTTTTTGACAATCTCGATATTGTGGCCGAAGTCGGGAAAAGTACGGCGCTTGAAAAGGTCGTTTCCGATTTTGCCGTTACGGATGGCCGGCTGGATCTTTATTTCAAGCCGGAAATCGGCGCTGCGACGTTGAGCGGACTGCAAATCGAACGACTCGGAACGAGCGGCATCAAATACCATCACCCGCTTCCCGCGCACTTCGAGCTCGGCATCCACCCCAATCCCTACGGGCGTCTGCCGTTCAATCCCTCCACCAACGTGGTCTACACTTTGGGGAAATCAGGCCGGGTGAAGCTCGTGCTGTTTGATGCCCTCGGGCAGCTGGTGCGCAACTTGTTTGAAGCGCCGCAACCGGAGGGAACGCATACGTATGTGCTCGAGACGAATCAACTCAGTACCGGCGTTTATTTTATCAGCATGCTGTTCGACGGACAACTGGTGACAACGACAAAGCTCCTGTGCTTGAAGTAAGGCAAAATTTTTTGGAGTCGAGATGAAAACACTTTTTTCTGAAAAGGCCGATCGGGTGCACGCGCTGCTGCCGATACTCGGGGTGGCATTGATGGCCGCCGCTTTTCCCGCTCGCACAGTTGGGAATTCGGACACTTCCACTGAAACTTCACGCCAGCAAGTTGTTTTCACTTCTTCAAATTTACCGATCGTTGTCATCGATACGCAGGGCCAGCGTGTTCCAGACGAGCCGAAGATCACGGCAGATATGGGCATCATTTACAACGGCCCCGGTGTGCGCAACAACATCACTGATTCGTTCAATCACTATAATGGCAAAATTGGAATCGAGATCCGAGGCTCCAGTTCGCAGATGTTTCCCAAGAAACAGTACGCCATGGAAACGCGGGATACGCAGGGCAACGACCTGAAAGTTTCCTTGCTGGGTTTTCCGGAGGAGAGTGATTGGGTTCTGTACGCGCCCTACACCGATAAAACGCTGATGCGGAATGTGCTTGCCTACAAACTGATGAACGATTTGGGCAGATACGCCAGCCGCACGCACTTCTGTGAAGTGGTTTTGAATGGCGAGTATTGCGGTGTTTATGTGCTGATGGAAAAAATCAAGCGTGACAAAAATCGCGTGAATATTACCAAGCTGGAGCCGAATGATATTTCCGGTGATGCGGTTACCGGCGGCTACATCATTAAGATCGATAAGCGGGAAGGCGCGAATACCCAGGGCTGGTATTCACAATTTTTACCCTACCCGGGAGCATGGCAGAAGATTTATTATCAATACGACTATCCCAAGCAGGATGAGATCGTGCCACAACAGAAGACCTATATTCAAAACTACATTTATAACTTCGAGAATCTGATGGCCAGCCCGGACTATGCCGATCCCCAGCGCGGCTATGCTCAGTATCTCGATGTCGCCTCCTGCATCGATGTTTTTATTCTCAACGAAATCTCGCGTAATGTCGATGGCTATCGTTTGAGCGCCTTCATGCACAAGGATCGTGACAGCAAAAACGGCAAATTGGTCATGGGGCCGATATGGGATTACGATCTTGCCTTTGGTAATGCGAATTATTATGATGCCGAGAAGATTGCCGGATGGCAGATTGATTTTCGCCACGGATCGGATTCCTTCGCAATACCGTTTTGGTGGCCGAAACTCGCGCAGGATTCGAGTTTTGTCAAGCGCCTGAAATCCCGCTGGCGCGAGCTTCGACAAAGTGTTCTGGACGTGCCGCGCATTCATGCGTACATTGACTCCATGGCGCAATATCTGGACGAAGCGCAGAAAAGAAACTTTGAGAAATGGCCGGTCCTGGGTACCTATGTCTGGCCGAATCCTTATATTGGGAACTCGTATCTGGATGAGCTGAACTATCTCAAGACGTGGGTGAATTTGAGAATTCTCTGGATGGACGCCAGCCTGATGGAACAGCCAAGCCGAATTGCAGATCATCACGGCCAAACACCCGGGAGTTGCCGGTTGGAGCAAAATTACCCCAATCCCTACGGGCGTCTGCCATTCAATCCCACCACAACGATTGCGTTTCACCTGCCGCACGCCGGCCGGGTTTCCCTCAAAATTATCGACATTTCCGGGAACGAAGTGGCGACCTTGGTGCAGCGTGAAATGAATGCCGGGAAACACGAAATTGTGTTTGACGCGACCGCGATGGCCAGCGGTGTTTATTTCTACCGGCTGGAAGCCGGAAATTTTACCGCTCAGAAGAAATTGCTGGTCGTTCGATAAATCGATTGCAAGTTGCGATCGAGGCATCAAACGAACAGAGACGCTGCAAGTGCTTCACTCACAGAATCAATTCTGTCACAATGAAACACCGCAATAAAAAGATTGTCTTTACAACTCTAACGGCGCTGCTGCCGATTGCCTTTTTCATTTTGTTCGAGGGCTTTCTCCGGCTCTTCGGATTATTCCGACAAGAACCGTTCATCATTAAAATCAGCCAGTACGGCAGAGAATATTACCAGCTCAATCCGTGGGTGGCAAAACGATATTTTGACCCCGGGAAAGTAACGGTTCCCGGTCTCCAGCCCGACAAATTTTTGAAAGACAAAGAGGCGCAAACCTTTCGCATCTTTTGTTTGGGAGGCTCGACCACGGCGGGCTTCCCCTTTGATTGCCAGGTGCCATTTCCTGCGCAGCTTCGCTATTTGCTGAGTCAGGCCTATCCGCACTATCGCTTCGAAGTCATCAATACCGGCATCTCTGCCATCAACAGTTTTTCCGTTCTTGATCTGCTGCCGGAAATTCTCGCACATGCGCCGGATGTCATCATCATCTACATGGGACACAATGAGTTCTATGGCGCCTACGGCAGCGCCTCGACCATTGCGCTGGGTCAGAATGACGGATTCATTCGATTCTATTTGAAGTTGCAAAAATTGCACATCGTGCAGATGCTCCAACGGTTTATTTCACAGGTTTCCTCTTCACAAAATCCGGCGACCTCGCATCAGGATCTTATGACGGCCGTGATCAAAGACCAGTCGATTTCCTACGGATCGGAAAAATATCACAAAACCCTGCAAAGTTTTCGCAATAACCTCGATCGCATTTTGGGAATGTGCGCGAAAAAAAATGTCCCTGTTATCCTGAGCAATCTTGTTTCCAATGTTCGTGATCTCCCACCCTTTGCCAGCCGAAGCCCGGAGTTCACAAACTCGCAAGCGCAGCAAATTTACAAACAAGCGCTGGCGCTCGGGGACAGCTTGTTTGAGCGTCAACGCTACGCGGAAAGTGTAACAGCGTACCGGGTCGCACTGGCACAGGATTCGAGCGCGGCGCAACTGTGGTACAAGCTTGGACTGGCCAGCGCAGCTTTGCAGGATTCGGCGGCAGCCGCGTACTATTTTTACGGAGCCAAAGATCGCGATCTCATCCCTTTTCGCGCCAGCGAACAGATCAACGACCTTATTGCCGCGGCTGCCACACGATACCAGGCGCGATTCGTTGATATGAAGGCAGTGTTCACCCAACGATCACCGCAAGGTCTGATTGGCAACAACATTATGGTTGATCATCTGCATCCGGATCCGAATGGCCATTACCTCATGGCCACGACATTTTACCAAGCCCTTCGCGCCACCGGCCTGCTGAAAAATCCCGACGAAAATTTCGAGCCGGCGGTGACTCCTTACTTCGTGACGGATTTGGATTGGGACATCGGCTTGCTCAAAATTTTTCAAATGACACATCACTGGCCCTTTCCGGAAAAACCAGTGAAGCTGGACGATTACAAACCTTACGGCGATCCGACTGCCACGGCAATTGCCAAAGTGTATTTGTTGGAGGATAATGTCTGGTCGCGCGCCCACTACAAAATGGCGGAAGCATATTTGCAGCGAAAAGAGTACGAACGCGCGCGCCGGGAATATCTTGCCGTGAGTGTTTTTGCGCCGGACGATCCATATCCCTACCAGATGGTGGCGAAGACTTATGAAATCGAAGGTGCGTGGGACAAACGCGAGCTGTTCTTGAAAAAAGCTTTGCCGTTCTCCAATCAGAAGGGCATGCTGCTTTATCAGATTGCCATTGCGCAATGGCAACAAAAGAATCTTGCTGCTGCCTGCGAGTCGATGAGCAGGGCCATAAATTACCCAGATTTAAACCGTGCCCAGAAGCAAAATGCCCGTTTTTATTTGGCTGGTTTTTATGCCGACGCGCATGATTTCGCAACTGCCAGACAAATTCTCATCGCATTGCTGCAGGAGGATCCAACTTTTCAACCGGCGAGGATTTTTTTGCAAAAATTGGGACTGGAGCAGCATTGATTGAACCGATGCCTCGCGTGATACCACCATAATGCAAAATCTTTTTGCTTGAATTCGGAATTTGTTCGATGCGCAACTCCGAACGGTAAAAAAAGTACTTGACTTTTTCACATAATGAGCTATATTTCTGTCTCAGATTTCCGCGAATGGACTATTTGAAATTTTCGAGTTTGTTTCTGTCATGCTTCTGCAAGGGGACTTGATGATACTCAAGATTGGAATGTACTGCTAATGGTATTGGACGCGAAGAAAAGGTCGCTTCCTGCATGAAGCAATATTTTAGTTCCGGTTTTTGGCATCCTTACAAAGACCGTGCGTCGGTTTGTGTCGCCGCGCACCATTCCGTACCGACTCTCAGCGCGATCATTGATTCCGGTACGCACACGGTGAAGACCAGTTCCAAAGATCTCTCCCTATTCTTCACCACTACATCCAGAATAATCATTACAAGCATTTGGTATAAGCCTGTGATCTTTCTTTGATTTTGAATTGACCGCCAGTTCATCGTCAAGTTGGGTTAATTCAAATCTGTTGCGATATAGATGTCTTGAAAATTCGTTTTATATGAGAGTTGTCTGGAAAACCATGAAAGAAAGGAGGTGAGAGACAAGATCACTTCATGTTCAATCAAATTCCGATTTTAACAACCTTTCCATTTCAATTTTAAGGAGGGTTATGATGAAACGTTACAATTTGTTGTGTCTGTTTTTGCTCGTGCCGTTCCTGGCCATTGGGCAGGAAGTGTTGGAGACTTTTGACGCTGCGCCGGATTCAGGGCACTGGGTCTTTGATAAGATGGAGTGGGGCACGCCGAATAACATTTTGAATCTGTTCTACGTTAATGATCTCGTTAAGGTGGGCACCGGTTCTCTGAAAGTCGATTGGCTCGTGCAGGGCACGCAGAGCTGGGGAGGTTACGCAAATTTCATGCATGGCGCTCCGGAAACCGAGGTGTTCGATTTTTCGCCGTATACCCACATCAAAATGTGGTATTACAATGCCGTTCCACAATCCAAACCCGGTACCACTCATCTTCGCATCCTCTTGAAAGACATGAGTAATGTTCCGACTGCCAACCGCACCATGGCGAATATCGGACAGGCTGAGTACTGGTACTCACACTTCTTCATTCTGGATACGCAACCGGGATGGAATGAGCTGGTGCTGCCATTGAAGGATGTCCAACAGCAATCGGATCAAGGCCTGTGGCTGCCGGGTTGGGCTGGTCAAGCAGGCAATAGCACGCTGGATTTGGATGCGATCAAGGCTTATAAAATCGAATGGTCGATCGACGCTTCCGTCTATGATGCCGCCAATCCGCTCAATTCCGGTAGCTCCGCCGGCACGATTTATTTTGATCATCTCCGACTCACTGGCCATGCTTATCCGGTGATCAATTACTTTGACAGCACCGGCGCCAAGCAGGATTTCACCGTCGCCGGTACCGGCACCAGCAGCGTCAAGGTCACTGACAACGTACAAAATGCCTTGGAAGGTGCTGCCACTCAAATCGAATGGAAAGTGGACGCCGATCAATCATGGGGCGGATATGTCAGTATGACGTTCTCGGCCAAAAACTTCCTGCCGGACATGAGTGGGAACACCCATTTATCCCTCAAGTACAACAACCTGGTGGCTTCGGATCAACCCGGCAATGTCGTGCTGCGCTTGCAATTGCATGAGTACAGCGAAGGCGACAATCAGGAGGAACTTTGGTTTTATGAGACCAAAACAGTGCTTGACAGCGCCGCCGGCTGGCACAAGCTGATGATTCCACTCAATGATCGCGGCGTGGGGCCAACGCCCAATGATCAGGGATTCTCCAATCCCGGCTGGGGTGGCGTCCCCGGCAATGGCAAGCTGGATTGGAACAAAATAAAGAAATATGAATTCGCGTTTTCTGCGGCGAAACAGGGAACAATCTCAACAGGTACCATACTCTTTGATAACCTGGAATTGTATGGCAAACGCCAAACCGATTTTACACCACCCGAGCCGCCAAAAGGTGTTGCGGCCGTTCCGGATGCCGCCGGCAATTTCAATCTGGTTATCTGGCAGGATGTGCCTGGAGAAGCCGAGGAGAAATATACGGTCTACGCCAGCAAGAACCCGATTGCCGATGTCAACGCCCCCGGTGTGGAAGTGCTCGCTGAGGGTATAGCGGAGAACACGCAGACCTATGTGCATTATTTGTTTTATCCACTGCAGGACAAATTGGTGACGTATTATTATGCCGTGACTGCCATGGATAAGGCTGGTAATGTCGGCACCCCGGGTGTTTCATTCCCTGGTGTCACCAACACTGCCAAAGGCATGCCGACCATTTCGCTCAATCCTCCGGCGAACTTTGCCGCCGATGGCAATCTGAGCGAATGGGAAAACAGTGGGATCAAACCGTTCATCTTCAAGAAGTCGGTCAGTCATATTGGCACCGGCACCTTCGATAATGATGATGACCTGACCATCACCATGTATATGGCGATGGACAAGCAATATTTCTATTTTGCGGTCGATGCCATTGACAATGTTTTCTCTTACGATCCTGCGGGCGATTGGTGGCAAGACGACGCCATCGAGATGTTTTTCGGTCTTTATGATGGTCGCCCCGGCCCGCCCCATTTCGCCAGGCAGCGCGGTGCCAAGCCGGATTACGCCCTGCAATTCCGCGCCGACGGCTTGTTCCACCCCGACAACAACAGCCTGAGAATTTACAGCCCGGATTCCGCGAATTATCACTTCGAAGGTTTAGGGGTCTCGGATTATGTCATCGAAACCAAGATCAGGCTCCGCGACATCACCTTTGGCGATGACGCGCCTTTCGTTCCAGTCAACGGCATGAGACTTCCACTCGACTTCTCCATTCACGATTCGGACAGCAAAAACGTGCGCGACGGCATTTTGACCTTGTCACCGATCAACAATGACAATTCCTGGCAATCGCCGCGCAACTGGACTTATGTCTGGATCGGTGATCAGGAGTTTCCAACCGCGGTCGAAGACAAACAGCATGATGGCGTTTTGCTCTCGTACAGCTTGAGCCAAAATTATCCGAACCCATTCAACCCAACGACCACGATCAACTACGCGATTCGGAAAGCGGGTTTGGTGAAAATCGATCTTTATAACACGCTGGGACAAAAGGTTCGGACATTGGTGAATGAAGTGAAGCCCGCAGGGACTTACAGGATTGAGGTTCGCGCTGATGAGCTGACTTCAGGACTTTACTTCTATCGCATCACGGCTGGCGATTTTGTCCAGACCCGGAAGATGCTTTTGATGAAGTAGCCCAGTCGGCCCGACGGGATGAAATAATCAGTGATCAGCAATCAGTGGCCAGTCGAACTGGCCACTGATTGCTGTAACTGATTACCGGCATCCGGCGTGCAAGCCCTCAGTTATTGACGGGCTTTACGCCAGGTCATGCAGAAGGCATCCCCGGCTTGCGGCCGAGACAGGCTTTTTCCAATTGAGCACAGTGCTGCTAAGTAGTATGTCATGCTGAAACCATTCTGTTCAAAATAAGCACTGTGCTTGATAACAAACAAGCCTGCCCAGCCGCGTAATATACAAGTTAGTGGTGGACTACACTCAATGTCATGCTGGAAGCATTTTTTTTATTTTAAGCCGGTGCTCGAGTGAAAAAGGCTACGCCCGTAGGGATTCCCTGCAGGCGCAGCCTCCGGAATGACATCTTCTTCAACCGCAATTAAGGCATTACGAATTACCACATGCGGATTGATCGGAAAATTTTCCTGTTCACGGCGCTGCTTTGCCCGGTGATTGTTGTCGCCAAAAATTACAAAGGTGCTGAGCTGCGCACCAAGGTCGCCTACACTTACGGCCGTTTCGAGGTGCGGTTGAAATCGGCGCAGCGCGAAGGTGTGGTGTCGTCATTTTTTACCTATTATGATGGCGATGTTTCATTGAATTGGAATGAAATCGACATCGAGATTTTGGGGAGATACGCCGATGACGTCCAGTTCAATACGATCACGCCGGGTCAAAACAATCATGTTCGCCATCAGCCCATTCCGTTCAATCCGCATGTGGATTTTCACACCTACGCTTTTGAATGGACGCCGGAATATGTCGCCTGGTTCATTGATGGTTTTGAAGCTTATCGCCAAACCGGTGAGCACATTGCGATGCTCAACAAGTCGCAGAAAATCATGATGAATATTTGGAATCCGGCATTTGTGAATTGGGTGGGGAGCTGGGGTGCCGAGGCGTTACCGGCATTTTCATACTATGACTGGGTCAGTTATGCCTCCTACACCCCGGGCACGGGGAACACTGGCACGAACAATAACTTCACCCAGCAATGGCGGGATGATTTTGATTCCTGGGATCAGGCGCGCTGGGCTAAAGCGACGCACACTTTCAACGGCAACAACTGCGACTTTGTGCCGGAGAACGTTGTCTTTCAAAATGGACTGATGACGCTTTGTCTCACGGATACCACCAATTTGGGGTATGTGGACAGAAATCCTCCGGTGGTCAAATGGGCGCGCGCCTCGGGAAACAACGTTACCGTGATGTTTTCGGAGGAAATAGACAAAATCACGGCGGAAAGACCGTCGAATTACCTCATACCGAATGTCACGATTTCCGGCGTGCAGCTTCTTCAAGATCAGAAGAGTGTTCTGCTCGAAACTTCGGGCCTCAACGCGACTATAAGCCCCACGCTTGTGGTAATGGGGGTGAGAGATCGCGCCGCTAATCCGAATGTCATTGCCGTACGGGGCGTGAGCGTTATTCAAGAAGCGCCTCCGACATTTCCCCTGCAAATCAACGTCGGAGGAGCACAACAGGGCGATTTCTTGGCGGACCAACCGTGGAGCGAGCGAGCTGCATATGGTTTTTTGGATGGCAGCGCCAAACAATGGCCGAGCATTCTCCCCATTGCCAACACTGAACAGGATACGATTTACCTGACAGAGCGATGGGGACTGGTATTCTACAAGGTTCGTGTTCCCAATGGCAATTATCGCGTAACCTTGATGATGGTGGAAAATAACTTTGCCGCCGCCGGCAAAAGAGTCTTCGATATCTTCATTGAAGGCAAATTGGCGGTTGACAATATCGACCTTTTTCATGAAGTCGGTGCAAATACTGCGTATGTAAAAATCATCGATCCTGTTGAAGTAACCGACGAGATTCTCGACCTGCATTTCGCCGCGGTGATAGACCAGCCATTGTTGAATGGCCTCATTATTGAAACCTCGACTGCTGCCGGCGTCCGCGAGCTGAACGCTGGCCCGAAGCAATTTTGCTTGGCCCAAAACTTTCCCAATCCTTTTAATGCCGCTACCACGATTCGATATGATCTTGCCGCCACGGAGAGACTGCAATTTCAAGTATTCGACCTCCTCGGCAATGTCGTTTACCAGAAAGATCTGGGCATGCAACCGGCGGGAAAGAATGAATTCCGGTGGGAGGCAGTTGATGCCTTAGGCCAGCCGTTAAGCTCCGGAATTTATTTTTATAAACTAGTCGGCAAGCAGAGATCGCCGGCCAGAAAGCTGCTATTGTTGAAGTGACCGATGGGCAGTGACCAGTGAGCAGTGGTCAGTGATCAGTCAAACTGCTCACTGACCACTGCTCACTGTTAACTGATACTGATGAAGGATGAACTTATGATCAATCGTGAACGGGCTGGATTTCTCTTTAGAATGACGTTGGTGTATTTGTTCCTGTTTTCATCTCAAAGTTCCGTGGGCCAACAAATCGCCACGCTCGAAGCGACGCTGCGGCTTCGTACCGTGGATGCCATTACTCTTCCTTATCAAAATGGCATTCCCGTTCCTTCCTTTGAAAAGCAGAAGCGTACCACCATCAGTCTCAGCGGCGAGTGGCGCAAGCAGCGCTTCGCGGCCGATCACGATCTGACGCTGAAAAGACGAGACTCGGCCGGCTATGCGGAATTGCTGGCCGAGGCCACCGATCGCTTCAAGCCCGAATGTGACGACAGCAACTGGCCCATCCATCAGATTCCAGGTGTCGAGAACACGATCAATGTCTACGAGAAGCGACCGGAGTATTATCAAGACGGCGTTTGGTACCGGCGCGCTTTTACGGTCCCCGATTCCCTGCGTGGCAAATTTGTCAAGCTCATGTTTTATGCGGTCAACTATGTTGCCGACGTGTGGTTGAACGGTAATTATCTCGGTTATCACGAAGGCGGTTATACCTCTTTTGCTTTCGACGTTTCCAATGCCATCAAATATGACAGTGTGAATGTTTTGGCGGTGCGAGTCGACAATCCGCCGTGGGCCACCCGCATCGACATTGTGCCCTACTCGCGCGTGGATTGGTTCAATTACACCGGCATCATTCACGAGGTTTATTTGGAATTTTCCGATCTGCTTTCCGTGATGCGCGCCGACGTCGTGCCCAAGGAAATCGGCGGCAAAATTCAAACGACCATTGTGCTGTATAATGCCTCATCCGCGGTGCAAAGCGCGGAGGTGCGAGTGGAAATCTATGAAGCCCAAATTGACTCGCAAAACATTCGCGTGGAAAGAGCTTCAGATCTGATTGGCGCGCTATCTCCGATTTCCGGACAGACACAAACTTCCGTGACAGTGCCTGCGCGCGAGGCCCAAGTCTGGAGGACGACTTTGACGGTGCAAAATCCCCGGCTGTGGTCACCGAAACAGCCGAATCTTTATGTCCTGCGCGTCACCGTATCCCAAGCCGGCCATGTGGTTGACGAATTCTTTACGCAATTTGGCATTCGCACCATCAAAACCGCCGGCAACAAATTTTTGCTCAATGAAAAGCCCGCCTTCTTCGTCGGCATGGCGCGCCACGAAGATCATCCGAATTATGGACGCAGCATTCCCACGGCGACGATCTACGACGACCTGGTGAAAATTAAAAATCTCAATGCCAATTGGCTGCGCACGGCCCACTACCCGAATCATCCTTTCACTTACATCGCAGCGGATCGATTGGGTTTCGTCGTGATGGAAGAGATTCCGGTGTGGCAGTTCGATCTGCCTTCGGCCTGGGCGATTCAAAATATAGTACGGCATATTCACGAGCAGATGTTCAAGGAAATGGTGTTCCGTGATTACAATCGCCCGTCGATCGTGCATTGGAGCACCAGCAATGAGTGCCTGGATGTCACCAACCGGCAAACTTTCATTCAACGCGTCAATCAGGAATTGGATAGCTTGTATCCGGACGGCAGAATGGTGGGCCAATCCGCGGCGGCGGACCGGCCCGGACCCGACGACCCCTCGCAAGCCGTCTGTGATTATGCCGGCTGGACAATGTATTTCGGTGTTTTCCATGGCAATACCGCCTACACTGGCACGAAATATTTTTTGGTTGATGCGAATCTCGCCTATCCGCAAAAGCCAATAGTCAATACCGAATTTGGCTACTGGTCATCGGAAAACGGCTCGACCGCGCCGATGCAGGTCGAAATCTTCAATGACACCTTTCGCGCTTTGAAACAGCGCGCCGCCATGGACAGTCTGGGCAATTATGATTGTTGCGGTTACTTGATGGCGGTGACCTGGTGGTGCGCTTTTGATTGGTATCGCATGACCGAGGGTTTTCAGAGCATGGGGCTTTTGCACATGGATCGCGTCACCGAAAAACCGGTTACCCCGGTGCTGAAAGCGGCATATTTGCCGTACTTCAAGACCGGCGGGATCATGACCACCGCGGTGAAAGAAAAAGACACTGCCGCGTTGATGCCGCAGCGATTTGTGTTGCAACAGAACTACCCGAATCCCTTCGGGAGGGGCTCATTTAATCCCAGCACCAAAATCAATTTCTCGGTGCCGGAGAAAACTCGCGTCAAGCTCGCGGTGCTGGATGTGTTGGGAAGGGAGATCCAGGTTCTTGTGGATGAGGTGAAAAACCCGGGTCAATATGACGTGACCTTCTCTGCTCTGCAGCACTTGCAAAATTTGCCAAGCGCCGTTTATTTCTATAAATTGACAACGGATCATTTTACGGATGTGAAAAAAATGATTTTGATGAGGTAGGTTCGTAGTTTTGCATTTATACTGGTTTAGGGTTAGTTTTTGCATGCTACCAAACTCGTCTGTCATTCTGGAAGAATCTTTTTCAGCATCAACTAAGACGTTAGAAATTCACGCTTTACTTCATGCGTAAAAAGATTCCCTACGGGCGTAGCTTACAGCCGCAGGCCTCCAGAATGACATCGCAGTGAAATTTTCACTCTAAACGAGTATAGGTGCCGGATTTCTGACAAAAGTCAACATGACAACGTTGAGCCGTGGCGCTCATCTCATTCTTGTCACCCTGGAAGGCTGCGCCCGTAGGGTCTCTTTGAGCTAAAATTTTGCTGAAGAAGATTCCCCGGCCTGCGGCGCCGCGGCGGGATTCAAGTGGCGAAATTTTTACGATAGCTGAAGGTTTCACTGCAAAAGTAGCACTTTGAGGTTTTGTTGTAGCATAACGGCATTACGAATAATTGTTGAGAATCACAAGGGACACTACTATGGCTCCATTCAAAACAAAAACACAGTGGCTTTTTTCTACAATCATTGTGCTTGTTTGCACAGCCGGTTTGTTGAGTGCCCAGACTACCGGCAAGATCGCGGGAAAAGTCAAAGATCAAAAAACCGGCGACAGCCTGCCGGGGGCGAACGTCATGCTCGAAGGCACCACCCGCGGCGCGGTTAGCGATCTCAATGGCGATTTCTACATCATTAACGTCCCCCCGGGCACGTACACCTTGAGAGTGAACTTGATCGGTTACGAGCCCGTTCGCCTTGCGGACCTGCGCGTCTCGGTTAATCGCACCTCGGATGTCGAGGTAAAATTGAAGCAGACGGCCGTGGACTTGGCCGAAGAGGTGGTGATTACGGCCGAGAAAGTGGCGATAAAAAAGGATCAGACCAGCTCGGTGCGAAATGTCTCGTCCGAGCAGATCGAGTCGCTGCCGGTTGAAAGTGTCGGCGCGGTGATCAGCTTGCAGCCGGGCGTGGTGGTCGGACATTTTCGCGGCGGCAGAATGACCGAGGTGGCCTATTTGGTCGACGGCATGCAAGTCGATGAGTCATTCGGCGGTGAAGGCAAAACCGTTGATCTCGAGCCGGAAGTCATTCAGGAGTTGGAGGTGATTACCGGAACGTTCAATGCTGAATACGGCCGCGCCATGAGTGGGGTGGTCAATGCGGTAACCAAGGACGGTGGCAGGGATTTCCATGGATCAGCTTCGGCGGATCTGGCGAATTATTACACTCCGCACAAGGACATCTTCATCGGTCTCAAAGACAGTGAGATTGATCGGAATCAGGATTATAAATTTCAGCTCAGTGGTCCGTTCTTGACCAATCGTCTGACCTTTTTCACCAACGTCCGTTATCAGAATTACAAAAATCATCTCAACGGCATCCGCCGGTTCAATGTCAGTGATCTGAGCAACTTTTCAGGCGATGATCCTGCCCTGTGGTTTTCGCAACATACCGGCGACAATGCGTATGTCTCCATGAACGGGTCCAAAAACATTTCTTTTACCGGAAAGCTGACCTCGAATTTTTTGAAAAACCGACTCAAAATGTCCTTGCTTTATACCTTGAACGACGATGAATGGCACAGCTACAATCATGATTACAAGTTCAATCCGGCAGGCATGCCTACGGCATATCGCAATACGGACATGTACTCCCTGCAACTGAACCACATGTTCTCCAACAAGGCATTTTACGAGATCAAGCTGTCTTACATCGACAATTATAACGGCTACTATGTTTACAAAGACCCGCTCGATCCCCGTTATGTCAACGACATCTTTCTTTACAACGATGGCCCGGGCTTTTATACTGGCGGACAGGATAAGACCCACAATGAACGAACATTAAAGGATTACAACGCCAAATTCGACTTGTCCTGGCAATTGAACAAGCATCACAGTCTCAAGACCGGCATGCTCTATACCCATCACGATCTGAACAACGCCGAGATACAGATCCGGAACAAATATGCCGGTACAGACAGCGAGAGTGTGGTATACGTTCCGGTCGTGCCCCACGACACAACAGTCTATGCCGATATCTATCATGTCAAGCCCAGGGAATTTTCGGCCTACATTCAGGACAAGATGGAATACGATGAAATGGTCATCAATTTTGGCTTGCGGTATGATTATTTCGATCCCAACACGGTCTACCCATCGGATCGCCGCAATCCCGCCAATCAGCTCGGTCCTCCCGTTCCCCAGTCAAGCTATCCCAAGGCCAAACCGCAAACTCAGATCAGCCCACGTCTGGGATTATCGTATCAGTTGAGCAATTTGGCGTTGTTGCATTTCAGCTATGGCCACTTTTTCCAAATGCCGCCGATGTATGCAATATACCAGAATCATTCCTTTCAAATTCCACCCGGGGATTATCAAACCACGATGGGCAATGCGCAAGTCAAAGCTGAAAAGACCGTGCAATATGAAATCGGATTGTGGCAGCAAATCACCGAGAACATGGGCGTTGAGGTGTCGCTCTTTTATCGGGACATCTATGATCTGTTGAGCGCTCAGGTTTTCAGCACCTATAATCAGATCGAATACGGTCTTTACTCCAACAAGGATTATGGCAACGCCAAGGGTTTGGAGATCAAATACGATTTTTTCCGGGGCAGTTTTACGGCCAATCTCAATTACACATTGCAATTCACCCGTGGCAATGCCGACAACCCCACATATACTTTCACTCGCGCCGGAAACAGCCAGGATCCCATCCCGACTCTGATTCCGATGAGTTGGGATCAACGCCATACCCTGAATGCAACGATTGGTTATAATACCAGAACCTTTGGTGCGACCTTGATCGGTTATTATAATTCTGGAACCCCGTACACCTGGACACCGTTGTCGGAATATTTGGTTTCCCGGGTCAATCTGTATACGAATAATGCCAAGCAGCCGAGCCGATTCAGCGTCGATATGACCGGTTATTATAATCTACGCCTGATGGGAGGGGTGGACCTGAGATTCACACTTTCCATTTATAACCTGCTTGATCGGCTCAATGAAGTATACGTCAACCAGCAAACCGGGCGCGCCTACACCGCGATTATTCGGGAAACGGACCTGGCCGGTTATCGCAGTGATTTCAGTACATTTCTCGATCGCGTGCACAATCCGGGGATGTACTCGGCGCCGCGGTATGTGAAGCTGGGGATGGGGATTTCGTTTTGAGTGAAGCTGTTATGATGAAATTCTCAGTACTATTCAACCTGCAGAGAAAATGTCATTCCGTAGGCTACGCCCGTAGGGAATCTTTTTGCAATTCGGAATAATCATACAACAGCAAAAAAGATTCCTACGGACGCGGTCTTCCAGAATGACATGAGGAAGAGATCTTAAAATAGAGTTACATTTTTCAACAGTCATCGTGAATCACTTTTACAAATTTCTCATCTTCATGGATGCATAACATGAAAACGACAATCGGATTTTATCGAGGCTTTTTAATCCTTTCGGTTTTGATCGCCACCTCTTTATACGGTCAAGGCCGGCCTTACGAGGGGCCGGAAGATCCTCCCGGTGATATTGCCGCCGAACGCGAAGGCTATATGACCGGCAATCGCGTGTTCTTGTATTTTCGTAATACCACCGAGCTTTCGGACTGGCCGCGCGTGGAGGTCTCACGCTGGCCGAACAATGAGGTTGGCACCAAAATGCTGGATGGCGTCGCCCTGCTCATCGGTGCGCGGGTTTATATCAAGAATGACACCATTCCCGTCACCGATCCGGTCGAGATCCATTTCCGCCGTGACTTGGATACGCTCTATTACTTGCAAACCAGTTACCGCGAGGAAATGGATCGGGATCCCACCGGCACTGTCGAATGGGGATTTTATCCGGTATTCGGCTATTTCAATGAGCTGAGTGAGTATCCGGCAATGAGCAACCGACCGGATTCCTGGCCTCCCGCCGGATGGCCAGCCACCGGTTACACCAAAAAATGGCCTGGGGAATGGAACGGCCGTTTTGGGCGCGGGATCATTTGGGCAGGAGGTTTGGAAACCTTTTTCGTCGTCAATGACGCCCAGGATCAGGAATATTTGGGTCCGGAGGATCGCGTCAAATACTATCCCCGACCCGGTCGATTCATCGGCGACAACTTTCCTCAAGTAACCATTCAAAAAGGCAAGCCGTGGGGTGGTCTGGGCCTCCGCGTCGAACAACGTGGTTTCCAGTGGAACCATCCCCAGGCCCAGGACGCCATTTTCTGGGAATATACCATCGCCAATATTTCCGATTACGACTTGCCGGAAGTCGCATTTGGTTATTGGGTGGATAACGCGATTGGCGGCGATGGTGCCGACGATGAACTGGGCTATTTTGATAAGCTCATCGATATGGCTTATTCCTGGGACATCAATGGCATCGGCCGCGCCGGTTTGACGCCCGGAATCATGGGATTTGCCTATTTGGAAAGCCCGGGACTGGCGTTCGACGGCATTGACAATGATGATGACGGTCTGGTTGATGAGAAAAGAGACAACGTCGCCACACGCCTGCTCGGACCGACAGAGGGAATTACGGACCTAAACAAATTTTTGAATGCCTATAAACTAAAATTAGAAGATCTGCATGCACACTGGGATGCTGATGAAGATCAGGATTGGCAGGATGGTGAAGACCGCAACGGTGACGGCATTTATCAGTCCAGCGAATTTTCCGGCGATGATGTCGGCCTGGATGGGGTTGGTCCCAATGAATTGAACTACAATGGCCCGGACCGCGGTGAATGCAACCATCAACCGGATTTTGTCGAAGGCGTTGGTTGTGAGCCCAACTTTGCCGTCACGGATGTGACCGAATCGGATATGGTCGGCCTCACTTCCTTTCGCCTGTTTCGGATACCCAGCCATACCTCGGAATATCACTGGTTCCGCGGCGACCGCTCCATGTGGGAGGTCATCGGCGTCGATTCGCTGGTCACGTATTTCGGCAGCATTGCCAACCTGGTGGAGACCTTCGCTTCCGGGCCCTTCCCACTCTATAAAGGCAGAACCGAGCGCATTTCCATGTCGGAGTTGCATGCTTATGATCCGCTCAGCGGCTTGAATTCCGATGCGCACTCAGCGCCGGCGTTGTTTGAGCAAAAGCGCATTGTGCAGGTGATTTATGAGAAGGATTACCGCTTTGCGATGCCACCCTTGACACCAGCGTTGCAGGCGACACCCGGCGACGGGTATGTGATCCTGACTTGGGATAATGTGGCGGATACCAGAACCCGCGATCCCTTTCTTGGCAATATCAACGATTTCGAAGGCTACAAGCTCTTCCGCGCCACCGACAAAAGAATGTCTGATGCGGAAGTCATCACCGACGGATTTGGCAACCCGGCCATCAAAAGGCCCATCTTTCAATGCGACCTGATTGACGGCAAGCTGGGCTTTGCGAACTTCGGCCTGGTCAACGGCGTGGCCTATAATCTTGGCTATGATAACGGCATTGTTCATTTCTTCATCGACAAAACCGTGCAGAATGGCCGGACCTATTATTACGCCCTGGAGGCTTATGATTACGGCGCGCCGAACATCGGTCCGGGCATCGCGCCTTCCTTCAACCCCACCATTATCGAGCTGGATGAGCAAACCGAAGAAGTACGCGCTTATAGTAAAAATGTCCAAATCGTTATGCCGCATCCCAAAGCTGCCGGCTATGTTCCACCCAAGCTGGGCGACATTGTAGACCATACCCCCTTCGGTTCCTCACCCATTGTCCCGGAGGTCCTGGCTACAGGGGATTTGAAAGTCGGGCATACTTATAAAGTCAAATTTGGCGTCGATACGCTCTTCAATGTGCCGGATTATGCCCATGGCCAACTTTATACCAACAACGGTATTTTCATTTACGATGCGACTGACAACAATCGTTTGGTTTATCAGGAAACCCCGGAAAAATTTGCCTTTGAAAACTTTGTTTTCGAGGACTCGACTTCGCCGACCTACTGGCATTTCAACACTTCGGGGCCATTGACCACCGATATTTTCGATGGCATGCGGCTGACCTTGCAGGAACCGATCGAGATTGCCTCCTTCGATCCCATTAGTTCCGGCTGGCTGGTTGGCAAATCCAATATCAGAATCACGCCAACCGTTACGGAGTCCCAATATTTTTCGTGGGATTATGAAATCGTCTTCACCAACAATCCTGCGGCTTATACCGGCAGAGTGACCACCAAAACCATGCGGAACGAGTTTCACAGTCGCATCCCCAGCTCCCAGTTGCTCGTGAATCAGCAGTTCAGTTTTTATGTGCGCAGCAAATTGTTCAAGGATCCTGCCACGGGAGAATTCGAACTGATGGATTTGGTGGTTCATGACGTGAATACCAATGGCCAATTTGACCTCTTGCGAGATCGCATTTTAGTGGGTCCGGTCACCAAATCCGGGCGTTGGGCCGGCACGGCTTTCATTTTTGACTTCAACGCCCTGTCGGATGAATCTCAACTGCCGAAGCCGGATGATGTCTACCGCGTTACGTTCAAGCGGCCATTCACCACGCTCGATTCGTTGCTGTTCAAGGTTCAGCCCGAAGGCGCGTTGGATACAAAGGAATTGAAGAGCACGATGGATCAAATCAAGGTGGTGCCCAATCCTTATGTCATGACCAACGAGATGGAACCGGCGGTTTCGAATCAATTTCTGAATCAGCGCCGGCGTATATTATTTACTCATCTGCCGGCGCAGTGCACCATCAAGATTTTCACGGTCAGCGGCATTCTGGTTGATGAGATCCCGGTGAACAACCCCTCGGAGAACGGCGCTGCGCATTGGGATCTCAAATCCCGGGAGGGCTTGGATATCGCCGCCGGCATGTACATTTATCACGTCAAGGCCACCGCCACCGGCGATGAAAAAATCGGCAAGTTTGCGGTGATCAAGTAGCATAGTAGATATTCAGCAATGACTGCCGATGGAGTTCTTTCGGCAAGTAACTGCATAATGTCATACCGGAGGCTGCGCCTGTAGGGAATCTTTTTTATTATCGAGCATAGCATTTGGATCGAAAAAGATGCTTCCAGCATGACATGTTACTCATATACCTACGAAGCACACTGTTTAACATGAGGTAATCATATCATGCGTCAGCAAACGAAAATAATCTCTATTATTATCGGTCTGCTTTTGGGCATGACTGTCAATGCCGGCTATGGGCAAAAACCCTACCGCGTTGGCACGACCATCGCCAGCTTTCTCGAGATCGGTTACGGCAGTGCCGGCAGTGCCATGGGTGATGCCTATGTTAGTCTGGCCCGGGATCTTTCATCGCAATATTGGAATCCGGCTGGACTGTCTTTCATGGAACAACACGAAGCCCAATTTCTGCGGCAACCCTGGATCGCCGACATCACCAGCACGTTTGCCGGAGTAGGATTGGCGCTGCCGGAGATTGGCACCCTGGCGCTGGGATTCTATCATGTCGATTTTGGCGAGCAGGAAGTCACCACCGTTCTCCAGCAGGAGGGGACGGGTGAAATGTTCAACGCCAATGACTTTGCCGTGGCCTTGTCCTATTCACGGCGGTTAACGCATTGGTTTGCATTCGGGGCGACGGCAAAATACATCTCCTCCCAAATATGGCATTGCACTGCCACCGCCATGGCGGTGGATTTGGGTGTGGTGATCAACACCCAGTTCTTTTCGATGACGGGAGAACGTGAAAACGGCATGAGCATCGGCATGAGCATTTCCAATTACGGCACCAGAATGAAATATAACGGCATCGATTTGGTTAATCCCATCGATATTTTGCCGAATGAAAAGGGCAATTACAAGGATACTCCCGGCCAATTTCGATTGAATGAATGGGAGCTGCCGCTTATTTTCAGGCTGGGTGTGTCCCTGCAGCCGATTGTAGCCAGTCGCTCACGCGTGATTGTTGCTGCGGATGCGCTGCATCCCAACAATAACAGCGAATCGATGAACCTCGGTGTGCAATACCAATACAAGATTCCCGGCACCGGAGCATTTTATCTGCGTGGTGGTTACAAGGCGCTGTTCATGAATCAGTCGGAATTCGGTCCTACTTTCGGTGGCGGCATGGAGTTGTTCATGATGAACAATCTCGCCGTCAAAGTGGACTACGCTTATCGCGAGGTCGGCATTCTCGGACAAACGCATTCCTATTCGGTGGCAGTACGGTTTTAGATTTGTCGTATGAATTTTGGCGCATCGAACAGAATGTCATCCTGGAAGGATCTTTTCAGGAATTTAGCACAATAGTTCTGTTGAAAAGATGCTTTTGGAATGACAAGTTACTTGAAAGGCAAGTTGTTTGCCGCAAGGGAATAAAGGCAAAACAATTGACTGCCTCCATAGGATGGCAAAATAATTTTTGAAAAAATGAATTGTTTTTCCCCTACGGGTGCAGCTTCAATCGTTTTGCCTTTATGTCATGGCTGAACAGTTCCAGTAAAATCAAATATCCTGAAATGCTCAAAATCTCCAACAACACCCTATGCCTCCTGCTCTGTGCGTTTTTGTGCCAAAGCTGCAACAAGCAGACGATAACCCAAAGTACGCCGGAAAAACCGGAATGGGAAATCGCCGGCTGGGAATTGGTTTGGCACGATGAGTTCGACGGCGCCAAAATCGATCTCACCAAGTGGGAGCATGAAGTCAACGCCCAGGGAGGCGGCAACAACGAGCTGCAGTATTATACCGCACGCTCTGAAAATTCTTATGTCAAAGATGGCGTGCTTACTATCCAGGCGCTGAAGGAAACTTTTACCGGCGCGGAGGGCACGCGCGAATATACCTCGGCCCGCATGCGTACGTTAAAAAAAGGCGATTGGAAGTACGGGCGGTTTGACATCAAGGCCAGGCTTCCCCGAGGTCAGGGGTTGTGGCCGGCCATTTGGATGCTGCCGACTGATTGGGTCTATGGCGGCTGGGCCGCGAGCGGCGAAATCGATATCATGGAAATGCTTGGTCATGATACCAAGACCGTTTACGGCACGCTGCATTACGGCGGCGAATGGCCGAATAATGTTCATACCGGCACCTCCTACAAATTACCGCAGGGAGATTTTTCCACCGAGTTTCATGTCTTTCGACTCGACTGGGAGCCGAATGAGTTTCGCTGGTATGTGGATGACCGGCTTTACCAGACGCAAAAACAATGGCACACAAAAAACCATCCCTATCCGGCGCCATTCGATCAACGCTTCCATTTATTACTGAATGTGGCGGTCGGCGGCAATTGGCCCGGCAATCCGGATGCGACCACAATCTTTCCGCAATCCATGATGGTGGATTATGTCCGGGTATATAAACGCTCTGAGTAAGCCAAGGACGAAAAACATGCGTGATTATTCCAAAATTCGATTGTTTGTTTCTTGTTGGGCTTTCATGCTGATGGGCATGTCCGCTCATGCCCAATGGAATCCAACGCCCAACGATACGCTCGTTTCATATCGCATACTTGCTGACAATCGGGTGGATTTCAAAATCTATGCTCCCAATGCCGACAAAGTGATGCTCAATGGAACGGACATTCCGGGCCTCGGCCAGGGGGCTGAAATGGCAAGAATGGACAATGGCGTCTGGCAGGTTACCATTGGACCGGTAAGCCCTGGCGCCTACAGGTATAATTTCAATGTGGATGGCGTTTTCGTTATCGATCCGCGCAATCCGCTGACCAGCCAATCCAACATGAATACCTGGAGTCTGGTTTATGTGAGCGGCGCTGATTTTATGGATACCAAGGACGTGCCTCACGGTGCCATCTCTGAGATGACCTACTATTCAAAATCGCTGGGGCGTTTTCGCCGCCTGCATGTTTACACACCTCCGGGTTACGAATCCGGCAAAGACAAATTTCCCATTTTTTATCTGCTGCACGGCGCCTTTGATTGCGACGATTCCTGGACAACCGTCGGCCGCGCCGGTTTTATTCTGGACAATCTCATCGCGCAACAGAAAGCCAAGCCCATGGTGGTCGTGATGCCGGCAGGCCATACCGGGCCATTTCGTTTCGGGGCGCCGCGTCCGGAAGTTGATGAATTTGTGACGGACTTTACCAATGACATCATGCCGTTCATCGAAAAGAGCTACCGCGTTTATGCCGACCGCCGGCATCGCGCCATTGCCGGTTTATCCATGGGCGGCGCCCAGACCTTGAACATCGCCATCCCCAACCTGGAAAAGTTCAGCTACATTGGCGTTTATAGCTCGGGAATTTTGGGGATTACTGGCAGGGGATTCGGAGCTGAGACCGGACCCAAATGGGAAGAACAAAATAAAACGGCTCTCGATCGTGATGAATTGAAGAAAGACCTCAAACTCCTCTGGTTTGCCACCGGCAAGGAAGATTTCCTGTTGGAAACTTCCCGCGCGACGGTTGAAATGCTCAAGAGGCACAAATTTGCTGTCATTTACAAAGAAACGGAGGGCGGGCATACCTGGATAAACTGGCGGAATTACCTTTATGAGTTCACCCAACTTTTGTTTTGATCATTGATATTATGTTCTGGATTTGTTCATTGATTCGCAGGAAGGCTGGCGGTATTGAGTTCGTTCGGCTGCAAATCTTGTTAGGCGTCGCGCTGGTTATTTTTCTGGCGGGATGCAGCAAAGACAAAAATCAGATGGCGCCAAAAGATGAAACACCGACGGGCTTGGATCCCTTCGTGCAGAATGCGCGCCTGGGAAGAGGCATGAATTTGGGCAACGCCCTGGAAGCGCCGAATGAAGGCGATTGGGGCGTCGTGATCAAGAGTGAATATTTCGATTTAATCAAAAACGCCGGCTTCAATTCGGTTCGGATTCCCATCAGGTGGTCAGCGCATGCTGGTACAAGTTCACCGTACATTGTCGCTCAAAGTTTTCTTGGCCGAGTGGATTGGGTGATCGAACAGGCTTTTGCCCGCAAGCTTGCGGTGGTGATCAATATGCATCATTATGAAGAGATCATGCAGGACCCCACCGCGCATAAGGCGAGATTTCTGGCAATTTGGGAGCAGGTGGCGAAACACTATCAAAATTACTCCGGCGATCTTATTTTTGAAATCCTCAACGAGCCCAATGGCAGTTTAACCATCCCCATCTGGAATCAATTTTTAAAAGACGCGATAGTGACGATTCGACGTACCAACCCCGGTCGAACGTTGATGGTGGGTCCGGCGAATTGGTATAGCATGACTTCGCTCAACAGTCTCGATTTACCCGCGGATGACAAGAATATTATTGTGTCGGTTCATTATTACAATCCATTTCAATTCACCCATCAGGGCGCGGAATGGGTTACTGGCAGTGATGCCTGGCTCGGCACCCGCTGGCTGGGAACCGCGCAGGAGAAGCAAGCGATCGCGCGTGATTTTTCCACCGCCGCCGGTTGGGGCACATCCAACAACCGGCCGCTCAATCTCGGTGAATTCGGCGCATACAACAAAGCCGACATGCAGTCCCGCGCGCTGTGGACGGAGTTCGTTGCCCGCACCGCCGAAGCCAACAACATGAGCTGGCACTATTGGGAATTCATTGCCGGCTTCGGCGTTTACAACGGCACGGCGAAGGATTGGAATTATCCACTGCTGTATGCGCTGATTCCGAAATCCTAATCAGTCACGGGAGGTTTATCTTTTATAACAGTTCGGATCTCCCCTACCACACAGTGTCATTTCGCGGAAATCTTTTTGCGCACCAAGTAAGATTTCAATTTTCAGAAACTTACTTGGCACGAAGAAGATTCTTCCAGAATGACATTTTAAGGAGACAATGAACTGTTGCATACTGAAAACAGCTCATCAAGTGAGCAATGCAAATGCGAAAGTTTTTTTTCATTGTCATAGTCTTCTTCATTTCCAACCAAGGCTTTTCCCAATTCCTGCATGTGGCCGGCAAGGAAATTGTCGATGCTAATGGTAAGCCAATTTTATTGCACGGCATCGGCCTTGGCGGTTGGCTGGTGCCGGAAGGTTACATGTTGCACATTCCCGGCCGGGGCTCGCCGACTTCCATTCGCAATCTGATTCTGGATTTGCTCGGCGCCACAGATACGGAAATTTTCTATCAGATTTATCGCGCCAATTACGTCAACGAAAAAGATGTCCGCAAAATAGCGGAATGGGGGTTCAACAGCATTCGCCTGCCGTTTCATTATGAAATTCTCTCGCCGAAGGATCAACCGGGTGTATTTCTGGAGGAGGGTTTTCTGATTCTCGATTCACTGATCACCTGGAGCAAGCGCTGCGGCATGTACGTCATTCTCGACATGCACTGCGCGCCCGGTGGCCAAAATGCCGATAATATCAGCGACAGTGACGGCGAAGCCAGGCTGTGGACCGTGCCTGCCAATCAGGATCGCACTGTCGAAATTTGGAAAAAGATTGCCGAGCGCTATGCCAATGAGCCGTGGGTTGCCGGATATGATTTGCTCAATGAGCCAGTCATGCCAAGCGGCTTTTCCAATCTTGATCTGAGAAACCTTTATCGCCGCATCGCGCTGGCGATTCGGGAAGTGGATGCCAATCATATCATTTTTGTTGAAGGCAGTGTGTACGCCACCAATTTCAGCGATCTGGCCCCGCCGCTGCTTTATGGCACCAACGTCGCTTATAGCTTTCATAAATATTGGAATGAGACCTCGCAGGCAACGATTCAAGATTATCTGAATCTGCGCCAGAATTGGAATGTTCCTCTCTGGATGGGCGAATCGGGAGAAAATTCCAATCCGTGGTTTTATGAGACGATAAAACTTTTGGAAGCGAATAACATAGGCTGGTGCTGGTGGACGCACAAAAAGATTCAAACCATTACCAGTCCACTTTCCTCGCCGATTACACCGGATTATCAACGCGTACTGGATTATTGGAACGGTACAGCCACCAAACCGGCGCAGACTTTTGCCCGCAATGCTCTCTTCGGCATGGCCGCGAATCTGGCAATTGAAAAATGCGAGCTGCACCCCGACGTTTTGCATGCACTGCTCGATCCGGAATTCAACAGTCGTCTCAAACCATTTACGCCCCGCGAAATTCCCGGCACCATCAATTGCAGCGACTATGATTTCGGCAACGCCGGTCTTGCCTATTATGATCAGGATTACAAAAGAGTCCGTTGGGATGTTTTCCAACCTTGGAATAGCGGCAGCGAGTTTCGCAACGACGGCGTCGATCTCGAAAAGAGCAATGACGTGCAAGGCGCCAGGTACAGTGTCGGCTGGATTGTCACCGGGGAATGGTTGAAGTATACGGTTACCGTCAAAACTGCGGGCATTTACGATGTCGTCTTTCGCGTCGCCAGTCTTTCAGGTGGAGGAGTTCTCAAACTTGTGCGCAACGGCCAGGAATTGACACCCAATTTATCCGTTCCTCGTACCAATGGCTGGTATACTTGGACATCTTTGCAAGCAACCAATGTCGTTCTACCCGCCGGTGAGCAGGTTTTAACCCTGCAATTTGTGAAAGAGGGTTTCAACATCAATCAAATCAAATTCATTTTGAAAACGGCAACACCAGTCGATGAAACGCCCCACGGCACAGTTATCAAAAAATTTATGCTGCACCAAAACTATCCCAATCCCCTCTGCCCCACTCAACGAGGAGGAAAATACCAATCGGGACATTCTGCCGAAACCACGATCAGTTATTCACTACCGGTTGCGACCCAGGTTGTTTTAAAAATTTATAATCTGTATGGTCAGGAAGTCAAAACCCTGGTCAACAGTCATCAGCACCCGGGTCTGCATTCGATCAACTGGGATGGCAGGGATCAATTTGGCAGAAAAGTGGGCGCTGGTGTTTACATTTACGCCATGCAGGCCGACAGGGAAAAGTTCATGCGAAAATTGACGGTGCTGCAATAGACAACCGAAATCAATAAAAGCAAAACCATTACGGGCAAAACTATTCATCATCGGGCAAATGTTCTCACAGGCATAACCCTCAAAACTAAACGATCAATGTTGGGACGTTTATTCTGCAAATTCTATCTCGTCATCATTGCCGCTCTCATCGGCATGCTCCTTTTGCACTGCGGCAAAAAGGAGGATTTGGCCGGTCAGGAAACGATCATTGCCCGCATCGGCGATAAAACCATTTCTCAGAACGAATTCATTCGCCGTGCCGAATATACGATCCGTCCCGTCTATTGTCGCGGCGACGATTATATTCACAAAAAAATTGTGCTCAATTCTCTGGTGGCCGAGAAGCTGCTGGCGCTGGAGGCCGGGGAGGACAATGAGTTGCTGCAAAACGAAGAGTGGCAATTGTATCTGCGGGGCCGCAAAGAGCAGGCCATGCGGCAATGGCTGTATTACCAAGAAGGCTATAAAAAAGTCGTTTTGGATACCGCCGAAGTGAAAAAGTTCTACCAGCTTGCCGGCAGGAAATATAGAATTGCTTACTATACCATAAAAAATGACACGATCGCAGCGCTTGTTGCCAGGGAACTTCACGAGCAAGGCCGGACCTTTGAGGAAGTTTATGGTAAAACCGGATCATTGGAGGGAATCCCGCAGCGCGAAGTCGCGTGGAATTCTCCGGAACATGAGGTCATTCATACCGCCATGTTTTCGGACGTTCTGCAGAAAGACCAGGTTCTCGGCCCGTTGAAAATCGAAGACAATTATCATGTCGTAATTAAAGTTTTGGGTTGGACCGAAGAACTGGCCATTACCGACACCCAGATACAAAAACGCTGGCGCGACGTTTCCGAAGGATTGACCGAACAAAAGGCCGAAGCGATATTTGAGAAATACGTCTTGAAGGTCATGCGCGGGAAGAAAATCGAATTCAATCCCTCCACTTTCCGGAGGGTGGTCAATATCGTCGGGCCGTTCTACCTGAGATCATTTGCCGAAAAGGAAGCCGCCTTGAAACAGCAACTCTGGAACCAGCAGGATCAGGAAAATATTTTGAACCGTGCAGGAAAAGATTTCGAGGCGGTTTTGGATGAGCCGTTCTTTCGCATTGATGGTAAAATCTGGAGCGTGCGGGACTTCGAGCGCGAAGTCAAGATTCACCCCCTGGTTTTCAGAAAAAAAAGAGTCACCAAGGGCGATTTTGCCGAGCAGTTCAAGCTGGCAGTGGTGGACATGGTGCGGGACCGCTACCTGGCTGAGGAGGCTTACAAGAAGGGGTATGATCGCGTCGAGGTGGTCCGGCGAAACGTGGAAATGTGGAAGGACAATCTGCTTTTCCTCTATCAGCTCAACAAGCACCTGAAAGCCATCGGCAAACAGGAAGACTTTGGCAAAGAGTACATGAAAATCATCGAAACCGACCTGAATCCTTATGTCGACCGCCTGCAGGCAAAATATGCCAACAAGATCGAGATCAACACCGATGCTTTTGAAAAAATCAAGTTGACCCGCATCGATATGATGGTCATTCAACAGAATGTTCCCTTCCCGATAGTCGTGCCGGGTTTCCCGGTGATTACAACCGATCATCAGCTTGATTACGGTCGAAAAATGAAATAATGTCCTGAAAGGTGAAATAATTCCCAAGGCGAATTATGCGAAACTCTCTCGCTGGTATGCAAATCGTCAAGAAATCAAAGCTCCTGCTGATTGGTGTGCTTGTACTCGCCACGCACGCCTCGGCGCCTTCACAGAATCTGACCCAATTCGATGCTACATCAAATCCTCTTTCCACGCCGGTTGAGAGCAAAATCGACTCGCTGCTGGCGCTGATGACACTTGAAGAAAAAGCCGGACAATTGACCCAATTTAGCCGTGATTGGTGGTCAAACGCCAACCGAACCGGCATCATCAAAGATGAGCACCGCCCTTTGCTCAAGCAGGGGAGGATCGGCTCGTTCTTGAATGTGTACGGTTCCGAGGTGACGAAAGAAATCCAGAGAATGGCAGTTGAAGAATCACGATTGCACATTCCCCTGCTCTTCGGCTTCGACGTGATTCACGGTTTTAGAACCACGTTTCCGATTCCGTTGGCGGAGGCGGCAAGCTGGGACCCGGCGGCTGTCGAACAGTCCGCACGCGTTGCTGCCACCGAGGCGGCGGCTGCCGGCGTGCACTGGACTTTCGCACCAATGGTGGATATTGCGCGTGACCCGCGATGGGGACGAATCGCCGAAGGTTCCGGCGAAGATCCGTATCTGGGTTCCGTGATGGCAGCCGCGCGTGTGCGGGGATTCCAGGGACATGATTTCTCCGGAAATAACTCGATATTGGCGTGCGCCAAACATTTTGCGGCGTATGGCGGAGCAGAAGGAGGGAGGGATTATAACACCGTTGACATGTCCGAACGAACCTTGAGAGAAATCTATCTGGCTCCCTTCAAAGCTGCGGTTGACGCCGGAGCGGCAACCCTGATGAGCTCCTTCAATGAAATTTCAGGAATTCCCAGTTCGGCGAATCGATGGTTGTTGAGCGACCTGTTGCGTCACGAGTGGGGTTTCAACGGTTTTGTGGTCAGCGATTGGAATTCGATTGGGGAATTGCACACGCACGGCCTTGCCGCCACACCCCCCGAAGCCGGTATGTTGGCGTTGACAGCCGGCGTTGACATGGATATGGAAGGTTCTGTTTATGTCCATCATCTCCCGCAACTGGTGAGAGAAGGCAAACTTTCCGAGAGCACTCTCAACCAAGCCGTCCGTCGCGTTTTACGTGCGAAATTTCAATTCGGACTTTTTGATGATCCCTACAAATATTGCAATCCGGAATTGGAACGCAGCGTCACACTGAGCGCCACACATCTGGAGGCTGCGCGCGCAATGGCGCAAAAATCCATCGTGTTATTGAAAAACGAAAAGAATCTGCTTCCACTCAAGAAAGACCTGCGTCAAGTGGCAGTCATTGGCCCGCTGGCAGATGATCAAAAGGATCCACTTGGGCCATGGGCGGCAGTTGGACGGCCGAGCGATGTGGTCACCGTGCTGGCAGGAATCAAAAAATTGGTTTCACCACAGACCAAAGTCCTGTACGCGAAAGGCTGTGAGATTGAGGGAGGCACAACCAACGGTTTTGCAGATGCGATTGCCATCGCCCGAAAATCCGAAGTGGCGATTGTAGTTGTTGGAGAAGCCGCCGAGATGAGTGGAGAAGCTGCCTGCCGCTCCTCACTCGATCTTCCAGGCCATCAGGAAGCGCTGGTCAAAGCCATTCATGCGACCGGCAAACCGGTTGTGGTGGTGCTGATGAATGGCCGCCCGCTTTCCATTCCGTGGATTGCCAACAACATCCCGGCCATACTCGAAACCTGGTTCCTCGGCGTGCAAACCGGAAACGCAATTGCCGATGTGTTGTTTGGCGATTACAATCCGGGTGGCAAGCTCCCCGCCACTTTCCCGCGCACGGTTGGACAGATTCCCATTTACTATAATCACAAAAATACCGGCCGGCCCGGTGTCGATGGGCAACCTTATAATTCGCGGTATTTGGATGTGCCGGTCGCGCCGCTGTATCCGTTTGGCTACGGATTGAGTTATACCAAATTCGAGTACAGCGATCTCCAACTCAGTGCGCAAAGCATCAGTCCGAACGACAGTCTCAAAATTAGCATCACCGTGAAAAATACCGGCAGCCGTGCCGGTGATGAAGTGGTGCAGCTTTACATTCGCGATGAATATGCCAGCGTCACGCGGCCTGTGAAAGAGCTTAAAGGATTCAGACGGATCACTCTCATACCTGGAGAAGGCAAAAAGGTTGAATTCACTCTTGCGCCGGAACAATTGGCGTTTTATGACCGCGACATGCAGTTGGTTGTGGAGCCCGGCACGTTCAAAGTTTACGTCGGCACCAACTCAGTCGAGGTGCAAGAAGCCGGCTTTACCGTAGTTGGAGAAAAGAAGGTATTCGCACCCGGGATGTCACAACGGCAAAACCGTGATTAGTTATTTAGAGAAAATCCCAGCACGCGGGAATTTGTTTCTATAGTATTACTCTCGAAAAACTATCACGATCGCAAAGATTTTGTAGCGCAAGCTTCCCTACGGGCGTAGCCCATGGGCTACGCCCGTAGGGAAGTCTGCGTTACGAAATACTTGGAGAAGAAAAATCGATGGGGTTGCCTGGGAGATTTTCAGCCAACCAAATCGTGAAAATCTATTTCACACGGAAAAAACATCAGAACCTGCGAAATGGCGCCAGCGCGACCTCCAGAGTTTCATGAAACAAGGAATTTGCCGCTACTCGGCCGAAATTTCTTCACGAAGTTCTTGAGGACAATCGTTGGCTGAGACCCGGCCATGTTCAATGAATTTCTTTCGGGAATAGAATCAGTTTTCGGTTCAAGGCAATTCAAATGGATTCAAATCAATAAACCATCTTTCCAACCGATAGTAACCAAATCGATTTTTTCAGGATCCGCAGTACCCAGGTGATGGCGGGTGTCCGCCAGAAAAATGTGCTTGGGTGGGGGATTTAGAGGCCGGGCCTCGCCAAAATACTCCTTGCGTTTCGCCAGAAGAATGCGAACTCCAGTGGAGTCCACAGCAACCGGATCAAATCCAACCAGCAGCCCTTTATAGGCCCAGGTGTATTGGGAGCTGAAATGATGGGGGCCAACGCCATGGAACAGGGGAGTAAAAAGCACCAAAATATTGAGACGGGTTTTACCTTCGACCAACGGGAGTTTCCAAATTGCCGCCAGGTCTGCGCAGGAGTCGGGGTGATAGGCGCTGGGATCTTTTACGAACATGATGTAGTTTTTGAGCAAGCTTCCCACGCCCGACCAATGGTGGGTCCTCAGAGGTCTGACATTGATAAGCGCCGTGGCGTTGAGAAATATGGAATCCTCCAGCAAGCCACGATCGCGAATTCCGATATTCTTTTCCGGCACACCGGCGTCCATGACCCTGTTTTTGATCGCCATCTCCAGTTCCGGCGGCGTGGGCAGAAAATGCCACACATTGGATTTGATACCCACGATATCAGTGGGTTTGATGAGCCGTTTCCAGGCACGAACCGGATCACTCTCATTCAGAAGGGCGGTAACCGCCTCGTCCAGCATCTGCCGAACAAACCTCTCTCTGGGTCTGTTGAGATCATCCAGCACCTCCTGGTTTCGGATCAGGACCACCTTCGTCTTCTTTGTCGATTGCGCAAGAACTGCCGGCGGAGCGCTTAAATACAAGGCGCCGGCAAGGGCAGCGGAGGTGGCATCCTTTAGAAACTCTCTTCTCGTGAGGACCTGGTTTTTCATTTTCCCTTCTCCGTCTGTTCCAGTTTTTCGTTCATTTTGTTTTGGACCGCCTCGATTAAATGTAATGCCGTATCAGCCGCAGGAGCGTTGAAAACAATGATGAGAAGTTTCCCGGTCAAATGGCACGCCGTCCATGTGCCATCTTCAATCCGCACCACCCGTTCCTTGGCAAGCTCCGGTAAATAGTGCCTTGCAAAATCATGATAGGCAAGTTCTGCGTTCTTATCCGTCTGGTATTGCACCAGGAGCAGAATATGCCGTCTTCCCTGGGCATCATATTTTGCCAGCAGCGCCTCCGTTTTTTCATCAATGTGAAGAATATTTTGATCTGCCACAAAGTAGTGAGAGTTCAGCCAGATGTAATGGTGAAAGTAGCGAATGCTTTCTTCAACCAGTGATTGCGGAGGAAGAAGAGTCAGGATTTCGGGCAGCGGCCCTTCCTGCGCAATATTCGCATCAATTACTCTGGCAAGGTTGAAAACAGCGTTTTTCGATTCAGCAGTTACGGGGCTGGCGAGGATGGAGACAAAATAATGGTCCTTCCAAAACAGCAGCAACCCATCGGCATATTGGGATCCCTGGCCAAAAGTTTTGTCAACTGTTTCTCGATTATGGGAAAACACGCCGAAGGCATTCCGGGAGCTTTCCATGTCAAAGAGGTCCGCCACAATATCGGGTTGCCCGGGTTTTGCATAATTCCGGCTGAGAGCTTTTTTGAATCCGTAAGAGAGATAAAGCTCCGCCCCGCCATCGATGTAATCATGCAGATTTTTATGATTATAAGTTCGGTCCTTTGAGGCAACTTTCCAGCCGTCTACGAAGTCGGGCAATAGAACAGCAAGATCGGACTTGCCTTGCTCCATCGTACACGCTCCAAAAATTAAAGACACAAGAAAAAATTTTCCAAGGCTATGTTTGAAAATTTTCATGGCGATTCGCAATTCAGGTATCAAGGAGTGAGACAACGATTGGCCTTTCGTCTCAAATGGATGTATGCCTGGTCTGCATGATAACTCATCCTGCAGAGTTTATCGACCTGTCTTCGCCCATGGATGGTCGCGCATCGAGATTGACCCAAAACTACAAAACTTTTTTGTAAAAATCAAGTGTGGAAGGATTTAAATAGACGGCTGGAAAGATGTTTGGAAATGTCTGTCGGACGGCGTGCAGAAAGGCAAAATCCACTTGGCGGAGAGATTATCCCAAAGTCACGCCAGGGAGAGCAGGCCGGGCGGCATCCCCTCTTTTGATGGCTTGTCGCTACAAATTCGAAATTTATCAATAAGATGCTCTGCTGCCGTTCGGCCCTTGGAAAGAATTATTAAGCTACCGCAGCGCGATTGTTTTGCGATGTCTCTCGGCTTTCTCGCGCATCTTATCAAAAAAGGCCTTGTCGAGATCCGCGGAAAATTTTACTGACTTGCCTTTCAAATCAATATCGATGCGATTGAGCATATCGACAGCTTCCCGGTCGTCGGACACCGCCAATTTCGCCGTCGCCAAAGCACCTTTAACCGCCTCTGCCATCAGCTTGCTGTTTTCCTCGTTATCGCACAACACTTCTCCGTAGAGCCTGGCCTTGGCGCCAACATTTGCGGAGAATGTCACGCCTTGCAGGGATTTCAGCGCGCGCGTGCCTTTGAAATCACCGTGCTCACCCAGCTCTTCCGCCATCGCGGTCATCACCTCGGCAGTGTTGGCGACCATCCAGCATTGATCTTTATAACGCAACTTTTCCATCAACGCCGTTATCGGTGCATTGTCTTTAACCGATTCGCCGGCGGTTTTTCCGTCAATAACCGCTTTCACCCAGTCGTTGTTGCCGGCTATGAGCGTATGTGCATCGGCAAAGTAAAACGTTTTGTCACCATGGTTTTTGATCACATAGATCGTCTTGCCTGCATAGATTTCAGTGCTCAATTCAGGTACGTCGTGCCCGTCGTGATGTTTTTTGATGGAATCACGTAACGCATTGACGGTATTGATAATCTTCTGCTCATCGAAATTGCCGGTGACAACGAGAGCGAAATTATTCATACTTTCCTGCTCGCTGCCCTGCAGGCCAACCAGGACGCTGTGGAAATCTTTTTCGAAGTCAAAGCCGGTTCTTTCCAGCAGTTCCTGGTAATCTTTTTCCTCCCGCAGCCGAGTGATCTTGTCACCCCAGTCCTTTTCGAGTGCCTTGCCCAGCTCGCTCTGCCGCATGCTTTGCGCATCGAAGTACGCCAACGCATTCACGGTTTTGGGAATCCAGGTGAGATGTTGGTCGACCGCTGCTGGCAGCGGAGTTGTGGTCGGCCGTGAACATCCGGCAAGGACAATTGCCAGAGTCAGCAACAATGCCAATGCCATCCGAGTTTTCATGATTGCATCTCCTTTCAAAAATCTTTCTTTTGGAAAACATGGATCGCGCCCAATAGAAAAGCCGCACCAACGCCGAGGGAATGAAAAAGCGGCGCCCAGCTCGAGATTGGTTCACCGGCCACTAATGCGCGCGTCAAATTGCCCATTTCGGTTGTGCGCGGGGTCAGGTAATAGAGGCCGTCGAGCAGCGACTGATAAATTTTGTGTGAAAGCAACGCGTAGATTTTTTCGCGTTGCAACAGCAGCGGGCTCAAAATCATCATCACCAAATATGCGGCCATGATCGCAACACCCGAATTGCGCACGGTGACGCCCACGAAAGTCATGATCGCATACAACACTCCAAATGTCAAAACAATGACAATGCCACTCAAAAGAAAAGGTGTGTACCAAAATCCGGTTTTCGCCGAGAGAATGAACCAGGCACCGCCGATCAGATAAGCGACATTGATGGCCACGATGCTCAACGCGCCGAGAAAGCGTCCGAGCAGAAGCTGCCATCGGGCAAAAGGTCGAGACAGCAGCAAATCGACACTGCCTTTTTCCAGCATGTTCGGCACCAGACTGGCAGTGGCGAAGACGGCGAAGAAAATGCCTGCACCGTACATCATCATCGCCAGCACCGATTCGATCTGAATGATGATCTTTTGCAGTTTGGCGACATCGATTTCCTGCTCGACGTCTTTGCCGAACAATTGCACGGCCGCCATGCCGCCCGAGACCAAATCGACATTCAGCGCAAAAATGAACAGCAGGTGGATGATGGTGATGACGATGAAGAAAGCCATAAAGGTTTTCTTCGCCAGCGACTCGCGCAGGGTGTAAGAAATGATTGCTAAAAAGCGCATAATTGTTCTTCGTTTGTCCCGCGTGATTGAATTGTTTTCTTGATTCCAGGGTTTAATATCCGAAGGCTGCGCCCGTAGGGCAATACTACGAACTTTCTGACGATTTCGCCAGCTCATTGAAATCTCCGGAGGCCGCGCCTTGGATGGCGGCAAAGAAACTTTCTTCGAGGGTGCGGCGCTGCGGCACAATCGCGTGAATCTCCGCTTGGTTTTGCCTGAGATGATCGATCAGCCGGTTCAACTCGGCGTGATCTTTTACACGCACTTCGATATGGCTGTTCTGCAGTGAAAGCCTGCCAAATGCCGCCAGCAATTTCTCCTTGATGGCTTCGGCCAGCGGGGAAGTCTGAATGCGATAGCTCAACCCGATATTGGTCAACTGCTCAATTGCTCCCTGCACGATGATTTTGCCCTTGTTCATGATGGCCACCTCGTCGCACACCATCTCGACCTCGGAGAGCAGATGGGAGTTGATGAAAATGGTTTTGCCCTGCTGCTTGAGCTTCAGGATGATGTCGCGAATTTCCTTTCGTCCGATCGGATCGACGCCGTCAGTGGGTTCATCCAAGATGAGCAGATCCGGATCGTTGATCATCGCGACCGCCAGACCATGACGTTGCATCATGCCCTTGGAATACTTGCGGATTTTGGTGTTGGCCCACTTGTCCATGCCCACCAATTTGAGTAATTCGGGTATGCGTTGTCGTCGCAGTGCTTTCGGCACTCCTGCGAAGCGGCCGAAATAATCCATCACCGCGCTGCCTTTGAAAAAGTCGGGGTAGCGATGATTCTCCGGCAGATAGCCGATCCGGCGACGCTGGTTGTAATCGGAAACCGGTTTGCCGAAAATCGCGGCCGTGCCCGAAGTTGGGTGCAGAATACTGAGCAGCACCTTGACGAGTGTGGTCTTGCCGGCGCCATTGGGGCCCAACAATCCAAACACCAGTCCCGCTCCGACTTGCAGGGAGACACCATCCAATGCCCGAACTTTGCCGCCGCTAAAATGTTTTGAAAGATTTTGTGTTGCGATGACGTTCACATTTTCCTCCTGATTGCTCCTGTTCTTACGCAATGCCAAAGGAGAAGTTGCGGAAGAGGATTGTGAAATTTTTGATTGCAGGGTGGCAGGTTGTAAACGGCGGGGGGACCGCTATTACAAACATGTCATTCTGCAGGAATTTTTTTGAAGAACGCCCATGCTGGAATTGCAAAAGGATTCCTGCAGAATGACATTGCGGTGTTCTTGAAGAAATTTAGTATCCCGATACGCCTTCGATTTTTTCCGCTTCGGCAATGACGGATCCCAGCTTGAAGGCTTTCACATAAATTTGACTTACCATCATCACCGGAATTTTTCTTTCGTCGTCGGTCAGATACACCACGACACGGCCCTTTTGCTGAAAAAGTGCCGGCGTCTTGAGAAACGGCTCCACGACCAAACAGGTGAATCTTCCGGCCTTGATATTGATCTTCTCACGGCGATGCACCACGATCTTGAGCGGAAAGAGCTTGCCATCAGAATGGTTATCGATAAATATCGAATCGCCAGGAGCGATATTCATGGTGCGGACAAGATACATGGCCGAGAGTACATCTTGCACGAAGGGTGGGACTGCCATGGTGTCACGCTTGCTGCCCTGCTTCATGATGGCCAGATGATTGATTTGATCGAACTCCACCTCATGATCGAGCTTGAAGCCACCCTCACGCAAACGCTTGCTGAACCACCAACTGAAAATGCCATCCACGTCGGTGTAAGATTCGACACGATCCTCGACTTTGAAAAAGGTCGAAAAAAATTTGTTCGACCAGGCTTCGGAGATGATGTTGTAACACGGCCGGCCCTGCGTTTCGATAATTTGGGGAATTGACAGGCGCGCGTTTCCCGCTATAATTTGTCCATAACGGATCATATACGTCAGGCTTTCGCCGACTCGAAAAGCGCGGTTCGGAACGATTCGCAACGCTGGCGCCGGACTTGCCGAATTATTCGGTCTGCCCTCCGCATCGCGGTTGGAGACATTTCCGGAATCGGAATGCGATTGGGCGGCGCTGTTCAGTGAATCTGCCCGCGACTGTTGCGCGATCGAGACAACGGGGATTGCCATGCAGAGTAAAAACATCAAGGTCATGACAACGGGAAGTGATAGCCACTCGCAAAATGGAAGAAATTGCTGTAAATAATTTTCTTTTTTTCTCATCATGATTCCTGTGAAAATGGCGTTCGTAGCTGCTCCTGTCATGCGCAAGAGGATCGGGTGCCTAAAAAAGGCGCAACGTCATAATAATTTTTCCCGAACCTTTTTAAAGGCCGTTGCCACCGAAATCGCGCGCATGCAATCACAAGTGCGAGTCCCGGATTTGCGACAACGTTTGCATTCGTCCTGCTGGGACATGAGCACGTCAGACAAGTGACCGTAGGGGCCCCAGCGTTCCGGCCGGCAAACGCGAATCGGGGGATAGAAAGCAACCACCGGCGTTCCAACCATGACGGCCAAATGCAGAGGCCCGGTGCTGTTGCCGACAAACACCGCAGCGCGCCGGCACAATACAGCCAACTCAGTAATAGTTAAACGGCCACAAAGGGAAAGTGGTTTCGATATGGTTTGGCTTTGAATGTGAGCAACTAAATTTTCCTCTTCCGGTGCACCGGTCAAAATTACCTGGGCGCCAAGTTCATGATGAACAAGATCGGCAAGCTGGGCAAAGTATTCCGGCGGCCAGTCTCGTGCAGAGCCACCGCTGCCGGCATGCAGCAGCACAGGCTTCGCGCCGGCACCGAGTTCATTCAGTCTGGCGTCGATCCGCTCCTGTTCAGATTGCGCCAGCGTGAAATGAAATTCCACCTTGGCGGTCGTGATGCCGAGCGGTTGGAGCAACCGCAGATTGTATTCGGCTTCGTGACGGGCGGCAGTCTTGCGATGCTCGAAGAGACGCTGATTAAACAAAAAACTGTACCATCGGTAACCCGTGCCAATGCGCAGGGGAATGCCACTTCGCCACACTGCCCACGCCAGTGCCGGTCGAGGGTACAACATCAACGCGGCATCAAATTCGCGCTTGCGGAGCGCCCGGACCAATCGGTGCGATTCGTTGCCGATTTCCGCTCCATCGATCTCGAGCGTTTCATCCACATGCGGATGGCAGCGCGTAATTTCCGCGGTGTAGCGGCGCACGAGAAAAGTGACATGGAGATTCGAGAAATTTTTCTTCAGTGCCGTGGCCACCGGCGTGGAAAGAATGACATCGCCAATGCGATCGGTGCGAACCAGAAGAATCTTTCGCAGATTCATGCCTCACTTTCCTGCGATTGCCGCCGGCGTTCTTGAATGAAATTGACCAACGTGGGCAGGATTCGCTCCAGCTCTTCGTCGATCATGCGGGCACAAGCGCGATAGGTTTCCTTGTCGCTGCCGATCGGATCGAAAATTTCGTCATCATCGGGATCATCCGGCGCCTCATTCCCGGCACGGGCAAAGCGTTTCAACAGAAACACATTTTCACGATATTGCGGGAAATTTTCATGCAGGTAATCGAGGTGTTCATGAGCCATGACCAAAATCAAGTCCGCCTCTTCGACCAATTCCCGGGAGATCCCTTGCGAAAGATGCTGGGAAATGTCTCCACCCATCTCCTCGACAATTTCAACGGAATGGCGCGAGGCCGGCATCCCTTCAATGCCGAGCGTGCCGGCGGACCGGATGACAACATTATCCTGCAAGCGCGAAGGCAGCTTGAGTCGCAACAAGCCTTCGGCCATGGGACTGCGGCAACTGTTGCCGCTGCAAACGAACAGAATGTGGAATTTTGAATTTTTGCTCAAGTTTGTAGGTCTCCGATGCGTTTGATGATTTCCTCTGCAGGCACGGCGCCGGCGCGAACCAGCCGTGGCGGCTGCAGGGTCACGTCGAGTATGGTCGAAGGTTGACGATGCGGCGGTGAACCGCTATCCAAAATTAGGGCCAGGCTTTTTCCAAAAATTTCGGCGATCTGCCGGGCGGAATCAGCGACCGGCTCAGCACTGCGGTTGGCGCTGGTCGCAATAATCGGTGCGCCGAGACGAGTGGAAATCTCGCAAGCGAGCCGAGCCGCCGGCAACCGGATGGCAATCTTGCCGGTGTTGCCAACAAGCAAAGGCGGTACATGTGCTGAAGCTTTGAAGATCAAGGTTAAAGGGCCCGGCCAAAATGATGCCATCAGGGTTGCAGCAACTGGCGGGATTTCCTCCACCCAGAAATGCAGCATGTTTTTTTCCCCAATAATCACCGGCAGCGCTTTTTCCGCCATGCGACCTTTTAAGGAAAATACTTTCTCGATGGCGACGGTTGAGCGGGCATCACCACCAAGGCCGTATAAAGTGTCGGTCAGGTAAGCAATGATCTCACCATTGCGTAAAACTGTCACAGCCGCATTGATGACGGTGGCGTCGGGATTGTTGAAATCCGTGGCGATGATCTGCATGGAAGATTTAACTTGGATGATTCAAACATGACTTGGCCGTGGTATTTATGTTTTTCAAAAATACTACTTGGCTAATCTTACAGTATTCCTTTTGAAATCAAAAGCCAGCCCCGAACCTGCTGCATAAAGAAATTCCATGCCGATCAAATAATCGCCTGGGATAAACCACGTTTCAATCGTTCTATTTTTAATGATCACCTTGCCAAGGAAAACAGGTAAATCAACAACCTTACCTGTACCGAGTCGAAACCGGTCATAAACAACTGGTTCAAGCCCAACTCTTTTAATCAATTTAAGAGGAAGGGCGATTCCACCACTAAATCCAGTGTCCACAGTCATGGAAAGGTTTCCGTCATCCGTGATCACGAGTATTCGATTATCTATATTTGCGTTAATTGAGGGCACGAAATCCACGATCTTGCCTCGAAAAATTGTCCTCATATTCTTCTGATCCCCCTTTTTAATTCGTGAGCAAATGGATGTCCGATACGAACCGAATAAAATATCTTACCGGGATATTGCGCCCTTGCCTGCTTCAGAGCTTCAAGCAAAGTCTTTCCCAAGAAGTACTCTCCTGAATCAGGCTCGATCACGGCTATCATTCCTTTCTCCTTCTTCAGTGAATGTACTTTTGCCAAAACTTCTTTCGATGGTTTTTTAACTTTTGGAATCTTCATTTCATCACCTCATGAGTTTTGTTTTGGCTGCGATGAGAAATGGCATATAACAACGTTAACACTTCTGTAAAAACTTCCTCGACCGAAATCTCCAACATGCACGCATGCGTGCGAATCGGACACCGATGGCCACCGTGAGAGCTGCATGGCCGGCAGGAGAGGTCTTTTTCGATCACCGCGTGCCCATGGCCGAACGGCGCAAAGCCAAACGCCGGCACCGTTGGCCCGAAAATCGTTATCACCTTGCAGCGGGTTGCGACAGCGAGATGTGTCGGCGCACTATCGTTGGTTACCAAAATCTGGCAGCGATCCACCAGGGCAGCAGACTGCCGCAACGTCAGCTTGCCGGCCGTGTTAACGCAATCATCGCCGATTTTATCTGCAAGGCGGGCACAAAGCTCAGCATCACCACCGCCACCAATCAAATAAATTTGTGCATTGGCTTCGGCAGTCAGGCGTCGTGCCAAATCGATATAGCGATCTGCCGGCCAGCGTTTGGTTGCCCAAACCGAACCCGGTGCGAGAGCGCAAAACCATTTTTTGTTCTTGCCGATACGGCAGAACTGATCGACAAACCGCTCATCAGCCTCGTCCCAAAAAATTTTTGGTAATGGTGCATTGATTGAGCCGTTCAATGCACGGAGCAAATCCAGATTCCGCTCCACCTCGTGTATCTGACGATATGGCACCCGCTGAGTGAAAAACCAGGCTCCGGCACTGCGGTCAAAGCCGATTCGCTGCGGAATTCCCGCCAGCCACACGAGCAAGGCACTGCGCAGAGAACGATGCGGCACCAGGGCCAGGTCATAACGTTCACGCTGTAACGATGACGCCAGCTTCCACAACGCGATCAGGCCGCGCTGGCGTCCACGTTTGTCAAAAATCACGACACGATGGACAAAGGGATTTCCCTCCAAAATATTTGCCGCGTCCGGGATCACCATGAAATCAACACGACTTTCCGGAAACACTTGCTGCGCAGCCTCGGCCAGCGGCGTGGCCAGAATCACATCGCCGATAAACGCCGTTTGTACGATTAGAATTTTTTTGTTGCTTGTCATTCACCAATTGCTGCTTGCTCTTTTGCCCCTTGCTTGGTCTTCCAACGGCGATGCATCCAAAACCAATGATCGGGATATTGGCGAATATATTTCTCCAGAACTCTCGTCCAGGCTTCGGTGATGAGGCGGAGTTTTTCTTCTTCGTCCGATTCTGATAACGTACTCTCGAAAAAGTCAAACGTCAACAGTTCACTTTCTACAAGATGCTTGCCTCCGGGTTGGCGCACCGTTGCCAAAAATACAATTGGCGCCTGACTTTTGAGTACAAAGGCGGCAGGCCCGCGGCCGGTTGATGCCGGCCGGCCGAGAAAATCCACAAAGAGGCCATGACTGCCGGCATCCTGATCGGCAACGATGGTCACAAATTTGCGTTCACGAAGCGCTTTCAAAATGCCGCGCAGCGCCGCCCCGCGCGGAATCATCGGCATCTTCATCTTGGTCCGGATGTCGTAAATCAGCGCATCGACATACGGGTTGCTCTGTTCTTGATAAAGAAAGACCACCGGATATTGGCAGGCCGCGAGTAACGCGCCCAAGTATTCCCAATTCCCGAAATGCCCGGTCATGCAGATGGCGCCTTTGCCGAGGGCCACGGCCTGCTCCAACGGATTCTCTTCCAACGGCATGGAAAAAGTAACAAGCCGGCGAAACTCGCTTTCAGTGAGTTTGGGCAGCCGCAAGCACTCCATGATCATCATGCCAAAGTTCTTGTAGCAGCGCCGGGCAATTTGTTTTACCTCTGCGGCGGATTTTTCCGGAAAAGCATTCGCCAGATTTTCCAAAGTTACCCGGCGACGAATTCGCACCACCGAGAAGGTGAATTTACCCAAGGCGGCGCCGAGGGCAAGCGCCCAGGAGTGGGGAAGAGATTGCGCCAAAAAAAATAACAACAATGTGCCTTGATATTCGAGCCAGTGCTTCAATCGTCGCATAATCAAAAGTAGGCAAAAATTCCCTGATTGTCAATGTGAAAGTCGCGGCTCGATCCTTGATGCTCGATGCCGGTGTTGAGATTCAAGCAGCAATAAAAAAGGCCAGCCGATTTCCCGGCCGGCCTGTGTTTGTTCCAAAACAAGATCAGAGTGCTTGTTGAAAACTCAATATGTATCGAAATTTAATTTTGTCTTCTTTCGCGCCGTTTGCTTCAAGGCGGGGTTCACTCACCCAGAGTGGAAAATTCAAGCGAATGGTGTATTCGGTGCCCATGATAAACGAGTACCAGGCATCCGGGACTCTTTTGTTGAACGTGATACCGAGGCCCGCGTCTGAGAGTTGTTGCGATTGGTCGTTCAGGGTCGTGAGCCGGCCGGTGTCGAAAAAGGCGGAAAGCGCGGAGTTGCCAAGCAAGGGCGCAAGCAGGGAACCAATGACAGGCAGTCGCACAGACTTTCGCAATTCGAGGTTGGCGGCCAACAGATTCTTGCCGTTGCGTTCCGGCTGGTCGAAGTAACCGCGCAAATTACCGCCACCAGGGCGATGATAATGCACTTCCGCCGGAAAGGCGCCGCGACTGCGTAAATAGAAACTTTCAAATTGTTCGTGCGGACTGGCATCGAAGGCCTGGAAGAGATGTTGGATCGGCTTGTCATCTTTTTGCTTCAGAAAAGCACCTTGAAACAAGCGCACATAAATACCGTCTCCTCTGTGGTTCGGAATCCAAAAGCGGAATTGGCCCTGCACACGGGTAAAAGTGAAATCACTGCCGAAGGCAGAATTTGCGTGGCGAACTTCATAATCCAAATTACTCCGCCAGAGAATGCCGCGCGGATTGGCATTGAACGTAAGATATGCCTGGTTGACTTTTCCCGCAGTCCAGGTGGGAACAGGGATAATCTCATCTGCCACTGCCACCCGTCGGAAAGCGTAATCAATCTTGTTCTTGGGCAATTCGGAATAATTGATTCCAACGACAAAATTGTAAAATGGTGGGGTGCCGAGTCCTTTCGCCCAAAATGTGCTCAGACCCAGATCCCCCATGATCCGGCCTTCCAACTTCATCAGGCTGATTTGATAATTCATGCGGTTGCCGATCCGATTGCCGAAGCTGAAGCGGCCATCGACTTCCGAAGAATTGAGGCCATACCAACCGGCCAGCGAAAGACGGCGCGTGTTCCGGTAATCGCCGTTGAAGCGAATGCCGAGACGCAGGCCATCAATGTCATTGTACCAGAGATTGGGCTTCCAGGTGACGACGTAGACATTGGGTGGATGGTAATTCATGCGCGGATATTCAGGGTAAAATTCGATGCGCATGTCGCCATGTCCCAGCCGGCTTTTATCCATGATCTGGTCATCGGGATCAAGCACGACACGGCTCGGCTCGGCATCGGTTGTGAAAGTGAGCGTTCCTGTTTTTTCCTTTCCGTCCCAACGCTGCCGGACTTTTTCCTGGTCAACCAGCGACAGTTCGATCTCAACCGGCATGAGGCCTTCGTCTTTGCGTTCAATCCCGACGGTCGTCTGCCATTTGCCATCTGCCATTTTTTCCTTTTTGATTTCTCCGAGTTTATAATCCACGGTTTTGGTCTCATGCAGCCACTGCCGGAAAAACCAATCAAGATCCATGCCGCTCACCTGTTCGCAGACCTGTTGAAAACGCGCTTCGTTGACGTGCTTGAACGCCCAGCGATTGAAATACTCCTGGCAAATTTTCTCGAAGGTTTCTTCGCCGACGACATAGCGGAGCATTTCGTAAAAAATCGAACCTTTGGTATAAGCATTCACAACATAACCGAGACCGTTTTTGTATTTATAAGCATAACGCGAGATTGGTTCGTTGTAACCGCTGTTCATATAAAATTGCGCAAAGTTGCGATTGTCCACATTGTCAGTCACTTGGGGGCGATGGCGTTCCAACCAGGTTGGTTGCCGGACCGGCTCGTCGCGATCGCGGCCCTCCTTGCCATAGCGCGTTTCAAAATACCAGCGGGTTTGAAAAGTGGTGAACCCCTCATCGAGCCAGGCTTCCTTTTGTTCGTTGTTGGCCAAGATTCCATAAAAGTAAATGTGACCGACTTCATGGAGGATGAGACCCTCGCTCTCTGATGAATTCATCACCAGCATCGGATACTCCATGCCGCCGCCGAGCAAGCCGTGGATGATGGTCAATTGCGGATACGGATAGCGACCGAACTTGGTGGAGAGCCATTCCAACGCGCGCCGGCCGCGCTCAGTCACGACTTTTGTCCAGCGCGGTTTGGCATGGCTGCGGTAGAGCACGTGAATCGGGATGCCCTCATACTCACCGCGTTCATAAAGAAAATCCGGACAAGCGACCCAGGCAAAATCATGTACCTGTTCGGCATGGAAAGTCACACGGCGCCGGGGCGTGTCTTTGCTTTGGGCAATGATCGACTTTTTCATTTCGGCATATTTTTCCGACCACGCCGTTGTCGAAAGTGAAGTGTCGACCTGCACGAGCGACCAGCCCGGATCGCCTTCGGTCACCACGCCCGTGGCGCCGACGAGGTAATCGAAAGGCACGTCTATCGTCACGTCGAACGTGCCAAACTCGCCATAGAATTCGCCTTGAAAATGAAGCGGCTCAGGATGCCAGCCCTCGTCATCATAAACGCAGAGTTTGGGGTACCACTGTGCGAAATCGAACTGATTGCCGCGATAACCGGCGCGATCCTGATACTGGCGCACTTTTTCTTTGAAGGCAAGCTCGATCCGAATTTCCTCGCCGGGCAGGAGCGGTTGCGGCAATGCCGCCTCGAGAATCGTGTCATTCACTTTAAACGCGGTCACCACTGGTTTCACCGGATCAGTTTCGCCTTTTGCAAGAATATGAAACTCGCTGATGTCGATCCAACCGGCGGCTTGGTCATTGGGCAAATTGCGCACATATTCTCGGGCCGCTTCTTTGGCCCGCACCGTTTCCTTGCTACGGAAGCCGTTGGGATAGACATGCAGGTAAATCTTGTCCAGCGTATCCGGCGAATTGTTGCGGTAAAGAATGCTCGACGTGCCGGTGAGGAATTTTGTTGCGGGATCGAGACTGACATTCATTTTGTAATGGACGAATTGCTGCCAGTAGTTGTCCGGCGCGTGGGACGCGGCCGTGCTGGCGAATTGGCCCGTCGCGATGATTAACAGCACGGCCAAGATCGGGATGCTCTTTTGACGCAGTTTGCGCATAAAATTCTTCTGCTTAATCAAAGTGATTGAAAATGCCGACGGAAGAGCCATGAGAGACTTTTATAATAAGACAGAATGAGAGCAAAAAAGGTTCAACGCTTCTATGCCTTTGCGGAGCAAAGGATAGAAAAAAATTCTAACTCTTTGAACACGGATGACGCGGATTTTCACGGATAAAAAAACGCAGAATCCGTGTGATCCACGTCATCCGTGTTCAAAAAGCTTTTTGTTTTGACTTCAATTTTTTTGACTTTTGGGGTTGCGGCTTGGGTCGCGCTACATCATTCCGGCGCAAAGCGCTTTCGGGAAGAATCCTTAGGGGTTACTGCACCAGCATCAGCTTCTTCATCGCTGTGAATTTCCCCGCCGTCAGCCGGTAAAAATAAACGCCGCTCGCCAAATGGCGGGCGTCAAATTCCACCACATGATAACCCGCCGGTTTGCGCTCATTCAGTAATGTGCTGACACGCTGGCCGGAGAGATTCACGACTTCGATTTTTACTGCCGTCTCGTGTGGCAGGCCGAAGCGAATCACGGTCATTGGATTAAATGGATTGGGATAATTCTGGAACAAAACAAACTCGGTGGGAATTTGCTCCTCGGTGGAGACCACGCCGGTGGTTAATTCGACACGAACGGCGATTGTATCTCGTGCTGTGGCCTTGCCATCGCTGGCGGTGATGAAGAGATGAACCAGACCGCTGAAATGTGGCGCGGTCAATCGCAACATGCCGGTCGTCGGGTTGAAATTCCGCTGGAGGGAATCGTTGCTGGCCGCGAAGTGATAACTCAGTTGGGAATTTTGCGTTTCGACATCCTCGACAAAGTCCCAAATTTTGAGCTCAATGGAGCCATCGTTTCGGAAGGACAAGGAATCGGGCAGGCCGGCAATCTTTGGCGCGTCGTTGATGGCATTGACTTTGACGACGAAAGCTGCGGTATCGGCAAGCTGGCCGCGGTCGGTGACGATCAATTTGAGGGTGTTCGTGCCGTACCAGTTGGGTGGCGCCGTGAAGAGATGGCTCGAGCCTCGCCGGGCAGCTTTGATGCTCTTGCCAGAGAGGAACCGGAAGGTCAGTGTGCTGTCTGCATCGTCGGGATCGGTTACATAAGCAAACCAATTGCGAATGGGATAAAGCAGCGAATCATCTTCGTTAAAGGTTAATTCCGGCATGGAAGCAATAACCGGTGGATCATTTACCGGCGTGACGGTGACTTGTATGGTGTCGGAAGCCGAGGCGCCGCAGAGATCCGTAACCGTAAAGACGACAGTATATCTTCCATTCGCATCTTTGACCGAGGTAAAAGTGGCGTGCTCATGGAAGCCACGGGGGCCCATGCTCACTTTTTTGAGCCGAATTTGCAGGTTATCGAGGCCGTTTGACTTTGCCCCGTTAAATTTAACGGCCTTGGCCTCAAAGTTGAGGCCGCGAAGATCATGCTCAACGTCGGTGACAAATTCATCCAATTCCACTGTGGTCGAATCATCTTCCGGGAAACTCACATCCGGGACATTGGACCAAGTCGGTGCGTGAGGGCTTGGAGATGCAGGCTCGTGCCATATAGCAAAAACTTGGGAAGGCTTGCCGCCGGCGTGAGTAAAATTCCCTCCAACAGGGACATCATTTCCACGAATCAGAATGCTGTAAACGGGTCCATTAACGCCGTCAGCGATATTACCACGCCCGCTGCCACCCAAACGCGACCAACAGCTTTTCACAGGATTCCACTTAGTAATATTGTTAGCTGCGATCAAACTCCCGCCGCCCCAAGCATCGCCTGTATAGCGAAAGGATCCGCCAACGTATACCACTCGTCGATCTGAGGCCAGCGCGTATACGACACCGTCAACTCCGTCTCCTACGGTTGTCCAAATCTGGCTAATGGTATTCCATTTGGCTATATTCCGCACATTAGCCTCGCCGGCTTTGGTAAAATGGCCTCCCACGTAAAGATCCTCACCGCAAATCGTTAGGGCACGCACCGCACCATTGACGCCATTGCCCAAAGCCGACCATTCGCGGCCATTCCATTTGGCAATGTTATTCGCCGGTACGCCTCCGGCAGAGCTGAATTCACCGCCAATGTAAACCTCGCCATTTTTAACCACGATGGCGTACACCGTACCATTGACGCCCTCTCCCAAGGATGTCCAGGTTTGGGTGACAATATCCCATTGGACGATGTTTTTCGCATTTACCGCGCCGGCCTTGGTAAAACTGCCACCAACATACAAATTGTTTTCATAAACCGCCAATGCATAAACCCTATGCCAGTATCCGTCAACTTCATGATTGATTCCGTTAAGTCCATCCGTTTCCAGGGCCGACCAGCTTTGTGTAACAAGATTGTATTTGGCAATGCGGTTTGCCGGGATGATACTGTCGACCTTAGTAAACACTCCCCCTACATAAAGATCATTGTTTACCACTTGTAGCGCATGGACAGCAGACATTGCGCCGCGACCTAAAGGCGACCAGCCATTGCCATTCCATTTTAACACATCCCTCCAATTCCTGTTAAAATATAAAGCGCTGCCACCGATAAATATATCATTAGTGTCGGACAGAGCAATAGCATTAACAGAAGCCGAAAAAATATTCTCATAATCTGGGTAATCGAAGTTGTACGCTCCGAAGCGGTCATCCCAACAGCCGGTTTCTTGGGCAAAAGCCTCTGAAGCGAACGCAACCAATAAAATTTGGTTGAGTATTACTGCCAGACCCGCAATAATCATCTTTTTGAACGTTTTCAAAAGTTTTGTAATCGACATTAAATTTTTCATGACGAATACTCCTTAATTCTACCGCTGGGCAACATGATGACAGGGTGAGACATCCCGATCTTGAGACAATTGCTAAAAACTTTTGAGGTGATCACAATAGCAGCCTGCGCCGGCACCAAACAACCTTCTAAACAGAAATATACGATATAAAGAAGCTTTCAGCGGAAACGCAATGTAAGTGAATCCATGATCTGATTAAAAAACTCGCCGATAGAAATTTTTTGATAGAAATTTTTTTAAAATTATCTTGCATCTCCATAAGATTTTGTTTATAATTTACTGTCACTTTAATGCGACAGCCTCTTCCAGTTGCCACTTTGGGGATTTGCGGCAATTGGGAAAGCGCATTAGTGAGCGGTACTTTGCCGGTTTCAATAAATTTTATCCTGCGTTTCTCGCACTTCTTTCTCGCACTTCTTTCTCGCACTTGGTGCGGGATAGAGCAGAGATTATAATTTTCTTTCGTTCCTTTTAAGTTTATCATAGGTGTGGCGAAGGATGGAGGATTTCTTTGTTTCCTCGAACTCATTTTCCATGGCGATGCGCGCGCATTCTGGCTCGTTCGTGAACGCGCTAATACAGAGCTTTTGTTTCACTAAATTATTTCTTTCACTCACTAAAACAGGAAAGGGTAGGATTATGAAGAAACAAAACCGGTTGTCATTTTTGGTCGCTCTCATATTTGCGATCACGGGTGCAGCGGCGGCGCAAACAATCCTTTTTGAAGACAACTTTAATTCTCCACCCCTGGATGTGACGACGAAATGGAAACGCGGCAGCAACAGCAGCGGCGTAACCATACAAGGAAATTATCTACAATTGGTTTCACAAAGCGGCCAATCAGGATGGATCGTTACTCAACAAGCGTATACCGCCAACAACACCAGTATGTCCATCAAAATTTTAAGAGCCAATATCTACGCAGATATAGGCATCTGCCCCACCTCTCCCGCGCTAAACAAGCCTAACGGTATTTACGATGAGCCAAACTATTATCGGTTCTATGTTGGTCGTGATGACGGCATTAACCAGCCTCCATATAAACTATATGCATATAGGAAAAAGGGTGGGAGCCCCGAAGATACGGTAAGAACGTTATGGTTGCCGTCTCCCTATGGCGACGGAAACACCCCAGTCTATATGCGCATGCGCTTTAGCGAGGAGATGATCTTTTTTGAGTATTCCCTTGATAACTGCGCGTGGATCATAATGTATTTTGAGACATTTGACCTTCCGGGTTATTCGACCTCAAATAGCTTCTACTACGAAATCGCGGCCACAGATACGCCGGTGAATGGTATCCTGGAAGTTGATGATTTTAAGATCGAAAATTATCCGGCCACAAACTACGCAGCACAGCCGACGATTCTCAACGATCCGCTGAATAGCCCAACCTTCAATTCTCTGGAAATCCAGGCGTCAGCAGAAAAAATGTAGGAGGAAGTTTTACAGCAACAGGCTGGAAGCCGAGTTCCTCGCAGCCTAATGCAGATATGGTTTATTACGATCTGGGCAGATACCTTGAAAATGGGTCGCTCGAAATCGATGTCACGCAATTTGATCCAACCGCGCAAAATAATCCAGATGAAAATATACCACGACATCACGTTTTGGCTATGTTCCGCCAGCCTTGGGGCGGGCATCATAGCGTTGAAAATTTGGACACATTTTGGGATTTGCATACCGGCACAGCTTACTCTGGTGGTGTCAAATTTATGTCCAATACTTACTATTCGTGCGATGAATTTGCCACCGTAATCACCAACGCTCAAAAACCATGGGATCCGAATAAAAATACGACGTATCACCTCAAGATCGTTTGGGACAATCGTTCCCTTAAGTATTATCGTGATGGACAATTGCATGCCTGGCATATTCTTCAAAACTCAATGCAACTCTGCTATATCTACGTCGGGCGGGATAGCACCGTCAGCGGCGAATTCGTTACAGGATTTTTGCACAACCAATATCCGACGATGAGTGATGCGGATGGGCCGATTTATTCCAATTTAGTCGTCAAGGAATTTCGTTCCAATGAGACAGCAACTCCCGTCATTAATAGCCCCACCGTAGTCGACCTTTATCAAAACGCCGCCAGGCTCAGTTGGTCAACGAGCGAGGCCGCCGTGTGTTATGGTGAATATGGTCAAACAACTGCTTATGGCCAAAAAACCACGATACTCGGTCCTCCCGCTACTTCATTTACAACGCTGCTATCTAATCTCAATTCCGGCACGTTATATCATTATCGGATAACGGCTGAAGATGATGCCGGAAACGTGGCACAGTCGGGCGATCTCACTTTTACCACTACCACTAATGGCGTTTATGTTTTTAAACTGGTCGCCGACACTTATATCGAAGCTGACGATCGGGTCAATAGGAATAGCGACAATCCAGACTATCCATGGTTGTACGGACCTACACGTTCTGAAGGAAATTACGGCTGGATGAATTTGATGACCGCGCTGTACCGCGATAGCTTTCTGCAATTCAACGTCTCCGATGTTGGAAACATCGCGCAAGCAACTCTGCGGCTTTATGGCCGGCAAACCAGCGTGACCGGCGCAAATGTTAGGCAATTTACACCGCTTCAGAGCAATTGGGAAAAGAATGCCACCTGGACGGATGCCAATACGAATCATCAATATCTTAACAGAAGTGTTTACAGCAGCGCCCCATTATTAGGCAGCATTTCCTCGACGACGGCCGGACTATGGCACATTATCGATGTCAGCGCCGCGACACGCGATGCGAACGATAATTACTATTTTGTCTTGCAGGGTACCGGCGCACCTACTGACCAAAATGGTATTTTGGCGAAAGTGAGTTGCGGCTCGTTCGATTCCCGAGAATCAACCAACAACCAGCCGGAATTGATCATTCAGACTGGACAACCGGCTTTCACCGAGGTGTCCATTGCTTTGCCGGGCGTATCCGACCCCGCTCTGGCTTGGGGTGATTTTGACAAGGATGGCGATTTGGATATTTTATTAACCGGCTGTTTGTCAACCGGCTGTTCGGGTAATGGTAGTTTACATTCTGCGGTCTGGAGAAATGATGGTAACGGCAATTTTGTCAATATCAATGCCCCGCTGCAGGCTGTTTATGGGGGCGCCGTTGCGTTGGGCGATTACGACAAAAATAATTGGTTGGATATTTTGTTGACCGGTGATGACGGCGCCAGTTTCTACACAAAAGTATATCAAAACACGAATGGTGCTTTCGCGGCGATTTCAACTTCTTTACAGCCGGTAAGTTATAATGGCGCGGCCTGGGGGAATTATAACAATGACCGGCATGTCGATATTTTGCTCTGCGGTTCCTCACCTACTGGCGGTTTTGCCAAAATCTATAAAGCGACATCTACCGGGCAGTGGGTTGACTCTGGAATCGCTTTGCAACAATTACGAGATGCCGATGCGACTTGGGCAGACTATGATAAGGATGGCGATATAGACGTTTTGTTGTCAGGTTTTACTTCTAACTTAACCAGCAAGGCCGTGGTTTATAAAAACAAGCTTTTTGATAATGGTGGACCCAATCCGGTAAGTTTTCAATTAGCGTACACTTTTTTCCCGCAAACACCGAAACAGTGCGTCTGGGTCGATTACGATCAGGACGGCGATTTGGACATAGCTTTGGCTGGCGAGATTTACGAAAAAACGGTGAACGGTTATGAGCAAAAAAATTTTTCAATACCTCCCACTGTTAATGGCGCTTCAGCTTGGGGAGACTATGATAATGACGGGGATTTGGATCTGCTGCTGACCGGCGACCTGAATTCCACCTCGGTAACCAGAATTTATCGCAATGATCCCGGTCCGAATGGGCGAACCTTTGCCGATATCTCGGCGCCCTTTGCCGGTTTTAACCACAGTGCGGTTGCGTGGGGTGATTATGATAACGACGGTGATTTGGATATATTGATTGCCGGTTTCTCGAATGGCTCTCGAGCGACCAAGCTTTATAGGAATACCACCAGCACAACGAATAACCCTCCAGCCAAACCGACGAAACCAACGCCCTCTTCCGTGGTGTCAGGCAATAATGTGACGCTTATGTGCAACCCTTCCAGCGACGACAAGACGGCAGCCAATGGACTGAGTTATAATATCATGATGGGCCAAGCTCAAGGTGGCATTGGAACCGTTTCGCCGATGTCCTTGACCGGCAACGGTCGCCGGCTGATTCCGGCCACGGGAAATGTTGGCAGCAATACCAGTTGGACCATGATCGGATTGCCGACGGGAACTTATCATTGGAAAGTACAAGCCATAGATCAAACTTTCAAGGGATCAACTTTTTCTGATGACGGAACTTTTACTATTGGCGGTGCCAAGACCGCTGATACGGATTCGGTTGTCGATGCCGATACCATTGTTGTAGCCCAACAGGGCATACCGCATGAATACGTGCTCTCACAAAACTATCCCAACCCATTCAATCCCAGCACACGCCTGAATTTGAATCTGCCGGAAAATGGCCGGGTGAAAGCAGTCGTTTACGATATGCAAGGACAGGAAGTCGTTCGTTTGCGTGATGCGGAGATGACAGCAGGCTACAAGTTTTTGGATTGGGATGGCAGAAACGCCGCCGGAGCTGTGGTCAGCAGCGGAACCTACTTGGTGAAGGTGATTTTTGAAGGCGCGTCCGGAGCACGAAAAGAATCGACGAGCCGAATTCTGTTGCTAAAATAAATTTATCTCCGTTTTAAAATGGGGAATTCTTGAGCCTTGTGGAGGTTTTGCTTCGCCAACATGATATTCAGGCAAATGGCTTCCAAGAAACTTAAATGCCGTTGAACGGGAGATTTATTGTTCTTCGATGGGAACAACTTTATAACCTGGTTTCGCGGCTTTGCGTTGAAGTTTGGTCAGTTCCCGTTTTTTGTATTTTTGTTCGTAATAGTCGGCGCCGAGATCGAGGTATTCGACTTTGTCTCTCAACATCCGGTAGATCAGCCGTGCCAGCTTATGGGCCGTCGCTGTAATCGCTTTGGGAGCGCCCAGACGTGCGCGCATTGCGGTGGAAAAAGGCGCCCAACGCGCTATTGCTATGGTGGGGACTTTGTGCCGCCAAGCGCAAAGCGTGACACGCTCGGTTGGTGGTCTTGCGGGTGCGTTGCGAAAGAATTTTGCCGCCCGAGATTCGCAGCATGGAACAGGCGCACAATCAGGAAGAAAAATGCTTCTCCGTCGGCCATCGGCTCATGTCCACCCCGATCTCCGAGATGATAATTTGAACCAGAGGCGCGTCCAGCCCAGCGATCGCGCATAAATCCACCTTGGTGAGGCCATACAGATAAGCGCGCAGATTGTACTTGGGGTGATGCTTCGGCCGGGCAGGCTTGTCCGGGCTGGGAAGATTCCCACGGACGCAGTTTTTACAGAAAACATCCTTGGAAATTATTTATTCCACCAGTAAGTGCGGCATTACAAAAAATCTACAGCTTTTCCTTGCAAATCGGCATTTAGTTTTGTAGTATAAAATTCGGAGCTACTTGCAAAGAGTTTTGAAATCTCATTGAGTACAGCCATCAGAAAGACCATGCTGAAAACCATTAAGGTCCGGTGCAATGGCGCCGGCGAGCACATCAATGAAATCGACATTGATAAAATTTTAAGACCCGTCATCGTGATTCGGGGCACGACCCCGACAAAACCAAGGGAAATTCCGGAACGTACGGTCTTCAAATGCAAGTTCTGTACGGCGGGCCGGGTGGTTGTCACCAAAGAAATGGTGGAAGAGGCTTTGCAGCATTCGCAGAACAATATTAGTTGAAAGGAAAAACTTGTCCGATTCATCCGAGAAAATTTATTCGAGTCCCCCTTCCGAGATCGATGACGACCTCTGGCTGGAAGAGGGTAAGCGCATGGTCATGGAGTCGCTTCCCGCAGTGCGCAGCGCGGCAAATGCCCTGATCACAGCACTGGGCGTGCTGCAAGGAATTTATCTGGTCATTCTCGGCTTTGGCAAACCGTTACCGGTGTACCCATCCATCTTCGACAAGGTGTTGCTCATCATGCCGTTGCTGCTGTGGCTGGGCTCTTTCTATCTCTGCATCAGGGTGATAATGACTCGAAAGCTGGCAGTGTTTATCAGCTCGCCCACTGATATTCGTGCCAAGTCCGTGCAAATGCTCTTGCGGAAGCAGCGCCAACTGCAGTTGGCTTTTTGGCTGATGACTGCCGGCCTGCTCCTGACCATTGGCACATTTTTTTTACGACTGTAATACAACAAGGATGACCACAAGGCCGGGTCGTCTTGATTGCCCCATCGGCCCAGTTCCGACACCATTTATCATCCATCCGGCCAATTGACCATTCATCCTTCCCAAACGGCCATTCGTCGGAAAGAGGTTATCTTTTGAATTCATTTGCCGTATATTGCTGATGAAAGGCATGGCTGCAAACCATCGAATGGAAACGTTTCAGCCCGGCGGCCATTGCCGCTGCTTGGATTGGAATATGAATTTCAATTGCGGAAAAAGCTGTTGACTTCCTCGAACGCCGGCTGCAAATTAATAGTCGCAGCGCTGTCGCCAGTGACCTGCTCCGGCAGCGTCATCGCCGTGCCCGGATTTCCCAGCGAAATTTTGTTTTGGTAAAGTCGAAGCAACACTTTTGAAGATCACGATTTATCTTTAGGTTACCAGGCTCACCAAAACACATGGGTAGATTATACAAAAAGCAGGAATTCAAAACTTCATTTTCCAAGTACGGCGGCCCGGTTTTTGTGATTTGCCTGGGCCTGGGCGTGGTACTTTCAATTATCGATCTGTTCCCCAGCGTCGAGGTTGATTGGACGCACTGGCTGCGCCACTTGGGCATCCGCCTGATTTTCTCCGAAACCATTGGCTTCTCGAATCTGGTGCTTTGCCTGTTGCTGCCTGATCCGAATGCCATTTCCCAAAAAATCTGGCGCTATGCTTATCTTGCCGGCGAATTCACCGTGGGATCACTCGCCGGAACGATCATCGCGCTCCATCTCAACCACTGGCTTTTGGGATTAACTTTCCGGTCACTGAGCCTGACAAAATTCATCCTGCTGGTTGTGTTTTTCTCACTGCTCTCGGCGTTTGGCATTTATACCTATTTTATGATAAAGGAAAAGTTGGAAAACACCGCCGTGGCTTTAAGAGAGAAACAACTCCAGACCGAAAGATTGGAAAAGCTGAAAGCGGCGGCAGAGCTTTCTGCGCTGCAAGCGACCATTCAGCCGCATTTTCTCTTTAATACGCTGAATTCGATTGCCGCGCTGATTCGTGAAGAACCAAAACTGGCTGAAGACACCACGGAAAAGCTCGCCGAGTTGTTTCGTTATGTGCTCAATGCCAATCGCCGCGAATGGATTCAGCTTGGCGAGGAGATCGAAATTGTCCGTAACTATCTCGAGATCGAAAAACTGCGACTGGGCGAGCGGTTGCGATATCATATTGACGTAGATGAAAATTTGCTTGCGTTGCCAGTGCCGGCGCTGCTCATTCAACCGCTGGTTGAAAATAGCATCAAGCACGGCATCGGAACGCTCGAAGAAGGTGGAGAGATTCTGATCTCGGCAAAATCGCATGCCGAGAAGTGCGCGCTGGTGGTGCAGGACAACGGTAGAGGTTATGTCACCTCTTCCGAAAGCAACGGCTTCGGCCTGAAAAACATTCGCGCACGTTTGGAAAATTTATATGGAAACGACGCCCGTGTCGTAATCACCGGCCAAGAAGGAAAAGGTACCTCGGTTGAGATTCTGCTGCCAATCGATTTCAGTCGCCAGCCGGAGGTGCAGCAGGGAAACATTTGAGAAAATTGGCGCTCGTTGGGCATACCTCCGGCTGGAGTAATAATCTTTTGAGAATTCGAGTAAATGGAAAAATTTTCCGCCATCCTTGTCGATGATGAGCCGCTGGCGCGACGGCGTCTGCGTCGCATGCTCGCGGCGTTTCCGGAAATCGACCTCATCGGTGAAACCGGCAGCGGCCGCGAAGCCGTGCAAATGATCAACACCCTGAAACCGCGCGTGGTTTTTCTGGACATCCAAATGCCCGGCCTCTCCGGTTTCGAGGTGCTGCAACAGCTCACCTTGACAGGCGCAGCCTTCATGCCGGTGGTCATCTTCGTCACCGCCTATGATGAATATGCTTTGCAGGCTTTTGAGGAAAATACCATCGATTATTTGCTGAAACCGGTGACCGAAGCGCGCCTCCGCAAGGCCATTGACAAATTGAAGGCGTTGACTTCTCCGACGGCTGCGGCTGCTGAGACACAAAATCTTGAAAGGTTGCTTGCGGCACTGCAGCAGCCGAAACCTAAGTATTTGGAGAGAATCTCTTCACGCATTGGTGAGCGCATCATCGTTTTCGATCTCGAGAACGTCAGTCATTTTCATGCCGAAGACAAATACACCTTTGTGATTTCGCTAGGAAAACGCTACATTGTCAACTTCACGCTTCAGGAGCTGGAACATTTGCTCGATCCGGATCGCTTCATGCGCATCCATCGTTCCACCATCGTGAATTTAGAGCATGTGGCCGAGTTGCAAACCGAAGTTGGCGGAAGATGTCACATTCGTTTGAAGGGCGAAAAGGATTTTACTCTTTCGGCCAGTCATTCCAATGCTGCCGAGCTTAAAAAAAGATTGGGGTTGTAGACGGAATGTTACGATTGCGGATTTTGCGACAAATGCTTTGTTAAAACTCTGAGAAACTAAAATCGGAGCAATTATGTCTACCGTCGTTGAGTTTTGTGAGATTTATAAAACCTACCATCTCGGCAAGACCGAGGTGCCGGCGCTGCGCGGCATTTCCCTGGCAATTGCCTCCGGTGAATTTGTCGCCATTGCCGGGCCTTCCGGCTCCGGCAAAACCTCGGCACTCAATTTGATTGGCTGCATCGATAAACCCACTGCCGGACGAATTATTTTCGCCGGGCAGGACGTCACCGAAATTCCGTTGCCCGCGCTCGCCGCCATCCGGCGTGAGAAACTTGGTTTTATCTTTCAGACTTTCAATCTCATTCCCGTGCTGAATGCGTACGAGAACGTGGAATATCCCCTGCTGCTGCGGCATTTTTCTGCCAGCGAGAGAAAACAGCGCGTGATGCAAGCGCTGGAACGCGTCGGCATCGCTGATCGCGCCAAGCATAAACCCAATGAGCTTTCCGGAGGGCAGCGGCAGCGGGTGGCGATTGCGCGCGCGTTGGTGGGCGATCCCGCCGTGGTGTTGGCCGATGAACCCACTGCCAATCTTGATTCCGTAACTGCCGGGGAAATCATTGCCCTCATGCGGCGGTTAAATGAGGAACAGAACGTAACGTTTATCTTTTCAACACACGATACGCGCATTACGCAAGCCGCACGCCGGTTGATTCACCTGCGCGATGGCCGGATTGCCGGCGAGGAGGTGGCCGATGCTTAAATTCATCAAGTTGGCCGCTCGCAACGTTTTTCGTAACAAGCGCCGCACGCTCATCTCCCTGTTGGTGATGATTTTTGGCGCCTGCGCATTGGTGCTGGCCGGCGGGTACATGCTCTTTTCCTTCTGGGGATTGCGCGAGCGCACCATCCACCTCGAGACCGGCCATTTGCAAATTTACCACAAAGATTATTTCCATCGCGAAGAAGACAAGAGTCTCGAGCTTGGCCTCGACAGCCTGCAAACGATTCGCGCCATCGCCGCGGCCAATAGAGAAGTCAATCTGATCACCCCGCGGATCGATTTCAGCGGGTTGATTTCCAACGGTGACAAATCCGTGGTTTTCCTCGGGCAAGGTCTCGACCCGGAGCGCGAGGCGCAGATGATCGATGATTTCGGCAGGCCGGAGAGCATCATGACGTTGAGTAATGGCACCGAAGATGAAGTCGTGCTCGGCGCCGGCCTCGCCAAAAGCCTGAATGTGAAAACCGGCGATTATTTAACATTGATGAGCACAACGGCGGATGGCGCGCTCAATGCGCTGGATATTTTAGTCAAAGGCACATTCTCCACCGGAATCAGCGACATTGACAAACGCTTTCTCAAAGTGCGCAACGAAACCGCGCAGCGACTGATGAATACCGCTCGCGTCCGCGCGCTCGTGCTCCTGCTCAACCGCACGGAAATGACCGAGCCAGTACGGCAGGATTTGCAGGCGCAATATGACCAGGCCGGCTTGCCAGTGGTGGTAAAAACGTGGCTGGAAATGGCGCCGTATTATCGCAGCGTGGTGGGCATCTATAACGCCATCTTCGGATTTTTGGTCTTGGTGATTTTTGTGATCGTACTCGCCAGCACCGCCAATACCATCATCATGAGTATTTCCGAGCGGGTGCAGGAAATCGGCACGCTGATGGCGATCGGCACCTCGCGCAGCAAGCTGGTGCAATTGTTTTTATATGAAGGCTTGGTGCTCGGCTTGCTCGGCGCTGTCATCGGGCTGCTCGTCGCCAGCGGTTTGAGCTGGTGGATCAATCACGCCAACATCATGATGCCGCCGCCACCGGGATGGGAAGAGGGCTATCGCCTGCAGATCCGCATCGAAGCGTGGCTCGTGGTGGCCATCTTCATGCTGATCCTGACCACTGCAGTGATTTCAACTTTGTTGCCGGCGATTCGCGCCACCAGAATGAAAATTGTCGATGCGCTCGGGCATGTTTGATCGCATATCGCCCCAGCCTGAAGGCGTGGGGCTATGAGGTGAAATGCTGCTAAAGCAACATCCATTTCATTTGAAGAGAAACACGAAAGATTTCCATGAAACTCATTTACCTGCCGTTTGCTTTTTGCTTTTTGCCTTTTGCCGTCGCGGCCCAGACGGCGCAGGAGATCGTCGAGAAATCCGACGCGGCCCGTAATCTCACCCAGCCCTTCAAAATGGCGGTGCGCCTCACCAGCTTCGAGAACGAAAAGCAAAAAGACCAAGCTGATTTCGAGGTGCTCGTTTCCGGTAGAGACAAGGCCTTGGTGAAATTTGTCAGCGGTCGCGACAAGGGCAATTACCTCTTGATGGTCGGCGAGGATATGTGGATTTACATTCCCAACACCCGCAAGCCAATTCGCATCACGCCGATCCAGCGCCTGATGGGCGAAGCCAGCAACGGCGATGTGGCACGCACGAACTATTCGCAAGATTACGATGCTACTTTGCTCGGTGAGGACGCGCTGAATGGTTCGGCGTGCTGGAAGCTGGAATTGCAGGCAAAATCCAAAGGCGCGACTTATCACCGCATCGAGTTTTGGGTCGAGAAGGGAACCTATTTGCCCAAGCGGGCTGATTTTTATCTTATCTCCGGTAAATTTTACAAGACTGCACTGTTCGAGAAATTTGAAAAGAATGCATTCGCCGATCGTTTTCTCACCCGCACCGTGCTGCTCGATCAATTGCGGCCGGGCCGGAAAACCGTCATGGAATATTTCGAGGTGCGGCCGGAGAAAATTCCGGACAAATATTTCAACAAGAATTATTTGCCGAGCTTGCGGTAAGCCTTCCACTCAATCGGTTGACTCGGAATTTCCATTTTCAACATAAACTTGACTTTTTGGAAAAAGATTGTGTATCTTGTAATGTAATTTTACCATCCTTCATCCAAACTACTATCAGCAAATGCAACAGACTTCAACGGGACAAACAGTATCTTTACATTTGCCCGATCTCCTTTACCAGCGGGTCCAACGCATGGCACAGACTTTACGCCGGTCTGTGGAAGACGTATTGCTGGACGCCGTGGCCACAGCTTTGCCGCCGCTATCCGGGTTACCGTCAGAACTGGGTGAGAATCTGTCGGGACTGGCTTTCCTGGACGATGAAGCCCTATGGCAGATCGCTCGTAGCACACTGTCCACAGAACATTACCTCCAGATGGATGAGTTGTTAGCGAAGAAAGGACAGGGGCAACTGACAGTCACCGAACAGAAGACCCTCGACCGACTGTTGCTGGAGTATCAATCATTCGTTCTTCAACGTGGTCAAGCAGCCGTGCTTTTGCAACGCCGGGGCTACGATATGTCTGACCCCGCAGTGCTTAATTCTCTGCCATGAGCCGAGCCCACATCCCAGAAGCCATGCGGCGGCGTATCGCAGAGGCGGCTCGTTACCGTTGCGGCTATTGCCACACCCTCCAAGCAATTGTCGGCTATCCGTTACACATCGAGCATATCATCCCTGAAGCTGCTGGCGGGCCTTCCACTGAAGACAACCTTTGGTTGTCTTGTTCCGTATGCAACAACTACAAAGGCGTACAAATTCGCGCCACCGATCCGATCACGCAGGAAGAGGTACCACTTTTTAATCCACGCACCCAAGTGTGGTCTGATCATTTTACCTGGAGTGAAGATGGAATTCAGATCATCGGTTTGACTCCGATCGGCCGCGCAACCGTACTGGCCCTCCAGTTGAATACACCCTTTCGAATCCATGCCCGGCAGCGTTGGGCGAGCGTGGGTTGGCATCCGCCACGCGACTGAACGAGGCTTGTCTGAAAGCTGATGCAACACTTCCGTCAATTTTTAGCGCTTTTCCTCATCACCTGCGCCAATCTCTTCGCGCAATCCGTGGAATTTGGCGGCATCGTATTTGACGAGGCCGCCTATATCAGCCTCAACCAAAAGTCTTTGTATAATCCGCAGAACCGGCTGCTCAATCTTTACGATCGCAACAACGTGCTGGCCGCAGATATAAACACCGGCGTTAATTTTACTTCATGGCTCACCGTGCATTCTTCTCTACAAGCGGCCATCACAAGTGCACGCGATACCGAGTCAAAATTCTCCCTGCGCGAGCTTTTCGTACGCTTCTCCCCCAAAAGCGCTCTGGATTTTACCCTCGGTCGTACCATTCTCAAATGGGGAACCGGTTATGCTTATAATCCCACTGGCGTGATCGAGCCGCGCCGCGATCCCTCGGACCCTTCGGATCGATTGCGCCGCTATCGCGGTCTTGATTTGGCACAAGCTGATTTCTATTACCGCTCAAGCTTGTTGACGCTGGTTTATCTCAACACGTTGGAAACAGATGGCAGATGGCAAATGGCCAATGATCACCGTTTGGCCATGCGCGTTTACACGTTGTTTCGAGGTTTCGATGTCTCTGTGATCGGTTTTTGGGAAGAGCACCGGCGCGGCAAAATCGGATTCAATTTCACCAAAGTGATCGGCGAGGCGTTGGAGGTTCACGGCGAGTTTCTCGGCCAGCGCGGTTGTGATATGCCGACCCATCTCATCGCTACCGTCAATTTTCCGGACACCTTATTTCGTTTCCCACCTTTCGCTCCGATTCATCAACACGAGCACCGGCTCTTTGGAAAATATCTCGCCGGCTTTCAATATACTTTCGGCAAAAACATCAATCTGGCGATGGAATATTTTCACAATGATGAGGGAATGAGTAGCGCGGATTGGCAGCGCTTTCTCGATTATCTGGTTTTTGCCAATCGACAACTTGTTGGCCCGCAAGGCAATCTGGCCACGGCCAATCTTTTGTGGTCGACCGGCGTGCTCTCTGCAACCGGCAGCACGCAAGATTATCTTTTTGCCCGACTTTATTTTCCCGACCTCATAACGGCAAAAGTTTCTGGTGAGCTGCTCGCTCTCGAAAATCTGCATGATGGTTCGGCGGTGGTGATTCCCAACCTCTCGATTTATCTGGGCCACGAGATTTCCGCCTACCTGCGTTGGAGCGGTTTCTCCGGAAAACGGGAGTCGGAATTTGGTGGATTATTTTATCGGAGTGTGACTAATTTGGGCATGTCGTGGAAGTTTTGATATTGCTTTTTCTCACACCTCGACTCTTCATCAACTCATTTTCATGAGGAGACTGGTCTTGTTTTGGTCAGTTTGAGTATCGTTATCTCCGAGCGCGCGCCCAATCGAATCGGTGGGCCCCAATATCCGGTTCCCTTGCTCACATAGATCCAAGTCTTCTCGCGCTGATGCAAGCCGGCAATATAAGGTTGCCCTGCGGCAGCCAGCAGGTTCCAGGGAAAGAATTGCCCACCGTGGGTGTGACCGGAAATTTGCAGATCGAATCCCAGCGGGAGCGCTGCATACAAGCTGCGCGGCTGGTGCGCCAACAAGATTTTCACCTCACATGGCGGCGCGCCGGAAATGGCGGCTTCCGGATTCGAGATGTGGCTTTTGAGGAACTGTCCGGCTGAGTAGTCAGTCACCCCCGCCAAAAGCATTCGAGCCGAACCGAGCTGCAAAATGCGATGCTCGTTCAACAACACCGTGAAGCCGAGTCGATCCGCTTCTTCCACCCACGGTTCGGCGCCGGAGTAATATTCGTGATTTCCGGTGATGAAATAACGGCCGTAACGTGCGGAGAGCTCCGCCATGGGTGCAACTTCATCACGAAGATGCGGCACCGAGCCATCCACCAGATCGCCGGTGAACGCGATGAGATCCGGCGCCAGTTCATTGGCCTGCGCGACGATGGTTTCCACAAATTTACGTCTGACTGTCAGTCCGGCGTGAATGTCAGTGATCTGAAGAATGCGGAATCCTTCGAGGGCTTCCGGTAAATTCGCGATCGGAACTGTAATTTCTACAATCGCCGGGCGGCGACGCGCTTCATACACACCATAGCCGGTCAACACTCCTGAAACGCCGAGAATTCCCAGATTCATCGTTTGCATCAGAAAACGCCGGCGCTCGGGATTATCCGGCGCGACGGCTTGGACGGGGGAAGAGAAAAACTCACGCGCGAGGGCAAAAATTTTTTGAGCTCCGGCAGTGATCAGCCAGATCAGATCGCGGATCACCAGACTGGTGAAGAGAAATGAAACAAATCCCATACTCACATAACTGATCCACGACAAGATATGCGTCCAGGTGGTTTCAACCCTGTTGACCTGCAAAATAAATGTGGATATAGGGATGAGCAAAAACAAGATCAGAATTGCCCAGGCGATCACATTCCAAGGGGAATCGAGGTTGGCGGGAATAATCAGACGCCAGCCAATGTAGCCGTACCCCAGGGCCAAAATCGTAAATGCAATCAGAAAGAAAAGGAAAAAGGCCATGTTGAATTTCCAAGTTTCTGACCATTCGCGTTTCTCGTTGTCGCATTATATATCATGAGAGCTTTGCCCATACCTCTCATTGACGACTGCCAAAAAGGCAAGGCAAGAAACGATAATCACCCAGTCTTGGGTGAAAAATCGTAGCGCAGTCATCCCTACGGGCGCAGCCTGACTGCAAGCAAGACTGCGTCCGTAGGCTGCGCCCGTAGGGATGCTTGCGCTACCCCCTGCAACTCACCCATTACAAGAAACGATACTTTTATAACGAAATAGAACAATTTTTAGTTGCCTTTTGTTCCTCGGATTTGTATCTTTTTCAAAAACGAGGAGCTTTCTGCCATGTCAGTAATGGAAATGACGGAAAAAGATCTGAGATTGCGACTCGCTAAAGAGTTGGATAAGCTTGATAGGGAGCAATTGTTGATCACGCATCAATTTGTGTCTCGCATAATTGCCGAGGCTCTCATCAATGCTGTCACGCAAGATTGGGAGATCGGGAAAGTAAACCGAGCAGCTATCCAAAAAGCCATTGATGAATATAGAGCCAGGAATCCCTACGGAGCGACAGAATCTTGAGAGTCGTCATCGATACAAATGTCTTTGTCGAGTCGCTTTCCAGAGCCAGTCCTTACCACAGCATTTTTCAGAACTTGGTGGAAGGGAACTTTTTTATTTGCATATCAAATCCAATATTATTGGAGTATGAAGAAATCCTTTACGTACTCCATCGCAGGGAAAATGCTGATCGATTGTTAGATTTTCTTTCTTTTTCTCCCTTCGTTATCCTTGTTGACCCGACTTACCGCTTCAATCTTATTTTTGCTGATCCTGACGACAACAAATTCGTTGATTGCGCTATTGCAACAACTGCTGATTACATTGTTACAAGAGATCATCATTTCGATGTTCTCAAATCCATTGATTTTCCTAAAGTCCGGATTATTCATCCGGATGAATTTATCAAACAATGTCTTTAATGTCAGCTGAGACTCGCTCATGACATTGCGTTTACGATTTTAGCCAGACGTGCAATGCACGATAAGACGAGATTCGAGTTGCCGGTGAGGCGTAGTGCAAAAACGAGTCGACGTTACCGTGCAGCGCGATCGATGGACCTACCGGGCAATTTTAAAATTAAAATTTGGCGTTTGCAAAATACCCCACAAACGAATCCAAATCGGCAGCAGCATCTCGGTGCCGCGGGCAGTGGTAATGTCGCCCAAGTCAATCACCGATTTCCAGCCAAACCAATTCTTCAAAATTTCCGTAACTTTGGCTTTTGCGGCGGAATCGTTGCCGCTGACAAAAATATCATGATCGCCGGGAACGAGAGTCGGGTTCACCATAACGTTGCAGTTTACGGTGTTCAGCGTCTTCACTACCTTGAGGTCGGGAAAGGCGCGCTGAATTTGTTCTCCCAATGAGTCCGTGTTGCAAACCGACAAAGAGGGGGGCATTCCTTTGGAAAAATCAAGCGGGTTGGCAATATCAATCAGGATTTTCCCTTTCAAATTGTCGGCGCCGGCGAGTTTCAAAACTTCCAGCGAGGCCATCCCTGCCGTGCAGTTGAACAACAGCTCGCCGAATTGGGCCGCATCGGCAAAAGTTCCCTGGGAGGCGCTGGCGCCGTTGGCCTTGACCCACGCTGCTGCCTTGGGGTTGTCGGCGGTGCGCGATCCCATTTTCACCTTATGCCCCAACTGCACCAGCTTGGTGCCGATGGCATTGCCCACCATGCCAGTTCCTAACACGCCAATATTCATGGCTGCTCCTTATTTTATGAATGTTCGAGAAAAATCTTGGCATCGAAGTTTTTTATTTGTACACTTGATATTATTTTAAACAATAATCTCCATTTCGTCAAGTAGGCACTCTATTGTGCCAATGGGGAATCGAGCATGGAAAGCGGATTGCCAATATGGTGACAAAATGATCCGAAATGTTTCGTCATTTATTTTTTAAGAAATTCGAACTTTTTTCACGGTCAGTCGTAAAATATGTCAACATTTGCAGGTCGATCTGGCTGAAAACACTAAAATCTATGAAAGGACGAAAGATGCGAACGGTCATCGCTGTCGGGGTTTCCATCGCGGGGATGGGATTCGGTTCTTCCTTTGAGAGAAGAGTTTAGGCGACCGAACACTGCAGGAATCCGCAAAATCTCCTGATGATTTCCATCAGGATAATCTGTTTTGTAGTTTCTTGCTTGATACAAAGCGCCATTCGAGCTGGGGACGCTACCTTGCGCCAGCGTACTCACTTCGGTGAGTAGCTTTCGGTCAAATTTGCAATTTATCTCTCCTCGCGTTCACGCCTCCAAACTCTTTCCCAATTCCCCCTTCACCAATACGGTTACTTTAAACAGGACTTCATCCATCTGCGTGAAGTGACGGCTTCATAGCAGAATAATGTACTTTTTTCGGGTTTTACTATGAGTCAATTCTTCGATACCGAAATTTCAATTATAACAGAATCGAGAACAAGCAGGCTTGCAAGCTTTTGGAATGATTTGCGCGCGGCGCTGCGGGATCGGAGCAGGAATTCACTGAAGGAAGCCTCAAGCGCGCGATTGTGCTGCTCGCCATTCCAATGGTGTTGGAGATGGTGATGGAGTCAGTGTTCGCCATCGTCGATGTTTTTTTCGTTGCCAGACTTGGCGGTGGCGACGGTCGGATTGACGGAGGCGGTCATCACTTTGGTCTATGCCCTTGCCATCGGCCTCAGTATGGGTACCACCGCTATGGTGGCGCGCCGGATCGGCGAGAAGGATAGTCGCGGTGCGATGAGGACAGCGATACAAGCAATCGTCATCGGCAGCGTTCTTTCGCTGCCGATCACAGCCGCCGGCATCGGCTACGCACCGAAGATTCTCGAGCTGATGGGTGCTTCGAGAAGCCTCATTGAGAGTTATGCGGGCTATATGGCCGTCATGCTCGCCGGCAATGTCACCATCATGCTGCTCTATTTGATCAATGCGATTTTTCGCGGCGCCGGCGATGCGGCCATTGCCATGCGCGTGCTGTGGATCGCCAATGCCATCAACATCGTGCTCGATCCGTGCCTCATCTTTGGTCTCGGCCCCTTCCCGGAGCTTGGCATCGCCGGTGCAGCGGTGGCGACTAATATTGGCCGAGGCATCGGCGTGATCTTCCAATTGTATACGCTATTTCGTGGTCAAGGTCGCATCCGAATTGATCGTGCTGAGTTGAAGTTCGCTCCCAAGGTGATGCTGCAATTATTGCGCGTCTCACTCGGTGGTGTTTTTCAGATTCTGGTCGGAACCGCAAGCTGGGTTGGCCTCACTCGCATCGTGTCGATGTTCGGCAGCGAGGCGTTGGCGGGCTACACCATCGCGCTTCGCCTCGTCGTATTTGCCATTCTCCCCTCCTGGGGATTGAGCAATGCCGCGGCCAATCTCTTGTGGTCGACCGGCGTACTTTCCGCAACCGGCAGTACAAGAGATTATCTCTTCTTTAGACTATACTTCCCCGATTTGGTCACCTCGAAAATTTCCGGAGAGCTGATTACTCTTGAAAATCTTCACGATGGCTCAACGGTGGTGATTCCTAACTTCTCGGTTTATCTGGGCCACGAGATTTCCGCCTACCTTCGTTGGAGTGGTTTTCTCGGGAAACAGCAGTCAGAATTTGGTGGGTTGTTTTATCGGAGTGTGACGAATTTGGGCATGTCTTGGAAGGTTTGACTTTTACGAAAAGATTTGCAGAACAAAATAATGAACCTCCAACACGACCACCGCACCGTTTGATCTGGGTCATGAGTATTTCACCGGGGCTTCACATACACGTACTTCCTGTAAAAAATACTTGACTTTCTCCTAATACTTTCGTACATTTACTAAAACATTAGTAGGAGACTGCGGCCATGGCAAAACGCAAGTTCGAGCTTTCCGCCTCGGAATGGGAGATCATGCAGGCGGTCTGGAACGCTGGCAAACCGCTGGTTGTGCGTGACGTTCTTGATCAAGCCTATCCCAATGCGGAAAAAGCCTACACCACCGTGCAAACCCTGATGAACATTCTTGTCGACAAAGGCTTTCTCAAACGAAAGAAAGTCGGTATGGTCAATTTCTATACCGCGGCGGTCACACGTGAGAATGTTTTGCGCCGGTCTTTAACGACTTTGGCCGGGCGGATGTTTCAAGGCTCGTTCGGCGCGATGGCGTCTTTTCTCGTCAATTCCGCCTCACTGAGGCCGGAAGAAATCCGGGCGCTCAGGAAACTCTTGGATGAAAAAGCAGGGGAGCAAAATCATGAATGACACAATCCAATTTCTGAACGCTCACGCACCGGACATTCTGCGCATGCTCACTCTAATGGAAGTTCAGGTCGCGATTTTAGCGCTGATGGTCCTCGGTATCGAACGCTGGCTGCGTACCCCGTCACCTAAACTCCGCTATGCGCTTTGGATGGTGGTATTGGCTAAATCTCTCTCGCCGCCATTTCTGTCAATATCTGTTTCGGCGCGGTTGCCTTTCACGCAAATCGAAAAATCACTGATGTTCGTTTCGACCGCCGGAGATGCTGGCGCGCTCACTCATTTCTCGCTTGCAACGATCATTCTGTCATTGTGGTTTCTGGCAACGCTTGTTCTCGGCATTATTGCACTGCAGCAATATTTATCACTCCGCATCCGGCTCCGTGATTCGCAATTGATGGACGCAAAAGCAGTAAGCAGTCACGAAATCCCCGGTTTTCGCTGGCCACCGATCTGGCGCACGGACCGCCTGCCGACACCGCTCGTGATTGGGTTGTTCCGCCCGCAAATTTATGTGACGGCAGTGGCCGTAGAATCCGAGCCTCAAACATTACATGCAATTCTCTATCACGAGCTTGCGCACGTGCTCCGTCGCGACAGTTGGATCGTGCTATTGCAAACGGTCACGCAAATTCTGCATCCTCTGAATCCTTTCATCTGGTTGATGAATGTTCGTCTGTCACGTTACCGCGAGCAACTTTGTGACGATTTTGCGTTGCGGCACACTAACGTGCAACCTCGCGTTTATGGCGAAATATTGCTGCGCATTCTCGAAGCCAGCACGATTTCCCGGATCGCGATACAAGCTGGTACTTGTTTTTTTGAAACCGATCGTGGATTCAAACAACGGTTGAAATATCTCTTAACTTCAAAGGAGGTTGATATGAATCGATTTACAGTAAAGCACAAACTGTTGCTGGCTGGGATGTTGCTGGCTCTGCTGGCATTCTCCTGGCAGTGCAGCAATGAAAAGACTCCGCCGCCATCGCCACAAACGTCGATTGCAAGCAAAATGCCGGCAGCGCCGGCTGACATGCCGACGGTTGAGTACGATATCGCGCCTCAGGTCACTAAACGAGTTGAGCCACAGTATCCCGAGCTGGCAAGAAAAGCCGGAATCGAGGGTAGAGTATTGATCAAGATTCTGATAAAGGAAAATGGTCAAGTCGGGGATGCCAAGGTCATCGAATGTTCGGCTCCCAATGTTGGTTTGGAAGAAGCAGCCCTCACCGCGGCGAAGCAGTGGGTTTTTAGTCCGGCAAAGAAACAGGCCGAACCGGTGGCAATTTGGAACACGATGACGTTTAATTTTAAGCTAAAATAGTATTCGGTAAGTAGTTCATGACGCACCGCCCACAACGATAGCCGTCCGAGTTGTTTATTTTAACCTCGAGGGAGTGTTGAAATTTTCCAATTAGATGCGGCTCGGACGGCGAGATTTTAAAGAGCAGTTGCTTTCATTTTATTGTTTGCTACGTTCTTTTCCCGCAACTGACGTCAAATCGACCCAAGAATATTAACCTTTCTTTCCCTTCACCTTTGCCGCAACTCTCGCCATTGAAAACTTGGGCAAATCTCTTGACTTTTCAGTTTTTCCATCTTAATATAACAAGCCGACAGAAAATCTGCACACGCGATTAAATAACGTGTGCCGCAGAACAATCTGTGTCACCAATAACGTTCATTCTATAATGGAGTTCGCAAAATGGAGTGGTTAACTGATCCGCAAACGTGGGCGGCGTTGGTGACGCTCACCATGCTCGAAATTGTGCTCGGCATTGACAATGTCATTTTTATCGCAATCCTGGCCGGCAAGCTCCCTGCAGCGCAACAAGTCAAGGCGCGCACTATTGGCCTGGGGCTGGCAATGTTGACACGCATTGCGTTGTTGTTTTCACTGTACTGGATCATCCGTCTCACTGCGCCGTGGTTTTCGGTGATGGGCAAAGAAATCTCGGGACGTGATCTGATTCTCATTCTTGGCGGTGTTTTCCTGCTCGCCAAAAGCACTTACGAAATTCATGAAAAGCTCGAAGGCAAGCTCGGCGCAGCTTCAGTGCAGGTCAAAAGTCGCTTTGCCAGTGTGTTGGTGCAAATCGTCCTGCTCGACATTGTTTTTTCCCTCGATTCGGTGATTACTGCCGTGGGCATGGCCAACCGGATCGAGGTCATGGTTGCCGCCGTGGTGATAGCGGTGGGATTTATGATGCTGTTCTCCGGTGTCATCAGCCGATTCGTCGAGCGCCATCCCACGATCAAGATGCTTGCGTTGAGCTTTTTGTTGCTCATTGGATTTTCCCTGGTCGTCGAGGGACTGGACCGCCACATTCCCAAAGGATATATCTATTTTGCGATGGCATTTTCCGTGTTTGTCGAAATGCTGAATTTGAAAGTGCGCGCTTCTGGCGCGGCGCCAGTCGAGCTGCGCAAAGCTTATATAGAGGAGACCGGGAAAAGTGACAAAGAAGTGAGATGAGTTTGGGAAAAAATGATCAAAAAAGCCAATCATTTTGTCTTTCAATACAACCAGGATACAAGATTGTCTTGCCCTTCTGCGCGAAAATACGATGACACAATTGTACTCTAATGTAAGAATTTAGCCATCTGAACCTTACCTTAACTAAGGCTGAAGTGGTAAAAAAGTATGGTGAATCTTCTGCACAATTTGTTTAATTTCATAGACAAAAGTATTGACTCATCGAAAGGAGGTTCACCATGTATTACACCGGTTTAGATGCACACCCCAAGAGGTCACAGTTGCAGCATATCGATGAAGATGGTGCTCTGGGTCTGTGCATGAACATCCCCACAACTCCTGAAGGCTTTAATCGCTTTCTGGACAAGTTAAATGGGCCGACCCGAATTACGTTTGAGGCCAGCTGTTGTTATTGGTGGCTCCATGAATATTTTAAGAACCACCCAAAAGTTGCTGGCGTCAACGTTGTTGACCCACGTCGGAGTCGTAAACTTTCTGAGGAATTATCTGTCCAGCGTGGCTATGGCCGCGCCAAAAATGATCGGATCGACACCGAGATGATGGCCGAGCAAGATCGGCTCGGTTTAGCGCCAACGATCCATGTCCCCACGGCTGAACAGTTG
>JAPDQK010000012.1:0-93859 GCA_034505955.1 Candidatus Zhuqueibacter pondensis
CTCAATCCGCACGTGGGTTACGACAACGCGGCGAAGATCGCAAAAAAAGCGCATCAGGAAAATCTCACCTTGCGCGAGGCGGCCATTCAGCTCGGCATTTTGACCGGTGAAAAATTCGACGAGATCGTGCGGCCGGAGAAGATGATTGGACCGGAGTAAAACATCGTGCGTAAAACAAGGCTCTGAGGAATCGTTTTCCAACAAAATTTTCCATTTGCAAAGCCGCGGCAATTTTATTATTTTGCGTAGGAGCGAAGCCTGTCTTTGATAAGTATCACTCGCTGTCCTGTTCAACACAAGCTGTTCATTACAACGCAAGATTGAGGTTCTATGCCCAGATTCGCCCCGCGTTTATTCACTCCCACCGAATTTGACCGGATCATGGCCGCGGTCAAAGCCGCAGAACACGAGACTTCCGGTGAAATCGTGCCGTATGTCGTTGCGCAAAGCGATGCCTACATGGATGCGGTCTGGCGCGCTGCTTTGCTTTTTGCCCTGCTCACGCTTGCGGCTTTCGTGTTCGTGCGTCAATTCACCGAAATCTGGCTGCCCGATCTCAACGCCATCGCGCTGATGGTCACGGTCTCCGCCGGCATCGGCCTGCTGCTGGTCAATTTTATTCCTGCGCTGAAACGCCTTTTTGCCGGAAACGCGATGCTCGACCAGCGCGTGGCGCAACGTGCCGCAGAGGCTTTCATTGAGGAGGAGGTTTTCAACACGCGCGACCGCACCGGTATTTTGATCTTTCTGAGCCTGCTCGAGCGCCGCGTGCTCATTCTCGGGGACGCCGGCATCAATGCCAAAGTTGAGCAGTCCGAATGGAACGACATGGTACAGCGTCTGGTTGCCAACATTCGAGCAGGCAAGCCTGCAGACGGACTGATTGAGGCCATTCACCAATGCGGCCTGCTGTTGCAACAACGTGGCGTGACACGCCGTGCCGACGACACCGATGAGCTGGCCGATGGCCCGCGCGAGGAGAACCGCTGATGATCTGCAGACTGCGCCATCGTTTAATCTTTGTTTGTTTCACCACATGTCTTTTCACCCTTTCCGCGCACTCCGTGCCCATCGATGTTCCTTTTCTGGCGGGGCGCGTAAATGATTATGCCGGCATGCTGGCGCCGGCAACGATCACCGAACTTGAAAATCTGCTGAAAGCCCACGAAGATTCCACCTCGAATCAAGTTGTGGTGCTCACCATGACCAGCCTGCAAGGCGAGGTGCTCGAAGAGTATTCCATGAAAGTGGTCGAAACCTGGAAGCTCGGCCAAAAGGACAAGGACAACGGCGTGCTTTTGCTCGTGGTGCGCGATGATCGCAAGATTCGCATCGAAGTCGGGGATGGCCTGGAGGGTGATCTTCCCGACATTCTCTGTGGCCGAATCATTCGTAACGAAATTGTTCCGCGTTTTCGCGACGGTGATTACGAAGGCGGTATCCGTGCCGGTGTCAACGCGATCATCGCCGCCATTGCCGGCTCCTACCGCGCCGGCGATGATTCGTCATCTTCCTCCTCTCCCGGCCTGCTGCCACGATTCATATTCTTTGCAATTTTTATCCTTGGCATTGGCGCGTTTACCTTGACCGCGATTTTTTCGCAAGGTGCAGCCGGCTGGATCTTGTATGTTTTTCTCATACCATTTTGGGTCACCTTTCCCCTGGTTAGTCTCGGACCGCAAGCGACAAAATTTTTAGTCGCGCTGTATCTTCTCGGTTTTCCGGCAATCAGAATTTGGTTTGCCAAAACCAAACAAGGACGAGCGTTCATGGAACAATGGTCGAAGAAATGGGTGCAGACCGGCGGCGGCTCAATCGGGCGTGGCGGGCGCCATTCCAGCGTATCTTCCCGGAGCAGCTTCTCCGGTGGTGGCGGCAGTTTTTCCGGCGGTGGTGCTTCGGGCAGTTGGTAAAATCTTTTGAACTGCAAAAAAGGCTTTACGGAAGTAAAAGTTCAGTGAATCCCCTACTTGGGATTGTCATTCTGGGAGAATCTTTTTTGAATTCAAGACAATTGTTTGAAAATCAAAAAGATTCCCTGCGGGCGCAGCCTGCTGAATGACAACGTGGTTTACTGAATATTTACTTACGGAAAGACCACGGGATTTTCCAGAAAAATCCGGGATTCACCATGCCATCGCAATCGCTCGTTGCTCTGCCATTTTCTCTCTCCCACGATCTCCGGCTCCTGTTGATTCCATTCTGGCTCTATGCCGAGATTCACTATCGTTTCAAATTCATTCCGAGTCGTTTATTTTATCGCCAGCCGGAAATCATCGCTGACGCGCCGCACCGCATCGATCCCGGACAGCCGCTGCCGATCTTGCTGTTGGTGAAAGATGCGAATCGGTTTCCAATTGAATTGCAAGGCATAAGCGCAACAATAGAATTAAATGAGCAAAACGTGAAACCTCGGTCATCAGCGGATCATCCTCCATGTCATTCTGGAAGAATCTTTTTACAATTCAAGACATTTGCGCGAAATGGAAAAAGATTCCTCCGGGATGACAAAGCCACCTGCGCCGCCACTGAGGGATTACTGCAAGACCAGTTTACGACTTTCAAATTTCTGAAATCACCCGAACCCATCAACTCACCGTTTTGGTGGCGAACTTTCTCTCTCGAGGTTCCCGAAAGCTGGCGGGGCAAAAGCGCACAAGTCAACATCGAAATCGTCTATCGCTGCAATGGCCGCCAATTTTGCTGTTATAATGACAATCACGTTGGCACCAGCCAAGCGCCGCAGCGAATTTATTTTGCCAACGATCCGCTGCCAACTTTGCCTGACTTTTGGCACGGCGAGCTGCATTGCCACACCGATGCCACCAGCGATCAAGTCGAATTCGGTGCGCCGGTGGAAGCGATGGTGGAACTGGCCAAGGCGCAGGGATTGAAATTCTTTGCCGCAACGGATCACTCCTACGATCTCGACGACCTGCCGGACAACTATTTGAAAAACGACCCGGCGCTGCGCAAATGGCATGGTTTGTACGAGCGCATCACACAGTGCAATGAGCAGAATCGGGATTTTGTGATCATTCCTGGTGAAGAGGTCTCAACCGGAAATTCGCGGCGGCGCAACGTGCATTTTCTCATCTTCAATTCGCCCCAATTTTTTCCCGGCAATGGCGACAGCGCCGAGCGCTGGTTCCGTACCGGACCGGAAATGTCGATTACCGATATTCTCGATGAGCTTGGCGATGAAGCTCTGGCATTTGCCGCGCATCCAGAAGTGCCGACGCCGTTTCTCGAATGGCTGCTGCTGCGCCGCGGCCAATGGCAATGGCCGGATTATCAGCATCCACGCTTGAACGGTCTGCAAATCTGGAACGGATCGCTTGAAGGAATGGAAGAAGGTTTGGCGCGCTGGCGCGAATTGCTGTTGGCAGGAAAGAAAGTGTTCATCATTGCCGGTAACGACGCGCACGGCAATTTCAACCGCTTCCGGCAAGTCGGGATTCCACACTTGCGCATGCGCGAGCATCATTGGCATGTGTTCGGCAGAACGCGAACGGCGGTGCTAATTAACGGCCAAATCAGCCTGCCGTCTCTCATGGCGGCGTTGCGGAATGGACGCGCGTGCATCACCACCGGGCCGATGATGGATTTGCAGATCATTTGTGAAAATGGGCGGCGTGCGCGTTTGGGCGAGACGGTTACGGAACCGATGCGAAGCATCGCCGTGCAGGCGGAAAGCTCGCCGGAATTTGGAAAATTGACGCGGCTCGTTGTTTGGCTTGGCGATTTACAGGAACGACGTGAACAGGTTTTGTTTGAAACAAATAATTTTGGCAAGCCGTTTTCGTTTTCGCATACGCAGCCACTCCATCTTCCCGCCGGCCAATTTTACGTGCGTGGCGAAGTGCAAAGCGCAGGAAGCGAATTTTTGCCGGAGCAAAGATTGCCGTGCCAGGCGTCGACGAATCCGATTTGGGCGGAGAGCAGAAAGTAAAAATTGGGATTGCGCTTTTCGGTATTATTTGCTAACTTTATTCGAAACTTGCGATGGAGACATTAGCATGCGGCATTCTCACCACAAAGCTCTTGATTTGCTGCACCAGTACGAAAGGCTTTACGGAAAAAAAATCATTAAAATCATCGGCGCGGCGAACCACTATATATTAATGAATCTGGGCGACGGCATGGCTGCCGGCAAGCCTATTCCTGTTGAACTGAATGGGAAACGGGTTTGGACTATGCCCATCGTGCTTGCCCCAAAATGCGGCGGACCCGCCGAGGTTGGATCAATTCTTGTTGACGATGAGAATCTCGAAATTATTGGCGCAACGGACAACAAACAAGTCAAGCGCAACGTGAAAGCTCATACTCGTGAAAAAACTGCGCTGGTATAAACAAGAAACTTCATCATCTTGTCTGCCGGCGTGTCTACGGATGGTGTTAGATTATTACGGCATCCACCAGCCAGAAAAGATGCTTCGCCGTCTATGCAAGACCAAGCAATTGGGAACCCACCCAATCAATGTCGTCGCCACTGCGCGGGAGTATGGCTTCGACTCGTATGCGGATGTTGCCGATCTTCCCAAGCTTGCAGAACTGATAAAACAAAATATACCGCCCATTGTAACAACTTTCGATGAACAGGAAGATACCATAATATCTCACGCACTTGTTGTCCAAAAGATCGATTCAAAATATGTCTCTGTATTGGATCCGGAAAAAGGAGAACAAAAGATAGCTCTGCCGGAATTCGAGAAATTATGGTCGGCTGCAGGAAAGCTGGTTATTGTTATTAAAACAACTGCAAGCTAAAAGAACGTTTGCTCGATTTAAGCTTGGAATATACGTAGGGCGTACATGGAAAAACAAACGCAAACTGACAAACCGCGAATTTTTATCAGCCACGCCTGGGAAGATAAACCGTTGGGGCGACTCCAGCTTGGTTCATGCCATACGATGAGGACAAGCGAACATTTGGGTTAATTATAAACCGAGTCGCGATTGTCTACATCAAGCAAGTGTATTTTCTCTGCGGTCTCGTCGATTTTATAAATCAACCGCCATTTGTCGCGAAAACGAATTCGCCAGTTGCAATGAAGGTTTTGTTTGAGGTGCTTGCAGGGTGGGCGGCGCTTCGGGTTGGCCGTAATCGTCTTGATGGCATTGTTAAAATCCGGAAGCAGGCTGTGATATTTCTTAAGCCATTTAACCACGCTCTTGTCAACGTCCCCAAGCGTGTATGCCATATTGCTTCCTCACCCCATTTTTATCAAATCCTGTACTTCTTCCCAGGGTATCCCCCCGCCTTTGCCAATGTCTTTAGCGGCTCGGGAGATTTTCGCAACGGCGCCGGGGTGCGCATATTCCTCGAACGTAGCAATCCAGTCACCGAGCAATTCGTGTATCTTTGCCAAATCATTTTCATGCAGAGCAGTAACAATTTCAGGCAAGGCCTCTCTGGCGAAAGCCGCGAGCAGCTTGTCATTTAATTTGGCAAGCAATCTTTGCAGTTCTGTGCGGCTTGGAAGATCGGAATCAGCCTGAAAGGCGCCGTCATTTTCCACATCTTGCAGCTTGCTGACGTCTAAAACCTCACCGTCGTTTGTCTTCTCTTTTATGCTCAGCATATAAAACCCTGATTAGTGGTTGCAATTTTCCAACCTTTTCTATGTGAAAATATAAACCGAGAATTGAACAAAAGCAACGATTTTTTAAATCTGCATCCGGGCAAAAAGAACACAACTCATTGCACCAAAACCTTTTCCACCTCCTGCTCTACTGCCTCGCTCACCGCCTTCGCCTCGCTCAGCAAGACTGCAAGTTGTGTCTTGATCTCATCGGCAAATTCTTTGTCCTTGATATGCGGCAAGTTGATCCGCACATTATAAACCGCGCCTTTCACCCCGGCATAAGCCACCAGTGCGCCGACACCCGCATCGCTCATCATCGCGGTGTTTCCGGCTTTGGCGGCGGCGAGACAGAGATCGAGCGCTTCGCAACAAAGCCGGGCAGTGCGCAAAGGCACTTGCGTGGCGTGTTTGTATCCGGCCTCCATTGCCTCGCGGCGCGCGGCTTGTTGTTCCGGAGAATCTTTGGGCATGCGCATGGCTTCGAGCACGGCGTTGAAAGCCTGGGTATCTTCATCAACCGCGGCGAGCAGTTGATCTTTTATCGCCTGCGCTTTTTCCGCAAGTGCGTTCAACTCTTCGTAGTTTTGATCAAATTCAGGCTTGCCAATCGAGAGATTGGCCACCATGGCAGCGAGCGCGGCGCCGAGAGAGCCGGCAAGCGCGGCAATCGAGCCGCCGCCGGGCGCCGGAGTGTCGCGCGAAACTTCATCAGCAAAGTCCGTGACTTTTTTGTTGACCAGCGGGCCGTCAAAAACCGGCAGGCCGATGACTTTTTTGTCGATGTCGAATTCGGCCACGTCACGCAAGCCCATCGACTGCACGGCGATTTCGATAACGTCACGATAAGGAATACCGGTGGATTTTTGCATGCGGCGCAGATAGAATTTGCCGGATTCGAGCATCGCATCATACGGCACGACGCCAACGATCTCCGAGCCGGTGACGACGATACCGCGAGCGCGTGCCTGCTCGCGCGCTTCTTCGAGCACGAGATGCGCCGGAGAAATTTTGTAGTTGGTTAAATTGATGGAGATTTGGGCGCGGCGATATTTTTCCACCACCCAGCCGACGGCTTTGACGTGCGTGAATTTGCCGTCATCATAAACTTCCTTGCCGACAAATTCGCCCTCGCGATAGCCCAGTTCTTTGTAACGCGCGAGCAAATCTTTTCCATGCACCTCGCGATAGTGCATGGCAAGCTCGTCGAAACTGCTTGCGACAAAATCGCACGGTCCGCAGGGGAATTTATTCGGCTCGAATTTGACGACTTTGCCTTTGTAATAGAAAGGCGAAATGTTGCCCTGCCGTTTGTGGCGGCCGCGCTCGCGCAAGGCATACGCGATGTCATCCGCATAGCGTTTATCGGTTGTGTTGATATTAATATTGTACGCAATAAGAAAATCTCGTGCGCCGACCACTGTTGCGCCGCTTTTTGCATTGAAAGTCCGAGGTCCGAAATCCGGCGCCCAATTGGGATCGGCCAGCTTTTGCGGCAAGCCTTCATATTCCCCGGCGCGAATGCTGGCGAGATTCTTTCGCTCCGGCCGCGTGGCGGCGTATTCATAGAGATAAACCGGTATCTGCAATTCTTCGCCAATGCGCTGGCCGACTTCCCTGGCAATGGCCACGCAGTCGTCCATCGTCACGCCGGCAACGGGAACGAACGGGCATACGTCCAATGCGCCCATCCGCGGATGGCTGCCACGATGCCTGGACATGTCGATCAGCTCGCTGGCACGTCTGGCGGCGCGAAACGCGGCTTCCTTCACCGCCTCGGGGCTGCCGATGAAGGTCACGACGACGCGGTTGGTATCGGCGCCGGGATCGACATCCAAAAGCGTTACGCCTTTGACCGCCTCGATCTGATCGGTGATTTGCTTGATGACCGCGGCATCCCGGCCCTCGGAAAAGTTGGGAACACATTCAATGATCTTTTTCATCCTCAAAGCCTCAAGTGATAATTTTTGCTGGTACAATCAAGATGCACGTTTTGTTTTGAATCTCAAAGATGGCGAAACCGGTGGAAAAATTCAAGAGATTTGTGAATGACCAGGTTATTGCAAATGCGTGCGGCCCATGGCCGCAGGTAATCTCCGAATATCGAAAGATCCTTCGCTCGCGATGACACCCGGCCATCGGTAACTCGAGGCGTGACATTTTTTGACTTGCTTTTTTTGCGGAGCAGGGTTATTTTGCAATAAAACGGTGCGGGATATATGATCCACCAATCACCGAGGCATTACATAAAAATAAAACTGCTTTGTATAAATGAAAAAACGGAAATCAAGAGTTTGGACCTCGGCAGGTCTCCAATACAAACACAAATAGAATTCGCAAAGCTTCTGCAACGAGCAACAACTACAAGATGAAGCCATGAGCGAAAACATTTTAAAAGTGGCGATCGGCTCCCTGCGACCACCCAAAGTCGATGCCGTTCGCACGGTGATGAGCAAGGTGATGGGCTTTCTTGGTTACTGGCCGGAGGCAATTAGTTACATCGCCCGCGAAGTAGAAAGCGGGGTTTCGCCGATGCCGCTTTCGGTGCAGGAGATTCGCCGCGGCGCCTGCAATCGTGCAATGGAAGTGCGCCGGATCGTCGAGGCGGAATCCGGTCCGGTTGATTTTGCCATCGGGCTGGAGGGTGGATTCTTCATTCTGAGCGCCGAAGACAGAGAGCATATCCATTTGCAGACCTGGGCGTTTGTTCATCACCAAGGCAAGGGGTACTATGGCAGTTCAATGAGCATGCCGGTCCCGCAGGCCGTGGCACATGAGGTATTGAAAAACAAAAAGGATCTGGGCGAAGTCATCGACAACTTTGCCGAACGCAAGGGCGTGCGCGATCAAGATGGTGCCTTTGGCGTTTTCAGTCTCGGTCTGCTCACACGCCAGCAAGCCATGGAATTGGCGCTGATCGGAGCTCTCGCCCCATTTTATCACAAAAAACTCTATCAAAACACATGAGCTTCTGGCGCTGGAAGGCGCCCTTGTATTCCCTAGCCCGACGCCTGCCTCCGGCAAAACAGATTTTGCACGCCGAACAGAAAAACCTTGGCAAGCTGTTGCGGCAGTTTCCTCCTGCACCGGGTCTGCATCTTGATCTTGGCAGCGGCACCGGCGACAGCATGCGTACACTGCCATCGGCATCCAAAAGAATTGCAGTCGATGCCGAATTCTCAATGTTGGCACGAAATCCGGCCGCATGTCGCGTGTCGGCGCGCGCCGAAGAGTTGCCCTTTCCAACGGAAACTTTTACTTTCATCTCAGCAGTTGGCGTTCTGGAATATATCGACCGGTCCCAGGTGTTCTTTTCCGAGGTGAAGCGCGTCTTGCAACCGGCTGGCGGTTTTCTGTTCACCTCCTCACCACCCAGGCTGGCGAATCGCTTGCGCTGGCTTTTGGGAGAGAGATTGCATTTTCATACCGCGCCACAGATCGAGATGATGTTGCAAATTTCCGGCTGGCGCATACTCGGCCATGCCCGAAGCTGGTTGCAGGAACAGTGGCTGGTCTGTCATGATCCGAGGCATTGCAACAAATAATTTTCAAGGCTTGACAAATGGGGGCAAAAATGGTATATTTTTTCCAAGTACGGGACTTAACATAACCAGTCGATTTCATGTCAAAACAGGTCGAATAAATGGAAAACTCAAAACCTCGCAAAAAGCGCTGGCTGCTTCGCATTTTTCTGACATTCGCCATACTTTTCAGCCTCTATACTTGGGTCACTTTACATTGGAGTTATTCCACCGGAGAACGCACTGGCTGGGTGCAAAAATTCTCGAAAAAAGGATGGATTTGCAAGACTTGGGAAGGGGAATTGTGGATGGACACGATACCCGGGATCGTGCAGGAGAAATTCAATTTCACCGTGCGCAATGACAGCGTGGCGGCAAAAATCAATCGCACCCAGGGCAAACACGTCTCACTCACATATGAACAACATGTCGGCGTGCCAACAAGCTGCTTCGGAGAAACAGAGTACTTTGTGATCGATGTAAAACTTTTGGAAGAGTATCCTTCTTTGAGATGACATGCAAAAAATTCTGGCCATGATTCTCGCCGGCGGACGGGTGGACGAGCTTTCGGTGCTCACCCAGTATCGCCCCAAATCCGCAGTACCCTTCGGCGGCCTCTACCGTGTCATCGACTTCCCGATGAGCAGCCTCATGCACTCCGGTATCGAAAACGTCGGGATTCTCTCCCAATATCGCTCATACTCCCTGAACAATCACATCGGCAACGGCGCCGCCTGGGAAATGGTTGGCCGCAACCGCAGCGTGTCCATTCTGCCGCCTTATACCGCGCACAAGGTTTGGCAATGGTACCGCGGATCAGCCGATGCGGTTTATCAAAATCTCGATTTTATTCAAATGCACCGCCCGCAGCTCGTGCTGGTGCTCTCCGGCGATCACATCTATTCAATGGATTTCAACCCGCTGATCGAATTCCATAATGAAAACAATGCCGATTTGACGATCGGCTTTCTCGATGTTCCGAAAGATCAGGCGATGCGCTTCGGGATTGGCCGAATCGAGGTAACTTCCTCCCGTCGAGGCGGGCCGTTAGTGGAATATCTGGAAAAACCACAGACCCCACCCGATTGGCCCGGAGACAAAGTTTCTGCCTCGCTCACGATTTATCTTTTCGCACCCAAAGTCTTGTTCGAGGTGCTGGAAAACCATGCGCGGCTTGCACCCAAATCACACGAATTCGGGAAAGACATCATTCCCAACATGTTGAAAAAGTATCGGGTGTTCGGTTACAAATATGACAGCTACTGGGGCTATACCCGGACTATTGACGAGTATTGGCAAACCAGCATGGATTTATTGGGGGATCATCCGCTGATCGATCCGGAGCGTTGGCAGGTTCGCACCAATCTCGAGCACAATCACATTCGCGACCGGATTCCGGCGGTGATTGGCGGGAGTGCAGAGATCAAAAACTCTCTGATTTACAGCGGCTGTAAAATACTTGGCACGGTCGAAAACAGCATCCTGTTCCCAGGTGTGGAGGTTCAATCCGGGGCCGTTGTTAAAGACTCTATTTTGATGTTCGACACGCGGGTCGAGGCGGAGAGCCATTTGAACAAGGTCATTTCGGATGTGGATGTGGTCATCGGCCGCGCCTGCCGGATCGGCTTTGGCGAGGCCTCGGTTTCCAACGAGGATCACCCGCAGCTTTTGCAGTCCGGCATTACGCTGATTGGACGAGGCTCGGTCATTCCGGATGAGTGTCAGATCGGCTGCAACTGCATCATCCAACCCGACATGGAAGCGGTGCTATTTCTCAAGAAAGTGTACGGCTCCGGGGTAACGATTGGGTAGCACCTGCTTGATGAGTTGGCTATTTTTATGCTATCTCAACTGTTCAACAAGATCTATGTGATCCAATCTCTTGGCCCAAAGAATAAAAAGACCGGCGCCGAATTATATAAAACATTATTCGGTTGAGAGCGGAGAATCCTAAAATCGAAGCGGAATTTGAGGACTTAGAAATCGTAAACAAATTTTTTGATTATCTTGAAAAATATCAAAGGAAGTCCAGTCTGTTCAGATTTACCCTGTCAAAGAGAGGTTTTCGAGGTCATCAAGAGATTCTTTTTTATGATTGACTTGTACCCTGAATTGGATCGGAATGCCACGAAATTTTACTTGGGATAATTGTTTTATGACGACTGCCGAACTGATTCCAGCCATGACCCAACGCATCGTGCGTGGCTTCAATCCATTGCGAGTTATCCTGTTCGGCTCGCAAGCTCGCGGCGATGCCGGCGCGCAAAGTGATATCGATCTTCTGGTGGTTTTGTCACAAGTGACGAACAAGCGCCAAACCGCGATCGAGATACGCCGGACGCTGGCAGATTTTCCAGTTGGCAAAGACATCATTGTTGCCACGCCGGATGAGATCGCCCGGCGCGGCGATCTCGTCGGCACCGTGTTGCGTCCGGCACTCCGAGAGGGAAGGGTGATTTATGAACGAACCTGAACGCTTGGCGCTCGTACACCGCTGGTTGCGTTATGCGCGTGAAGATTTGCTAGCCGCCGAGGCGATGCTTGGTCGACAAAATTTCGGGCCTCGCCATGCTTGTTGGCTGGCACAACAAGCTGCCGAAAAAGCATTAAAAGCCGTGCTCGTCTATCTGCAAATTGATTTTCCCCGACGACATGACCTCGATGAGCAGCGGAATTTGATACCGGAGGGTTGGCAAGTCAAAGCAGATCATCCTGATTTGGCGGCCTTGACAGAATGGGCTGTTGAGTCCCGTTACCCTGGCGATTGGTCGGATGCAACAGAAGATGAAGCACGCATTGCCGTGCAGCAGGCACGCGCCGTTTGGAATTCAGTCAGCGCAGATTTTGCCCGGCGCGGCATCGACGCGGAACATGCTGCATGATCCACCGCCTGGTCGGCTGAATCTGTGAATGAAGCAATATTTCTCAAATTGGGCAAACGGCGCTAACAATGCGTTGAGCGGACTGGCAAGCAGAGGCATGATTTTCGTGTGGTGATAACTCCACAGTCCCGTCGTCGACCAAACTTCATCTTCTGCTTGTTAACCGCTTACGCTGGAGTTAGCCCGGCGAGATAGAAAGTTTGGCTACGCCCGCAGGGTGCATGATCATAAAGTGCGCCGAAAGATGGGCATGGTGGTGAAAGCATAACGCTCGTGCCAGTCCGAACGTTTGTCACCCCCATTTTTAACAGCTACGAGCACATTTTCATGGATAGAAAAAATCCAAATATCGCCGCTATTGAGCATTACCCCAAGCCAATTGCAGATGGGCTTATACTCATTCGGGATTTGATCGTAGATAAATTTCAACCGGAAATGATCATCCTGTTCGGATCACTCGCGACAGGGAAATGGACTTGGAAGAGTGACATCGACTTGTTAATTGTTGCGGACACGAGCAAGCGACCACACTTGGAACTGGATATAAAAACGGCCATTTTAGAATCAGACGCTATCAAAAAGAAGGTGTCAAAAATCGTTTCTCCGGTGGTCGTCTCTCCCGAACAATTAAATGATCAGTTGGCGGTTGGACAATACTTCTTCAAAGACATCGTTGATAGAGGCCAGTTAATCTACAATACTGGCAGGTTCTCCCTTGCGGAAATGAGAGAACTGGAACCGGAAGAATACGTTGAGCTTGTCAAAAAAGATTTCAAATATTGGCGAGCCGAAGCAGAAGAATTCTGGGACTTTTTCCAGTTCGGCCAACAGAAAAAGTATCATCTTCGCGCTGCCTTTTGCCTTCATCAAGTCGTTGAAGCATCTTGCGTGATGGTGGAACTGGTTTACTCGCGCTACAGGACTCAAACTCACGATCTCGACATACTCATGAAAAAGCTGATTCACTTTGTGAGCGAAGCAACGAAGATTTTTCCTAAAGATACTGAATTTCAGAAACAAGCCTACAAGCGATTGTACAAAGCTTATATTGCGGCGCGTTATAATCAAGAATTCCAAATTGAAGAAGACGAATTAAAATATTTGGGCGAGCGCGTAAAACTATTGCTTGATCTGGCGATAAGAAGTTGTGAAGAGCGAATTCAGCACATTTTGAGAGAACCCAATAAATACATGAAGAAATCGAGTTGTACAAATTAGCCTTCAACGCTTTGAACCTTTTTGAGGTTTCCCAACGGCGATAAAAAAAACAGAAACAAGTTTTGTCTTGCATTTCGGCGCTAAACACCGGCTCACCGAAGCCCGCTCCGGCGAGCCAAACCGTTATATGAAAAAAACAACGGAGACTGCCACCATGGCTTATACATTCAAAGAACTCAAGCACAAGACCGCCGCTGAGCTGAAAGAAATTGCGGCCGGCATCGAGCACGAGGCCGTCAAGGGCTACACCCAGATGAACAAGGAACATCTCTTGCAGGCCATTTGCAAGGCGCTGGGCATCGACATGTTTGAGCATCACGCCGCCAAAGGCCTCGAAAAGACGAACATCAAATTGAAAATCCGAGCCTTGAAACAGGAGCGCGACAAAGCCATCGCCGCACACGACAGCAAGCAGCTCAAGGCCGTGCGGGTCCAGATCAAAAATCTCAAAAAGCAGCTTCGCAGAGCGATAGTTTAAATTTTATAACAGGCTAATATTTTTTATTGTGCGGAGTTTGCATGGGATCATTTTATACAAAATGCAAGGTTGAGAACTCCCTCGATCGTACCAAGTCGACGGTTGTTTCCAGGCTTTTGGTGGATACGGGAAATGAGTATACTTGGATTGCAGCCACGCCTCTGGAAAAACTTGGCATCAAAAGAGAGAAAAAAGATGTCGAGTTTGTGATGGCCAATGGCCAGCGAATTACGCGCAGCGTCGGCTTTGCCATCATCCGCCTGGACAAATATTTTACCATTGACGAGATTGTATTCGCCGAAAAAGGTGATTTGTTGCTATTGGGAGCACGAACCCTTGAAGGCTTAAATTTGAAAATAGATCCAAGGCAGAAGAAGCTCATTGCGGCTGGCCCGCTTCCGGTCGCCAAAATCCGAAAACCGCGATAATTTAAAAAACCGATGCGAAAAACTCTTGCCATGCTTCTGGCCGGCGGCGTGGGCAGCCGGCTCAACATTCTGGCGCATGCCCGCGCCAAACCCGCCGTTCCTTTCGGCGGGCTGTATCGCATCATCGATTTCACTTTGAGCAATGCCAGCAATTCCGGTCTGGCCAATATCGGAGTGCTGACGCAATACAAGCCGCTGTCGTTGATGGAACACATCGGCGATGGCGAGGCCTGGGATTTCATCGGCCGCATGCGCGGGGCCAAAATTCTCCCGCCACGCACCGGCGCGAAAGATTCCGACTGGTATAAAGGCACGGCTGACGCCATCCGGCAAAACATGGATTACATCCGTTCCCATGATCCGGAGCGCGTGCTGATTCTTTCCGGCGACCACATTTATCACATGGACTACAGCAAAATGGTCGCCTTTCATAGGGAGAAAAAAGCCGATCTCACCATCGGCATGATGCGGGTGCCGCAGGATCAAACTCATCATTTCGGCATTGCCATCGTCGATGACAATTACCGGTTGCTGGATTGGGAGGAGAAGCCGAAAAAGGCCAAAAGCAATCTCGCCTCGATGGGCATTTATGTTTTCAACACCGATTTTCTCTCCCATTGCCTGCGCGAAATTCCAGAGCACGATTTTGGCAAGAATATCATTTCGGCCGTAATCCCCACACATAAAATCTACGCATATTTGTTTGAAGGTTACTGGCGCGATGTCGGGACGTTGTACGCCTATTGGGATGCCAACATGGATTTGCTCCGGCCGAAATCCGGGCTCAATCTCAGCGAGTGGAAAGTATATACCAATCTCGAAGAGGAAGGACGGCGCGGTGATCGGCAGCCGACGCGCATTTTATCCACCGCCAAGGTCACCAATAGTTTTATCTCCCAGGGTTGCGTTATCGAGGGGGAGGTCCACAACTGCATATTTTCTCCTGGTGTCAGAGTGCAACGCGGCGCCAAAGTTTCTCATTCTGTCATTATGCATGATGCCGTAATCGAAGCCGGCGCGTTATTGGATTATGTCATTGCTGACAAGCAGACGCGCTTCGGCAGTGGTTGCAGGATTGGAATCGGCGACCGGCGCAAGCCCAATGCAAGCTTCCCCGATTACTTAAGGGAGGGGCTCACGATCGTCGGCAAAAACACCCAAATCCCGGCGAAAGTCGTGATCGGCACAAATTGCATCATATACCCGGAGATCGCCGAGATCGCTTTTCCATCCGAAGTGATCGCAGATGGAGAAACCATAGCATTTTGACCTGAATTTTGCACGGTATGCGCCACACTTCCCGCCTGCTAAAGGTGACCCGTCACCCAAAGGTTGGCAGTCGCCTTGAGGCGGCTTGCTTTTCTGAGCCCTACAGGCGCAGCCTGAGAATTCATTCCAAGGCGAAGGTGGGCGAAAAAAATGCAAGATTCAGGTATGAGGAGAAAAAAATACCTGGGTGTGGTGGCAAAGTTTAATCTAACCGGATTTGCGTCATTCGACGGACTGCGCGTGCAACTGTGAAAGCCATACTTCTTGCCGGTGGTGTAGGAACCCGTTTACGCCCAATTACCCTTACCCGCCCCAAACCACTTCTGCCAATCGGCAACCGCCCGATCATTCAACGGATCGTAAGCCATCTTCGCAGCCAGGGGATAAAGGAGTTTGTCTTTTTGTTGTACTACCAGCCACAGCAATTCATGGAGACCCTGGGTGACGGCAAAAAATACCATGCTGTTTTTCACTATGTGGTTATGGAAAAGGACTTGAGCACGGCCGGAAGCGTGAAATTTGCCCGTGACCATATTCGCAAAACAACGCTGATCTACTCCGCCGACATTCTTGCCGATCTTCCGCTGCGGCGTATGTTGAAGTTTCACAATCGTCGTCATGCCATGGTGACCCTCGCGCTTCATCCGATCACCACGCCTTTGCCTTATGGCCTCGTGCTGAGAGAACGTGATGGCCGAATTCGGCGCTTTTTTGAAAAACCCACCTGGCCGCAAGTCTTCAGTGATTGGATCAACACTGGAATTTATCTCATCGAACCGGAGCTGCTCGAACATATCCCGGATGACAGCCGGCCGATATTTTTCGAGCAGGAAGTATTTCCGCCACTGGCCGCCGGCGGGGCCGCAATTTTTGGATTCCCGCTGACGGGTTATTGGCGGGATGTCGGCACGCCGGAAGACTTGCGGCTGGCCAATCTTGATTACTTACAAGGCAAATTGCCGAAAAAGGTCCTATTGCCCGATGAGCAGCAGCTTTTGAAAGGTGAAAATCTTGTTGTGGTTGGCAACAATAGCACGATCGCTCCGGACGCACACATTGAGAGTTCGGTGATCGGCGCCGGGAGTCGCATCGAATCACATGCGCGAATTCATGGCTCTGTGATTTTTGACGAGGTGCATATCGGACAAGGCGCACAGGTAAATGGCGCCATTATCATGTCCGGCGTGGAGATCGAGGCCAAAGCCGAAATCCATCACAATTCCGTGATCGCCGAGGCCGCACATATTGGAGCTGCCGCCATCGTTACCGCAAACGCAACGGTTCGGAACAATCAAAAAATTGCTCCCGGTGAGATCGTTCATGCCAAACGCGTACTGCCCACCGGGTACCTGCGCCGCTTTGTTGATGGCGGCAATCTGGTCGGATCCGTAGCCGGAGGCATGACCTCGGATTTCATGCGCTGGGTTGGCAAGGCCTTCGCCCTTCGCCAACTAAAGAATGCCGATCTGCGGTCTTCGAACACAGATAGTCCGACAACTTTTTTGCTGACCACACAGGAGGAAGAACGTTTCTCGGTATGGGCACGGGGCCTGGCTCAAGGCATGCTTTCCGCGGGCTGCGAAGTTCATCTGCTTGAGTCAGTGACTTTACCAGTTGCACGCTGGACGCTTTTGAAAGGGCATTTCGCCGGTGGCATTTATTTGGGCGCCGATCGGTATGCTGAACTTCTGCGGCTGGCGCTGCTGCATTCCACCGGTGAGGATTTCACAACCGAAGAGTCTTGCTCCCTGGAGCGAATTGATTTGGTCGACGCGCCAGTTTCCGGCAATCTCCGCTTGCTCGAGGCCTTGCCTGTGCGGGAGGATTATCTCCGCATGGTGCTCAATCATGTGTTCGCCAACGAGGACCTCTCATCACACCGCTTTGTCCCACAACCCGGCTCGGTCCTAGACCGGGCACTGCCAGTATGCCTCGGGGTGGTCGGTTATGCGACCGAACAAACGGTTTCGAAGTTTTGCGCTATGCTTGGCCTGCCTGCCAAAATTCTGGCTTTTCCCCTGGATATGTCTGATGATTTTCGCCGGCGCACGCGCAACGCGCAGAAGAGTTTTGCCGAAACCGTTGCTGTCGAAAGTGGTGTCGGATTCTGGATTGGTGGTGTGGGTGAGAGAATTCAAATGGCGCTTCCCGGGCATGGCATGCTGGAGCGTGGCCGCAGCGATGCGCTTGCCGCACTATTACTCGTCAACGAAATTTCGAATGCGCAGTTCATTGCCGGATGGTTGTTCCCGGAAATCAGTAAAACTCTCCCACCCCGGATACGCCGGCATGAGGGCTGCATGCTAACCACTGCCAAATTGCGCCCCACGAATGCTGCAATGCACCTCATTGGTTTTGATGGTCGTGGCGCCATTTCCTTTCCCGCGCCAATCCCATCTGCCTCGGACTTGCTGAACACGACAAACCGCATTGACAGCTTTTCCGCAATCGTCTATCCTGATGCTCTCATGGCGCTGGCGTTTCTGCTGCGTGCGCTGGCAAAAATTTCTCCCGCGGAATTGGAAGCGCTGGTGCCGGACATCACCGTGGGCTATCGGCTGATGCCATGCCCGGATGAAGCCAAGGCCTATCTCATGCGCCGATTGGTAGAATGCTATGATCACCTGGGCTGCGCATTTAGTGACGGTATTCGGCTGGAAGAAAAAAATGGACGAACCAATGGCGCCGCCTCGAATTGGGTGGTTGTTCGTCCCTGTGCAGGGTTGCAGGCGCTTGAAATCTATTGGGAGGAACATTCTGGGCCCCCATCGAATTTCTCCAAAGAAAAAACGGCGCTAAGTGTGGCAGTCCGGCGCCAGCTGGCGCGCTGGCGCGCAGATTATGCCTCTTCGTAAAAGCGGATTTCCTTTATTTCGTATTTCTTTATCCCGCGCGGGAGTTTGACCTCCACCACATCACCAACCTTGTGATTCATCATGGCGCGGGCCAACGGCGACTGGTAGCTGATGATGCCATTGTCAATATCACTTTCGCCGTCGCCGAGAATGATGTATTGCTCCTCATGCCCTGCAGCGAGATCCTCAATTGTCACAACTTTACCGAGCGTGACGATGCCATCCGGCAAATCGCTTTTACGAATGATGCGCGCATTTTGAAAGCGCTCCTGCAACAGGCCAAGTTTGGACATGTAACTGGCCTGCTTGTTTTTGGCGGATTCGTACTCGGCGTTTTCACTCAAGTCGCCATGCTCCCGCGCGGCGGCAATTTCCCTGGCAATATCACTTTTGATGTATCGTTCGATCTCCTCGATTTGCTTGCGTAATTTTTCGTAGCCGGCCTCGGTAAAATAATACGACTTCATGCAGAGCTCCTCTGGGTTTTGGGGCTGTACCTGTGGGGCATTAACGTACAACGCCCCGATCAAAATCGAGGCGTTTCTCATAAAATTTCAAAATTCCGAGTTTTTCACTCGATGCAATCAATATACAAAATTTTCCGTCACGTTTCAATGATTTTTCTCGCAAAATTTTCTTGGCGAATTTCTGCAAATATGCTAAATTTTTATCTATGATCAAAAATCTCCCTCTGCGCTTGCGCCGGCAGCTCCAGAAAAAACTTCTGGCGTGGTACAGCGCGGAACGGCGCGATTTGCCCTGGCGGCATACTCGAGACCCCTACCGCATCTGGGTCTCGGAAATCATGCTGCAACAGACGCAAACCGTCAAAGTGCTTGAATATTACGAACGCTATTTGCAAAAATTTCCGGATGTCTTTGCGCTTGCGCAAGCGCCTCTGGATGAGGTATTGAAAGCCTGGGAAGGACTGGGATATTATGCCCGTGCGCGGAATCTGCATCGTGCCGCCAGGTTCCTCGTCGCGCATTTTCGCGGCCGATTACCCCGCGACTATGAAAAATTGCTGACGATTCCCGGTATCGGACCGTACACCGCCGCAGCCGTTGCAAGCATCGCCTTTAATCATGACCATGCGGTGGTCGATGGCAACGTCGCGCGGGTGTTGTGCCGCTGGTTTTTGATTCAAGCACCGACCCGGTCAAACGACGTGAAAAAACTTTTGCACGATTTGGCGCAAACCATTTTGCCTCGTGGACAGGCGCGCCATTGGAATCAAGCCATGATGGAGCTGGGTGCAAGAATTTGTACGCCAAGAAAGCCGCGTTGTGAAATCTGCGTGGTACAAAAATATTGTCGGGCATTTCAAAAGCTGGATGACCCGGCGCAGCTTCCCGTCCGTACGCACCGCCGGATTCTGCCCCATCATCACATCGTCGTCGGGCTCGTTGGGAAATCCGTTTTCTCTTTGACCGCCCCAAAAAAATACCGGGGCAAGCTGCTCATTGACCAGCGCAAAAATGAGGGACTGCTGGGTGGTTTATGGGAATTCCCCGGAGGCAAAATAGCAAATGGTGAGTCTCATGCCCGGGCCCTGCGCCGCGAGATTCATGAGCAGCTTGCAATCGAAGTTGACGTGGGCGAATATTTCATGACAGTCGAACATACTTATACACATTTCCGTGTTACCTTGCACGTGTATTTCTGCCGCCATCGTAAAGGCGAGCCCCAAGCACGAAGGTGCCAAAATTGGCGATGGGTTGCGCCAACCGAGTTGAAAGATTTCGCTTTTCCCACTGCGAATCGAAAAATCATTGATCGTCTGTTAACAGAGATGAGTGGTTGAAATGAACATCGGCAGATCTTTGAGACAAAGAAGGCACAAATTGCAAAGCGCCCGGCCCAAAACCCAAAACGCGAAGCTCTTCCCATTCGGGCTTTCGCTCTCTCTGCTCCGGGCAGCGCTTTCGCCCTTTGAGGAAGAGGATGTTCTTATCGATGAAGATATCGGCACGCGCATCGGTGAACCATGGAAAGTGGTTCTTTACAACGACAACATTCATACTTTCGATGAAGTCATTCTGCAGTTACAAAAGGCAACCGGATGCAGCGTTCAACGTGCGGAGCAGATTGCGTTCGAGGCGCACACGAAGGGCAAGGCTGTTGCATTCAGTGGTGAGTTCAATGAATGCTTTAGAGTGGCGGGAGTCTTGCGGGAAATTCAGTTGATTGTGGAAATTGAGGGATAGAAAACAAGGTAATAAACAACCTGCACCGGCAGTAGACCAATACACAAAAAAGCCCCGAAAACTGTTCGGGGCATTTTGTGTAATCCCGGTTGCACAAAGAAAACCAGAGCAATCGTCACACCCCGTTTCTCATTCGAGCGTCGCCACCCGGATGTACATCTGCTTTTTAAGCGTGGCGAGCCACTTTTGGAATTCCTGCTCGCTTTTATGTGTTAATGCCATTTCCTGGAGCTGTTGCCAATCCTGCTCGAGAGTGAATTGACGCGGTTCCCGGCGCTCATTGAGACGAACCAGGTGAAACCCGTATTGGGTTCGTAGTGGTTGCGAAATTTCTCCCGGCTGCAATGTTCTGGCCGCCTCCCGGAACACCGGCACTTGCAATTGATCCGATTCAAACCAGCCGAGATCGCCGGCTTTTTCATTGCTGGTTTGATCCGTTGAATACTTCCTGGCCGCATCTTCAAAAGAGATTTTTCCGGAGAGAATCTCGTCGCGCAACTGGCGGGCAAAAGCCTCGGTCGCCCTTTCGTCTTCTCCTGTGGCAGAAAGCCGGACTAAAATATGCCGGGCATTGATTTTTTCACCTCGGCGGTCGATGAGCTGAATGATATGAAAACCGAATTGGGTACGCACCACTCCGGAAATTTCTCCCGGTTGCAAGGCAAACGCGGCCTCTTCAAATTCCTTGACAAAATCGCCACGCTGGATAAAGCCGAGCTCACCACCTTTTTGCGCAGAGCCCGGGTCTTCGGAATACAGCCGTGCGAGTCCGGCGAAATCTTCGCCACTGCGCACGCGCTTGAGCACGGTATCGATTTTGGCCTGTGCAGCCCTGGTGGCCGCCTCGCCGGGAGTAATGCTCAACAAGATATGACTGAGGTGAACAGCCGCTTTGATGCCAGGCAGGCTGTCTTTCGCGGCGCGAAAAAACTCCTCCACTTCGCGGCGGGAAATTTTGATCTCGCGAAACTTTCGCTGCTGCAGCGTCCGCACCATCAGCCCCTCTTCCACGCTTTCCCGCAACATGCGGCGAATTTTGCGCATCGGTTGCCCAAAATATTCCTCGACCTTTTCTTCTGAACCAAGCTGATCGACCATGGCCTTGAGGCGCTCTTCCAGAATCTGATCGATCTGGCGCTGCTCAACCGCGACACTGTCCTCCTTGGCCTTGTTGTAAAGTACTTTTTGCGCAATCAGACTTTCGAGCGCGCCCTGCTGCAATTGGCTGAACTTCTCCGGCTCCTTGCGGGCGTCGATACCCATCTGCACGGCCAGGGTGTACGTGTACTGCAATAATTCCGATTGCAAAATAATTTGATCATCAACTATGGCGACAATGCGATCGATTACTTCCTGGGCTCGTGCTTCAGGAAGCATGGATCCAAGAGTGAAAAAGAACAGGGGAAAGAGAAAGCGCGCGGCAATTAGAAAACGCTGATAAAAAATATTTTTTACTCTTTGCATGAATATCCTCGTTGAAAGCATGTGCAGTAGCTTTATGTTCCGCAGATTCGGCCTGCGGTTGATGATTGAAAGCAACCAACATTCATTTCCGGGCTTCGGTTTTTTCCGCTGCGCTGGAAACCAGCGAATCAACGGACAGAGTCTCCAATAAATGAAAATTTTTCTCAATGACGGTATTGCTTTTCAGCTCGGCAAGCAATTGCTTGTAACGCTCCTGGCGCTTCTCGGTTTGTATTTTCGCGATGATTTCGTTCCGTACCTGTGCCAGTGAGCGCAGCGAGCCGGGTTCGAATTTTTCAATCATTTTAAAAATATGAAACCCGTCATAAAATTGTATCGGCCGCGAAATTGCGCCGGGCATGATGGTAAAAACCATATTGACAATTTCCGGCGGGGTTTCTTCTTCCGTCAAATACAAATCCCATTCGCTGCTGTCGTGGGGAGCATATCGGCGCGCCACTCTCGAAAAATCGCCATCCTTGCGCAATGCCGTCACCAGCGAGTCGGCGGTTTCCTTTTTCAAGACTTTCACATACCAAACGTGAACCTCTCGCGCATTACGGACAAAACTCTGTCGGTTCTCAGCATAGTAGCGGTTGATTTCCTGATCCGATACACCAAATGGCTTGTTCAGCTCCTGATCGAGGAGAGTATTGACCACCAGCTCGCGCTCCAGCCGGCGCAATTCCCGCCGCACCTCGTGATTTTGATCCAATTGCCGGCGCTTGGCTTCCTGATAAAGAATCTGCGAATCAATCCAGCGCACCACGTAGTCTTGTAATTCACTCCTGGTGAGATTCGGGCGAAGCTGGCTTGGAATCTCGTTGGCAAGGTCAGCGACCGTCAGCGTCTCAGTCCCGACACGAACGATAATTTCCGGCTCGGCTTGTTTCTTCTTGCAGGCAAACAACAAGGAGAACAGCAATAAACATGACAAGCAAGGCCGAAGCCACCACGCCATGTTGCCGCTCCAGGTACTCGCCTCATGTGTTCCTGAGGCAAAGTTACTCCTCTCCCCTGTGGGCAAAAGGTCATCTTTCTTCATCTTTATAATGTCACTCATCGTTGTTCTTCCGTTAACCAACCTTGCAAAAATTTCAAAGTTACCGGTAACGCACTGTGTGGTTTCGGCACCGGCAAACGAAAACCCAAACTCGGCCGTTGAATGAATTCAAAGGGCATGACTGCACGTTGCACCATTAAACCTATCCACTGTTTCAAGGGTTCCCCTCTTTGCCCCGGTCTTCCATTGGAAGAATTTGAAAAAACGTGTGGATACTCGCCAAAAATTCCCATGCTTTGGCGTGGCGCGATCTGCAAACGGCGCAACCCAAGGGCTGTTCCCAAAATCTTCAAGCTCGCCAGGCCCAACAAATTTTCTGCGGCCTCCGGCAATCGTCCGAAGCGGTCCGCCAATTCTTCCCGCACCGCCTCGATTTCGGACAACTTCTTCGCTTCGGCAAGACGCCGATAAATCGCCACCCGCTCGGCCGGTATTTCGACGTAATCAGCCGGTAAATAGGCGTCGCCATCCATTTCCACGCGGCACTCCTCGCGCCTTTCGCCCAGTTCAGGAATTGCCTCTTGTGGCAAAGCTTCCATGCGCGCCTCTTGCACCGCTTCGTCAAGAATTTTGCAATAGAGATCGAAGCCCAGCGAATCAATGAAGCCGCTTTGCTCGGCGCCAAGCATGTTGCCGGCGCCACGAATCTCGAGATCACGCATGGCAATCTGGAAGCCGCTGCCCAATTCCGTGAACTGCTCAATGGTCTCGAGCCGTTTGATGGCCTCGGGAGTCAAGTAGTGAACCGGGGGAATAATGAGATAACAATAAGCCTTGTGATGGCTGCGGCCGACCCGGCCACGCAATTGATACAGTTGTGCCAGCCCGAAGCGATCAGCACGGTTGATGATCATGGTATTGACATTCGGCAAATCGAGACCGGATTCGATGATCATCGTGGCGACGAGCACGTGAAATTTGCGCTCGATGAAATCCAACATCGTCTTTTCGAGTTGCCGCTCCTTCATTTGCCCATGCGCCACACCGATCTCTACTTCAGGGATAACCCGCCGCAGCAAATCAGCCATGCGATAAATCGAGCTGACGCGATTATGCACAAAGAACACCTGGCCGCCGCGGTGAATTTCCCGCAGAATGACCTGCCGAATCAACTCGCGATCGAATTGCACCATTTCCGTATAAACCGGCAAACGATCTTTCGGCGGTGTATTAATGTTGGACATGTCGCGGATGCCGAGCAATGACATGTGCAGCGTGCGCGGAATCGGCGTCGCGGAGAGCGTCAGCACGTCGACGTTGACACGCAACTGCTTCAGTTGTTCCTTGTGACGCACGCCAAAACGGTGCTCCTCATCAACAATGAGCAGGCCCAGATCCTTGAAGGCGACATCTTTCGACAGCAGCCGGTGGGTGCCGATGACGACATCCACCTGGCCGGACTTGAGCTTCTCCACGATTTGTTTTTGCTCGGCTGCGGAGCGAAACCGTGACAGCATCTCGATTTGCACAGGATATTTGCTCAGACGCTCACGAAAGGTGTTGTAATGCTGCTGTGCCAAAATTGTTGTTGGCACGAGCACCGCCACCTGCTTGCTGTTCTGGACTACTTTGAACGCGGCACGAATGGCAACCTCGGTTTTTCCATATCCGACATCACCACAAACCAAACGATCCATGGGTTGCTCGCTTTCCATGTCGCGTTTGACTTCTTCAACAGCGCGCGTCTGATCCGGCGTGTCCTCATAGACAAAAGAGGCCTCGAGTTCTTTTTGCCAATAAGTGTCGGGCGGAAAACTGATGCCCTTCCGGGCTTTGCGCGTCGCGTACAGTTTCAACAGATCACGGGCGATATCCTTAATCCGGTTCTTGGTGCGCTTCTTGAGGCGATCCCAATCGGGGGCACCGAGTTTGTGGATGCGCGGCACAACGCCATCGCGCGAACTATATTTTTGCACACGATCCATTCTATCAAGCGGCACAAAGAGCCTGTCCTGATCCTGGTATTGAATCACCAGACACTCACGCTCGAAACCGCCCGTGGTGATCTTCTGCAAGCCTTGATAAATCCCGATGCCGTGATCGACGTGAACCACGTAATCCCCACGCATGAGGGCTTTGAGCTGGCGAAAGGTCAAACCCTCCTTGAAGCGACGGCGCGGACGAACACGCCGGATGCGTCCATAGAATTCATGATCCGTGTAAACAGCCAGGCCCAATTGTGGCAACTGAAAGCCGCCATGCAATCCGGCGGTAATTATGTGCAATTGAGGAAAATCAAAATTGCGCTCATCGAAGAGATCCTTGATGCGCTCGCTGTGTGCCGGAGATTCACAGAGAAAATAAAGCTGCGACTGGCCGGTTGTGGCCGGCTCGTGAGGCGCAACAAACTTTTCCATGTCTCGTCGCAATGCCGCGAGATCGCCATGAAACGCGGGTTGCGGCAGCGCGCCGCAATCGACCACAACTTTTGATGCCGCAGTTGGAACTGCGGGAAAAGAAATGCGCGTAAAACGCTGAAACCTGGACAAAAATTCGTTCAGTGCCTCGTCTTTAATCGTCGCAACCTCTTCCTGCGGCAGCCACTCTTCATCGTTGCCAATCCCCGGCTCATGATTCATTCTGGTCAATGCAACGGCCATCTGCTCCGTCTGAAAAAAGCAGGTAACCGTGTCATGAGCCAGATAATCCAACAACGAGGCAACCGAATTCTTTTCATTCGAACCGCCCTTCGGCTGAATAGTTTGGGACCAAACGGCAATTTCATGCAACTCTCGCTGTGAACGCTGGGTGGCGGGGTCGAATTCACGAATTGATTCGATGGTATCGCCCCAAAACTCAATGCGAACCGGCAATGGTCGCGAGAATGGATAAATGTCGATAATGCCGCCGCGTACACTCATTTCACCTGGCATCTCGACCATCGGCTGGCGCTCGAAATCCATGGTCACCAACTGCTCAACCACGGTCGCAAAAGGCAACTCGGCATTTTTTTGAAAATGCAATTTTTGCAAGCGCATCTCGCCGGGCGATTTGAGCTTTATCTGCAAAGCCTGCACACCGGTGACAATGACGAACGGGTCGCTTGGGGCTGAACTGCCCTCGTTGGTCGGAAAGTTTGCATCCAACAACCGCTCAATGATTTCGAGCTGCATCGAGGTGACATGTGCTTCGTGCTGACCCCAGGGCAAAACTTTTAGCGGGGGAAACAGCGTTACTCTGCCCTCTGGCAAAAGCTCATCAAGTTCGTCCCTAAAACGCTCGGCTTGCTCTACAAAGGGAAACAGACAGAGAACCGGCCTTCGGGTTTGTTCAAAGAGCAATGCCGCCAAAACCGCCGGCAAGGAGCCGGGGGCATTGCGAATCACTACTTCATTTTTGCCGGCTGCGCGGCAACATATTTCCCGAAAAAACGGTGCCGCTTCCAGGTGCTTTTTGATTGCATCCAAAGACATAAATTCACAATAAACACATCATACCAATTTTATACTAAATTTTTATTATAACAAAATTTTTGTAAATTTCAAACCGCGCCAATAAAATTTCCCTTGCGCGGGCCGCTTTTTATAATATACGCACTTTGTATGTCAAATACCAAAAAGATTCCCCGGCCTGCGGCCAGGTTCGGGCATATTTCCCACTTCTTGCCAGTTCATGCCTTGCGCAGGCCATCAAGAAGAACCCAGCGCCCTTCGTACAAAACCATCCGCCTGCGCCAGCCGGCGCCGGGCCTCGTTGGCATCGACACCAGCAATGATCATTACCAGGGCTGTTTTGACATGGCCGCCCGCCCGTTCCAGTACACAACTGGCCTCTTCGTAGCTCACGCCCGTCACCATCATCACCGTCCGCTTGGAGCGCTCCTCCAGTTTTTTCGAGGTCATTTGCAAGTCGACCATCATGTTCTCATAAACCTTGCCGAGACGGATCATGGCGGTGGTGGTCAACATGTTGAGCACGAGCTTGGTAGCGGTACCGGCTTTCATGCGTGTCGAGCCCATCACTACTTCCGGCCCCACCACCGGGCAAATGGCCACATCTACCGGAATGGTAATCTCCGAACGTGGATTGCAAATAAGATAAATTGTCTTGCCACCCATTTCGCGGGCCTTGGTGAGCGCGCCCAATACATAAGGTGTACGGCGACTGGCAGCGATGCCGCAAACAACGTCTTTGGCGGTAAAACCATACTCGAGCAAATCCTTGACGCCTTGCTCATATCTATCCTCGACGCCTTCCTGAGAGCGTACAAGTGCCTTGTATCCACCGGCGATGATGCCTTGAATCATTTCCGGATCTGTGCCGTACGTCGGTGGGCATTCCGAGGCATCGAGCACGCCCAAGCGGCCGCTTGTACCCGCACCGACATAAAACAATTTTCCGCCACTTTTAAAGGCGGCAACAATCAGCTCCACCGCCTCGGCGATATAAGGAATTTCCTCGGCCACGATGCCGGCAATTTTGCGATCTTCATTATTGATAAGTTGCAAAATCTCGATCGTGGATTTTGCATCGATCTCCATCGTCGCGGGATTGCGTGACTCGGTGATCAGATCTTTGATTTCGTCGAATACCTGACGGCTCATATTGATTTCCGGTTCTTGAGAATGCTGCCATCCATTTTTCCGTTTTCACTATTTCAATGACTTCATATCGGTTGCCACAATCACGAGACAACGCGCAGGATCAACTCTCCATTCGGAAGGGTAATAACGCAGCTGATAAAATACTCGGGAATCGAATTTCTTCAGTGCTTGCAACTCATTTTCGAGGTCACCGCCCTTCATTGCCAACAACACCCCGCCGTCGACAAGCAACGGCTGGCTCCATTTCCAGAGCTTTTTCAGCTCAGCCACGGCACGAGCGATGACAATGGAAAATTGCTTTTGGGAAAAGTCTGCGACCTCTTCAGCGCGGGCATTCACGACACGGCAATCGGAAAGTTTCAACTCCCGCACCACGGTGTTCAAAAAAAGCGCTTTCTTTTGTTTTGACTCCAACAAAGTTACAACTAAATCGGGACGCATAATTTTCAGGGGAATTCCAGGAAAACCTGCGCCGCTGCCGAGATCAATCACCAAAGCGCCGCTGCGGAATGGCCATACCGATAAAACTGCCAAGCTCTCAAGAATGTGGCGTTCTGCGATCCGACTCTCATCGCCGGGAGAAATCAGATCAATACGCTGATTCCATTGCAAAAGTAATTGGAGGTATTGCCGGAATTGCAATTGTTGCGCCGGATTCAAATGAAGGGCCGGCAGCCCATCCGGTTGAAGAATTACATCGAGACGTCTCTGCAACCGGATGATTTGGCTCTCGGCTTGTTCACTCATTGAAGCTTCCGGCTTCGTAGCTCTCATACTCCTCGTCTGTTTCACGTGAAACAATTGGCTGTTCTCCTCCCTCATCGGTTCCGAACGAGAATCCCCGCCGCAAATAAACCAACAGCGCCGTGACATCCGCCGGCGAGACACCCGAAATCCGTGCTGCCTGTCCAATCGAAGCCGGGCGCAGGCGGTTCAATTTCTCACGGGCCTCCGCCGAGAGCGCACTCAGTTTTCGATAATCAATATGCTGGGGTAGTTTCTTCTCTTCGAGACGCTCAAAGCGCTCGATCGCCTGGCGCTCCCGCGCAATGAAACCTTCGTATTTGACTTCAATTTCGACTTGCTCGGCGATGCTCTGCCACAACTTCTCATTCTCCGCAGGCGCAGCCAATCGCTCCCATAATTCGAGGCGACCAAATCCGCGCAAATCGTTCAGATGGATCTCGGGGCGCCGGAGTATTTTTTGCAAATTTTCATTTTGCGAAATCGGAGGTGTACCCTTTGCCTTCAGCAAATCATTGATCTCCTCCGGCTGAACATAAATTTGGCGCAAGGCTGCAATGACTTCATTGATAACACGCTGCTTCTTCTGTAAATTTCCATAAGTCGCGTCGTCAATCAAACCAAAACGATGACCATAAGGCATGAGTCGCAAATCGGCATTATCCTGTCGCAGCAGCAACCGATATTCGGCGCGCGAAGTAAACATGCGATATGGTTCGAGGGTGCCTTTGGTCACAAGATCGTCGATGAGTACGCCAATATATGCTTCACTGCGACTGAGCACAAAGGGCTCAAATGCACCTTTCTCCTTAACAGGCGTAGCCTTTTCACCTCGCACTTTGAGCACAGCGTTGACACCAGCCATGAACCCCTGTACAGCGGCCTCTTCGTATCCAGTAGTACCATTAATTTGACCGGCAAAAAAGAGATTGGTTATGCGCTTGGTTTCGAGCCAGGGATGCAACTGCGTGGGTGGAAAGTAATCGTATTCAACGGCATAGCCGGTACGAGTGACTTGCGCCTTCTCCAAACCGGGAACAGTATGAATGGCTTTGATCTGCACGTCTTCCGGCAAGCTGGTGGCGAAACCATTTACATAATACTCCGTGGTCTGCCGTCCTTCCGGTTCGAGAAAAATTTGGTGGCGCGGCTTGTCGGCGAAACGGACGATCTTGTCTTCGATGGACGGACAATACCGCGGGCCGACCCCTTTGATACGGCCTGTGTACAGTGGCGAACGATCCAAGCCGGTGCGCAGAATCGCGTGTGTTTCTTCATTTGTATAAGTCAAATAACATGGTATCTGATCGATTTCAAGTTGATCATGCCGGAACGAAAACGGCAGCGGCGGCTCATCCCCCGGCTGAACCTCGGTCTTGGAAAAATCTATCGTTCGGCCGTTGATTCGTGGCGGCGTGCCTGTTTTCAAGCGACCGGTTTCAAATCCCAAATCCAGAAGTGACTCGGTCATTCCTTTTGCTGCAAATTCTCCTGCACGTCCTGCGGAATAACTCGTCAAGCCGATATGAATGACTCCATTCAAGAAAGTGCCTGCGGTCAGAATAACGGTTCGGCTCTCGATGATCCCTCCAGTCATTGTACGCACACCGGTTACTTTACCGTCCCGAACGATGATGCCAGTGGCCATGTCCTGACGTATTTCGAGATTGGGTTGTTGCTCACAGGCATATCTGATGCGTAATGCATATTGCGCTCGGTCGGCTTGGGCACGGGGTGACCAAACCGCCGGGCCTTTGGATTTATTGAGCATGCGAAATTGGATGCCAACATCATCGATGGCCAACCCCATCTCACCCCCGAGAGCATCCAATTCGCGCACCAATTGCCCCTTGGCAACTCCACCGATGGCAGGATTGCAGGACATCTGGCCAATGGTAAAAATATTCATCGTCATCAGTAGGGTCCTGGCACCCATGCGCGCCGCTGCCAGCGCAGCCTCAGTGCCGGCGTGGCCAGCGCCAATGACGATGACGTCGTAGGTATCGTATATGGTCATTTCAAAAACAGCTCTTGCTGCTTCTCTTTGCAGCAATGTTTCACGTGAAACAAAATACAAATCAGCCTTACAGGCGTAGCCTTCTTGTGCTACTTGCCAATACAAAATTTGGAAAAAATCTCTCCTAAAATATCTTCCGTGGTAACTTCTCCTATCAAAACCCCAATTTCGTGAATGACTTCGCGCAAGTCAGCAGCCACAAATTCAGATGAGAGATTGGCATCCAATGATTGCCGAGCATGGGTCAAAGCTGTCAAGGCTTTTTCCAAGCATTGCTTATGGCGCAAGTTCGTAAGTAGGACTTCATTGGGTTGGGGCACGCCATTTTGCTGCGTAACCGAACAAATTGCATTTTCCAACTCAGCTATTCCAGCACCTGTAACGGCCGAAGTTGACACTTCGGCATCCACGGGAACAGCCATCTGAAAGGACGCTGATGCTGGTGGGAGATCAATTTTGTTGCGAATATGAATGATTTTCTTTGGTTGGTTCTCAAATTCTCCAGGGCCGGTAAAATATATACACTCCCTGGCAATTTGTTGGTCAAGTTCATCTGCCGGTTGCGATTGATCGCTTACAAATAACACAACATGCGCCTGCTTGGCTGCGCGTTGTGAACGCGCAACGCCCTCCTTCTCAATTTCATCACAACTGGTACGAATGCCGGCGGTATCAATTAAACGAAAGAGTTGCCCGTCAAGTAACAAGCCGTCTTCAACTGTATCGCGCGTTGTGCCGGGTCTTGGGCTGACAATAACTCGATCGTGACCCAGGAGTGCATTCATTAAACTCGATTTTCCAACGTTGGGCTTGCCGACTATCGCCACGCGCCAGCCTTCCTTGATCGCCTGTCCCCGATGATAGCTGGACAAGAGAAAACGAATTTCTTTTTCCAAAACGTCCATCTCAGCCGCCAACTGCTCGCGGTCAGCGAACTCAACATCCTCTTCAACAAAGTCCAACCCCAATTCTAAAAGTGCACAGGCATGTACCAGCCGTTGCCGCAATTCTGCCAGTCGTTTGGAAAAATGCCCTTCCAGGTGGTCTAATGCGTTTTGTAATCCGGCCGGTGATTCTGCCGAAACAATATCCTCAATCGCTTCCGCTTGAAGTAAATCCAATTTATGATTAAAAAAAGCGCGTCGCGTAAACTCGCCGGGCTCCGCAATCCGGCATCCGGCTTTACACAAATTTTCAATGATCCGTGTTGGCGCCCATTTTCCCCCATGACAAAAAATTTCGACGAGGTCCTCACCGGTAAAAGAATTCGGAGCGGCATAACGTATCAACGTTACATGATCCAATCGCCGGCCCTCAGCATCCACCAACCAGACCAAATGCACTGTGCGCGGAGAAAATTCTCCGATTTTTGTATCACGTTCGAAAAGATGCTGAACGGCGGAATAAGCTCCCTTGCCACTGACACGAACGCAGGCTATCGCACCCCTGCCGTGTGCCGACGCAACCGCGACAATCGTATCCTCTTCTTTGAAAACTGCCATAAAAAAATCTGCCCCACTTGACGTGGGGCAACTCTTGAGTTATTGTTTCTTTTCTGATTCTGATCAGAATTCGGTGACCTCCCACCGCCGAAGCCCCTGCAGATCAAGTGTGCCGCTTTGGAAATCATGCCGGCTTATACTCTGCTTCACAGCAGACGCACCTTCACAAGAGCCACAATAGGCGCGTCATCCTCTGAGGTATAACGCCACAGTGCTCTTTTTATTTAAGACGCTTTCGTGAGAACAGGGCATTGACACCATGTTTGCGCCAATCTGCAACAAATTTCTTGTATGCTTTCTTTTTCGGTGCCTTTTTCTCGGTCGGCGCCGTTGTCATATACTGTTGCTGCAAAATACTGAAGACATTAAAGAGTGTGTAGTAGAGATTCAACCCGGAAGGGAAGCTATTGAATGCCAGGGTAAAGATGATCGGCATCATATAAACCATCATTTTCTGCTTCGGGTCCTTCATCGTCATGACTTGCTGAATCAGCATCGTCGCTCCCATGACCAGGGGTAAGACGTTGACCGAATTACCGTAAAGTGGAAGCGAAAACGGCAGTGTAAAAATTGTGTCGGGCGCCGAAAGATCCTTGATCCACCAGACAAATTTGGCCTGCCGCAACTCGATCGTCGAACGAAAAACAATAAACAGCGCGTACAGAAGTGGCATCTGCAACAACATCGGCAAGCACCCGCCCAGCGGATTTACACCATGCTCCTTGTAAAGTTTCATGATCTCCGCATTCATGCGCTGGGGATCGTTGGCATACTTTTCCCGCAACGCGGTCATCGCCGGTTGCAATGCTTGCATCTCTTTCATGGATTGATAGCTCTTCCTGGTCAGTGGATGCAAAACGACTTTGACCAACAACGAGAAAATAATCAAAACGATGCCGTAGTTGGAAATAAACTTGTGCAAAAAAGTGAAAGTCCACAAAACCAAAATACTGATCGGTTGGATGATGCGCCAGCCGAAATTCATGATCCGCTCGAGTTCAACTCCGAGCCCCTTAACGATCTTGTAATCCAACGGCCCAATATAAACAATAAACTCCTGGATGCTTGACCCTTCGTGACTGACCGGCATGGCGAGATTCATCTGATACGCTTTGTGTACGATCTGATTTTCCATCTTCGAGGTGTGCCCCACGAAACGAACGCCTTTGGCTGTCACTTCTTGGGGAATAACCGCAACTGCAAAATACTTTGTGCGGATTGCTGCCCACATTGCCGGCCAGTCGTCGTTGACTCTACTCGCAGTAATTTTTGATCCGACGTCGAATTCATCCAGCTCTTTGTTTGCAAGCGAATATGCCTTGGCATAACCCATGTCCTCCGCGACTCTTTCTTCAGTGCTTGCCAATCCTGTATGCCAACTCAACAAGTAGGAGTAGCCCAAAATGATGTCGCTCAAATTATTGAGCTCAACTTTCAATCGTATTGTGTATTCATCTCCAGAAAATAACAATGTCTTGCGCAAAAATTTTTCTGGCAACACTTCTCGCGTAAAGACAAGCTCGAGTGTTTGTCCTGGCGCCAGGTAAATAGAGTCGCCGATTTGCGCAGCTGGATATTCCAAACTAAAATTGAGCACACCGGTATTGAGTGTATCACCGGCAATTGGTAACTGAACGACGAGATTGTTTTCGCCATCATTCACTAAAGAAACTGGGCCGCCGTTGGGACCGGAATATTTCTTGAACTGCCAACTTTTTATGCTGGCGCCCATGGTTGAAACCGTGCCGCTATAGAGCGGAGATTCGATATGAATTTCTTTTTCCTGGTTGCGTTCTTTGAGCAGGTCGATCTTTTCATCAACAGGCATGGGAGATGAAGAATCTTCCTGAATACGCGACCGATCAAAACGAAAATTACCGGTTCTTTCGGGCTTGCGGACAGAATCTGATGTTGTGACTGAGCTTGAATCTGGTAATTTTTTTTGTGGTAAATCTCCCAACATCAACTGCCTGTAAAAATCGGTGTTGACGATGATCAGGATCAACCCGATCAATAGGAAAGCCAGAATTGTTTTTCGATCAAACTCCATGAGTACATCCTAAAAAGTCTCTTGTTAAATTAAGGAACCGGATCAAAACCTCCGGGGCACCAGGGATGACAACGTAAAATACGCTTTGTCGAAAGCCATGCTCCTTTTAGAATTCCGTACTTTTCAACGGCTTGACAGGCGTATTCGGAACAGGACGGATAAAATCGACAGGATGGCGGCAAAAAAGGCGAGACCAGCTTCTGATAAATCCGAATGACAAAAATCAAAATCTTTCTCATGTCATTTTATCCCCTGCATTGCGTCACCCTAAAATCATGTTTTCGTTGTATACTGCAGCAAACCCTCCGTCGCGCAAGTGGTGACCCCGATAATTCACGCGATACGTAAATCAACGCCGTGAAATACTATTACGCTTATTATCTCACGGGGTTGGCTCAAGCCTGAAAATATGGCTCATTAATTATCAGGGCTAATAACAACGTTAAGTCGCAAGCACACCCCTTTCATGTCACCCTGGAAGGCTACGCCCGTAGGGGTCTTTTTAAACATTGGCGCAGATGTCCTGCTGAAAAAGATTCTTACAGAATGCCTGCAAAAGGGGATCTAATGAGCAACTCAACGTTGTAATACTAACTGGCTCCTAATCTCCAATGATTCGCGTTGCCATTTTGCGCATCTCTGCACGAAGGTCGTTCAAATGCGCGCAGAGAATATTTTCTTTTCCGACTAAAATCAACTGCACATGTTCATGAATTTTGTCTTTTTCCAAACGATATGCTTCACGCAACATGCGTTTGATGTGATTGCGCTCGACTGTGGTTCGTACACGCTTGCTGGCGGCAAATGCGACCTGCCTGTAATTTGCACGAACATAGACAATGTTGAAATAGCGGCCTCGCAGAAACTGCCCAGTTTTAAAAATCAAAGAAAAATCAATTGGACGACGAATGATTTCGGTTTTTGTGAGAACAAACTTTTTTTTGCCTTTACTCACCTGAATGTGCATCGCTTTCTTGCTGCAGCCAGAATCACTGCTGCCGTCTTTGATTCTGTTTAATCATCACTAACAGTCAGGCGCTTCCGGCCCTTGGCGCGCCGGCGCTTCAAAACGAGACGTCCATCCTTGGTTCGCATTCTTTCCCGAAAACCGTGTGTTGCTTTTCTCTTACGATTATGCGGCTGGAAGGTTCGCTTCATTGGATTCTCCTAACCATAACAAGTCTTTATGAAAATGGAAAAACCAAAAAAATTATTTTTCTACACAAATAATTAAATTACCGCATCATGGCAGAAAAGTCAAGAACTTTTTTAGCATTTTCCATCATATTTTCTCTTGACAATATATGACAATTTGCTAAATTCACAAAGGCCGATGTTATCTGACCCAAGTGGAAAAAATGTGGATAACTTCATCTGCTTTTTTTCTGCATCTTATGATCCAAAAATTTTTCTTTTTAAAATGGATCGCGTTGCCTTTTTGAGTCAAACCTTGGAAAATGAGTCTTTGTTTAATAATAAATTAGATGATCCCTTTTTATGGAGTATCTTCTTCACCCGACTGTGTGCTGAAAATTCGTTGGAATTATAAAGACTTGTAACATATTTTGCGACACCTGTTGTGTGGATAAGCTGTTAATATTTTTCTAATCTTTTTTCTTCCATAAGGATATCAATATGCTAAGCACCGCAGAACGCACTTGGACCGATTGCTTGAACCTTATTCGCGAAAATGTCACTGACTATTCTTATGCGATCTTGTTTCAAGCAACCAGGGGACTACGACTAGAAAATAAGACGCTTACGGTTGGCATAGCAAATCAATTTCTCCTGCAAAAAATTGATGGCAGTCATCATGAAGTTGTCAACCGCGCTGCTTCTCAAATACTCGGCGATGACGCGAAAGTTGAATTTTGTATTTATCCTCCTGCCTCCGATCTTCCCGCAATTTCAGAAAAGACCACGCCGGTTTATATTGAACCGGCTGTTTCTATTCCAAGGTTCGATGCTGTCTCTCAGCTTAGCCTCCATTACACGTTTAACAACTTTGTCGAGGGCGACGGTAATCAATTTGCCAAGGCCGCCTCGCTTGCCGTTGCTGAAGCTCCCGGCAGAACTACTTTCAATCCGCTCTTTATTTATGGCGGCGTTGGCCTGGGTAAAACCCATCTGATTCAAGCCATTGGCAATCATGCTCTCAACTTGAAAACGGTCAAATCTGCGCTTTATGTTTCAAGCGAAAAATTTACGAACGAATTTATTGCCGCCATTCAAAACAATCGCACCACGGAGTTCAGTTCCGTCTATCGTAATGTTGATCTCCTGCTGGTTGATGATGTGCAATTTTTCATCGACCGCGGTAAAACGCAGGAACAATTTTTTCACACTTTCAACACTCTCCACCAGAAAGGCAAACAGATCGTTCTCTCTTCGGATCGTTCGCCTAAAGATTTCACCGGAATCGAGGAGCGGCTGCTGTCACGCATGCAATGGGGCTTGGTTGTTGATATTCAGCCACCGGATCTTGAAACCCGCATGGCCATATTGCAAAAAAAAGCAGAGGAAAATCACATTGAAATTCCCGGGGAAGTTATTCAACTCATCGCACAAAATATCACCAATAACATCCGCGAGCTTGAGGGTGCCTTGATCAAGCTATTGGCTTACGCTTCCATGAATCATCTCGATGTGAGCATCAATTTGGCACGTCACATATTGAAGGACATGTTCGTACAAAAACACCGCAATTTGAATATCGACGACATTCAAAAGGAAGTCAGCCTTTACTATGGCATTCCCGATGATATGATGCGCGCAAAGACCAGAAGAAAAGAGGTTGCCCTCGCTCGGCAAATTGCTATGTTTCTTTCAAAAAAACTCACCAAACACTCGCTGAAAACAATTGGTTTGCATTTTGGCGGACGGGATCACACAACGGTTATTCACGCAATTGAAACCATCGAAAACCTTATCAAAAATGACAATAAAATCAGAGAAGAAATTGATATTTTGGAGCGAAACCTTTTGTGCTCGTTTCCATAAATTATTCACATTCATTTGTGAAAACGAGTGGATGACTGTGATTTTTCTGTGCATAACAGATAAAAAAAATCTAGTTCAATAGTGTGAATTAGTAATCCCCAGCGTATGCACACTGTTTCCACCGAAAATACCGGTAATGAAAAAAAATAAAATTTTCTAAATAAGTGTGGTATTGTCCTGTTTTTTCAGGGCTTGCAAGGGGGTGACGGTTTGCCTAAATAAAGCTATCCACATATTAACAGGCCTTATTATAAACAAATTCTACTTGATAATATCCCTAAAAATAATTAACTTTATATGTTTGCTCTGTAAACCAGCAAACACCAATTTCTGGTACATACTGATTCCGGGAGGACAAATGAAATTCATTGTCAATAAAACAGAGCTGTTTCAATGCCTTCAGCGGATTATTGGCGTGATTCCAGTCAAAACAACGATTCCTGTATTGACAAATATTTTATTTGAATTGGATGGACAGCGTCTCCGGCTTACAGGAACAGATCTGGAAGTTTCCATAATTACATTTCTATCTGTCCGTGGTGAACAGGACGGTGCGGCTGCATTTCCTGCCAAACGACTGTTCGACATCATTCGGGAATTACCCGAGCTGCCGCTGACTTTTGAAACGGACAATAATAATCGCTTATTGCTGACAACTGAAAAAGGGTCCTACAAAATTGCCGGTGAATCCAGTGAAGAATATCCGCACATTGCCAGTGAAACCTTTGTTTCTCAAATCAGCTATTCCACAGCACGTTTTTTGAGAATGATTGAAAAAACCATCTTTGCGGTCAGTACAGATGAATTACGCACAACTTTAATGGGTGTTCTCCTGGAATTTCGGCCGCATGAATTGCGGCTCGTGGCAACAGATGGACATCGCCTTGCCAAAATAAGTGATTTAAATTATTTTTCTCCCACAACAACAGAAACGAAACCAGATACGGTTGTCAAAGCACCGGAATTGGGCGTTCAACAGGCAATTATCCCGACCAAGGCTTTGCAGATGCTTATGCGTAATAGCGATCAAGCCGATCAGATCGACGTGGCGCTCAGCGAAAATCATATAACATTTCGGTTGGGTTCAACAACCATCTACAGCAAATTGATCAATGGCCAGTATCCCAGCTATGAACGTGTTATTCCACAGGACAATGACTTAACGATGATTGTAGACCGCGATTTGTTGGCCGCTTCTGTTCGGCGAGTTGCCATTTTTGCCAATCAGATTACGCATCAAATTCGATGGAGTCTGGAACCCGGCAAGATTGCGATTTCGGCAGAAGATGTGGAGGTCGGTGGCGAAGCCCGTGAAATACTGGCCATGCAGTATGACGGTAAGGCGATGGATATCGGGTATAATGCACATTATGTGCAGGAACTGTTGCGGCATATTGACAGCGAAGAAGTCATCTTTCGTTTGAAAGACCCGGGGAGCGCCGCGATAATCGAACCAGTACAACAAAAAGAGGGCGAAAATTACATGATGTTGCTCATGCCAATTCGCCTCAATGACGCCACGGGATGATTATTCGAAAGCTCAGACTGCTTGGTTTTCGCAATTATGCGCAGCTCGAGTTGACATTCAGTGCAACAACAAATTTTATTTATGGTCCCAACGCGCAAGGGAAAAGTAATCTGCTGGAAGCAATTTATTTTCTCTCAGTGACGCGTGGTTTTCGTGCGGTCGCGGATCAGGAGCTGATGAAATTTGATGCCGGAAGTTTCGAGGTAACCGGCGAGTATGTAGATGAGCGCCAGACGAATCATTTGCTGACAATTTGTTACCACAAGGATAATGGCAAGCAAATCAGTCTGGATGGCAAACGAGTGAATAGTCATGCCGCGCTCGTTGGTAAGTTTCCGATAGTGCTTTTTTCTCCAGAAAGTCATCGTATCACTGCCGGCCCGCCGGCGGAGCGGCGCCGTTTTCTGGATGTATTACTGAGCCAAGGATCATCCGGTTATCTGGCAGATTTACAGGAGTACAACCGAATAGTGCGTCAGCGCAATGCCCTTTTGATGCAGTATCAAAAGGCCGGGGCGAACACGACGGACAGGATGTTGGCAGCGTGGGATGAATCGCTGGCTTTGTATGGCTGTAAAATTATTCAAGCGCGGTATCGTTTTGTTCAGGATAACGCAGAATTTCTGAATCAAGCCTACAAACAGATTTCCGCTTCTTCTGACTCGCTGCAAATTGCCTATCGCAGTCAATTTGAGGCTCTGGCCGGGGAACCCGAAAAAATCACACCTGCACGTTTTCAGGAGTGTCTTGGCGCGCATCGTCGGCACGAAAGACAACGCGCCCAGACATTGGTCGGCCCGCATCGTGATGATGTGGATATGAGCATAAACGGCGCCAATTTGCGCAAATACGGTTCGCGAGGAGAACACAAATCAACACTGATGGCGCTGAAGATGATGGAAGCGGAGTATTTGAAACGCCGGCTCAAAACCGCACCGATCATTTTGTTGGATGATCTGATTTCTGAGCTTGATGAGACACGAATCCGGCAATGTGTACAATTTTTTGCCGGACGCGGCCAGCTTTTCCTTTCCGCGGTCGCTCAGGTTGTATATCCGGTGTTGCAAGATGCCGCCAAGTTTCGAGTCGAGTCGGGAAGTGTAGTAATGGTAAATTAAAAAATTAATATTAATTTAAGTTATGTATAACCGCCCTCGCGCGCTGGGGGATCTGCTCGACGACTTGTTGCAGAAATATGGAATCGGCGAGCGCGTCAAAGAATTTGAAGCGGTCAGTAAATGGGCCGAGATCGTTGGAGAGCCCATTGCCAGACACACCTGCGCCAAAGATGTTCGTGACGGCAAATTGATCGTTGAAGTCTCGGGCAGTGTCTGGCGAAACGAGTTGTTTTACATGAAAGCAGCGCTAATCGAACAAATCAATGCGCGGATAGGAAAAAAAATCATTCACGACATTCTTTTTGTTTAGAGGTTAAAATGCCAACCACCGCAAAAGCGAAGACGTCTGTAAAAACTGCACGAGCAAAAGCTGCGCTCCATAATCGTAATGGAAAAGTGCGCAACCGCAAAACCAACAAACAGAGCGCAGTGGTGACAAAAGCCGCCGTACAGCAGGAGCAAGGCAACGTTTCATCTCGTAAAGCGGATTTAAAGGAGAAGACACCCGTGGTTGAAGTCAAAGAAGAAGTTCGCAACAAGGCAGCCGTTCCTCAAAACGGGAAGGACCAAAAGAAGGCTGTCATGAACGGGAGCAATGCCCAGACCAAAGAAGAAGCAGTCGAACAATACAAGGCGGATTCGATTACCGTACTTGAAGGCTTGGATCCGGTGCGCCGTCGCCCCGCCATGTACATCGGCGATATTTCAACGCGTGGATTTCATCATCTGGTCAACGAAGTGGTGGACAACGCCATCGACGAGGCGCTCGTCGGCTTTTGCGATAAGATTGACGTGACCATCAATAAGGATGGAAGTGTGACCGTCGATGATAACGGACGTGGAATCCCCGTCGACTTGCATCCGGTGGTCAAACGACCGGCACTCGAGGTGGTGATGACCAAGTTGCATGCCGGAGGAAAATTTGACAAAAAATCTTACAAAGTTTCCGGTGGTCTGCACGGCGTCGGTGTCTCCGTAGTCAATGCACTTTCCGAATGGCTCGTCGTGGAAGTCGCCCGCGATGGCAATGTCTACATGCAAAAGTATGCACGAGGTGTTCCGGTTCACGATGTTAAAATCATCGGCAAGCGTAAAGGCACCGGCACCAAAGTAACCTTTTCCCCGGACAAGGAAATTTTCGGCAAGCAGAAGTTCAACTTCGATATTCTTACTGAACGCCTGCGCGAGCTGGCGTTTCTCAATAAAGAGCTCAAAATTTCCATCACTGACGAGCGTACCGGCAAGTCGGAAAAATTTCAGTATAAAGGCGGCATCAGTGAGTTTGTACAGTATATCGATGAGGCGCGTGAGCCGCTGATGAAAAAACCGATTTATATCTCCGGTGAACGGGAAGATGTGCCGGTCGAGTTGGCGCTGCAATACAACGATGGCTACAATGAGAATATCTTCACCTACGTCAATGATATTCATACCATCGAAGGTGGCACTCATCTCATCGGGTTCAAAGCAGCGCTCACCAAAACGATCAACACGTATGCCGTCAAAAACAATCTGATCAAAGAGAAAGAGGAAATCCAGCTCACCGGCGATGATGTCCGCGAAGGATTGACGGCCGTATTGAGTATCAAAGTTGCTGAACCACAGTTTGAGGGCCAAACCAAAACCAAGCTCGGCAACAGCGAAGTCCGCGGCATCGTCGAATCCATTTGCAGCGAGGGACTGAGTGTTTATTTCGAGGAGAACCCCTCGGTCGCGCGCAAGATCATCGAAAAATGCTTGCTGGCCGCGCGGTCGCGGGAGGCAGCGCGCAAAGCCCGTGAGTTGACGCGGCGCAAATCCGGCCTCGATGGCGCCGGATTACCCGGCAAGCTGGCCGATTGTAGCATTACCGATCCTGAACATTGTGAAATTTACATCGTCGAGGGCGATTCCGCCGGCGGCTCCGCCAAACAAGGACGGGATCGCAGATTTCAAGCGATTCTCCCGATCAAAGGCAAAATTCTCAATGTGGAAAAGGCGCGATTGGATAAAATTCTTTCCAACGAAGAAATTCGTACCATCGTCACCGCGCTGGGAACAGGCATAGGCAGCGACGATTTCGATGCCAGCAAGATTCGCTACGGAAAAATCATCATCATGTCCGATGCCGACGTGGACGGCGCGCATATTCGCACCCTCCTTTTGACGTTTTTCTTCCGTTATATGAAGCCGTTGATCGAGCAAGGCCGGGTTTATATAGCGCAACCACCCCTTTATCGTATCGCAAAAGGCAAGGAAGAGTATTACGCCTACGACGATGATGAGAAGGAATCCATTCTCGAGCGTTTTGAGAAATCCGACGGCGTCAACATCCAACGCTACAAAGGTCTCGGTGAAATGAATCCGGAGCAATTATGGAAAACCACCATGGATCCGGAGCAACGCACGATGCGCCAGGTGACCATCGAAGAGGCTTACCAAGCCGATATGATCTTCTCAACACTGATGGGCGACAAGGTCGAGCCGAGGCGCAAGTTCATTGAAGACAATGCGAAGTATGTGAGGAATTTGGATGTGTGAAAAAAACAGACATCATTCTGCGTGCCGACGAATTTAACCGGCTCAAACTTGAACAACTTCGCCGCGAAGTAAACATCGGACCTGAGGAAATAAAGCTGGGTCTACAAATGCGTTATGAAAAATAGAGTCACAAAACTATTCGGCATATCACAAAACAAAAGTGTGACATGAAAAACCAACTGATACTGTTCCATCCGAACATTATGATGGGCAAGCCAGTTGTGGCGACTACACGCATTACCGGTGAGTTAATTTTCGAAAAATTGGCAGCAGGTGAAACCATTGGGCAAATTTTGGAGGCTCACCCTCGCTTAACTAGCCCAGCAATCCTTGCAGCTATGGAGTTTGCAGCACAAGCACTGCGTGCAGATGTTGTCTCTCCTGTTATGGAGCAAGCCGCATGAATTTGTTCGCAGATGAAAGCGTGGACAAGCCGATTGTCGAACAGCTTCGGCAAGAGGGACACGATGTTCTTTTTGTTGCTGAAATGGAGCCGTGAAGCAATCACCCCAAGGAAGAAGGAAATGAAAGTATATTATGACGATGACGTTGATGCGGTGTATTTGAAGTTGAGTGATGAAACACCGAATGGGGTCGTCGAAATTGTCGATGGCATTAATTTAGACACCAAATATAACCGATGGCAAGTTGGCCGGCATGGAAATTCTCAACGCTTCCCAGTAACATGTCATGCAGGAGGCATTCTACGGACGCAGTCTTTTTGCAATACAAGCACGGTGCTTGATAACAAAAAAGATCATTACACGATGACATGGTAATATTAACTGCAGAATGAACTGCAGCAGTAGAGAACGCTTCCAAGAAGCTCGACAATCGCACCAGATTATCATATTTGCTTGAGTTGGACAAAAACATTTTTTGTCGCCGATTTAGAAAAAAACTGTAGAAAAATCCAGGCGAAAACATAAAATCAATCTGAGTTGAGTATGGATCTTCAACGTGACAGAATCATCCCGGTTTTTATTGAAGAAGAAATGAAGGACTCGTACATCGATTATTCGATGTCGGTCATCGTCTCTCGCGCGTTGCCGGATGTGCGCGACGGCCTCAAGCCCGTACACCGGCGCGTGTTATATGGCATGCACGAGCTGAACCTCCGGCCCAATTCCGCCTACAAGAAGTCCGCACGTGTGGTCGGCGAAGTGCTCGGAAAATATCATCCCCACGGCGATCTTGCCGTTTATGACACCATCGTGCGCATGGCGCAGGATTTTTCCCTGCGCTATCCTCTTGTCGATGGCCAGGGCAATTTCGGCTCGGTGGATGGCGACTCGCCGGCAGCCATGCGTTACACCGAAGTGCGTCTCACCCGCATTGCCGAAGAAGTACTCCGCGATCTCGAAAAAGACACGGTCAATTGGAACCCGAATTTTGATGACACCCTGAAAGAGCCTTCCGTCATGCCGACGGTCTTGCCGAATCTTTTGGTGAATGGCTCCTCCGGCATTGCAGTCGGCATGGCAACGAACATTCCACCACACAATTTGAACGAGGTGATAGATGGCCTCGTCGCACTCATCAAAGACCCTGAAATAAAAATCGAAAAGTTGATGCGAATCATCAAGGGCCCGGACTTCCCGACCGGTGGCATTATTTATGGCATCGAGGGCATTGACGAGGCCTATCGCAGCGGTCGCGGTCGCATTGCGGTGCGGGCTCGAGCGGTGATTGAGGAGGTGCGCGGCGGCCGTCAAAATATTGTGATCACCGAACTGCCGTATCAGGTCAACAAAGCCGCCCTGCATGCGAAAATCGAAGAGCTGGCCCAGGAAAAGAAGATCGAAGGCATTCGTGCCGTGCGGGATGAAAGCGACCGCGACGGCATGCGGCTGGTGGTCGAGCTTCGGGGCGATGCCGATCCCAACATTGTGCTGAATAATCTTTACAAGCACACCCAGATGCAAGATACATTTGGGGTGATCATGCTCGCCCTTGTCGATGGCGTGCCACGCGTGCTCAATCTCAAGCAGATGCTGCAGTACTTCGTCGATTTCCGTCATGAAGTGGTGGTGCGCCGTACCAAGTTCGAGCTGGATAAAGCCGAGAAACGCGCCCATATTCTCGAGGGCTTGCGTATTTGCATCAACAACATCGATGAGATTGTCGCCATCATCAAAAAATCCAAGGATCCGCAGACCGCAAAAGAAGCGTTGATGAAGCGCTTCAAACTTTCGGAAATTCAGGCGCAGGCAATTTTGGATATGCGGCTGCAGCGCCTCACCGGTCTCGAGCGCGCAAAGATCGAAGCGGAATACAAAGAAGTTCTCGCACTCATCAAGCAATTGAAAGAATTGCTGGCGAGCAAACCCAAGCGCATGGAATTGATCGCAAAGGAACTGCTGGAGCTGAAAGAAAAATACGGTGACGATCGGCGCACCGAAATCATCGCCAAAGCCGGGCAGTTTTCCATCGAGGACATCATCGCCGAAGAGGACATGGTGATCACGATTTCGCACGGCGGCTTCATCAAACGCTTCCCGGTTTCCGGTTATCGCCGGCAGAGTCGCGGTGGTCGCGGCGTGACTGGCGCAACGACCAAAGAGGACGATTTTATCGAACATCTCTTCATCGCCAGCACTCACGACTATGTGCTCTTTTTCACCGACAAGGGCCGTTGCTACTGGCTGAAAGTTTATGACATTCCACAGGCCGGCAAAGGTTCCAAGGGCCGAGCGATTATCAACATGCTGTCGTTGGAGCAAGACGAGAAGATCGCGGCGTTCGTGTCGGTGAAAGATTTCGACGATGCGCATTATGTTGCTTTCGCGACAAGAAAGGGTGTGGTGAAGAAAACGGTATTGTCCCAATTTGGCAATCCCCGACGCACCGGCATCAATGCGATGGTGATCGACGAAGGCGATGCGCTGATCGAGGCAAAAATCACCGACGGCTCCACCGATATTATGCTCGGCACCCGTTCCGGAAAAGCCATTCGTTTCCATGAGAATGAGGTGCGCGAGATGGGACGCGGCGCCGCCGGCGTCAAAGGCATCGAGTTGGAATCCCGTGACCATGTGGTTGGCATGGTGATTTTGAAGCGCGAGGCCACAATTCTTGTGGTTAGCGAAAACGGTTACGGCAAGCGCAGCGAGCTGCGCGAATACAAAGTCCAGCATCGCGGCGGCTCCGGTTTGATTACCATGAAAGCCACGGAGAAAACCGGCAAGATGGTGAGCATCATGGAAGTGGTGGACGACGATGATCTGATGATCATCACCACCAAAGGCGTGGTGATTCGCCAAAATGTGCGGGACATTAAAATCATCAGCCGCAACACTTCAGGCGTTCGTTTGATCAAGCTTGACCACGGCGACCGCATTGCTGATGTGGCGCGGGTCATTTCGGAAAATGGCGATGAACAGGAATAGCGCAAAGTAATTGACCACGGATGCCGTGAATTTGCACGGAACAAATCATCGGTGTTATTTGCCGAATCGATAGCCAATGCGAGAAGATTTCCGCAACCCTGAGCTTGATACCAATAAAATTGCTGAAAATCAGCCGGTCTTTCCAGATTTTTCCAAAAGGAATTCTGGCACGACCCCCGGCTCTGTGAAAGGGGAGGCAGAAAGCGGGGACACTCCTCGAGATCATTGGGAGCAGGAGAAAAAACGGCTGAGTTTGGCTTTGACCGAGCAAATTCTTCGCGGACGCGAGGGCGTTGCATTTTCCGAGTTAAAAAAATTACAACTTCCGGAAATGGCGCTGGCGATCTTGCACAACCATGCACGGCAACTGATTCGTCGGGAAAGGCCTCTGGTATTGCAATCGAAGCTGCGTTTTGAGTTGGATGGTGCGGAAATTCGCGAACAGTTGCGACGCCTGCGCGACCTGCTTGCAGAGAGAATCATTTTCGAAAAAGACGAATTATACAACGCCCTCTCTTTTTACGTGCGTTTGCAATTTGATCTCATCACCAAACCTCGCAGTGCACTCGAGAAGCTCATTTATTCTCGTTCCCCCGAGCGCAGCCAGGAGGATATTTTCATTATTCTGCAAGGCCTGGCCGAAAACCATCCTTTTTTTGAACGCATTCAGGAACTGCTTTTGGCTTATCCCAATGGGCCGGTAACCAAAGAAGCCTTTGTCGCATTGTGTCGCCGTGCCGAAAAGGAAGTCTACGCCGTGCCTCCCAATGCTGCGCTGGTGGCGGACTTGCAAGCCTATCAAAATTTTTCTACGAACATCGGGCCATCTCCTCTCTTGCGGATTGATAATAAAACCGTCTTGAACATGCTTTATGAGCGCAGCTTGCACGAATTGGCCGAAAGTATGCTGCCGGAATTGACCCGGCAAGAGTCCTGGTCCATTCCTGAAATAGTCTCCATGTTAGCGCAGCATCAGACATCCGGTGCGGTGTCATCCTCTCAGGAAAAACCACGGCACGCCAATCTGCCACCGGAAGTAGATCTGGCAACAGTCCTGCACGATGCGGCCACCAAATTGGAAAACGAACTGGCGGTCGTTCCGCAGCCGGCAAAAACAACAGCAGGCGTTGCGCAAGCTTCTTTGAATTTGGAGGGTGAAGAAGTTTCAGAAAAACCCCGGACAACCAAATTACCTCCTAGAATTCTTTATCAGGAGGAGACCGATGATCATTTGGTTGTTGAACATGCCAAAATCGAAGCGCAACCGCCGGGACCCTATCCCTCAATGAGTCAGCTTATCGATGACAAAAGCCGACAGGCGTTCATCAAAAAGATTTTTCAGAAAGATGTGGATGCCTATCTCGATTTCATCGAGTACCTCGAGGCGATGCAAACCTGGAAAGAGGCAAAGGCGTTCCTGGATCGCGAATTCCACAGCCGCAAGGTAAATCCATACTCCAAGGAAGCAGTGCGTCTGAGCGATCTGGTGTTTAGCCGGTATTTTACGAAAAGCACCCAATAAGCAGGCACTCCATCTTCCGCAGCGACAAAACCCTGGTATGATCAGTCCTCACTTCATGTCTCGAATGCCCACGCCCATAATCATTTTCTCCGATTTTGATGGCACCATCGCTCAAAACGATGTAGGCGATCTGCTCTTTAAGGTGTATGGCGACTGGCAAGAATGCGAAAAGGCGATTCAGCAATGGCTGCGTGACGAAATCTCTTCGCGCGAATGTTTGGAACGCGAAGCTGCCACCGCGCGTTTTACTCAGGAACAACTTGACAACTTTTGCGACGCGCAACTGCTGACCCCCGGCTTTCTCGAATTTGCCGAATTTTGCCGCCAACAACATTTTCCCTTGATCGTGCTCAGCGACGGTCTCGATTATTACATTCAGCGTATTTTGTGGCGATACGGTCTTGACCTGCCGGTATACGCCAATCGTCTTGAATTCTTTGGTTCGGATCGAATCTCCGTTGGCTTTCCTTATTTGGCGAAAAGCTGCGGCAGGTGCGGAAACTGCAAGGGCTATCATATTCGCCGTCTTGCCAAACCGGAGGAGAAGATCGTCTATATCGGCGACGGCTATTCTGACCGTTGTGGCATACAAGAGGCGGAGATTATATTCGCGAAAGGCGATTTGGCAAAGTGGTGTGATGAGCACACAATAAAATATTTTTGCTTTGAGAATTTTGAAAATGTTTTAAATTGCTTTAAAGGTAAACTTTTAGCCGTCTGAACATCGCCTTAACTCAAAATGTCATTCCGTAGGCTGCGCCCGTAGCCTACAGAATGACATCCTTTTCAGTTGGCTAAACTTTTGTGTTTAAAGATGGGGGTTTTGACAATGGCTAAAATACATTAGTGCGAAATTTTTGCGGGATTTCTGCAGATTCCTCGAAAGCAGAAAAGCGTGCGTTTGGAAAATTTGCTCACGACTGTTGGAGTGCAATAAATCCGAGTATGTTGCCATTTACAGGAGCACGGCAAACCTGACAGCGCATGATTTGGATAGCAGTGAATTAACATTATGGATATTCAAGAACACGGCCTTGCTGGTTTCGATTATCCACTCAGCTCAGCAAAGCCGTTAAAAACGGCTCACACGGCTGAATTGATTTTCATTTGATCCTACAGGCGCAGCCGCTTCAGCGCTTTTGCGGATTTGACTGGCCAACCACACATGCTGCGCCTCGATTTTATGAATCTTTTTTGATCACAGTGGATGGACCTGACTCAATTTTGATATGAAAGAGGAATGACCCTCCAGGACAACAAAATTCTCCAAACCATGGGTGCGCTGGCCGACCAGCATCAATTCGAAGTCTATGTAGTTGGCGGCTTTGTGCGCGATTTTTTTCTCAAGCGGGATCGCAGTGAAATGGATTTTGTTGTCGTGGGCGACGGAATCAAATTTGCCAGGCTGGTTGCCGAACATCTGCATTTGCCCATGCCGGCGGTTTATCAGAATTTTGGCACTGCCATGTTGAAGTGGGACGAAATGCAGCTCGAGTTCGTCAGCGCGCGCAAGGAGAGCTATCGCGCCGAATCCCGCAAGCCGCAGGTCGAGCCGGCGGATTTGCTGGCAGATTTGTCGCGGCGAGATTTCACCATTAATGCCATGGCTTTCGCTTTGAATGCGGGGAATTGGGGGACACTCGTTGATCCTTTTGACGGCATGAAAGACTTGAATGCCAGGCTGCTGCGCACGCCGCTCGATCCGTCCGCGACGTTCAGCGATGATCCACTCCGCATTATGCGCGGTATTCGCTTCGCCACACAGCTTGGTTTCACGATCGAAGTAAAAACTTTACGGGGCATGCGTGATATGCGCGAGCGCTTGCGCATCATTTCTCAGGAACGCATCACCGAGGAACTTCTCAAAATTCTGGCCGCGCCCAAGCCTTCCATCGGTTTTCATTTGCTCGAGGAAACGGAGGTGTTGGAGATTATCTTCCCGGAATTGCTGGCACTCCGAGGTGTCGAAGAATACAAAGGCTATTTTCACAAGGATGTTTTTAACCATACTCTGATGGTGTTGGATAATCTTGCCGTCGTGTCGGAAAAAATACCGCTGCGTTTGGCGGCGCTTTTGCATGATATCGCCAAACCGCGCACAAAGGCTTTTATGGAGGGCAAGGGTTGGACTTTCCACGGCCACGAGGAAGTTGGCAGTCGCATGTTGCCGGCCATTTTCCATCGACTCCGGCTGCCGAATGATTGGTTGAAATATGTGCAAAAATTGACTAAATTGCATCTGCGCCCGATCGCGCTCACCGAAGAAGAATGCACGGACTCGGCATATCGGCGTTTGCTCTTTCAAGCCGGCGAGGATTTGGAAGATTTGTTGATGCTTTGTCGCGCCGACATCACTTCCGGCAATGTCAAGCGCCGCGAGCGCCATCTGGCCAATTTTGACTTCGTCGTCAAGCGCCTCAACGAAGTGGAAGAAAAGGACCGCATGCGCGCCTTTCAATCTCCGGTGCGAGGCGATGAAATCATGCAGGTGTGCGGCCTGACTCCCGGACCGCTGGTGGGAAAGTTGAAATCCGCCATCGAAGAGGCGATTCTCGATGGCAAAATCCCCAACGAGCACGATGCGGCGCTGGCGTATTTGCTGGAGATCAAGGATGAGATTTTGAATGGGAAAGAGCCGGCGGCGCATCCGGCTTCAGATGCTGGAAGGTAAATTTTTTTGCGCAGAAACTTTTCGCGCAATATTACGTTTTAAATTGTTGTCTATTTTTACTCACTTAACTGAGAGGGAGGCAATATGTCACTAACAAGTGAAGGTTTCGGTACCACGGCTGCGCCCAAGGCCAAAAATGTGATTGAGCGGATTGTGGGTGTCTTTTTTTCGCCGTCTGAGACAATGCAAGATGTCGCTGCACGTCCGGGTTGGCTGGTGCCGTTGCTCATTCTGATCGTAGCCGCAGGTCTTTCAGGCTTTTTTTTGAAGGATGTTATTATTCAAACGCAGCTCGAGCAATTGCAAAATCGGCCGAACATGACCCAAGAGCAAATCGAGCAGGCGCAACCGATGATGGAAAAATGGACCGGGATTGCCTCGATAGTTGCGCCACTGATTACCACGCCGCTTTTTTATTTGATCATTGCCGGCGTGCTGATGTTTATTGGCAATGTGATTTTGGGAGGGGAAACGCGTTACAACACGTTGTTTTCAGTCACTTGTTGGAGCGGTCTCATTACGGTCTTGAGCTCACTGATCAATGTTCCGATGATGATCAAGCGTGAAGTCATGGAGAGCGCGACCAGTCTGGGTTTGCTGCTTCCTCCGGAACAAAACAAAACGACGCTCTATTATTTCCTTTCACAGATCGATTTTTTTATGATTTGGTGGGTGATTGTGCTGGGCTTTGGTGTGGCCGCGGCATACAGATTCTCCACGCGTAAAGCGATGACCGCGGTGTTTGTCGGCTGGGCGATTTATGTCGCCCTGGCAGTTCTTTTAAAGTCGATTTTCAGCTGATTTCTACGGTACTTCCGAGCACTCATTGACCGGTCGTGACTCTGGGCTGACAACTGCCGTAGGCGACCGGTCAATCTCTTTTTACAAACTTTCTGCCTTTTGTTTCGTCTAAATTTTTGTAGGTTGATGGAGTGCTAAAATTTGAATGGTTGCGAGGCCGCAGAGTCGATAATTTTGTTACATAAAAATCAGTCAAAGGAGTAACGGACGTGAAACACTTTCGAGCCTTTACTGTCATTGCTGCAACTTTTTTATTGTTGGCGAGTTCTGCTTTTGGTCAAGAGAGCCGGCCGTTGACGTTGGATGAATGTGTTGCCATTGCGTTGCGCGATAATTCGACGTTGCGGAATGCCGAGCGACGCGCACAGATTGCCGGCACGAACGTAATGTCGGCTCGCGCTGGCATTCTGCCGGCCATCAACGCCACGTTGCAGTCAGGCAAAATTCAGCAAGGTGACCGTACAGTTTTGGGTGATGTTCCGGTTGGTTTTGACCCTGCGACCGGCAGGGTGATTTATGAACGCCGCACCACCACCCAGCGGGGTTATTCTTCCAATTCCAATTCGGCACGCCTGGATGCTTCACTGCTGCTGTTTGATTTTGGCGCAAGCTGGAATCGGATTCGCCAAGCCAATGCCGCGGAAGATGCCAGCACGCAATCTTATCAATCCACCAGGCAAAGCACGATCTTGTTGGTGCATCAGCGTTATTTTGGTTATTTGAAGGAACTGCAATTGCTGGCGGTGTATGAGGATGCCGTCAAATCCAGCGAGGAACAGTTGAAACGCACCGAAAGTATGTATGAGATCGGTTCGGTGGCGCAGGGGGATGTTTTCCGTGCCCGCACCACCCTCGGCCAGGATCGCATCAATTTGATCACGCAGAAAAATCTGGTGAGAAACGCGCGGGATCTGCTGAACGTGGCCATGGGAAGACCGGCGGATGCCGAGCTGAATATTGTCGATATCGAAGAAGAGCCGCAATTTCGTGATTATAATTTGGAAGAAGTTGTCCGGGCTGCGGTGGAAAGGAATCCGGAATTGCGGAGCTATCAATATGAGATGAAGCGGGCGCAGATTGGCAAGCGCGTCGCCATGTCGGCCTTTCTGCCCAGCTTTTCGATCGGCGGCGCTTACAGCCGTTCCCACAATGAGTTTGAACGCGTCTATTCCGATTTTGGCAAAAACTGGTTTGGTTCGGTGGGGTTGTCGATGCGTCTGAACCTGTTCAATGGGTTTTCCGATCAGGCCAATGTCGAACGCGAAGCGCTGAATTATCGGATCGCGGAGGAGGATTATCAAGATCGATTGCGCAATTTGCGTTTGGAGGCCGAGCAGGCGCTGTTGAGCCTGCAAGCCTGGAAGGAAATCACCGAAATCAATAAAGACAATTTGATCTCTGCGCAGGAAGATTTGCGCCTGGCGCAGGAACGTTATCGTGTGGGCGCCGGAACTTTGCTTGATATCATCAACGCCCAGGTCAATGTGACTCGCGCCAAAGCAACACTGGTTCGCGCCAAATATGACAGCAAAATTGCGTATGCCCAACTGCAAGCAACCATGGGAACGCTTGGTCAATAACGCAGAGTGCATAGAGCAGAGCGCAGAACGTCCCTATGCACCATGTACGATGCACAAGAGGTGATCATGCTCATCGATGTTCGTGATTTGGTAAAAATTTACCGTATCGGGACCGTGGAAGTCCCTGCATTGCGCGGTGTGGATTTGCAAATTCAAAAGAATGAATACGTCGCGGTCATGGGGCCCTCCGGTTCCGGCAAATCGACACTGATGAATATTCTCGGATGTCTGGATACGCCGACGAGCGGAGAATATGCTTTGGACGGCGAAATGGTCAGCAAGATGAATGATGATCAGCTTGCCGATATCCGCAACCGGCAGATTGGCTTCGTATTTCAGACCTTCAACTTGCTGCCGCGCGCCAATGCGCTGCACAATGTGGAGTTGCCGCTCATCTATGCTGGGGTCTCGGCGGCAAAACGGCGTGCGATGGCGATGGAGGCCCTGGAGCGAGTCGGCCTCGGTGATCGTTTTCATCACAAGCCCAACGAGCTTTCCGGTGGCCAGCGCCAACGCGTGGCAATTGCGCGGGCGCTGATCAATAATCCCTCCATCATTTTTGCCGATGAGCCGACCGGAAATTTGGATACCGCGACCGGGGACGAGATCATGCAAATCTTTTCGGAATTGCACCGGCAGGGCAACACCATCATTTTGGTAACCCACGAAGAGTATATCGCAGAGCATGCTCACCGGATCATTCGCTTGCGCGACGGCAAGATCGAGCGCGATGAACTCATGAAGAAAAACGGGAATTAGCTTTTGGCGAGGGTTATTGAGTTTTGCAAAAGACAACAGAAAAGTGCAACGCTTAGTTACCAATTATCCATGTTTTGGGGGGCAGTAATTTTTTGGCTCAAAAATTTCTGTTTTTCAACAGTGCTTTTCGCAGCCGAATCAAGTATTCTGTCTTGGGAATTTGTTGCGCGCCGAATAACTTCAGGGTGGGTGTCATCATTTGCACATCGTGCAGTTCAAAGTCCCGCGCCCTGAGATGTTCCACAAGATGGGCAAGCGCCACTTTAGAGGCGTGGGGAACGCGGTAAAACATCGATTCGCCAAAAAACGCTGCGCCCAAAGCCACGCCGTATAATCCTCCGGCCAATTTTTCCTCTCGCACGGGCCTGCCCCCCTCTTTTAAAATCACGCCGGGACGGAGCCAGGCTTCCACACTGTGCGCATATCCCAATTGGTGCAGATTGAGGTAGGAAGCAATGATCTCCTCCGAGATCCAGGTCGATTCTCGATCGGCGCAGGCGCGGATCACCTGCTCGAAGGCGCGATCAATATGAATTTCAAACAGGCCGCGATTGAGTATGCGTCGCAGATCATGCGGGATGCGAAAATGATGAATATCGAGAATGGTGCGCGGATCGGCCTCGAACCATCTGATTTCGCCATCTTCATCGGCCATTGGGAAAATGCCGCAGCGATAACCATCCAATAAAATTTCTGCAGGAATCATCATATTAAATTACGAAACTCTTCAAAAAAAGTAAATATTCGGGATATTTTTTCTCCGAAAACCCCTTGCTCGAAAAAATTTTGTTGTCTATCTTCATATAATGGTCTTCGCCATTATCACCGGCAGTACGCAGTTGTTGATTTTCACAATTCCAAACAATTCAAAAATGTCAGGGAAAACGATCGGCCTCGTGACGCTTGCTTTGATTTCATGTATTGCGGCCAAAATGACGTTGGCGCAGCCGTTGACTTTGCAACAGGTTGTTGAAGTCTCCGGTGTCATTTTTTCCGGTACTGTGACCAAAGTCTGGAGTGAACGCGATGTCGCCACCGGCTTTATCGTTACGCATGCTCAAATCGCGGTTCAGGAGGCGGTGCGAGGTACAAATGGCAATCAGTTTACGTTCAAGCAATATGGCGGGCGATCCGGCGGCTTGAATGTATTTGTTGCGGACATGAGCTACTTCGTGGAGGGTGAAGAAGTGGTCGCATTTCTTTACCCAGCCAGCGCCTTGGGACTGACCAGTCCGGTCGGCACCAACGAGGGAAAAATGACAGTCCGCCGGGATCCGGAAACAGGCAAAAAAATGGTTTACGGCAGTTTTGTCCATGCCCAGATGCTGGCTCCATTTATCGGGAAGTCAGCTCCGGCGCCGGAACCCGCCGTCATGCCGGTTCCCATCATGGAATATGACCGTTTTATTGGATTGGTGCGGCAATTGGCACAATGCAACCCCCGGCAATGAAATGAAAAGAAGCTTTGAAGAACTTTTGAAGTCATTCTGTTACGGATTCGTTTCGAGGCCATTGCCAATAGCAGTTTGCATTGTTATACTGCCAGCTTTCGAAACTATGGCAGGCGGACCATTGGTTGTTTTCAGAAACCAGCCGGTGGTTATTCGCCAATCGGCATTTCCCCTGCATTGGCGTCTCGATCCCGGCGCGTTGGGGAGTTACAGCAATGCCCAGATTGCCGAAATCGTTGCCGAATCCTTCAATGCCTGGCAAAATATCCCAGGCGCAACCCCGGCATTCACTCGTGATGCTGATTTTCCCGGCGACATTACGATCAGTAACTATACGGCTTATTGGGGAAAATACAACGATGGCATTTATCCGATTGTGCTCGACAGTGACGGCCAGATTGTCGATGCCATTCGTGGCGTCGGCGCCAGGAATCAAGTCATCGGACTTGCAACTGTTTCCTATTACGAGAGTGGAATCAATGCGGGTTTCTATGCCGAAAGCGATGTGCTCATTAATGGTTTTCTGAGCGACAAAAAATCGCTCAAGGAATATTTGGGTGTGGTCAAGCACGAACTTGGCCATTTGCTGGGTTTGGATCATGCTCAAATCGGCAAATACGAGTGGGCGGATGGCATCAGCACCAACGATGACCTCGTGCCGTTGATGTTTCCGTATGCCACGAGCAATTCCGATTTTGCCGCAGATGATATTTGGGCGATCAGCAATCTCTATCCGGCCCCGGGATTTTTGAATGGTCGTGGAACATTGCGAGGCTCCATCAAACGACGCGATGGTTCGCTGGTTCGTGGTGCCAATGTCATCGCGATCAACACGGCTAATCCTGCTGAACGATTCGGTACGGTGACGGACTATTCGGGCAATGCGCCGGGCGTTTATGAATTCAAAGGGTTGCCGCCGGGAAATTATTTTGTCTTGACTGAGCCAATTCTGGAAAAATTCTTCGGTGGGTCAAGTGTAGGGCCGTATGCCCAAAATCGTGGCGCTCTCGCCTTTGTCAATCCGGTTGTCTTTGAGTATTACAATGCCGCCAATGAAAGCCATGATCATTTGGCTGACCAGCCCGATGACCGCGTACCAGTTGTTGTGACTGCCAACCAGATAATTGAAAATGTGAATTTTCTGGCCAACGATCCACCAAGCCAAATTTTGGATCATTACTTCGTGGACAGCGCTGCGGCCTATATAAGATTGCCGAACAATGCCCTGAACGCGGTGGCGGTACGTTTTACACCGGCACGTAGCGGCCAACTTTTGTGGATTCGCCTTTTTATCAATGGTGGTCATAATGCCATACAAGGCAGTGGCAAGATGCGATTTACGGTTTGGCGACCGAGCCCGACAAATTCCGTATTCCCCGGTGATGCGGTGGATGCTGTCGAAGTTTCTTTGCAGGCTCTCACACGCGGCTTGGAGATTCCTTATGAGCTGTGGGTGGGGGATCGCCGTATCCCGGTTTCGGCCGGGCAGGATTTCGTCGTATCCGCAGAAATCATTGGCGATGGTTCCGTACAGGTACTTCTCGATGATGGGGTGACGCGACCAAGTTATCGCAGCAATGTGCGCTCAAACGCCGGTACATGGTTGTTGACGGGTGAAGCCTTTGCCAGGCCCCATAATATCATGATGGCTGCAGCGATTGGCGGTGAGGCCCGAGAAGTTGTACCGCTTGCATTTGCTCTCGAGCAGAATTATCCGAATCCTTTCATCATCAGCAAGGTGCGCACGGGTCTGCAAACGACCATCCGCTTTGTGCTTCCGCAAGATTCGCGCGTCGAGCTGGAAATTTTTGATTTGCTTGGCCGGCAGATAAAACTTTTAGCGGAGGCAGAATTACCCAAGGGATACAATGTGGTGTTCTGGGACGGGCGTAATGCGGATGGTCAGCCGGTGCCGGCAGGCATTTATTTCTATCGTTTGCGTGCGGGGAGTTTTGTCAGGATGAAGAAATTGACGTTGTTGCGGTGACGCCAAAGTTTGGTGACGGCGTTGTCACGTTTATCTTGATCACCCGGTGATTTCAAGAAGAGAAAAACGATTTTTGCCAATTTAGCACTTGCAAGGAGATCGCTCGTGAAGCTCGGATGCATTGAATACATGGACTGTGCGCATTTTCTTCCCGGACACAAGAAGTGTGGTGTGTTGCATGGTCATACTTACAAAGTCGAAGTCATCATCGAAGGTGAGAACAAAACCGGCATGATACTCGATTTTGCCGACATGAAACGGGTTATTCGCGAGGTGCTCGCCCAATACGATCACCGCGCGCTCAATGATTTCCTCGAATATCCCTCGGTGGAAAACATTTGTGAACTGCTGCAAAGACAATTTCGCGAAAAGTGGAAGTTCCCTTTCACGATTCGGGTTTGGGAGGGAGAGGGAAAGTGGGCGGAGTTATAAAAGGCGGAAAGCTGGATCGATGGAGTGATGTTTGTTTTTTAGGCATTACGTTTCAGGAGACCCTCGTCATGAAATCCTTAACCGAATATCTTTGGTTCAACACGCCGCATCGCCGGGATTACATCAACATCACCGGCAAGGTCGAGGAGTTGGTGAAAAAGAGCGGGGTCAAGGAGGGCCTGGTTTTGGTGGCCGCGATGCATATTACCGCCTCGGTGTTTATCAACGATGACGAGTCCGGCCTGCTTCAGGATTTTGATGATTGGCTGGAAGGCCTGGCGCCGCATGAGCCGATTTCCCACTATCGCCACAATCGCACCGGTGAAGATAATGCCGATGCGCATCTCAAACGCCAAATCATGGGACGCGAGGTGGTGGTGGCAATCACCAACGGTAAACTCGATTTCGGTCCTTGGGAGCAGATTTTCTATGGGGAATTTGACGGGCGACGGAAAAAGCGGGTAATCGTGAAAATAATCGGAGAGTAAAAATAAACAGCCGGTTGTTTTCAGGCAACCGGGTAATGCCTCACTTGCTGATGATCCATCACTCTGAGGAATTGCGCAACCGGATGTCGCAGGTTCGGACCGAAATAACTTTTTATGACATCTTATTTTACCACGGCCACCTTGGTCATAAACGTGCCAAATTTGGTTTTCAGTAAAGCAACATAGACACCGTTCAAAACTTTGATCCCGGCGCCGTTGTAACCATCCCAGGAGAGGTCGAGTTTATGAAATCCGGCCCGGCCGGCAGCATCTGTTGCTGAAAACGAGGTTTCCCACACCAATTCGCCCAGCAGAGTGAATATTTTCAATTCACCATTGCTGGCATCCGGCAAATGATAAGTAAAATAGGTTGCAGCGTTGCGCCGGCCTTTTGGGTGGAACGGATTCGGATAATTATAGAACGACTTCTGCGGATCAGACTCAAACAGCACCGTGAGCGCGGATTCAATCCGTAAATTTTCTCCATGCCCGCCCCTGCTGTCTTCGACGATAACGCTGCGGCCGGAATCCTGATCCACCACATAAAAATCCTGACTGCTCTCGAAAACCAGCCGGAAATTCCGGGCCTCGGCATTTTCCGCAAGATCACCCAAAATTGCGATGGTGTCCGGTTTGTCCGGCGATATGACGAGGCTGTCGCTTAAAATCACCTGGATGGGATTGTTGCCCGGCATGGTCTCAACCTTGCCGTACACATGGCTGCGCTGGAGATCGCTGACAATCTGAATCGCCTTGAGGGCGTTATTGGGAGTGACGAACTTTTGATCACGATCGCGCAAAGCGACGCTCAAGTTTTTCAGCACCAGATTGCTGGAACCATTGCCACCGGGATTGGTCAACTTCAAGCGTAGCAAAAGCAGATCTTTCTGGCCGCGGACTGAAGGGCCTCCGCCTCCTGCCAGTTCTTGCACCAGCATTTTTTTTGCCTCGGTGCGCACGGCAAGTTGGAATTGGCTGAGCGTGCTGGTGGCCGGTTGGTTGGTATTGGTGTCACGCGGCGCGGCATCCAATTTGAATTGGATATAATCGGTTTCATTGGAAAGATCCTCGCGTGCGCGCAGTTGCCATGTAAACGTCAATCCGGCCGAGGTTTTCGTCACTCCTTGCGGATCCAGCAGCGAGTAACCAGGGGCACGGCTAAGATCCAGACTGACCGTGGCCGTCCCGGAGAGGGAAGCTTCACCGTGATTTTCAACCACGGCAGTCACCTCGAAAGGTTGCCCAATACTGACCGTGCCGTCTGTGGCCGCCGGCGGGTTTGATATAAAAGCGCGCAAGCGCGGATCAGCACGCTGTACGACGCTGACGAGCTTGACGTTGGAGACTGGTGCAAGAGCTGAGGTATCGTTATGCGCATCATGGGCTTTCAGCACTACTCTCAGCTCCGCATCATTTATTTTTTGGCTGGAAGCATAAATACGCCAGGAAAGTTTGGCGCTGCCGGTTTTGTCGACATTGAGCAGTGGTTGAATTTCATTATCCGTGGTAAAATTGGGCGGCAAAATCAAGTGTGCCGTCAAATCCATGGCATCGGTCCAATACAGGGAATCGCTGACGATAAATTGCTGATCTGTGCTCAAAATTCCATCTTGGGCGCCCTGCGGCCCGGTGATGCGAAGATTCGCCATGCCCAGTGTTCCGCGCGCCACGGTGCGAATATAGAACACGGCAGGATCATTGACAGAAAAGACTTCGGTTCCGGTATTGATGTCACGCGGTAGTTGGGTGATCTGAAAAGTAACCGTTTCCTGCTCGCCGGTCGGTTGGCTGGGGGCTTGGGCCTGCCAGGTCACTTCTTTGATATAAGTTTCTGGTTCAAAGACGACGTTCTTTTCCAGCGCCGGTTCCAAGAGTGTAATGCTTGGAGGAACCTTGATCGCCACTTTCGTGGTATCCGTGAATGAGGCCCGACCGGTGTTTCGTAATTTCACCACAAAGGTAAATATTTGACCAATGGAAACCACCCCGTCCTGTGCTCCGGGCTCTTTGATGCCCGGCTCGAGTTGCAGGACGGCGCGTTTGTGCGCGCTCTTTATTGCCAGAGAATCGTAGCGTGACTCCAATTTTTGCCCGTCGAATGCTTTCACTTCGATCGGAAATTTCACCGTGGTCAGATGTTCGGCGGTGGGCGCCTGAATGCGCCAACACACGGTGTCGGCAAGCACATTTTTTTTCGCAGTCTCTCCGGCATATAGCCGATAACCGGAATTGCTCGGCAGCGTCAAAGTTGCCTGCTTGCCTGATAAATTCGTGCTGGCTTGAATTTTGGCGGCGACGGTGAAGAGTTGCTCGGTGGAAAGCACCCGGTCGCGCGCACCCTCCGGCTCCAACACAAAAGTACTGTCGATTTTGAACAGAGTTTGAAACGTGCTCACTACGACTTTTGCCACAGTGTCCACGGCAGCGGCACGCTTACCGGAGTTTTTGTCGATTGGGCGCCTCGTCATGGTGACGACAAACGTGTCCTGCATGCTTTCCTGTGACGGCGCTTGCACATTCCATTCGACCGAATCGCCGGCGGCAAAGTTCTTCGTGGCGGTTTCATTCCCGACAAAGTTATAGCCCTTCGGCCGCGTGATCAGCAAACTGCCAGTTCTGTCAGTTTGCGCCTGGCCAAGGTTTTTCACGCGCGCCCGCACTTTGAATTGTTGGCTGAGGCTCAAGGAGTTATCACTATCGTCAGTCAAAAGGCCCAACTGCAGGCGGGCCGGCAGCTCGATACGAACAACCGCAGTGGTGTCTTGAGCTTTAAGCGGCCGGCCAATGCTGGCCTTGGCAGAAAAAGTCGCTGCCGAATCAATGATTGCCGTGAATGTTTCCCCCTGTAGATTCACCACATTGTCCGCCTGGATTGTGAACGTTGCCACGGCGGTTCCGCCTTCGGTATTGATCCGTCCGGTTTCCGCCTGGGCGCGCGGCGTAAGAATTTTCGATTTTCCCGCCGTAATCTTCTTGAGCGATATCCATGCCGTTCTCACCGTGTCAAAGCCGGTGTTTCGGGCGGTCACTTCGATCTTGAAAACTTGGCTGGTATCCACCAAAGCGATATCCGTGCCGGCCACGCGATTCACCGATTCCGGAAATGAAGTTCTAACAATCGTTACCAAGGCGGTGGTTTCGACCAAAATCGTGGTCGTCTTGCTGAGCGATGACTTTTCGTTGCTGTTTTTGTCACGAACAAAAAGCGTTGCGGTGATGCTTGCGGTACCGCCGGTCGTCCCCGTCTTTCTAACAATGTAAATCAGGGTGTCTCTTTTACCGCCATAAAGCGTATCCTGCGCGTTTGGTGTGACATTTTCAATGTCGTAATCTTTTTGAATAATTTCATGAATTCTGAATGTCACCCGGGAGGAATCGATAATGACGCCAGCACCGCCAAGATTCGCAATCGGTATTGAGATATACCACGGTTGCGTCCGTCCGAAACGAACCTTGCTGTCGGAAGTTTTCACCGTGTCGATACGAAGCAGGCCGGGATGTTCAACATAGACGCTGGCAGAGCTGGTCATCGTAATTTTGTCGATTTTGACGGTATTGGCGCCGGTGTTGGCAGAGTACGCTGCTTCGATGGCAGCGTCGAATGTTGCCGACGTTCCTGCAAGGTTTCCGGCCCGGACCTCGAACAATACCGGCTTCGCCAAGTCTGTCAAGGTCAGATGATTCTGTAAAACCGTGCCATTCGCACGATTGGTGAGTTTTACTCTTACGGAATCAACCTTCTCTTCACCGGTGGTTTGTTTGACTTTGACACGGATTTTGAATTTTTGTTCGACATTTACAGTATCGGCATTGAAAGTCTGTGCCCACATGACGGAATCAATGCGAACGCGCGCCGGCGTTTGTACGGTAACTTTGGCGCTATCGCCATCGGAGGTATCATCGAAATAGATCTGCCCGCTATTGATCTCCCGGGCATGAACCAGTCCATGAATGATCTGCACGCCCGGAGTGCTGCTGGTGCGTGTGACGATGAAGTCCAGATTACTCGCGCTGTCTCCTGGAATAATGACTGGATTGGCTGGCGGTGAAACTTCATTACCTCCTGAAGCGAGGTTGGTGCGCGTCGAATCACCGGACAGGATGACTTTGACCCGGCTCTCCCCTTCGTTTTTCACCGTCATCGTCACTTTCCACGGCTGTGTTTGGTTTTGCGTAACAGTCGATTGCGAAGCTTTCAGGGCGACGCGCAGCCTGGCCGGTTTTTGCACCAGAATGCTTTTTTGCGTACCATTGCTTTCGGCGGAGATAATTTCACCCGTGTTGAGATTTTTTACGTTAACCTTGACAAACACAGCCATGGTGCCGGTGGTTTGGCCGGTGGAGTCTACACGAAAAACCAGGAAATCCGTTTCTCCAAAGGGTAAAACCGAGCCTTTTTCAAATTGCAGCGGTTTGGTGATACGATAAGTCATATCCGTTCCCCCGCCCGGCCCCAGCTTGACAAAAGTTAAAGCAGTGCTCTCCAATGTTACCCCGGCGCTGGTGTTGTTGCTGATTTCCAGGCTGAGCGTCCATTTTTTACCCATTCCCTGCGTCACTGTATCTTGTGACGAGGTAATATCAACGATCTGCAACGGCGGTGCTTGACCAACTTTGAGCTCGGACGATGGCAGCGTCAGCAACGTATCCAAACGAACATTGTTGTGTGTGCCGATGAGTCTTACTTGGGGCGCATATCCGGCTTCTTGCATGGTCACCGGAATCCGGGAGCGCCGGAAAGTTAATGTTGTGGTGGCGGAATTGCCAGGCACCTGCGTGCCGCGATTGGCGTCCAGTTTTGCAACAAATGAGTCGCCATCGGTGTCACGAAACTTGAATGTGGTTGAATCCGGCTTGAGCTCCAGCATGGCCATGCCGGCATTGCGGATTGGCACCTGAAACTCATAGAAACTGCCGGTGCTGACCTGATTCGGCGAAAGACCGTTCGGCTTGCCGACATAGCTGATTGTCGGCGGTGTCTGCACCGTCCAAGTATCTTTCGTTACGGCGCCATTGGCGCTCACAATGGCGCCGTTGGATAACGTGCCGGAGAGACTGCCGTCAAGATCAATGCTGCCGGTCTTGGCGCCTTTTTGCACTGTGACCGTGAAGGTCAACGTTCGAGTTGTCGAATTGCCGGGAATGCTAACCGAGGCCGGTGGTGTTACCACATAGTCTCCCGAGTTTCCACTGAAAGTCAATGAGTTGGCGGTTGGCATGACCGTGACGGCATCAGGACCAATGTTCTGTACGATCATGTTTACCGGGATATTCTTCTGGCCCCGGCTAACCGTCAATGGAGCGGCATCGATGGCGAGAATTTTGATCTGGTTGATATTGACGTTGACACTGCCGGAGGCCGGGCCATCGATACTGTTCGCAAAAACTGTCGCCACGCCCGGCGTGGTTCCGGCTTTGAATTTAAAACTGAGCGTGCCCGAGGCATTTGTGCCAATCACTGTGGTCGTCGAATCGATGCTGCCAAAGGCCGGATTGTTGACACTGAGCTTGAAAAGCCTGCCGGCGGCAACCGTATTCCCATCGGCATCTTTTATGGCCGACGAAATAATTCGTGATCTCGTGCTTGAGTTTATCGGCAGGGATGAGGGATTGGCCGCCAGAGTAAACGTGCCGCCTGGTTTGCCAGGGTTGACAGTGATTGTGCCGGTGGCATCGCTCCCAACGCCGGGTGCCGTGGACGTCCCAATGATCGTACCGATCGCCACAGCTCGAGGAGAAAATGTGTAGAACGTACTCGGATTCGAAGGCGCAGGATAAAGGCTCAGGTTGCCGCTTGCCGACCAGTTCACCGGCACCTCACCAAGATAATTGTTGGAAATGTCATAGCCCGCCGCAAAAACGGTGACAGAATCATCAGCCGTCATGGCATAATTGCCAAATTCCTGGCCCTGGCCATTGCTGGCGGTGCGCAGAAGAATGTGATGCAAATCTCCGGTGGTAACCACAATTGGATTACTGTCGCCATCGAGAACACCGTTCGTTGGATGGTCAGCACGAATGATGCCATCACCTGTTGTCGTTGCGGTGAAAACGGTCGTGGAAGCGCCGTTGGCAGGCGCGACGTTGCCGATCCCGCCAAAGACTTTCCAATTGACAGCAACGTCGCCTTTGTAATTGTTGAAAGCATCAAAGCCACCGGCATGAACGGTCAGGCTTTGATTGACGGTCATTGTGAGTCCTCCAGCCACGGCAGTTTTGCCACTGGCACCGCTGAGCACTTGCACATGATGAAGTGCTCCGGAGATCAGAGTGAAAGGAGAAGAACTGGCTTCATCATCGATCGGGGTCCCATCATTTTGTTGTGTTTTCACTGCGATCGTGTAAGAATTGGCAGTGAGGTGATTGCCAATAACTGTCAAGCTGAAAATGCCGGTGCTGTCCGGCGGAAGTGCTGCGCCTGTATTGTCACGCGTTACTGTCACCTGTCGATTTGGCACATCCGGGGTCACCAGGAAACCACCGGCAAGATTTTTGACATTCGCTGCTACAACCGCATTGGAAATATCAAACCCTGACGGGAAAGTTATGATGATTTTGCCGTTCTTCGGAAGCCCACCCGGGGCTTTAAAGGAGATCGTGTATGTGGTGCTCGCACCCACTGTGTTATTGCTTGGTGTAGCCGTCACCTCGGCCAATTGGCTTTGTGCCCAAGCAGGCGTGGACAGTAAACCCAATATAAGCCCAAGCGTCCAGTACAGAGAAGAAACCGGCCTGCAAATGTTTGGCGACATTACCAAAGGCCAATTTGTCGCATTTTTATGCGTGCGCTTTTGATGAAACGGCATGCCAGGCTTTTCACGTGATTTCGCCGAAAAAGGTCGAGCTGAATTCCCACATTGTTTTGATGGCGGCGGGGTGAGCGAATGCCAGATAGCTTGTGATGCGCGTCTGAGATGCATATTCAAAGCTGCAATCAATTTTATTTGACGAAATGATGGGCCGATCTCTGCCATGGCAATCCATTAGCTCCGATAATTCATGAGCCATATTTTCAGGATTGCGCCAACCCCGTGAGATAATAAGCGTAACAGTATCTCACGGGGGTCGATTTACACACCGCGTGAATTATCGGGGTTAACCGGAAATGACCCATTCGATGGTTGTGTCAATTCGGAACAACCACTTACAAACGAGACAAAAAATCATTACAATTTCGTTAATTCAGCGCCAGGTTGCCTGGCGATTTTAACAAATCGATAAACCTACAAAGATTATACCAATCACGCTTGGAAATGCGGACAAGAAAGGAAGATGGAAGAAATGAGGAATGTTAATGGAATTTAAAAATGTGCTTAAACGTCTCCAGGAGTACGGGCCGTGCCATTTGCGCAATCTGCGACAAATTCAACTGATATTTGTTGCTCACCGCAGCACCACGAGTTTGCGCGTCGCCTCCTCCGTTTCAGTTTTCAGTCGGATGAAATAAATTCCAGCAGGCGCCAGTGCTCCATTCGCCATGCGGCCATTCCAGGGCCGCGAATAATTGCCTGCCGACAAACGGCCTGACTGCAGCGACACGATTTCTTGCCCGAGCGCATTGAATACTGCGAGCCGGACATTCTCGTTGCGACGCAAAGAAAAATCCACTTGTAAAATATTTTTCCCGATCAGCAAGGGATTCGGATAAACTGGCTGCAGTGCAAAATCAAGTGGTATCAATGAACCCTCAGGAGTCAAACTGGTGAAATCGGTTTGTTGCAGTGTTTTGAGCACCCAATTCTCCGGATCAATAAGCACCTGCTCAACCGGTTTGGCTGTTGCAAAACCATATTCATGAAAGCCGCTATCATAGTCAACACTGAATCGGGAGGTGTCCGTGCCCGCGACTGCGGCGATGTCCAACGGCAAACGGTATGGGTCTCCCGTCTGTGTTTGTTTCAAGCGCAAAAGCAGTTGTGCGCCATCCCATTTCCAGGCATAACGCAGCTCCGGCCGGCCTTCGCGATAAACCCACTGCTCGAAAAACCAATCGAGATCCTTGCCGGAAATTTGCTCAGCAAGATTTTTGAAATCACTGGTCGTCGCATTGCCGAAACGATAGCGCGGATCAGCCACGTAGCTCCGCAACAATCGAAAGAAAGTCGAGTCGCCAATAACGCGGCGAAGCATGTGCAGCACCCACGCGCCTTTGTGATACACCGTAATACTGAAGATGTTGCCAACCGAGGTGGTATCACGGACGAACACACTCCCTTTGAAGGAATGATCCATGCCTGCCATGTAATTGTGATACGCCTTTTTGCCATCACGGTCTTCGATATACAGGGCTTCACTGTAGCTGGCAAAACCTTCGTTGAGCCAAATGTCCTGCCAGGATTTCATGGTGATCAAATCACCGAACCACTGGTGTGCCATCTCGTGCGAGACCAAGGCATCGCCGAAACTGCTGAGACTCGTCACGGTTTGATGTTCCATGCCACCGCCCCAGGCAAATTGCGCATGGCCGTATTTCTCTTTTTTGAAAGGATATTCACCAAACGCGCGATTAAAAAATGCCAGCATGTCGCGGGTATCGGCAAGCTGCACTTGCGCCGACGCGAGATATTCCGGATACACGTAATGAACCAGCGGCATTGTGCTGCCATCCGCAAACGTAAATGTTTCGCCGAATTCGGCATAATTACTTACCGCCACGGAAACCAAGTAGGTGGTGATGGGATAGCGTTCTTTCCACGAAAAAGTTTTCCAGCCATCCGCCGATTCGACCTGTTCCAATTTGCCATTCGAGACCGCCGTCAAGTCATCCGGTACCGTGAGATCGACTTGCACGGAATCAGCCTTGTCAGCCGGAGAATCTTTACATGGCCACCAAACCCGAGCGTAGTAAGGCTCGCTGAGACTGGCGATGATCCATGCGCCGGAATGCTTGTTAAACGTGAACGCGCCAAAACCACCTGCTTGCGGCTGGCCGCGATAACTCACGCTGACACGAAATTTCTCGCCGCGCTGATAACGCTGCTTCAGATTTAACGAAATGATATTGCCGGCGCGCGAAAATGATGCGGCGCTTTCGCCGACACTCAGGACTTGCATATTTGCATAAAAATCCAACGGCACCGTTGCGAGGCCGTCGGTCTCGCTTTTGGCTTCCATCAACAGCTTGCCTTCGATCGTGTAGGTGTCGGGATCGATTTTTAGTTGCAAATGATAAAAGAGCGCGTCGTAGCCGTAGTCGATGGCCGGCTCCGCAGGTGCCATGCGCCGGAACAGAAGTTGTTGCGCCTTGGCCTGCGCCTCGAGATAATGGTGGGAGAAATCCTGCGAAAAGACGACAGTCTGAAAAATCAATAGGGCGGGACAAAGGATTTTTTTATGCATGATCAACTTCGAGACGATAATTCGATCGATGCAGAATGTATAAATAGTATTGCTTTGGAAAAACTATCAACTTTTCGCAGACTGCGTCCGTAGAACACAAATCAGCGCGAATCCTACGGACGAAGTCTGCGACGATCAGTGTCCGTGAAATTGGGCTGCGCCCGTCGGCTCCGCCCGTAGGGGGGGTGTGGTAGTGTGCCGCGTTACGACAGAGGACGATTAACTCGAACCAACTGACCGGCGAGCGAGGCTTGCTCATGTATCAATGAATGAATTCTGGCAGCCAGTCCAGCAAAATCCGGATCAAAGTTGCAGACGATGATACCGGGGTGATCAGGCTGTTCGTTATGCAAACGAATAAAATGCTTACGATTCAGGGTCAATATTGCGCGATTGTCTGCACGAGCAAAAGCCAACACCTCTTCATCGGTAATACGTTGTCCGGCCTTGCCAGTTTCATAAATGGTCAGAACATCATGACCTAAACGGCGAAGTGCAATGACAACAGGCAGTGGGAAATTTTCGTTCGCGTACAGCCGCGCCATAATTACGCTTCCTCATTTTCACGAATCTGCCGATCGATCTCATCCCGGTTCGCTCGGACATACGCCCAGGCATTAGCCAGATCTTCAGCACGCAAATTTGGATAGGAGCGTAACAAATCCGCTTCGCTCGTTCCGAGTCTCCTGGCTTGTTCCAATACCCAAACCGGAATCCGAGTGCGAACGATACACGGTTCTCCACCACAGACACCTGGCGTGCTGTCTATTCCGGAAAAAGCTCCACCCAAGTCACGCACCACCCATTGCAGCAGTTGCGCTTTTTCTGCGCGCGTCATCTCTGCCAGCAATTTTTCGGCCTGTTGAATTGTACTCATTGAATGTCACCACCTCGTAAAATAAAATATCTAATTTCAGGCTATTCCGCAAGACTTTTCCGGCAGAACGTAATGCCCCAGACCGATGGGCTCTCTGAAAATTTTGCCGTCAGGACGGTAATTTCGCTTTAGAATGATGTTCGCTCATCTGTTACTGAGGCATTACGAAAACATACTTTTTTACATCAGCGTCCTGTTAATTCTTCTTCGGATACGGTGGCACTGGCGGAATTTCCTTCCGCTGCGTCTTCAGCTCATCCATGATCACTTCGATCGCCTTGTTCAATTGCTCATCGACGCCGGCGAACTCTTTGCCGGGATCGTTGTCAACATAAATGTCAGGATCGACGCCATGGCCTTCGATGATCCACTCTTTGCCCTCGGTGTCATAGCTGGCGAATTCCGGCTTGAAGAATTGCCCACCATCGACGAGCGGCAATGGGCTGCGGATGCCGACCACGCCGCCCCAGGTGCGCTTGCCAATGAGCTTGCCGAGATTATACTTCTTGAAACGATACGGAAACAAATCGCCATCCGAAGCCGAGTACTCGTCGATGAGACAGACCATCGGGCCGAGAATCATCGCGCTTGGATCCGGTGTCGGAATCGTATTCCTGGCAATGTCAATCATCGCCACTTCACGCCGCAATCTTTCGATGAGCATGGGCGAGACATTGCCGCCGCCGTTGCCGCGCACGTCGACGATCAGGGCCTTCTTGCGCAGTTGCGGATAGAAGTGTTTCACGAACTCATTCAAGCCGGGCACGCCCATATCCGGCACATGCAAATAACCGACTTCACCCTTGGTGGCCTCGCTGACTTTTTTGATGTTGTTCTCCACCCAATTGTAGTAATACAACGACGCTTCGTCGGCGATCGGCACCACTGTCGTCTCCCAACTGCCGGCCAGCTCCGGCTTGGAATTGAGCCGCAGCTTGACCTGCTTGTCCACCGTGTTCAGCAGCGCCTCAAAAATATTTGCCATTGTGTTGACCGGCCTGCCGTCCACCGCTAAAATATAATCCCCTTCGTTGGCTTTGACGCCGATTTCGGTCAACGGCGAGCGGAGATTCTTATCCCAATTTTGTCCGCGCAAGATGCGCTTGATCCGATAGTACTTCGTAACGGCATCCCGCTCCAGCTCGGCGCCCAAAAGTCCGGTGTTGATTCGACGCGCGCTTGGGCGATCACCGCCGCCCACGTAGGTGTGCCCAACATTCAGCTCGCTCACCATTTCGCCGAGGAGAAAGGTGAGATCATTGCGATGATTCACATACGGCACCAGCGCCCCGTATTTCTCGCGCTGCGCCGGCCAGTTCACCCCGTGCATGTTGGGATCGTAGAAAAAGTCGCGCATCTGCCGCCAGCACTCGTTGAAGATTTGGCGCCATTCCTCATGCCGGTTCAAGCGCATTTCCATCGCGGAAAGATTCAGTTTCTCCTTGATCTCGATTTTGGCTTTTGGCAAATCGATGATGGCGTAACTTTTTTCCTGCCCCACCAGCATCTTCTTTTGATCCGCCGAAATCTCGAAGCCGTCGATCTGGCCCAGCTCGGTTTCCTTCTGCTCTTTGAAATCGTACATCAGCAAGAGCGATTTCTCATCGGCGCTGCCTTTACGGTTGTAATAAAGATTGTCGCCGACATGAACGACATGCGAATAATTCGAGGCCTTGATAGGCAGCGCCGCGATGCGATCCTTCAGTCCCTCGAGATCGACTTTTACGACGACCGGCTCTTTTTTCTTTTCTTCCTTCTTTTCTCCTTCCTTTCCTTCCTTCTTCTCCGCCTTCTCTTCTTTCGGCTCTTCTTTTTTGATTTCAACCTCGTCGCTTCTCGGTTTGAACGGGGATTCCACTTCCTTCGAGAGCGTGAGCAGATAGATTCTCTCCATGTCTTGATAGGCATGATTCCACTCCGTCCAACTGAAGATCGGGTTGAAATCGCGATTCGAGATGAAGAACAGATATTTGCCGTCAGCGCTGAAAGCCGGTTCTCCCGAAGAATACCAGCCCTCGGTCACCGCCTGCGATTTGCCGGTCTCGAGGGAGTAAAGATAAATCCTCGACATCATCTCCTCTTCCGGCTTGGCATAGGTGAGCCATTTGCTATCCGGTGCCCACGCATATTGGCTAATTTCCCACGCGCGCGCTTGATCGACTTCGGTAATGACTTTGGTTTGAATATCGACGAACCGCAAACGCTGCAGGCGGTCGCTCCAGAGCAGTTTTTTGCTGTCCGGTGACCATTCGAGGTGATATTTGTAAACCGGCTTCGAAGGTTCACTGGTGATCTGGATGGGCGCACCGCTGCCATCCTGAGCGACGATATAAATCTCGTCCTCGCCGCTGCGATCGGAAATGAACGCAATCCATTTGCCATCCGGCGACCACTTGGAGTTGCGCTCGTGCACACCGGAGGTGTTGGTCAAATTGCGCGTCGGGCCGTATTTGGCCGGCACCGTGAACACCTCGCCATGGGCGCCAAAGAGTGCGCGCTTGCCATCCGGAGAAATTTCGTAATTCGTCACTTCGGAGCTGACACTGCGCAGCTCATCGCGTCCGGTGAGCACATCATCGGCGATCTGAATCAAAACTTTTTGCGCCTGCTCGGTGGCCAAATCGAATTTGTAAATGTAACCGGCATATTCATACACAATCGCATTGTCGCCCAGCGACGGAAACTTGATATCGAAATCGGTGTAGTTGGTCAGACGCTTGGTTTCCTTGGTGGTGAGATCATAGCTGTACAGATTCATCCGCTTGTTTTCATCGCGGTCGGAGAGAAAATAAATTTTGTTGCCGGCCCACATCGGGATGATGTCTTGCGCCGGATTGTTGGTGAGGTTCTCGATTTTCTTCGTCTCGAAATCATAAATCCACACGTCGTCAGCCATGCCGCCGCGATATCGCTTCCAGGTGCGGAACTCGCGAAAGACACGGTTGTATGCCATTTTTTTGTCATCCGGCGAAAAAGAACAGAAGCCGCCGCGCGGCACCGGAATCTGCTCGGGCGGTTGTCCATCTACCGAAACCGAATACAGCGAGCCGATGAAGCTGTTGAACGAGCGCATGCGCGAGCGAAATATGATGTTTTTACCGTCGCGGCGCCAGGCCATGACGATGTTGTTGGGTCCCATCCGGTCAGCGACATCGTCGCGGCCGAGGGTGGCGGTGTACGTGAGGCGCTGGGGCACGCCGCCAGTGGCCGGAATCAGAAAAACTTCGGTGTTGCCGTCATATTGTCCAGTGAACGCGATATACTTGCCATCCGGTGAGAAGCGCGCGAACATTTCATAGCCGTCGTGGGTGGTAAGCTTGCGGGCAATCCCGCCGTTGGCTGCGACTGTGTACAAATTCCCGGCGTAGGTGAACACGATCTGATTGCCGTGAATGGCCGGAAAGCGCAGCAAGCGCGCCTCCTCTTGCGCCATTAACGGAAGTGTGAAACACATCAATAATAACAGGAACGTCAGCATCATACGTCTTTCCATCCTCGTCTCCTTTCTCATCGTTCTTGACACTATGCTTCTTGGGAAAATCGGGGGGGGGTGATCTGCAAAACGTGCATCATGCAGACCCACCAACGATATGACATTCTTAACACAATTTTGGTTCAAAGTCAAATGGATTTTCTCGCCATAACGGTGAGAAAGCCGGATGTGAAGGCCGCGCAGGCAATGACCTCCTTTTTCTCAAAGCGCGCGCCGAGGAACTGACAATTGGAAGGATGAAAGGCATTTTTGAACTAAACAACATTAATCAATGAGAAAATCACAAGGTCAAGCCATCCTTCAATTTTCAGACAGGCCTAACAATCTGCGAAACCACTCGGCAATCTCAGCAATGCTGCGCGGCGTCACCAGCTCGCCTCGAGACTGCCGCAAATTTTCTTCAGCTATGGCAACGCAGAACTCAACCACCTCGGTGATAGGAAATTGCTCTGGCAACGGATAGCCACAGTTTTCGAGAAAATAGAGCGCCGCTGCAAAAGCCGTGCGTTTGGTCCCATCCATGAAGGGATGGCTTTTGATCAGCGAGTGAAAAAGTGCTGCGGCTTTTTCAAAATCCGATTCGTAAAGTTCTTTTCCTGCAAACGTCGCAAAAGGTCTGGCAACTGCGGAATGGAGCAACGCTGCATCTCGCAATCCCGGCAATCCGCCCGTTTCGGCGATGATGGTCTCGTGCATCTCGTACACGCGGACAAGCAGATTGGCAACTTCCTCTGCACGCTCGTGAGTCGGTTCGTCGGACATTACCGTTGCGCCAGCGTTTCAAAGAGCGTACGATTCTGCGCAATCAATCGCCGGACGAATGGCACGGCGCTTTCAGCAAAGCGGCCGCCGTTGATTGCGCCCTCCTGAGCGAGCCATATTTCCAAGGCTGCCACGACGACGCTTTGGATTTCCTTTTCCGGAATTTGTCGCTCGTGGAATTGGCGTGTTAATGAATCAGGCAACTCGATGGTTAGCGTCATCTTACCCTCGGTCAATTGATCTGAAGTTGTCAAATGCAGAGTTTTTGAGAGAAATACTAAACACTTCGGGCACACCTTTACAAACCGTGTAAGATAAATATAGGCAATCTTTTTTTGATCTTCAACTCAATATTTGCAGCCAAAGGTCTTCCATGTTTATCCAACCAATCTGGTATGCTGTTTTCAAGGTCTCGCGCTGCGTTTGGCATATAAAACCCTCAACTTCCAATGCCCGCCGCAGCGTTTTCCAGGTCAATTCAAAGACAAATTCGAATCTTTGGATTTGTGCCATCAATGAACAGAGGATTGGAACTATCTTCGGCAAGCGCATCCCCCACCCGTTTCAAGGCCGTTTCCAGCTTTATCAACGATTCTCTAACTTTGTTGTCGCTCATAAAGCATCTTTCCTTCGTTCAAAAATAGCCAATCAGGCCCTCTTCCGCAAGTACTTTTTGCCAGGGAATGAGAAGTTAGCCGCTTCCAAAAACCCAACGCGAATTCAGTCTTGTGGCGCAGCCCCCAAAAAGAAAAAAATGACCGCTCACGGAAATGGCCTACACCCGTAGGGAACAGCTTACGGAATTGGCTTCCGGAAAATTTTCGTGCGAGTTCTATTCCGCGAGCCGATTTTAAAAAATGATTTAAACAGAACAGCTCACGGAATTGGTCTCAGGAATATTTTCGTGAGAGTTCTCTTCCGTGAGCCGGTTTTTGGAAATCGCATTCAAGATTATTGCGGCCCAGCCGGCAAGTGCTCATGAAGATATCGCGTCAGCAACTCGTACAGATGGCGCCGGGTATTTTGTCCCTCGAAAATACCGTGCGAGCGATTGGGGTAGGCCATCATCGTGAACGGCTTGTTCTCCTTGATCAGCGCGTTGATCAGCGCTTCGGAATTTTGGTAATGCACATTGTCATCACCGGTGCCGTGCACGAGCAACAGATTGCCTTTCAACTGGTGCGCAAAAGTTATCGGCGAGCCATTTTTGTAACCCTCGGGATTGTCTTTCGGCAAGCCCATGTAGCGCTCCTGATAAATCGTGTCGTAGTAATGCTCATCCGTCACCGGTGCCACGGACATGCCGGTATGATAAAGCTCGGGGTAACGAAACAACATGTTGAGCGTCATGGAGCCGCCGCCGCTCCAGCCCCAGATGGCAATGCGCGTCGAATCCACAAACGGCCAGCGCCGAATGACGCGACAGGCCGCTGCTTGATCTTGTGAAGCCAGAATACCGACTTGGCGATAGACAATTTTTCGCCAAGCCCTGCCACGCGGGGCCGGCGTGCCGCGATTGTCAACACTCATGACAAGATAGCCCTGCTGCGCCAGCATCAAATGCCAAAGTTTGTTGCTGCCACCCCATCGATCCAAAACCGTCTGCCCGGCTGGTTCGCCATAAACATAAAAGAGCACGGGATAACGTTTGTTGGGATCGAAGTTGTACGGCTTGATTATCCAGCCGTCCAGCTCCACACCACCCCCGATATTCACCCGAAAGAACTCCGACGGTTTCTGTTTGAGCGCGCGGATTTTGGCGCGCAATTTTTTGTTGGCGGCCAACTCGCGCACGACTTCATGCTGCGGCAAGCGCACGAGCACCGTCACCGGCGGCGAATCTATGGTGGAGTAAGTGTGAAATGCCCATTTGGCTTCCGGCGCGATATTGTAGCTGTTCGTACCGCGTAAATCCACTGGCGTCAAGCGCTCGGCCCTGCCTTTGCCGTCCAAACGCACGCGATAGAGGTAACGCTGTGCCGCATTTTCCGGCGAGGCCACGAAATAAAGCCAGCCGCCCTTCTCATCGAGGCGTTGAATGTTTTCGACATCATACGCGCCGGGTGTCAATAGCCGAACCTGTTCGCCGCTGCGCGAGAATATGTAAATGTGGCGCCAGCCGTCGCGCTCACTGATCCACGTGAACAGCTTGCCATTGTCGAGCCAATGCAAGTCATCAACCACATCGACCCAGGCGCTGTCCTTTTCGGTCAGGATGGTGCGCACTGCGCCGGTACGAGCGTTGCCGAGCATGACCTCATTGGTGTTTTGCAGACGGTTGAGACGTTGGAGAACAATTTCTTCGGAGCTGGCGGCCCAATCCATGCGCGCTATATAATTGTTACGCGGATCGCCGGGAACATCCAACCAGCGTGTGGCGCCGCCAGATGCACTCACGATACCAACGCGGCATGCGGAATTGGTCGTGCCAACTTTGGGATATTGCACCGGAATGGTAAATGAGTAGAGCGAGTCGGTGTTGTTGATCATCAGAAAATCACGCACCCCCGAGGCGTCGAGCTGCCAGTAGGCGATGGACTTGCTGTCCGGACTCCAGCGAAACCCGTCGCGGAGATCGAGCTCTTCCTCATAAACCCAATCGAAGGTGCCGTTGATGATGGTGCGCGAGCCGTCGTTGGTCAGTGGCGTGATCTTGTTGCTGGTCAGATCTTCGACATAAATGTTATTCTCGCGCACATATCCAACGGCCCGGCCATCCGGAGAAAATTTTGCAAACATCAGAGTCGCGGGCTTCGCCTCGCCACCCAATTTCCGCAATTGCCAGGTGGTGAGATCAACGACCCAATAATCGCCGCGGGTGTTTTGCCGCCAAACCCGTTTGGAGTTGGTGAAAATGAGCAGCAGTTTGCCATCCGTTGACCAAGCGTAATCTTCGATCGTTAAGGCGGTCGAATCTCCCGGCGGGATAAGCCGCTTCGCCGGCACCAGCACCTCGCGGCGCCCGGTTGCCGCATCGTAGCGAATGATGTCCATGCCCGTTCTGGGATTTTCTGCCGGTTCCAAAGTGGTATAACCGGCGCCGTCATTCAACCAGCGCGCCGGCCCGAATCTTTCCGGAGCAAAGTCGCGCGAGCTGAAAATTCTCTCCACCGTGAGTAACGTGGAATCGGCTTCTTGCGCCGGCGCCGGGGAATAATTCAGAGCGATCAATAAAACAACCGCGAGGATACGATAAAGTTTCATCTCCAACTCTCCTTTTTTTGAAATTGATTGATCTGATTGCGGCATAGGCAATGAGTTGTCGGGAAGGCGCATCTAACCGACAAAAAGATGTGAGCACTGGAATCGTTCACCTGGCTGGAAGCGAAAGCAATTGCACAGAAATTCATAATTCGTCAAAGCTTTTTATTAAGGAAGACTTTCAGGTGGGTGCTAGCGTTCAATGCCCCCATTCTTCTCTCCCGCCTCGATTCGTACCGACAGAAGATTTTCCCTGTCGGCGGGGTGGAACAACGGCAACCTTACAGGTTTCTTGATCAACATGATAACCGAATTCTTTCAAAAGCAAGAAGGAAATTGCTCATGCTTTTTCTTAAAACCTCCATCCCAAATCCACAAACCCTCGCAGAAACTTCATCGTGTCCCCGTGAAAATTCTCGGCAATGGCACCAAGTGAGAGACGATGCATGAGATTGACCTCCAGCCGCACGCGTTCCCATGGATTTATTTGGGCGCTGGTTTGATTTTGCATCTGATACAGAAATGCGCTTCCACCTGCCGTCACATAAATCACGCCACCGAAGCTGCGTGACAGCTCCAGCGCCGGATAATAGCTGGCCGAGCGCGAATTGCCGAAAAAAGCCAGCCGCGCGTTAATGCCGACGTTACTGTGCAGAAGATTCGAGGCGCTGAAAGAGATGCCGGCAGAATAAACATCTGGTGAATCCTTTTGATCTTGCCAGCCGGCATCGAACGTGATGCGCGTGAGCGCTGTCGGGAGCAGCGACACACTTCCGCGCCAACCCTGCTGCAAATTTTGATCAATGAGACTGTCGGCAATGGATCTGGTTTCCCAGGTGCGCACTGGACGTCGCGCATCATACGAAGCGCCGAACGAAATCCACGCGCGCGGATAATAGCCGGCGTTGAAATAAGCATTGCTTAAAGTGAGAGCGCTGCCGCTGCTCTGGCGTCGCCATTTGCGATTGTAATCGACTTCAACATATTGCGTGAAATACACCTGACGGGAAAAATTGAGATCAATATCGGCAGCCAGGTACTCGCGACTGATTTGTTGGCGTGCATAACGGCCAATGACTGCTGCTGCAACTGTGAGGTCCGAATTTTTACCCAGGGCGCTTTTCGTCTGCAAAAATCCGCCGAGCTTCCTTTCATCGAGGCGCAACTGTGAGCGATTACGCTCCGGCTCGGCGCCGGCAAACACGCCGGTTTTCCAACTCCGGTTGAGCCGGTAGCCGAGCGCCGCGCCATCGAGATAGCCAACGCCGCGCATTTCATTCCGCAACAAGCGACCGGCTGTGAACTCGATTGGCATTTGCGGTGTTGCATACTCAAGTGAGAGTTCATAAACACGGTTTGATGCCGGTTGCTTTTGCATTCCACTAGCGCCGATTTGCCGATAATTTTGCGAGGAGCGCAATCGTACCGCCAGACGCAACGGCAAGCCTGCCGGCTGATCGAGATTGAGCCGCAAATACGCAGAGGGCGAAACGAAGTCATATCGTTGCATGCTCTTATCCTGTTGTCCGAAAGCTTGCATGCTGAGTTGCCCGTTGAAAACATTTTTTCCGAAGCGTTGTTTGCTGAGTGATCGTTTCGATTTGGCCGGATCCGTGGGCGTTTTGTTCTTTTCAGTCGCCTGGGTTCGATTCAATAATTCTTGCCGGGAAATCGTCCAGACAATAACATCATCGACACGAACCGCCGGTATAGCCGTTTCTCCGGTATTCCGAGTCCTTTCAAAAACACAACTGGCGGAATGCTGGGCAGCGTATTTGACCGTCAACGGCATGACTTGTTTTCTGTTGCGCATCACCCACACATTGTCGCCAGGGCGAATGCCATCTGCGGTGCCGCCGTTAAAATAAACGGCTTCAACCGTCACGTAGCGGACACGGAATTCCAATTGCACCTCCTCGGTTTGTTGTGCGGAGGCATGTTGGATGATCAGTAGCCAACAGCATAACCAAATCGGCCGGCTAAATTTTCGGGAAAATTTCATCATTAGCGGTCTCCATTTCAATCGCCCCAACCCGGACAAGCCTACGGCCGTAGGCCGGAACCCTACGGGCGCAGCCAAAAGGACAAAATGATTGACGACAAAATAATTTTTCATCATTCTGTCGTTCATTACTTTGTCTTTCAAAAATCTTTGTTTTTTTGCAAAGATTTCACTCTAAAAAGATTAATCTACTTGCGAAAACCTCGTGACGACTTCCAATTTGCAAACCAAGCACGCAGGGCAGGGTGCTTGCGCTATAAGATCTCGCGGCATGAAGTTTTTTCAAAGAAATACTATAGTAAGCGACTCATGCAAATTCAGCGGTCAAAGGTGTTGCTTTTTCTGCAAGATTAAACTCCCTACTTCTGGTGATACGATGAACCCCATACGCGAGGCCCTATGCCCCAGGATGGCAATTATAGCACGCGGCGCTGTTGTATTGGTAGCCCGGTTTCCCCCGATGTCGATCATCCATTCTCTGCTGATTATGTTCATGACAATTGAGGCACTCGAAGATTTTATAGTTCGCTGGATTCACATGACACGTCGCGCAGGTCTGCCATTTGCCGCGATGCTTGCCTGAGTAAATGCGAAAATACCGGCCATCGTGATCGAACGTGGAGGGTTTCCAGGCGTTCACGGTATGGCAGGTGGTGCAGTCGTGCGAGAAATTCAGCGCCATGTGATTCGGACTGGTCGGCCGTTGGAAATCAACCTGATGGCATGAGTAACAATCCGCCGGCGTGCCGGCAAAACGGTTATTTAAATGGCAGGAATTGCAAGCGACCGCGAGATGCGCGCCCTGCAACGGAAAGCGCGTTTTGTTATGATCGAAAATCGAAGGCTGCCATGCGCTCGTCGTGTGGCAAGTGGTGCAAGTTCGCGAGAAATTTCCCGCCACGTGGTTGGGATTGGTCGGGCGCTGAAAATCCTTTTGATGGCACGAAAAACAATCCAGCGGTGTACCGGCGAAACGGTTATTCACGTGGCACAGATCGCACGCGACTGCCCGATGCGCGCCAGTGAGCGGAAAACGCGTGCGGTCGTGATCGACGGCAAAGGCGCCTTTCCACGCTACGGTGTTGTGGCAAACCTGACATTCGTGCGAGAAATTGCCGGCCATGTGGTTGGGGTTGGTTGTCTGCTGATAATCCGCTTCGTGACATGAGAAGCATGCCGACGAAGTGCCGCGAAATCCGGAAAAGTGGCAAGCCACGCAGGAATTGATTGCATGTCCGAACACCAACGGGAATCTCGGCGTGTGCACAAATGAAGTGTTTTCCCATGAAGTGATGGCACTGCTGTGGCACATTTCACAACGCAGAGGGAAACCCGCCAATTTGTGATTCGGATTTTCCGTTGATTCGTACTCTTGAAAATGACAAGCCGCGCAATTGAGCGGCACATTGACGAATCGGTTTTCATTTTGTGCGACGTGGCAATTGTCACAACCGACATGCTGATGCCGTCCCAGCAAGGGAAAGCGCGAAGCCTGATGCACGAAAGTGATTTTGGAGATGTCTTGCCAGGAGTGAATAGTGTGGCACCGCGTGCACTCACTGCCATGCTTGCCATCGTGAGGATCATCGTGACAAACCTTGCAGGCTGTCGGCGTATTCGAGAATTTCAATGACGCGTGGCATTGCTTGCATTCCACCAGCGCATGTTGTCCTTCGAGCACAAAGCCGGTTTCTTCGTGCTTGAACTTGATATCCGGTCGGAGCGGCGACCAGCCTTTGGTTGTATGGCAATTGCTGCAGGCAATTTTGATGGCGCCGTGCGGATTGTTCGTCGTGGCGATCTGGGCTTCAGCTCGGGAACATGCGATGAGAACGAAAAGAGCAGTGCAGACCTGTTTGAATTTGAGCATCATTGCGTGATGTGAAGGATTTGCAAAATAATATAAAATTGCCAACTGATGGATGAAGCCAACGAATAAGGCATCCATTGGGTTCGGCTTTCAGTGAACGATAGAGAACAAGGATTGTCATTGATCAAATATCCGGCCACAGCATCCATCCAGCATCCGGTTCATCGATGACATGCGGCGCATTCCTTTCGCAGCGGTTTATAGACCACTACAAAAGAGTGATCCTTCATTTGCATTTGGAAATGACATTTTGCACAGGGCACTTTCTCATGTGCGCCGTCGAGCTTGTAGGAACTGTCGCGGTTATGCACAAACAACAGATCGGCCCACAGCGTGAGTTTGTGGCATTTGTCGCAACGAACCAAATCTTTTTTACCAAACTGGCCGCGATGAACATCGCGATGGCACACCTGGCAACGTTGATCGGAAAAGACGAACAACATTTTCCCGGCAAGCTTGCCCGAGGTTTGGCGCGTGTGGCAGCCGCCGCAATGAACCGCGAGATGACTTTCCATCAGCGGAAAGCGAGATTGCTGATGCTCTGCCAAAGTAAACTGCGATGGCACGAATCCTTCGACTCGGTGGCAGCTCTCGCATTTGCCCTGATCGGGGCGTTTGGCAAATTGTCCGCCATGCACGTCCTCGTGGCAATCGCGACAGAATTGGTGCGCCAGCTTCTTTTTGAAATTGCCGGCAATGTGGCATTTTTCACATTTCACCTCGCGATGCCGGCCGCGCAGCGGAAAGTCCGTCACATCATGATTGAATGTGCTCATGCCGGCAATCTTCATCCAGCTTTCCGTGTCATGGCATTTCACGCAATCGAGCCCGAAGCGGCCGCGATGCGGATCTTGATGGCACGGAATGCAATTGGAAAACGACAGCCCGGTGTATTGTACAAAAACCGCAACCGTCTCGTTGCCCTCTTTCTCCCGAGCTTTTTTTTCAAAATGGCATTTGGCGCACGGTACTTGTTTATGCCTGCCGGTGAGCAAAAATTGCGCTTGATCGTGGGAAAATTTCGGCGCCGGTTTCCATGCCGTGAAGTCGTGACAACGCTCGCACGCATTGCCAAGTTGCCCACGATGCTCATCCCCGTGACAGGCCATACATTGTTGGGAAAGGCCAAGAAATGTTTTTTCCCTTCGTAGCGTGAGGTCATTGGCGAATTTTTCTCGAATGAATTTGGGTTGATGGCAATGCCGGCATGTCACCTTCGCATGTTTGCCTTCCAGCATATAGCCAGTTTGCCTGTGGTCAAAATTGCCCTCGCCATCTTCCCAAACGATCAAATCAAAATCCCTGCCGTTGTGCTCGCTGTGACACGAGGCGCACGGCTTCGTTTTTTTTACTGAACCACTTGCACTCACGGAAGTCACCGTCGGATGGAAACCGCGCCTGGCTTGCAACCTTCCGGCAATCGCAACATGACAGTTGAGACACTTGGTATTGCTCGTCTGCTTCCCAACCTCATGACACGACAGGCATTTGGTCAAACCTTCGAGCTGGCGATGTGGCCGCGCCAGCGGGCCCGGAGAGATTTGCGCCGAGGCAACCTCCGGCAGCATAAACAACAGGAAAATCGGAAACGCTCGTTGTGCCCGATACAATAACATCTCATTACAATCATTTTACATTCGAGCATAAAAGGTGTCTGGCGGCTTGAATGCGTTTATTCAACAAAAGTGATGCCAATTCCAAGTGGCTCCCATTTTGCATGTAATTGCTGTTTGTTTTACTGAACCGGCTACTTTGTCCAAATTTAGAAGATTTTTAAATCCGATTTTGTATTACCAATTACATCTTTGTGAACGGCATGACCGAACTTTTGCTGGTTGTGGCGATTGCAGCCCTGGTGATTCTTTGGAAGTTACGACAACGCGCACGACAAGATCAGTTGCATCAAATTAAGCTCGAGCAAAATCAGCGCGATGAGGTCAAAATCCCGCCCTCGCTGCATCCGCTTATTGATACGGATCGTTGCATCGGTTGCGGCAGCTGTGTGCAGGCGTGTCCGGAGGGTGGTGTGCTCGGTTTGGTAAAAGCAAAAGCGCTGCTGCTGCAGCCCGATTATTGCGTAGGCCATGGTAAATGCGAAGCAGCATGTCCGGTCGGCGCGATCTCATTGGTGCTTGGCACGAGTGAGCACGGCGTGGAAGTTCCGGTCACGGATGAATACTTTCAAACGAATGTTTCCGGGCTTTACGTGATTGGCGAATTAGGCGGCATTGGACTCATTCGCAACTCGGTACTGCAGGGGATTCAATGCCTCGAGGCGATTGCGACCAAAACCCATCAGAAAACTGCGCAATATGATGTGATCATCGTCGGTGCCGGGCCGGCGGGATTGGGCGCAACCTTGCAGGCGGCGGCGAAAAAATTGCATTATCTCACGTTGGAGCAGGATGAGATCGGCGGCGCGATCCTGCGATTTCCCCGGCGCAAGGTGGTAATGACGGCGCCGGTCAAATTGCCGATTTACGGGAAAATTCAATTTCGTGATGTGTCCAAAGAAGACTTGTTGCAGGAATGGAGAAGAATCATTCAAAAGACCGGAATTAAAATCCACACCCGCAAGCACGTGAATAAAATCAGACGAGTCGGGCCATTCTTCGAGGTGTTCTGCCAGGGTGAGTGCCATACCGCCGCGAATGTGATTCTCGCGCTCGGCAGACGAGGCGCGCCACGAAAACTCGGCGTGCCGGGTGAACATCTTGACAAAGTGCTTTACCAACTCGACGATCCGCAGGACTATGTTGGACGGAATTGTCTTGTGGTTGGTGGCGGCGACAGCGCGCTCGAATGTGCACTCATGCTCGCCGAGTCCGGAGCACGGGTCTGGCTCTCTTACCGGCAAAAAACCATCACTCGCGCCAAACCTCGCAACCGGCGACAGCTCGAAGAAGCCGTTGCGCGCGGCAAGATTCGCGCACTTCTGCCGAGCATCGTCACGGAAATCACGCCACAATCGGTGCGGGTGCAAATGGACGGCGTAGAAAGGAATATCGCCAACGATATTATTTTTATCATGGCCGGCGGTGTGATGCCGGTGGAATTGTTGAGAGCGCTTGGCATCGAAATGCGGACGCTGTATGGCGAACCCTTGCCGAGTGCAGCAAGCAATGCAAAATTTTAATATGGTTTCTTCCCACCCGGTTGCCTCTCATCGCAGGCAGTTCGTTGCAGAAAATACCATGGTGCCCGCGCGCCCGGTTTTTGACAAACAGATGTTCATCCTATTCGGTTTGATCTTCCTTACGGCGTTCACGGTTTTTGCGGCTTTACGCTTCGGTTGGGATTATTATTTTGCCGCTTTATCCGAGCGCCCGAAACATTTTTTGCACGAATCTTTCAAGCCGAGCGGTGTTATCGGTCAGGGCTTTGGAGTTCTGGGCGGGCTGTTGTGCATGCTGACTTTGCTTTATCCCCTGCGCAAACGCTGGCGCTTGCTCCAGAATTTCGGCACGCCTCGCACATGGTTTCGATTTCATGTTTATTTCGGCATTGCCGGGCCGTTGTTCGCCACGTTGCACAGCACATTCAAATTCACCGGCTTGGCTTCGATCTGCTACTGGTCGATGATGATCGTGATGGCCAGCGGTTTTATCGGTCGCTTCCTTTATTCGCAGCTTCCACACAATCAACGTGGCGTCGCGCTGTCGTTGAAGGAGATCAACAATGAAATCAGCTCAATTCAGCGCATGCTCAGGGCCGCCGGTTTGGGCGATGCGGAAATGGATTTGCCCAGGCGGGCGAAAGGAGAAAAAAACGACAAGCGCCTGGGGAAAACGGATTGGTTCGGTATCATTCGCATGATCATAAAACGTCGCCGGAATCTTCACGTCTGGAAGCAGAAACTTTCAGAGCGTGGGCTCGATGCATTATCCACCCGACACATTCTCGCCTTGCTTTCACGTAAACTGTTTCTTGAAGGAAGCATTGCCACTTTGGAAATGACCACCCGCGCTTTCTCGCATTGGCACAGCCTGCACCTGCCGTTTACCTACATCATGTTCATCACCTTGACAATTCATGTGGCCGTGGCGATTTTTTGGGGGTATACATGGATATTTTAAAAAGATGCAAAAGTGGAAAGCCTGACTTGCTGGGGGAATGAATCAATCCCATGAATGCCATCTGTAAAGAATCTTCTTATCCTGGATTATTCGTAGCGCGGCTTTCAAGCCGCAACCAAAATTTTGGGACACAGATGAACGCTGATTAACACTGATTTTTTTGTATCTGCGTTCATCTGCGGAAATCTGTGTTCTAAAAATCTTCGCGGTCGTGATAGTTTTTTGGGGGTAATACTATAAAACTTAAACCACCAAGACACAAAGACACGAAGAGAAAAGACTTGTCAAGCTTCAAGGGAAAAAACTGAATTTTCATAGCCACTCTGCCAGTCATTCTCTAAAATCAAAACTTTGTGTCTTCGTGCCTTTGTGGTTAAGAATAATTCACGTTATAGAGAACAGTAGCCGTGCCGGTAAAGAGGCTTGGAGCCCAGGGCAGGTACGACAGAGTGGCGTGCTTGCTCCAAACCAATCACAGAGGGATTACCCACTAGGATTACTCACAAGGTTCAAAAGGCATTGACATTTTGCGACAACTTGCGTAAATTGGTACGAACACCGCCCTCGATGCAGGTAATATAATTGTGGATAACCAGAAGGTTTTGGGTGAAGGCAGGAGAGGGACTCTAATTGTTTATTGTGAGGATACTTATGCCGTATAGGATAGAAGAGCAAGTCGAGAAAATTATTGATGAAGCCAGGGACGACCGGCTTCAGGTCATTGTGCGTATTGGGTCGAATGATGAAAGCCAGGAACCTCTCTTGCGTTTTGCGACGGACGCCATCCGGCAGCGGAACATGTCGTTTAGCGCGCGTGAACTGCTCCCTGGTAAACGCCGTAAAACACCACGTCCCGTCCCGGGCAAACGCGCAACGACCGCGCGCGGAATGCTTCGGGCAGTCGACAAAAGCCTGGCAACCCCCAATCCTGACGCTCTGAAGGAAGCACGGGTCGGATATCTCGCCCAGTTATTGTCCTCTGAGATCGTTCGCAAAGCCCTCGCGGAAACGGTCGAGCCGCGGAACAAACGAAGCCGGATCCGCCCGCCGAGTTTTTGGACCTCGAGCTCTGTGCTGCTCGAGATCTCAAAGGCTGATTTGGAAAGATTGCCCAAAGATGTGCCGAAAGTTCGCGGTATTTATCCAAACCGCGCGTTGAGAATTCCTCGTCTCGTCGAGGTCAAGAATCTGCCGGCAGCAGTGTTGGAGAACAAGGCGAGCTCCTGGGGAGTGAACATCATCGGCGCTTTGGCCGCATGGGGTGCATACGGCACACGTGGAAAGGGCGTCAAAATCGGCCTGCTCGATACCGGAGTCGATGCGAATCATCCCGATCTCAAAGGAAAAGTGGAGGCCTGGGCGGAATTCGATGCGGAAGGGCGCCGCGTTGTTGGTTCCAAGCCTCACGATACGGATAAGCACGGCACCCACTGCGCCGGAATCATTGCCGGAGGTAATGCCAGTGGCCAATGGATTGGCGTCGCGCCGGAGGCGAAGTTGGCCGTTGCTCTCGTGATGGATGGCCGTACCGGAGGAACGGATGCACAAGTGTTGGCAGGAATCGATTGGTTGGTGGAGCAAGGCGTGGATGTCATCAGCATGTCGCTGGGCGGCCTGACGCTCGACCCGGAAACGCCGGACACGTACACGGAGGCCATACTCACCTGTTTACGTGCCGGAATTCCCGTGGTGACGGCGATCGGCAACGAGGGAAATCAAACCACCGGTTCGCCAGGAAACGATATCTTCGCCTTTTCCGTCGGTGCCACGGATTATCTGGATCGACCAGCCGGTTTCAGCGGCGGCCGCACACACATTATTCGCAATTCCAACTTCATTCCGCCGGAATATCTGCCGCTGCCCTATTACAAACCCGAGATTTCAGCCCCGGGCGTGGCGATCAAATCGTCAGTTCCCGGAAAAAAATGGGCAACTTTTAGTGGCACTTCGATGGCCACGCCGCATGTGGCCGGCGCCATGGCTTTGCTGCTCAGTGCCACCTCGATTCGTAAAGTAGTGGAACCCAATGAACGCGCCTTTATCATTCAAGACCTGATTACCGGCTCAGCCGAAGAATTGGGAGAAGCCGGCCAGGACCATCGCTATGGCTTTGGGCGCATCAATGTGTTGCGCGCGATCGGCTTTGCGATCGAGCGCGGCTATTAAACGAGTTGCAAGTATTTGGTGCACGAATTTGCTTTGCTGTTCCGTTTGAACTCCAGGCAGATTCAGGAGGAGGAGGTATGAAAAATTCAAAGAAGGTGAATTTTCCAATAGAAAAGATTCACAACCCCAAGCTGCTAAAACTTGCTACTGAGGAATCTGGTGAGAGTGCGACCGTTCTCATCGAGTTGAACCTGCCCGTGCCGCGCGTGGATTTTGCCAGGACCAAAAATCGCGGAATGATCACTTACTCCCCAAAACGTATTGAATCCGAAACCACGGCACAGCGGGAAAAGACCACGCAAAAGATCGACGCCGCCACCGCCTTTTTGGAAGATGTGTTGGGAGAAACACCGCGCTGGCTGAAATCGGCACGTGCTTTCGTCGCCAATGTCAATTCCGAGCAGCTTCGGGAAATCGCCCGCTCGCCGCTGACCAAAGCCATACATCCGAATCGACGGCTGGAGCTGAATCGCTCGAAGCATAAAGCGCCGGATTGATCTTCTTACGAATGAAAACCGTATCGCGCAGGCACAAGAGCGACTATGGAAATTTACAGAGTGCTATAAGGCAAATTGGTTGAATATATACAAAATCGCCGCGGTAATCAGGCCCGCCTTCATAAAGGGGACGAAAAACGAGGCGATACGATCCAACCGTTCATCTAATTGTACTCGTCGGATTTCTGTTTCGAACGATCTCTGTGATTCTGTTTTTCCGATTGACTTCATTAGGGGTGCCCTCCGTAAATATTTATACAGCTTTTACATCAAAGGAATCAAACGGCTCGAAATTCATCCTCCAGAATCCTGATTTGGGATTGTCAAGGTCTCGCGCCAACGAAAAAAGATATGCTATGGAAAATGTCGTGATTCCCAAGATATAGTTGCTCAATTGTTTTGACTCAATCTTTAGCCAGAAGAAACCCCATAACCAGACCAGGGAGAACACGATCAAATTCATCCAAATCGGAAACTTGATTTCCTGCTTGATGAGATCAAAACGATCGCTACGGGCGTCGTGAAATTTATTGTACTGTTGAATCAGTTCGGGTTTCAAGGACTCTTGCACTTCGCTGCTGTTTATCATCTGCTCGATGCAGCCATGGATCTTATTCATTTCTTCCTGTGCTTCTTCCTTTGTCCTGCGATCTTTATACCTTGCTTTCCTGACGTACCTGACATAACTTTCCACAGCGTCACACAGATTTGTGCTGAGTATTTTATTGTGTGCCATTCTGCCAGTCTGCAATAAAAGCGCCAGGGCATCCGCCTCGTGATCGATGGTGCAGTTAATGGTATTGTGTTTGTTCCATGCGTGGCCGACGATCAAGCCCAGTGCAAAAGCGTAAAATATCGCATACCATTCGATGAAGTTTTGCAATAGAACTTGATCTTCTGAACTTGCAGGTTTTTCGAATCTTAGGTTGAACCAAATCGTTATCGCGACCAGCCCGATAAAGATCACGACATCGAACGAAGTTTTGAAAAATTTTACAAAAATTCTCCGAAGTAGTTCCCACAGAAAGGCTGCCGTCATGGTTGCTCGTCTCCATATGTGTTTGAGCTTAAGGAGAGTCTTCATTGAATCTGTCCTTTCAGAAATGAGAACCCAACACCCTGTTACAAGCCGAGTTTAGCCGGTAAAAGCAAGTCTTTTTTATGAGTGTCTGTCAACGATCAAATCTGGAGTAGATATTTTCAAATTTTTCGTAATCCAGGCGGTAGGGGTCATATCTCGAACTGCAATCGGCCTGCGGCTTTTCCCACCGAATTTACGCACCTGCAAACATTTGATTTTATACTATAACAGCCATTTCGCAAAGGGGCTGTATGATATATCTCAAGCAAACACTATCATCACTGTTCGCAGAAGCTCCCTCCCAACTGTGCGTGAGGGATTTCGTTGCTTTCTGCCGAAAGATCGCGGTTGTCTACCTCCGCATGAAAGTGAAAAACGGCAGGCTCGATCCGGCCGTTTTTGGAGTATCTTTGGAAGATCTGGCACTGGATTGCATCGCCGATTTGTTCAAGCGAGATCAACAAGGGGGTTTCGCACGCCTCGCTGGTTATTTCAACGCCTGCGAATGGGAAAATAAAAGTGATGACGAGCTGCTGGCGGCAACCCGGCGTCTGATTTTCAGCAAGGTCAATCAGGAAATCTGCCGGTTGCAGCAGGAACGTGACCCGGCGCTCGGCAAGCTCATCCGCAATCTCAAAAATGCCGTAAAGCTGTCATCCAACGTCAGGATCGAAAAACAAGAGGGGGAAGTCTGGATATGTCTGCCGCAGGAAAATGCTTCGACCGAACGTCTGCCGGTGATGCCGCCGGAATTTCTCGAAGCCCATTTGACCGCCGGTTTGCGCGACCATGCGGATTTGAAACAGGTGTTGATGCTTCTTGCCGAAATTCTGCAAAATCAGAAAACCTACCGCAAAAGCCTTCCCTTGACAGGTCTCGCCTCGATCATTCGTTCGGCCTTTACGCATCTCCATGCCGCCCTGGAACATGAAGGCAATGGTCATGAGACTTTCACACCGGAAGACCTCGAAAAAATAATCGATGTCAGTGTACAAACGATCAAGTCGAACATGCATTCATCTTACGTCGGCAGGAAGAAAATTGATGGAAGCACCTACGAATCCTATTTCATGGCAGCCCGCAACGTTCTCGTGGCCGAGTATGTCGAAAACGATGGACTGGATAGATCGTTCTATGACTATTTGAGCGCATGCAGGCAGGGGTTGACACGCGAGGCATATCAAACTCATCATCGTTGTCGCTTTGAGTACCTCGTCAAATTGGTTCGCACCGAGTTTTTGCGCAATCTCAAAAAAGAGCTGTGAAATTTCTGCAAATGCGTGGCTTTGCAATGAATATAAAATGAACAGGCCAGGTTAATCTACTTTGTTATTTATGAATCATATCGAAGAACAGGTTCTCGAGACGTATATCCGTCGGCCGGAAAAACTGCCAGATTCTGTCCACCAGTGCGTGGCGACCCATCTGGCCTCCTGTGCTGCGTGTAGTGCCATCACGGATTTCCTGCATTCGTTTTATGCCGACCTGGACAATACGCCCGACGAAGTTTCGCCACGGATGGAGGCTTTGATTGAAATGCCATCAACTTCGCCTTTTATCATTCCGCTTCGTCCTTTTCAGTCTCAGCCTGAGGCTGTGGCGTTTGCTGATGGCTATACCACTGTGCTGGCCGCCATGTCTCCGGCGACACCACGCCAACGATTTCAAACTGTTGCGACATTTGCTGCGGAGCGGCACCGCACGCTGGTTCGCATCCTGCATGACAGTGCTACGAACAATTTCAAGTTGTACCTCCTGGCAGATGACCCGCGCAAGCGCGAAGGCGCGATTGTCTCTTTCCCGAAGTTGGCAGCCGATTTTGTCACAGACGAAAGAGGCCGGGTAGCTTTCCAACTTCCCGGCCATGAACAGCCACAAAATTGGACAACGCTTGAAGCCGAATTGAGACTTCCGGTTGCCGAAGTTTGTCTTTCGCCGGATCAACTCAAAAAGACCTCGCCGCCGGAGTTCCATCAAATTTATGAAACAATTGCGGCAGAGCACACAGCAACATTTTCTTATGCCGATAAAGTTTTGACGCTTAACGTGCGCCCATTGCAACCCGAGGTGCAAGCCATCACGCGCGCGGTCGTCAAAGGGGCAACCGGCCAGACATTTTTAATCACTCTTCACGGCGGCAAGGCCGAGCTTCTTCTTGATCCGCTTCCGGAAACGCTCACGATTCGTTTTTACTGTTGACAAATGAGTCTATGCATAACCCTCTCGACCTCGAACGGGAATTCCAGGCACTTCTGATCTCACTCGCGTGTCCCGGCTCGGCGCGGCAGCGCCTGCTCAAAATCAATCATTTTTTGAATTCACTGGGGAACGATTTTGCAGATTATGAGCCTTATCTCGTTGAGCTGGCTCAGCGTTTACCTGATCTCGTTCGTGATTTGAATTACGTGGGGTGCGATCCGGAAACACTGCGAGTATTCTTCGAGAAGGTTCGTCTCCTGCACGTGCATTTTTCCTCATTCGATGGTGTCGCCGGACTTGCCGAGGTCATCGAGACTTTGCGACATGCCGTTTCCCACCTCTACGCTTATGCCGGAGATATAGGCGCTGCGCTTGCAGTTTTAGATGATAAATTTTCGCAGCACCCCCTTGCTTGGCTGGAACAATCGGCGGATGGGCAAACCAACTGCCCGCTGTTTTTGCTGCAACGCGCACACAAGGAGACAAAAATACGCGGCGAGCCATTCGCTGCGCAATTGCAAAATCTCATGACCCAATGGTCGCCGGCAACAAGGGATGATGCCAACAGCATCACCGTGCCGGTCATCGAGCACGCCGTTCACAACGCTTGCAGTCATGAGGGAAGTTTGCGCCGCATCACCGTCAGTATTTTGGGGCAGTCACCGAATGGCAGGGATGAGATTCATGCCGACGTTGCAGTTTTTGGCGCAGATACTGACGTAACGGCGATCACCAAAGTTCCGGTAGCGGCTGCGCGCAGACTTTTTACTGAAAAATATCCGGCTTTGGCGAAAACATTTTTCACGGGCCAGGTCGTTTTTGAAGCTACGCACGCGCTGCACGAAGGAAATTCAGCCAATCTTGCCATCGCGGCGCTATTCTACTGCGCGGCGTTGCAGCACACGGATCAACGGGAGCAATTTCGTCTTGCTTCCACAGTGACGTTGACCGGCGATCTCAACGAGGCCGGCGAAGTGCTTCCCGTTGATGGCAAAACCCTGGCTACGAAAGTCAAGGCGGCATTTTTTTCATGGGTCGAGTGTCTCGTCGTACCCAAATCGCAGCTGCGCGAAGCGGAATCAGCGGCGCAGGAATTGACCAGGCAATATCCTCATCGCCAGCTCACGATCATTGGAGTTGGGCATTTGCGCGAAATTTTTTACGACCGGCGGTTGACGAAGCGCGAGTGTGCCGGCATGGCCAAACATCTGGCGCGCAAAGCGTGGCGCAAGAAATTCACCGTCGGTGGCTTGGCGACGACTGTTTTTCTGGTGTTGGTCATCGGGAAATTGCTTTATGGCCCGATTGATAAAAACCCTGTCTCGGGAGAATTTGTCGAAGAATCTTTGCTGATCAAAAACAAATATGGCGAGCAGATTGATGAGATCAGGGTCGGTCCGGCCACCGTCCGGCGCGCCAAGGGCGCAGCAAATGATTACGAGCTTTGGGGCTTACATTACGTGACGTTTTTTGATGTCGATGGCGATGGTATGAACGAAGTGTTTTGGGTGCAATGGGATGACGAAAAAACGAAGCAACCCGGCAAGATTTGCTGCAAGTCAGTAAAAGAAGATACACTGCGTTGGTCGATCGCCCTCCGGCGCGCGCTGGATTTTCCTCGCAAGCCGGATATAAAAAGTGATTATTTCTATCCCCACTACATCGCGGCCGGTGATTTTGATGGCGACGGGAGGGGAGAATTATTTGTCAATAGTAGTCAGGATTTTTTCCCTGCGCTCGTCCTGAAACTGGAGGCCAAAACCGGCAAGGAATTGGGGCACTACGTTCATGTCGGGCAACTGGGGTCGATGAAGCTGGCGGATCTGGATAATGACGGCATTACCGAGGTCTTGCTTTGTGGTGTCAATAATGCCTTTCGCAAAGCCTGTCTTGTGGTGCTCGATCCGCGTTTCATTTCCGGGCATTCTCCCCTGGCTGGTGATTACGTGCTCGCCGGCTATCCTGCCGGGCTGGAAAAAGCCTATATCCTCATTCCCAGAACGATCGTCGGCGAAGCGTTTTCTGAAGATTCCAAGAATAACATTGCTCTGGCTATTTTTCTTCAGCAGGCCAGCCGAAATTTCTTTTTGCTTATTAGAGACGCCTCCTCTCGTAATCCGCCTTTGAACACCAAACTGGTTGATCTCTATGGCTACTTTGGTTTTGATTTGCGGGTGCAGAGTTTTGGCACTCATGATGACTACGATCTGATGGCCGAGAAGCTGTTTCGCGAGGGACGTATTTCGCGTATGCCGGACTATGCTTATTTTGAAGAGTACAAAAAGACCATGATGTACTGGAATGGGGAGGGGTGGCAGAAGGAGCCGGTGATGAATCGGCGATATTGGGAGGCGTGCAAAGGCAAATAATCTAGACGACAGAAGTTTTCATTTCTCGATTCTTACCACTCCTGAACGAAAATCCAAGGTGACTAATCGGTCAATCAATAACCCAGCTCCCACCAGTGCCTGTTCAGAAGCGGTGAGATAAACTTGGGTTCGACGAAGCTCTCCTTCCCACCGGAGTCTTCCATCGAATACCAATTCTTTCTTCGTGCTGCCATCAGCAAATTCAACAGTCTGCACAGCCACGAGCTCGAGTCCAAGAGGAACCGCAACCTCAATGGGCAGACAGAGTTCACCGTCAAAACCTGAGTCTAAAAGAGCGGAAAGCTTAACCGTGGTTCGGCTGCCACTGACTTCGACCTCAACCAAGGGGTGACCATGTTCATTGATGAGTCCCTCAGTCATCTGACCATCCTCCTACCGGAAAGATACGGCTGCTCGAGACCCGATCCGGGCAAGATAAAAAATTTTATTGGGGTACTTCTTCTTTGCTTCTTCTACAGCTTCAGAACCCGTTCGACCCAGAAAATAATCGCCGCTGCCAATTTCAATAGCCACTACTTTCCCCACATGCTGCGGCTTTAGTTTTTCTTCAATAACTCTAAAGATTGCTTCTCCCCTCTCCGCAAAGGTCTCTTTGTCGATGGGGTGATAGATTGTGGCTTGGTTTTCCATTGTGATTCACCTCAATTCAGATTGCCATTACCCAAAATGGCTTTAAAGACGGCTTTGACGGCATCATCGCCGCCGGATGCTGGAGCGCCAACTTGTAAAAGAGCTTGTCCGTTGCCACCCGCTTCCCTTCTGATTCGGAGTTTTCTGCACTTTGTGAGCTTGGAAAATTTTACTAATTCTTTAATAGAAAAGCAAGGGAAAAAATCCATGAGAAAAGTTCGACTTTTTTCTGTAAAGCAACTCAATTGTCATGAAATGTAAATAGACAGTTGGGTGACCAGCAAGTTTTGAGTGATCAGTTACGCAAGCTGGCGGCCATGGCGGAAGGGGATCAAGCTAATCGTGGGGAAAGTGCTGGGGACAATTTCGTTGCGCTGTGGCCGCCGCTTGCTTGGCAATTGAGATTTGTAAGGCAAAACCCTGTTAACATTAACGTGAGGAGAGTCAACATGAAACGGCATCACATCATCGTCGCTGCGATCATCATTGCAGCGCTGGGCTTCGGCAGCAAAGTCGTGTTGGCCCAGAATCCGCCGATGAACGGATTAGTCGCCTATTATCCTTTTAATGGCAACGCCAATGATGAAAGTGGAAATGGAAATCATGGAACTGTGCACGGAGCAACGCTAATAGAGGATAGATTTAATAATCACAATAGTGCATATTTCTTTGATGGCAATGGTAGTTATATTGATTGTGGTAATGGTCCTTCCTTGCAAATAAGTGGTGATATTACCGTTTGTGTTTGGACAAAATTACAAGCTACAACTCATGGTCAAGTTATTGTAAATAAATATTTATTAAGTCATGGTAAGGGTTGGTTAATAGAAACATATCCTACCGGGCAAGCTCTATTTAATGTTCGACCTGGTCCAGAAGCTCTTTACACGAGTGGTGGTAGCGGAAATGTTTTCGATAATAATTGGCATTTTCTTGTTGGGCAACGCAGTGGTACCAAAATAAAAATATTCTTTGATGGAATATTGAATAGTGAATATAATACCAACAGTTCTTCAAGCATGGCTAATTCTGTAAATATGATGATAGGTGTTCAGTCGGATAGACCTTTCGACCCTGCGGCTTTTGCCAAAGGTATTATTGATGATATAAGAATCTATAATCGCGTTTTAACAGAATCCGAAATTCGGGCACTTTACAACGAAAACGGATTAGTCGCCTATTATCCCTTTAACGGCAATGCGAATGATGAAAGCGGAAATGGAAACAATGGAATGGTTAGCGGCTGCACCCTTACTCAGGATAGATTTGGGAATCAAAACAAGGCGTACATGTTCAATGGGAGCAATAATTTAATTAATTGCGGGCATGGTCCCAGTTTACAGCTTACCAATAGTTTGACTTTGTCGGCATGGTTCAAACCTGCCTCTTCAAAACTTGGTGAATATATTATTAGTAAATCTGATCACAATACACCAGGTTATGAGTATTTGATTTGTTTTGACTATTGTCAAGGCGTTACAGGTTGGGGGTTAAAAACCGCTGTAGGTGGAATAGATTATGACGAGGTTGGAAGCAATTGGACTCCGCAGGATAATCAGTGGCATCATGTGGTTGTTACTTTTTCCTACCCTGGTCAACTCAGGTTGTATTTGGACGGAAATCTCCTCAATAGCAAAAATTCTACCGGAAATATAGAGCCAACAACGCAAGACGTGATCATTGGTTGTATCAGACCATCCGGCGAACCTTCGATGCGGTATTTTGATGGTGCTTTGGATGATATACGCATCTACAACCGCGCCTTGTCCGACGCCGAAATTCAGGCGCTTTACCAAGAGGGTCCTCTCGCCGCTCCCGTGCTGCTTTCGCCCGCAAACGGCGCCACCGGAATTTCGGCAACCCCGACTTTGCACTGGAACGCAGTCACCGGCGCCACCTCGTACAAGCTGCAAGTCTCCAGCGATTCAACGTTTTCTGCTCCGGTTGTCAACCAAAGCGGCTTGACTTCGACCTCCTACAGTGGAGCGCGATTGGTTATTAATACGACCTACTACTGGCGCGTCAAGGCCGTGAATGCGAGCGGCGAGAGTGCGTGGTCATCCGTATGGCGCTTCACCACCAAAGCTGCACCGATTTATGTCAATGTCACCAGCCCGCAATTGGCCGGCAGCGAATTTTGGGTGTATGTCAAGATCGGGGATAAGCCCGATTCCGTCGCCAACCTGTTCGGCCTGAGCTTCGT